>NZ_CP011310.1:0-602480 GCF_001077815.2 Aurantiacibacter atlanticus | reverse complement strand
TCAGATCGCGTCCGGTGAGATGCGCCGCGTTGAGAAGGCCCGCAGCAGCGATAATCGCGGTGCCGTGCTGATCATCATGCATGACCGGAATTTTCATCCGTTCACGCAAGGCCTGTTCGATGATGAAACATTCAGGCGCAGCAATGTCTTCAAGATTGATGCCGCCAAAGGACGGCTCCATCAAAGCCACCGCTTCGATAAACTTGTCAGGGTCTTCGGTATCGAGCTCGATATCGATCGAATCCACATCGGCAAAGCGTTTGAACAGGACAGCCTTGCCTTCCATCACCGGCTTGGATGCCAGTGCGCCCAGATTGCCAAGGCCAAGGATTGCGGTGCCGTTGGAAATCACCGCCACGAGGTTTGATCGCGCGGTATATTTCGCAGCCAGTGCGGGATCTTTGGCAATCGCTTCAACCGGGGCCGCTACGCCGGGCGAATAGGCGAGGCTCAAATCGCGCTGCGTTGTCATCGGCTTGGATGCGATGATCTCGATTTTACCGGGGCGGATCGTCTCGTGATAGAACAGCGCCTCGCGCGCCGTGAAACTCTGATTGGGTTCGTCTTCCAAGCTTGTTCTCCTGTATTCACTCCGCATAGAGGCACTTGGCGCGCGGGGATAGGGGAAAGCTGGCATCTCGCCCCTTCCCGAATCATTCCATTTCCCGCTACCGCCGCCGTCATCCATGGCCGGCACAGCAACTCCGATGATGCAGCAATATTTCGACCTCAAGGCAGAGGCTGGGGATTGCCTGCTGTTTTTTCGCATGGGCGACTTTTTCGAGATGTTTTTCGATGATGCCCGCACAGCGGCCGGCGTGCTTGATATCGCGCTGACCACGCGGGGGGAATATGAAGGCAGGCCCGTGCCGATGTGCGGCGTGCCAGTGCATTCGGCAGAAGGCTATCTCGCTCGGCTGATCAAGGGCGGCTGCCGTGTCGCAATTGCAGAGCAGGTGGAAACTCCTGAACAGGCGAAAGAGCGCGCTCGCGCAGAAGGGCATGCGTCAAAGGCGCTGGTGAAACGCAGCATCGTGCGCTTTGTGACTGCAGGCACATTGACCGAAGAGGCTCTGCTTGAGCCGCGCCGCGCAAACATGCTTGCGGCGGTGTGCGATCTGCGCGGAAGCTGCGGGCTTGCCGCTTGCGACATTTCGACAGGCGCAATGGTGCTTGAAGAATTTCCGCCCGAAAGACTGGGCGCAGCACTGGCACGGATCGGGGCAAGCGAAATCGTGGTGCCCGAAGACTGGTCACATGACCCTGCAGATGGCGTGAGACGACCGCCTGCCAGTTTCGCCAGCGATGCAGGTGAAGCACGACTGAAGACGGTGCACGGCGTTGCCACGCTGGATGGGTTTGGCCAGTTTTCCCGCGCCATGTTGGCTGCGGCAGGTGGATTAATCGCTTATCTTGAACATGCCGGTCGCGGCGAATTGCCGCTGCTCCTGCCACCTGTAGCGCGCCCTTCGGCTGAATTCATGGCAATGGATGAATCGACCCGTGCCAGCCTTGAAATTCTCGCCAATCAGCAAGGCACACGCTCCCATTCGCTTATCGCCGCAGTGGATCGCTGTGTGACAGGCGCAGGTGCGCGGCTTCTGGCAGAGGATTTGTCAGCCCCGTTGGCCGACAGGGCCCGCATAGGAAAACGCCTCGCATCGGTGAGATATTTTCACGACGACCCGCTGTTGCGCGCCGATTTACGCAGGGCCTTGCGCAACATGCCCGATATTGGCCGCGCATTGGGGCGGCTCGTGGCAGGGCGCGGCTCACCGCGTGATCTTGGCCAAGTGCGTGACGGACTGATTCAGGCGCGACAGATCAGCGAGATGATGCGCGCAAAGCCCGATCGACCGGCTTTGCTCGAATATCTCCTGCCAAACCTGGTCGGCCATGCGGAATTGACCGATCTTCTGACCCGCGCGCTTGTCCCCGCACCGCCGACAGAGCGGCAGAATGGAGGGTTCATCGCTGAAGGCTTCGACCACGCACTGGATGAACTCCGCGAGGTTTCGGGCAATGCCCGCCGAGCAATCGCCGCGATGGAAGCGCGATATCGCGAAGATACAGGCACGCCTGCACTCAAGATCAGGCATAATGGCGTGCTAGGCTATTTCATTGAAGTGCCCGCCAAGCATGCCGACAAGCTGATGGAAGCAGACAGTGGATTCACCCATCGCCAGACCATGGCCAATGCGGTGCGCTTCAATTCCCTCACCCTGCATGAAGAGGCATCGCGCATTGCCGAGGCGGGCGGCCATGCGCTGGCTGCCGAGGAAGCACATTTCGAGGAGCTGACAGAACGGGTGGCCCAGCGCAGCGAAGCCATCGCCGCTACCGCCGCCGCGCTTGCCCGGCTCGATGTAAGTGCGGGGCAGGCCGAACGCGCTTCCGAGGCTGAATGGTGTGTCCCGCAAATTGTTGAGGAACCCATCCTTGCGATCGAGGCCGGACGCCATCCGGTGGTGGAAGGCGCGCTGGCCGCGCAGGCGGGCAAGGAACGCTTCGTCGCCAATGATTGCGCGCTTTCAGCCGAAGACAGGCTGTGGCTGGTTGGCGGACCAAATATGGGCGGCAAATCTACCTTCCTGCGACAGAACGCGCTTATCATTCTGCTTGCACAGGCGGGCGGCTTCGTTCCGGCGCGGGCGGCGCGTATCGGGCTGGTGGACCAATTGTTCAGCCGTGTGGGCGCGTCGGACAATCTGGCGCGCGGACGTTCCACATTCATGGTCGAAATGGTCGAAACCGCCGCCATTCTCAGCCAGGCAGGGCCGCGCAGCTTCGTAATTCTGGACGAGGTGGGGCGCGGCACGTCCACCTATGACGGGCTCGCGCTGGCATGGGCGGTGGCCGAAGCCATCCATGAAACCAACACCAGCCGCTGCCTTTTTGCCACCCATTATCATGAAATGGCGCGGCTCGCCGACACTTGCGAGGCGTTGAGCCTGCATCATGTTCGCGCCAAGGAATGGAAGGGCGATCTGGTATTGCTGCATGAAGTTACAAAGGGCGCGGCGGACCGCAGCTATGGACTTGCGGTGGCCAAGCTGGCCGGCGTTCCTGCCCCGGTCGTCAAGCGAGCGCGCTCTGTGCTCGACAAGCTCGAAAAGGGCCGCGCCGAAACAGGCGGGCTTGCCGCGGGGCTGGGCGATTTGCCATTGTTTGCTGCCGCCATGGAGGTGCCTGCCGATACTCGCGACGCATTTCGCGAAAGGCTGCAATCGCTCGATATAGATGCCCTCGCCCCGCGTGAGGCGCTGGATTTATTGTATGATCTGAAGCGCGAGGCGAATGAGAAGTAGCCGAGCAGTTTGCAATTCGCCGGTGCGGCCCTAATCTGCCTGCATGGCGCAGGACGATCCAGCCGATCAGGGCGATGACAAGAACACCAAGTGGGCGGAAAACCGCACCAATTGGGCCGAAGATCGCACAATCATGGCATTGGAACGCACATTTGCGGGCTGGATGCGCACCGCCTTTGCCGCCATCGCCATAGGGATCGGTTTCAATGCGCTGTTTGGCAAGCTTGATCCGCCCTGGCTGGCAAAAGCCATTGCCACGCTGTTCATTCTGCTAGCCATCGTTTTCGCGCTGGGTGCTGAAAGGCGGGCGTGCAAGGCCTTCGATCGCTTGTCTTCCCATGCGGTGGATTCACCCAAATTGCCCAACATCAGGCTCATTGCGTGGTCGATTTCCGCAGGCGCGCTTCTGCTGACCTTCGGACTGTGGTTCCTGAATGACGGAAGCATAAGTGGCTGACATGCGGGTAGTGCCACATGTCAGCCAAAGCATCTGTCACGACCCGGGCGGCCGGTTAGCTTACTTCAAATATCAGATCAGGTACCGTCGCCACGCAGCCCGTCAGGCTTGGCGGCCTTGCCATATTTATCGACATTGTCGTCATGATTGGGCTCACCATCATAGGCGTGCATGTCGACCCGGCCCGAACTTTCCATATCGCGCATGTGATCGACGGTATCCTGCGTGGAATCGCCCATCAGATCGCTTTTTCCGGGACCCTTGGTCGATTCGGTCGGGCTTGCCTTGCGAGAGGAAGGATCCTGCGCCTGCTCGGCAACTTCCTGTGCCTGTGCGCGGTGATCATCCTGTTCGTCGTTATGGTTTTCCGCCGCGAGATCGGACTGGCGCTGTTCCTGCGATTTTGGATCAGTATGAGACAATTGAATTCTCCTTTGAGAAACCAACGGTCCGGACGGGGAGCATGTTCCCGCCAAATAAACGCTTTAGCGGTTTGCCCCCGGCGTCCACAAAACGTCCCCGGCCCCGCCGTCATTGACAGCGCGAGACAGCACGAAAAGGTAATCTGACAGACGATTGATAAAGGCCGATGCCGCTGGATTTACCGGTTCCTGCGTGATGAGGGCGGCTATGCTGCGTTCGGCCCGCCGCGTCGCGGTGCGCGCAAGGTGGAGCCGTGCTGCCGCCTCGCTACCACCGGGAAGAATAAAGCTGGTCAGCGGTTGAAGATCGGCATTGAGCGCATCGATGCGGGTCTCAATCCATTCGACCTGCGCCGGAACGATGCGCAATACCATTTCAGACGGGGCGAAATCGTCTCCCTCCTGTGCGGGTGTGGCAAGATCTGCCCCCAGGTCGAACATGTCGTTCTGCAAACGCACGATATCAGCAAGGTTCTGGCCTTCCAGCATCTGTGCAGCCATGCCGAGCGTGGCGTTTGCCTCGTCCACGGCGCCCACCGCTTCCATGCGCGGCGCATGTTTGGGCAAGCGCGACCCATCGACAAGGCCGGTTGTGCCATCATCGCCCGTGCGGGTGTAGATGCGGTTGAGTTTTACCATGTCGCCCCCTTCAAGCCGCGAGCCAGCTAATCTTTGTAGATCAACTGTTTACTGCAAGCAATATCGCTATCACAACCACGGCCAGCGCCTGATATTTGATGCGGGAGAACATCGCCTGGTTCTGCTTGATCTGCAGCGCTTCGGAATTCTCTCCACCTTTTTCCAGATCGATTTTCGTGGTCTGTAAAAAAGCGATTACGCCGCGGACGAGCGAAACGATCACCATGATGGCAAACAGGGCGAGCAGGATGATGAGAAATGTGTTCATGTTACACCATGTGGGTAGCGTGAGAGGGTAATTCCACACGGCATTTGGCCCATACGCAGGCTTTGCGCCAGTGCCTTGCCGTTTTCTCCTGCCTTACGCCGGTCCGCCAGCGAAGCGGAATCGCGCCTTTTGGCAAGTTTCTTGCCGCTTGCATCCAGCAACAGCGCATGATGATGCCATCGCGGCACCGCCAAGCCGAGAAGCGCCTGTAGCAACCGGTGGATGTGTGTCGCAGCAAACAGGTCTGCCCCGCGCGTAACCAGGGTAACCGCGTCTGCGGCATCATCGATCGTGGCAGCAAGGTGATAGCTGGCAGGCGTTGCCGCATCCTTGCGGACCAACATCACATCGCCCGCCAAATCGGGTCGCGCCTCTTGCTCGCCCGCCAGTGCATCATGCCATGTCAGCGCGCCGGTCAATTCCATCGCGCGGGCGACGTCCAGCCGCCATGCCACCGGCTCGTCTTCGGGGATGGTGGCATGTTTGCATATCCCCGGATAGACCGGGCCATCGGGACCGAAATCCTTTGCTGCTGCGGCGATTTGCGCGCGTGTGCAGCGGCAGGGATAAAGCAATTCCTGTGCCTTTAATTGCTGTGCAGCCGCGACATAGCTGGCGACGCGTGACGACTGAGGGGGCGTTTCTTCCCAGTTAAGGCCCAGCCATTCGAGGTCTTGGCGAAATTCCTCGGCAAGGTCGGGGCGCGATCGTTCTCCGTCGATATCCTCGATCCGCAAGAGGAACGTGCCGCCCGCCTCTGCCGCCAGATCATGCGCAACAATGGCCGAATATGCATGGCCCAGATGGAGCGAGCCGTTGGGGCTGGGGGCAAAGCGCGTGGTGATCATTGGCCTTGAAAACTCATGCCAGAAGGTGTGGCTTGTTGGTATCCATGTGAATATCCCTGTGAATAACCTGTCTGTAACAGGGTTGACGCTTTTTCGTGCAAGTGCATCTTTACTTCCATCTGGGAGGACACCGCACGTGTTCAAAACCGAACTGATTGAACGGGCCGCCGTATTCCGCAGCGCCCATGAAGATCCACACCGGCGGCTGGAAAGCTGCCCCGCACTGGTGTTGAATGCGGATTACACTCCGCTATCCTATTACCCACTCAGCCTGTGGCCGTGGCAGACGGCGATCAAGGCGGTATTCCTCGAACGGGTCGATATCGTCGCCACCTATGACCGCGCAGTGCATTCACAATCGCTGGATATGAAAGTGCCCAGCGTGATCGCGCTGCGGCAATATGTGAAGCCGAGCCAGTTCCCTGCCTTCACCCGGTTCAACCTCTTCCTGCGTGACAGATTCTCCTGCCAATATTGCGGCGTGCAAAAGGACCTTACCTACGATCACGTCGTACCCCGACGGCAGGGCGGCAAAACCACGTGGGAAAACATCGCCACCGCTTGCGCGCCGTGCAACATGAAAAAGGGCGGCCGCACCCCGAAAGAGGCGGGCATGCATCTGCAATATCAGCCCATCCGCCCGACAAGCTGGCAATTGCAACAACAAGGCAAGAGCTTCCCACCCAACTTCCTGCATGAGACGTGGCGAGACTGGCTTTACTGGGACATCGAGCTGGAGGCTTGAGGTTGGCTCAACCCGCATGCGGTCGTGTCTTCGATTTCCATGCAGAGACTTCTTCCTCAGGTCAGGTCACGGCCCCGCGCTCCGCATATTCCGGCTTCTGCCATTCCCCACTGTCGAGAATATCGCGTAATTCGCTCACTAGCCGGGCGCAGTCGGCATAGCGGACGTAGGCAGGGGCGAAGCCTACGCGCAGTACATCGGGTGCGCGGAAATCTCCGATCACTTTGCGGGCAATCAAGGCTTGGCATAGCTCGTAGGAATGTTCGTGGCGGAACGAGAGCTGGCTGCCGCGTTGCGCCGGGTCGGCGGGGCTGATGCAGGTCAGCTCGGGGACGTGCCTCGCCATCGCTGCACGGGTGAATTCTGACAGGGCGCGTGATTTTTCGACCAGCGGTCCCATCCCGATCATCGCGATCAAATCGACGCCCACTTCCAGCGCGCTCATGGCGATGACAGACGGCGTGCTGCACAGCAGGCGGTCGACGCCCTGTGCAGGTTGATAATCATCTTCAAAAGCAAATGGCGCGTTGTGCCCCATCCACCCACTCAGTGGTTGCTGAAGGTTCGCCAGATGCCCCTCGGCAACGAATGCGAAGGCTGGCGCGCCGGGGCCTCCGTTGAGATATTTGTAGCCGCAGCCAACCGCGAAATCAGCATTGGCGCCATTCAGATCAACCGGCACTGCGCCTGCCGAATGCGACAAATCCCACAGGACCAGCGCACCCACATCATGCGCGGCCTTGGTCAGGCGCACCATGTCAAACATCTCGCCAGTCTTGTAATGCACATGGGTGAGCAGCAGAAGCGCGACATTCTCATCTAGCGCAGCTTCAATATCGCCGCGCTCCGCCAACCGCCGCTCGGCAAGGCCCTGCGCTTCCAAACCTTCGATCATGTAGAGATCGCTGGGGAAATTGCCCGGCTCGCTCAGCACCTGCTTGCGGCCCGGCCGCATCGCCAGCGCCGCCGATATCAGCTTGAAAAGGTTGATTGAGGTGGTGTCCGTAGCAATCACCTCATGCGTCTGCGCACCAATCAACGGCGCGATCTTGCTACCCATTTTTTGCGGCAACCCAATCCATCCGGCATCATTCCAGCTGGCGATCAATTGCTCGCCCCATTCCTTTTGCACCACCTGTGCCACCCGCGCCGGCGCCGCCTTGGGCAATGCGCCCAGCGAATTGCCATCCAGATAGGCCAGATCATCATCGATCAGGAATTCGCTGCGGCATATGGCCAGCGGATCGGCTGCATCCAGCCGTGCAGCTTCCTGCGCCAGATCATTCAAAGTTCTGTTCTCACGGCCAGCAGTTCGGGGAAGAAGCCAAGCTTCAGCACGCTTTCCAGATAAGGCACGCCAGCTGTGCCGCCGGTGCCTTTCTTGAAACCGATAATCCGCTCCACGGTCTTCAGATGGCCGAAACGCCAGCGCTGGAAATGATATTCCAGATCGACCAGTTTTTCAGCCAGTTCATATAGATCCCAATGGGTCCTGGGATGGCGATAGACCTGCGCCCATGCTTCGGTCACTTCATCCATGGGCTTATGTGGACCATTGAATTCTGCCCCTACCAAGCCTTCCGGGATGGCAAACCCGCGCCTGCGCAGCAACCGCAAGACTTCTCCATAAAGGCTTGGGCGGGCGAGTTCGGCGTGCAGCTTTTCTGCCACGTTCGGCGTCGCTTCATGCATCGTCACCATATCCGGATTGCGCCCGCCAAGGATGAATTCCATCAAGCGGTATTGCGCCGACTGAAACCCGCTCGACCCGCCCAGATGCGGACGGATGAGTGAATAATCATGCGGAGTCATCGTGGCGAGAACATCCCAGCTGGCGATCAGCTGGCGCTGCGCCTGCGCCACGCGGCTGAGCATCTTGAAAGCGGGCGGAAGATCATCCGCAATCACCAGTTCACGCGCTGCCTCCAATTCGTGCAGGCACAGTTTGAGCCACAATTCGCTCGCCTGGTGCACAATGATGAACAGAAACTCGTCATGCGCATCGGAGGCGGGATGCTGCGCCGCCAGAATACGGTTGAGATCGAGATAGGAGGAATAGGTTACATCGGTTTTGGCCATGCATTTACCTAAGCCAAAGCGGGTGCAAAAGAAACTATCCGCTGCTCTACTGGTCGATCACCTTGGTGTGCGGATGATGCTTGTCGAGATGCTTCCTCACAATCCGCAGATTGCGGCTGTTTGAGCGGAACATGAAGTCAAATACATCGCCCACAACCGGCACTGCGCCTACCGCGCTGTCAAAAACGACATTGCCCGCCATGCGCAGCAATTTCCACTTGGGCATTTTCAGATTGCGCGCTTCCCACACGATATAGGCACCCATGCCCATCGCGATGATATCACCCACCACCGGAACCAGTCCGATAATTGCATCAAGGCCAACGGGGCGCCCCAGGCCGGGAATGACGAAACTGCGTTCCAGCACCTGCTCCATCGCCTCTATCCGACGCCTGATGGATTGGGGATCATTGCCCAGCGGCAGATCGCCAACCATCGGGCCGGGCCGCACGGGATCATCTTCGGGGGCAGGCCGGATCGGGACAGGCTTCTGATTTTCCGCCATGAACTAAACTCTCCTTGCTCCCTATCTGGGTCTTTGCGCCATCGGCGGCAAGGGATGAAATCCGTAGATATTGGCTTCAAACCCTTCAACTCCGCCGCGCACCAGCGACCAGCGCAGCGGTGCACCAATCGGAATATAGACATTTTCCGCCATCAGTTCGGCCTCTGCCTGCGCCATCAGACTGGCGCGCGCGGAAAGATCCATCTGCTGCATGGCCTGTGCCACCAGCTCATCCGCAGCCTCGCTACACAGGCCCAACTCCAGCCCGCAATGGAATTGGTTGAGAAACCACCGCGGGGCCGGATAGCGTGCAATCTTGTCCATCAGGGCAAGATCGGCAGTGCGTGCAGTTTCGGACCGTTCGATTGTTATGCCGATTTGCGCCATTTGCGCGTCCAGTTCCTGCAACAGGCGATCCCAGCCCGGCCCTTCGCCCATTGTGATCGTCAGCCGTGCTGGCTGCGACAGATCACCATCGTCGAACTGGCGTCGCCAGGCGTCGATTCGCACAGCAGCTTCCTGCCGCCGTTCAGCCAGCACCATGTCACGCCATCGTTCAGCGATAAAACCGGGATCGCCGGGCAGGCCGGGCGAAACGGGCCGCGTTGTCGGAACAAGGCCGCCGATGTTGAAAGTCGCCAGCAGCCCTTCTCGATCAATGGCCATGGCCAGCGCCTCGCGAACGCCATTGTTGCCGAGCAGCCCGCCATCGCGCCGCACATGCAGACCGAAAAGGCCGAAGGTCGCATCGACGCGCAAGGTCCCTGATGAAAGCGGCCCTGTATCAACCAGTGGCAGTCCGCCTAGATCGCCTGCCAGCACCAGTTCCACATCGCCAGCTTCGAACATGACGATGGCTTCGCGCGCCTGCGCCACGGTGATTTCCACTTCGCGCACGTGGTCCTGCCAGTTATCGGCCATGGGCATCCCGCGTTCAAGCGGCGGCTTGAAATCAAGCCTTGCGAACCGTCCAGCCGCTGCATCGCCCTCTTCCGCGTTCTCCTCATCAGCGGTTTCACGGGTGAGAATCATCGGACCTGTGAAACCGCCTTCATGCCGCAAGGCCAGCTCTGACTGGGCGAGCAGCTTGAGAAGGTCCGGTTCTGGCGCGGAAAGCCTGATTTCAATCACCCTTCCGGCCATGGCGCGCACTTCTTCTATAGGCGCAAGGTCTTGCGCCAGCGCTGTCCCTTCCAGGCCGCCGATCGCTCTTTCCAGCGCCGCTCGTGCACTTGCCGCAGTCATTTCGCTGCCGTCGGGCCAGGGGATATCGCGCAGGCGGAAGATATAGCTCAGCCCGTCTTCAGTCGGGAGCCATGTTTCTGCCAGCGCGGGAACCACTTCGCCATGAGCATCAAGGGCAACCAGCCCGCCCTGTGTAGCGGCGCGCAGGATTTGCGCGCCGGGAGACAGGCGCAGATCCTGAGTATACACCGACTCAGGCGTGCCGATCAGCACAACGTCGAGCGCCCCGTCATCGCTTGATCCGCAGGCTGTCACCATCGCAAGGCATATGGCCATGGCGATTGCCCTAAAGGCCAAGGGACGGCGGCAGTGCATTTGTCGGGGCATCTCCATCGCCCGTTGCGATAGGCCCGGGCGCAAATTGCTTCAAGCTCCGGCCTTCAAAGGCATGCCCATGATTTGTCGTCAGTGAAAGCGCCGCAGGCGACGATGTGCAGACGAGAAGCGGGCTTCAGATCTTGCGCATGCCGTTGCTGGGAAGGCTCGCCGCAGATGCCGCTACGGGAGCGCGGGCAAGCTTGGGATCGATTTCATCGATAAAAGCGATGCCGAAACGATTGCCCTGCTTCCAGGCCACCGTGCCTTCGACCCAGCCGATGTTGCGCAATTCCACTTCGACGCGCACGCCGCGAACGACCTTGAGATCGCCTTCGGCCATCATCCCGCCGGCGGAAAGATTCCGCACTTTCACGCGGGCATTGGTGTCCTGGCCATCAAGGCGCACCTGTGCCAGCAAAAACAAGCTGTCACGCCCTACCTGACGAGTATCGACATTGCTCATGCGTTACCTTGCCCTCAAGAACTTGCCCGACACAATAGCGCGAGCGTGGATTGCAACCTTCGCCTTTGCGCAGATCGCCTAACCATGGGTTAATTCTGGGGGAGTAACAACAGCCTGTCCCAATTCGGGTCAATCATCACGCGAAATCTTTTCACGCCGTTCATGCGCGGCCTGCGCTTCCACGGTCATGGTGGCGATCGGACGCGCTATCAGGCGACTGATGCCGATAGGTTCACCAGTTTTGCTGCACCAGCCATATTCGCCTTCGTCGATCCGGCGCATCGCCGCATCAATCTTTGCGCCCAGCTTGCGCTGCCGATCGCGCGTGCGCAATTCAATGCCCCAGTCGGTTTCACTGGAAGCACGATCATTGAGATCGGGTTCACGAATCGGGCCATCCTGCAGGCTTTGCAGCGTTCCCTCCGATGCAGCGACAACGGATTTCTTCCATTCGAGCAGCAGAACACGGAAATAATTCAACTGCCGTGGAGACATGTATTCTTCGTCGTCACTGGGCGTGTAATCGCGCGGCAAGGCGCGCTTTGCTTTGGTCAGAATATCTATGTCGTCATGCGCGGCACTTGCCATCGGGTGCTCCGGATCCCTTCCTTGGGCCTTGCCCATTGTTGCGGCTCTTGCTCAGCCGCCGGGCTTTTGAATGGGACGCCACAAAAGCCAGTAGTAGGGGCGCGCCTATAAGGATCGTTTACAGGTGGCACAAGCGGCAATCTGTTCGAGATGAAGGGATAAAGGTCATATCTGTCGTCATCCACAGGGGCGCTACCCGGCGCGCGAGGGGCGCTTGTGAGAAAAGGCGGCGAGGCGTTAACCATTTCTTGACCACGATGGTCAAACATTGGCGCAGGGAAAGCCGGACATTGCGTTCGGCAGCAATTGGGGACCAAAGATCATGGAACTTGCCAAGATCGAGACTTTCGCAAAAATTCAACCCGCCGATGTCAACGGCAGCGATATGCTGGTGGCAAACTGTCTCGCAGCCGCAGCCGATGGCTGCATTGATGCCTATTACGATCTCGGCGTGGTATATTCCACTGGCAGCCACGGCGTCGATTGCGACCTTATCGAAGCGCATAAATGGTTCAATCTAGCCGCAAGCCGCGGTCATGAGGAGGCCAATTGGTGCCGCGCTGATATCTCCGATGAAATGACCGCCCGCGATATTTGCGAAGCCCAGCGCCGCGCCCGCGAATGGCTGCGCTGCGGAGACGCCCGGGCGGCCTGAACTGGCGTAGCGGTCAGCCCTTCTTGAAAGGCATACGGCGCGACAGGTGCATCCGATCCATCGCCACGCCGCGCCGTTCCTGTTCAAGAAAGTCGGACACGGCCTGGCGAAAGCCCGGATCGGCAATGAAATGCATCGACGCAGTGGCAATCGGTTCATACCCGCGCGCCAGCTTGTGGCCGCCCTGCGCACCCGCCTCTACCCGGCTGAGACCGCGTTCAATCGCAGCGTCGATCGCGCGATAATAACATAACTCGAAATGAAGGAATGGCTTGTCCACGAGACAGCCCCAATAGCGGCCATATAGCGCTTCTGAGCCAATGAAATTGAGTGCACCTGCAATCGGCAGGCCATCCTCGAATGCGAGCAACAAAAGGAGGCGGTCACCCATCCTTTGCCCCATCAAATCGAAAGCCTCCCGTGTCAGATAGGGGGTGCCCCATTTGCGCGCGCCGGTATCCTGATAGAACAGCCAGAAGGCATCCCAATGTTCGGGCTGGATATCAGCGCCGCACATTTGACGAATTTCGATCCCGTCATTGGCCAGCCGCCGTTCGCGGCGCAGCTCCTTGCGCTTTCTGGACGTTAGCGAAGCGAGGAAATCCTCGAAATCGACAAATTCGCGATTGGTCCAGTGAAACTGGATGTCGTGCCGTTCCAGCCATCCAGCCTCGGCGAACATATCGATCTGCGCAGGTTCGACAAAGGTTGCATGCGCGCTCGACCAGTCATTATTGACCACGAATTGTTCTGCTCCACGCAGCAATGGCAGAGCATATTGCGGGTCTTCAAGCAGCAGGCGAGGCCCGGTCGCAGGCGTAAATGGCGCGCAAATCTGCAATTTGGGATAATATGCGCCGCCTGCCCTTTCAAAGGCATCAGCCCAGGCATGGTCAAAGACATATTCGCCCTGGCTATGCTGCTTGAGATAGCTCGGCATGGCCCCCAGAAGCGTGCCCGCACCGTCTTCCAGCACCAGCGTTGCGCTTTGCCATCCGGTCCCGGGACCCACGCTTCCCGAGTCCTCCATGATGGTAAGGAAATCATGCGATACGAAAGGATTGGAGGCGCCTGCCAGCCTGTCCCACTGGGCTTTTTCGATGCCGCCTGTCGCGGGAAGGATACGTGCGGTCAGATCGCCATCAGCCATGGGGATCAATCTAGGAAGCCTGCGCCCACGCCGCCAGCCCCTCGCTTTCGAGAATCGGCACAGCGCCGAATTCAAGCGCCGTATCGAGCAGAGAGGCGCTGCGCACAGTCCAGGTCAGTATAGGCAAACCCTTATGCTTGTGCCGTGCGGCAAAATTGCTGGACAGGTCACGCACATCATAGGCAAGGAAGTGCGGCTTTGCATGGCGCACCGCCAGCCGCCGCCGCGCCGCGCCCGACATTGTCCGCGCGTTTTCCTCTGTGATGACAAGGCCGCGCATCATATCGGGCAGGCGCTTTGCAAACCAGTTCCCGATGCGCGGATCAAAGCTCATTACTGCGATATCGCCTTCATATCCGATGATGTCGCGCCGCACCGCACGGCACAGCTTGTGCACGCTTTCCCGCCGGTCAGTCTTGAGCTCAAGCAGCAACGGCACACGTCCTGCCACTAGGTCCAGCATATCGCGCAGGGTTGGAATATATTGGTCGCTTCCGCCCAGCCTGAGTGCAGTCAGATCGCCCACGCTATGCGCCTGCGTCAGCCCGGCTTGCCCGGTCAGCCGCTCCAGTGCAGCATCGTGGAACACCATCGCGCGGCCATCCATACTGACGCGAAGATCGCATTCGATCCCCAGCCCCCGTTCTATCGCGGCGGAAAATGCGGCGAGCGAGTTTTCCGGAACAGCGCGATCGTGCAGGCCGCGATGCGCATAGGCCTGCCGCGTCAGCCAGGAGCCTGTGTCATCCATCGCCAAGCGCGATGACCGCGTCGACTTCTACCGCTGCGTCAAGTGGCAGGCTGGGAACGCCCACAGCCGCACGGGCATGGCGCCCCGCTTCCTGAAAAACCTCAAACATCAATTCGGACGCGCCATTGGCAACCTTGGGCTGATCGGTGAAATCGGCGGTGCAATTGACGAAGGCACCGAGCTTGACGATTCGTTCCACCCGATCAAGCGCGATGCCGGCATTCTTGAGTTGGGCCAGGATCATCAAACCGCATGCCCGCGCAGCGGCCTGCCCGCGTTCCAGCGCGACATCCTCTCCCAGTCGTCCGGTCACCAATGCGCCATCAATGAAAGGCAATTGGCCTGAAACATGCGCAATGTTTCCCGCGACAACCACCGGGACATATGCCGCCACAGGTGCGGCAGCTTCGGGCAAGGTGATGCCAAGCTGGGTCAAACGGTCTGCAATGCTGCTGGCAGTATCGGCCATGTCAGTCTCCTGAGTGCAAGGTTTCAAGTATCCATGGGAGCGCCTGATCCCAATTGTCTATCCGGGCATGGGCATCGCCTGCAACATGTGCGCATTGGATATGACCCGCAATCTTGGGCTCTCCACATAGATGCAGTCGGTGGACATGCGGAATTTCAATCTTCGCAGAGGCATGATGCTGCGCGATATCATCGACAAATACCACGCGCCGTGCGCCGTGTTCTTCGACAATCCGTTTTAGCGCGCCGCCTTTCGGCCCCTGGTTGGTAAAGACAGAGGCTTCCATTCCCAGCCGCTGCAGTTGCATCTTGCGCGCAGCATTGCGCGCATCGGCCAGATTGGTGAGCACGACCACATCCGCATAACGCTGAATTTCGGCGATTGATTCCAGTGCGCCGGCGATCGGTTTCTGCGAGTCCATTTCGGTATCAAAGAACTTGCCGAGCAGGCGCCAGACTTCCTCGCTTTCAACCGGATTTTTTTCTCCGCGCCGTCTCATTGAATCGATGAAGGGTTCACCTTCCAGCGTAAAATCGATTTCATGCTCGCGGTCCAGCCAATCACGAAAATGGCGGACCATGTGAATCAGCACCTCATCGCAATCGGTCACCAACAGAGGACGGTTCATGCCTGTAACTCCTGTTGCGCCCTGATCAGGCTCTCGGGTTCCACATTCAGCATTGCCGCTGCGGCGATGAGATCGGGTTCATGCGCGGCCAGAAAATCGAATACAGCGCGGTGCGTTGCCGGATCGTCAGCTGCTTCACGCAGGCTCTCTGGCGTCAGGCCGGTGAGATCAAGGAAGCGGTGTGCCCGATCCGGCTCAGCCAGCACCCAGCCCAGCGCGATGAGAGCGAGAGTGGAATTATCATTATACAAATTTTTACATTCTCGGAGAATTGTAACGTTCCTTATTTAGGGTATAAGGGAAATAACAAGGTTCCGTGTTAAACGGGCCGTTGGGGGCGCAATGACGAAGAGAATCCTCGTTGTCGAGGACAACGATCTCAACCGGAAACTTTTCTGCGATGTCTTGCAGGCGAGCGGATTTTCCGTTGAACCCGTGGCCGATGGCAAGCTCGCCATTGAGGCCGCGCGGGCCTTTTATCCGAATCTTGTGGTCATGGACATCCAGCTTCAGGATGTTTCGGGCTTGGACCTGATTGCCATGCTCAAATGCGATAATGACCTCGCCAAAGTGCCCGTGCTGGCAGTAACGGCCTATGCCGGTAAGGGCGATGAAGAACGTATCCGCGAATCCGGCGCTGAAGGGTATCTGTCCAAGCCGGTAAGCATTGGGCCATTCATGGCTGCCGTGCGCGGCCTGATGGACAGCGATCAGCAACAGCTGTCTGCCTGATACTCTGCTGCTGGCGTAGTCGCTTCGCCACGCACACGCGGCGCTGCACACCTGCTTCTCGACACCTCTCGGTCTGTAAAGATTTGCCGCGGACCGGCGCGCGCACTATGTGGTGCGCAATTATAAGCCTCAAGGATTGGACCTTTAATGGATCGTGCCGCAGTCGACACCCGCATCCGCGCTATTTTGGAGCCCTTTAACAAGAAGGGTGTAGAGATCAGTGATGCGACCACATTTGCCGGCGATCTTGAATTCGATAGCCTCACGGTCATGGATTTCGTAGCCGCGATCGAGGATGAGTTCGATATCATCATTTCCATGAACCAGCAGGCCGAAATTGAAACCTATGGCCATCTGGTCGATGCTGTCGCCAAGATGCTCGGGGAGTAACACTGCAAATGACCGGAGCAGGCGCGTCTACAGGACAATTGGCTGGGGAAACCGATGTTGCGGCTGGTGAAGCTACTGACCTGTTCACCAAGTTCGATTCTACAATCGCCATGCGCACCAACTTGCTGGCGAGCGGCGTGGACGACCCGTTTTCGCTGGTGATGGAGCAGGTGCTTTCGCCCACGCGGGCGATATGCAACGGGCGTGAGACCATATTGCTCGGCACCTATAATTATATGGGCATGACCTTCGATCCCGATGTGATAGCAGCTGGAACACAGGCATTGGCGGATTTCGGATCCGGCACCACGGGCAGCCGCGTTCTCAACGGCACCTATCAGGGCCACAAGGAATGCGAGGATGCGCTGCGCGAGTTCTATGACATGGAACACGCCATGGTCTTTTCGACCGGCTATCAAGCCAATCTGGGGATCATCTCAACCGTCGCTGGCAAAGGCGATTACGTCGTGCTCGATATCGATAGCCATGCCAGCATTTGGGATGGCTGCGCGATGGGCAATGCCGAGATCGTGCCATTCAAGCATAATGACATAGAAGCCATGGAAAAGCGCCTGAAGCGCATTCCCGAAGGCGCGGGAAAGCTGGTGGTGCTTGAAGGCGTCTATTCGATGCTGGGCGATATCGCTCCGCTGAAGGAAATGGTGAAGGTCGCCAAGGACAATGGCGCAATGGTGCTGGTGGACGAAGCGCATTCCATGGGCTTCATCGGTGAACACGGTCGCGGTGTTGTGGAAGATGCTGGCGTATTGGATGATGTCGATTTCATCATCGGCACCTTTTCGAAAAGCGTTGGCACGGTTGGTGGTTTCTGCGTGTCGAACCATCCCAAGTTCGAGATATTACGCCTAGTTTGCCGCCCCTATGTCTTTACCGCAAGTCTGCCGCCTTCGGTGGTCGCAACGGCGGCAACATCAATCCGCAAACTGATGACCGCGACGGAAAAGCGCGCGCATCTCTGGAAGAATTCAGGACGACTGCATGGCGGTCTGAAGAGCCTCGGCTTTGAACTTGGTACCGATGAGCCGCAAAGTGCCATCGTGGCCGTCCTGATGCCCGATCTGGAACGTGGTGCCGCCATGTGGAGCGCGCTGCTGCAGGAAGGGCTCTACGTCAATCTGGCAAGGCCGCCAGCAACGCCTGCCAATATGACATTGCTACGCTGCTCGCTATGCGCAGAGCACAGCGATGAAGAAGTGGGCGAGATTCTCGACATGTTCGAACGGGCTGGCAAGGCAGTCGGAATTATCTAGCGCCGGCCTGCGCTGCGGCGGGAAAGCCTGCGCTAAAGCTGCTCGAGTGAAGTCACACTGGCGCAGGGATCAGTGGGGTCCGCTGCCCCATCGCCATCCCCGCGCAATTGCGTAATCGCTACAAAGCCTGCCACCACCAGCACGACGAAAATCGTTGTGACCGTGCCGAGATATTCGTCGATAATCCGCTTGATCGGCGCACCGAACACGCGGAACAATACGCCCACCACCATGAAAATGAGCGCCCTTCCCGCAATTGCAGCAATGGTGAAAGTGACGAGGTTCATCTCGATGAAGCCCGCGGTTATCGTCATCAGCTTGAAGGGGATCGGCGTTCCTGCGGCAAGGAATACTGCAGCAGCTCCCTGTTCTCGAATGTAGCAGGCGGCAATCGGGAAGCTCTCGGTCAGGCCCAGCGCACCGATCAGCCAGACGCCAACAGCTTCATAAAGAAAATAGCCGATAAGGTAGCCGAACAATCCGCCCACCACGGATGCGACAGTGCAGATCAGGGCAAAGCGGATCGCCTTGGTCGGTTCGGCCAGGCACATCAGGCCAAGCAGCGGGTGCGGGGGTATTGGGAAGAAACTGGATTCGACAAAGGCGAAAAGCGCCAGCCACCACTCCGCCTTGGGATGCGAGGCCTTGGCCATCGTCCAGTCATAAAGGCCGCGTAGCAAGCCCATCATACGTAAAATTCCCGTCCCGCAGAGGAAAATGCGCAACTAGGCCAGCCATTGCCAAGGCGCAAGTCCTACGATATTACCTATTTGGTACTTTATTGTTGACATTGTGACGCTTTTTGGTTAGAGAAACGGAACATCGCAAAAAACCGAGTCGCCAAGGCGGCCCTTTCTTGAAGGGTCCGCCCTTTTTTCGTTGCAACTCGCACCACCGAAAACGGGGATTTTCACAGGATGGGCACCCAGATAAAACTACGAGCAACGCAAAGAATTGGCGAGAGACCCGATATCGATCGTCACTGGCGCGGTCTGTTTCTCGATACGTTGGCTGAAACGTCCAATGTTTCAGAAGCCGCACGCATGTCAGGCGCGTCTACCAGCCGGGCTTATAAGACAAGGCGTCTCGACCCCGAATTCCGCGCCGCCTGGAATGCGGCTCTGATCGAAGGATACGAGCATCTGGAAATGGAAACGCTGCACCGCCTGCGGGCGGGCACGGGCAAGGATGACAACAAGTTCGACATCGCCAACGCGCTGCGCCTGCTCACCCTTCATCGGGACACGGTGGCGCACCAGCGGGCCTTGCAGGATGAAGTGGACGAAGAAAGCGTGCTGGAATCGCTCAATGCGAAAATTGACCTCATGCGCAAGCGCGATGCTGCCATGAAGCAGATGCAGGCGGAGGAGCAGGACAAGGTCGCCAGTCCGCAATGAAGACGAGCGATCACCGTCAATTTATTGTCGGCCTGGAACCCCCCGATTGCTACGCTCTTCTCGCCCAACTATCCGAAGATGAACGCCGTAAGCTGGAGGCACATTGGCCCTTCTGGGCACGCCCCGAACAAATGCCCCCGCGGGGTGAATGGCGTAACTGGATGGTCTGCGCCGGACGCGGCTTCGGCAAGACCCGCACGGGCGCTGAATGGGTGCGCAATATTGCATATAGCAATCCACGTTCACGTATCGCGCTTGTCGCCAGTTCGCTGACCGAAGCGCGCGCCGTGATGGTCGATGGCGAAAGCGGCATCATGTCGGTGCATGGCCGCGGCGCGCGGCCGCTGTTCGAAGCTTCGCGCCGAAGGCTGGTCTGGCCCAATGGCGCGCAGGCAACGCTATATACGGCAGGTGAACCGGAAAGCTTGCGCGGTCCGCAACATTCGCATGCCTGGTGCGATGAAATCGGCAAATGGGATAATTCTTCGGACCGGGCGGCACAGGCATGGGACAATTTGCAGATGGGCCTGCGCCTCGGCGAACTGCCGCAGGCTCTTGCCACCACGACGCCGCGCGCCGTGCCGCTGGTGCAGCGCCTGTTCGCAGAAGCCGACAAGGGCGATGCAGTGCTGACACGCGGGCGCACGATGGACAATGCGCACAATCTTCCGTCACGCTTTGTGCGCTCGATGCATGCGCAATATGGCTCCAGCGCGCTGGGGCGGCAGGAACTCGATGGCGAATTGCTGACCGATATCGAAGGTGCCTTGTGGACCCGGTCATTGCTTGAACGATGCCGCTTGCCCGCCTGCCTCGAAGACATGGTGCGCATCGTGGTAGGGGTCGATCCCCCAGCTTCGGCGCGCGGCGACGAATGCGGTATCGTGGTGGCCGGCATCTGCGCCGATGGCAACGGCCATGTCCTGGCCGATGCTTCCATCGGCGGGGCCAGTCCGGAACGCTGGGCAAGCAAGGTCGCCGCCATATGTGCGGAATGGAAGGCGGACCGCGTGATCGCGGAGGCCAATCAGGGCGGCGACATGGTGGCGAGCGTGCTGCGCGCCGCCGACTGCCAGATGCCGATCAGGCTGGTCCACGCCAGCCGCGGCAAATCAGCCCGCGCAGAGCCGGTTGCCGCGCTCTACGAAACGGGCCGCGTCCGCCATGTCGGCCAGTTCGCCAGTCTGGAAGACCAGCTGTGCGGAATAATGACAGGCGGCTCTTACGAAGGGCCGGGCAATAGCCCTGACCGGGCCGACGCGATGGTCTGGGCCATGACCGAATTGATGCTCTCCCAAAGGAGCAAGCCGGCCGTTCGCCGGATTTGAAACACCATACATAAAGGAAAGCCGATGTCTTTCATCGACACGCTGCGCACTGCCTTCAAGGGCGGTGGCGCTGCCCGTGTGCCCTTGGCACGCAGCTTCCAGTCGCCCTGGGGGTGGACTTACGAAACCGGCGGCGCGCGCCCTGCGTTCGATTATCGCAAGGCCGTCAACCACGCCTTTCTCGATAATCCGGTGGCGCAGCGCGCGGTGCGGATTGTGGCGGAAGGTGTGGGCAATGCGCCCGTGGATTCTGCTGCGCAAGATGCGCTGGCGCTGGTGCGGGCGACGAGTGCAGGCCAATCTCTGCTGGAGACGCTTGCTGCGCATTTGCTGCTGCATGGAAATGGCTTTGTCCAGATTGCCCGCGATGCTTCGGGAAAGCCGATCGAACTGTTCGCGCTGCGTCCGGAACGTGTCAGCGTTGTGCCCGGCCCCGATGGCTGGCCGCAGAGCTATCGTTACAAACTGGGCGAGCGCACGCTGGAATTGCCGGTGGAAGACGAGGATGGCTGGCCAAGCCTCATTCACCTCAAGGCGTATCATCCGGCGGACGACCATTATGGCGCTGGCTGCCTTTCTGCTGCTGAACAAGCGGTGGCCATCCATAATGCGGCCTCTGCATGGAACCGTGCGCTGCTTGAAAATGCGGCGCGTCCATCGGGCGCACTGGTTTATGATGGCGGCGCTGATGCTGCCGGCCTTACGAGCGACCAGTTCGATCGCCTGAAGGCCGAACTCGCACAGGCCTATCAGGGCGGCGGGAATGCAGGTCGGCCCATGCTGCTTGAAGGCGGTCTGAAGTGGCAGAGCCTTTCATTGTCGCCAGCCGACATGGATTTTGCCGAACTGAAAGCAGCTGCGGCCCGCGATATTGCGCTGGCCTTTGGCGTGCCGCCGATGCTGCTCGGGCTGCCAGGAGATAACACTTACGCCAATTATCGCGAGGCAAATCGCGCCTTGTGGCGGCTTACCCTGCTGCCATTGGCGGGCAAAATCCTGTCCGGCCTCGCCGAGGGTCTGGAGCCATGGTTCCCCGACCTCGCTCTGGCCGTAGACCTCGACAAGGTTCCGGCGCTTTCGGAAGACCGCGAGAAACTCTGGAAGCAGGTGAGCGAGGCCGATTTCCTCGAAGCCCACGAGAAGCGCGCCATGCTCGGCATTCGCGAAGGAGGCCTTCAATGACCCGTGAAGATATGCTCGCCGCGCTGATGGCGCAGGCGAAAGACGGCGGTGCTGATCTTGTGACACTGCGCGCCATTGTCGAAGAATCGAGTGAAGTTGGCGCGCGCCGCGTACTCGACCGGCTCGGATTGGCGGATGAAAACGCACATGACGATCTCGATGAATTGCGCGATCTGCTCGCCGCATGGCGCACAGCCAAGGCCAGCGCGTGGAAAGCGGCAATCGACTGGTTCGTACGCGTCATCGGCGCGCTGTTGCTGATCGGCATAGCGGTGCGCTTAGGCGTGGCGGACGTGCTGCGATGACTGCGCGTTCACCGGCCTTGCGCATTGCGGGCTATGCCGCCCTGTTCGACATTGCCGATAGCGCGCGCGACACGATCCTGCCCGGCGCCTTCGCCCGGACGCTGGCAGAGCGGCGTGATCCCATCCCGCTCTATTGGCAGCATCGCCCCGAACAACGCATCGGCACAGTTGAACTGGCGCGCGAAGACCAGCGCGGTCTGCGCATCATCGCACGGCTGGACAATCCGCAAAGCCGCGCGGTGACGGCCCTGCTTGCCAGGACAGTGAACGGGTTGAGCTTTGGCTATCGCGCGCGAGGCTTTCGCCATTTGTCGCCCGACGCTGGCGGCGGCCGCGTGCTGGAAGACATCGACCTGTTTGAGGTCAGCCTCGTCAACCACCCACTCCAGCATGGCGCACGCGTGCATCTCGTTTCTTGAAAACCGAACTAAATCCCACCCCAAAACTACCCCAGCGAAAAGGTGAATGCCCCAATGGACTTTCAAATTTCCACTCCGAATTCCGCCCCGATTGCCGACGAAGCGATGACCGAAAGCTTCGACATCGTCGCCCGTCAGGACAAGGCCGACACCGCCATCAAGGGCCTGCGCACCGATGTCGATGAAGTGAAGGCACGGCTCGACAAGGTCAGCCGCGCTGCAGCGCGCCCGGTCATCGGCAATGCCGAGGGCAATCTGGCCCAGAGCGCCGAAGTGAAGGGTTTTGTCGACGGCTATCTGCGCCGTGGCCGCGAGAGCGAAATCAAGTCGATCTCTGGCGCGGTGCCGCAGGATGGCGGCTTTGCAGTGCCCCGTGAAATCGATGCGATGATCGCCAGCGAGCTGAAGGAAATTTCTCCGATCCGCCAGCTTGCACAGGTCGTGCAGGTTGGCAGCGCTGGCTATCGCAAACTTGTCACCACCGGCGGCACGGCATCGGGCTGGGTCGGCGAAACCGCGCTGCGTCCAGAGACCGCCACGCCGGAATTTGCCGAAGTAGCCCCGCCTTCGGGCGAGCTTTACGCCAATCCCGCAGCCAGTCAGGCCATGCTCGATGATGCGGCTTTCGACCTCGAAGCATGGCTGGCATCCGAAATCGCGATGGAATTTGCCCGCGCCGAAGGGGCAGCTTTTGTCGGCGGCAATGGTATCGACCAGCCGCTCGGCTTCCTCTCCTCGCCAACCTCGCTGGCGGGTGACGTGGTGCGGCCCTTTGGCTCGATCCAGTATATCGGATCAGGCGACGCACAGGGTTTTTCCTCCACTCCGGAAAGCCGCCTTATCGATCTGGTCCACACGATGAAGGCCGGACACCGTCAGGGCGCGAGCTGGGTGATGAATTCGGCCACCTTGTCCGAAGTGCGTAAATTGAAGACCACCGATGGCGCATTCCTGTGGCAGCCTGGCATGGTCGAAGGCCAGCCCGATCGCTTGCTCGGCTACCCCGTTGTCGAAGCCGAGGACATGCCCGATATCGCTGCGGATTCGACGCCTATCGCCTTCGGTAATTTCAAGGCAGGCTATGTCATCGCCGAACGCAGCGCCACGCAGGTGCTGCGCGATCCGTTCACCAACAAGCCCTTCGTGCATTTTTACGCGACGAAGCGCGTCGGTGGACAGGTTCTTGATAGTTCAGCCATCAAACTGCTGAAAATCGAAGCCTAACAGCGCACCAACCTGCGCTGTGTCGGGAGGATGTGCGCACGCCAGCCGGCTAATTCCGGCCAAGGCGTGGCGCACCCTCCCCGCGTGCCCGTCCGCCGTCGAGCCAAACCCTTCCTCCGGCGGGCGGGTGCGCCCTTTATTCATCATTCGAAGGAGACCGCCATGAAGCGGGCAATCGTCGCGCCGACCTTACTGGCGGGAACTGCTCTGAATGAGCTCAAGCAATGGCTCGCCATCACCACTACACGGGACGATGCCGCGCTCATTGCCCTGTTGCGCGCTGCAATAGAAGCCTGCGAGGGCTTTACGCGGCAGATGTCCTTGCAATCGACATGCGAGGAAATGCTGCCTGCCCTGCGCCGATGGCACAGGCTGTCGACCAATCCAGTGCAGGCCATCACTTCGGTTCACGCCATCGCGCCTGATGGTACGCGCCGCATGCTCGATACCGGAGATTACCTGTTTGACATCACGGCGGATGGTTGTGGGCGAGTCAATCTTCTGGTGCCTGTCGAAGAAGGGCGGATTGCACTCGGTTTTGTCGCTGGTCTGGCAGTGGATTGGGAAAGCCTCCCGGTGGGCTTGCGCCACGGCATCATCCGGCTTGCCGCACATTCCTATCGCATGCGCAATGAGGGCGGTTCTGATGGCACACCGCCCGCAGCTGTGGTCGCACTCTGGCAGCCATGGCGCAGGCTGCGGCTCGTATGATTACCACAAGCTCGCGATCGGACAGCGGGCTCATCGCCCGTCTCGCCAGCCAAGCGACCAAACTGGCGATGGCACATGCCGAAAACAGACTGCGCATCAGGAATGGCGACAGCGCGCACTGGCGCGATGCTCGGCTGCTTTGGCCGCTTTTCAGCAGGAATGACTGACTATGGAAACCAGATTGCGCAATGTCCTGATTCAATGGCTCAAAAGTGATCCGGCCCTTGGTGCCGCTCTCAATGATGTAGCGGAGGAAGCGCCTTCGCGCGCCCAGCTTCCGTGGCTCGGTCTGGCTGCCAGCGCCAGCACCGACTGGAGCACCAAGCAGCGCAAGGGCCGCGAAGTACGGATCGCACTGGAACTGCATAATCGCGGCGAACAGCCTGATGAAACCGCCAATTTGGTCGCCGCCATCGAAAGCCGCATTGAAATGCTGCCTTCCGCGCAGGACGGCTTCCAGATTGTCACGACCGCATTTCTGCGCGCCCGTGCAGAACAGCGTCCGCAAAACCGCCGCGCCGTGCTGCTCGAATACCGCTTCCGCCTGCTCGAAGCCTGATCAATCCAACGGAGAATTCATCCATGACAGCCCAAAAAGGCTCTGCCTTCCTGCTCAAGATCGGGGATGACGCCCAGCCACCCACCTACCAGACCGTTGCCGGTCTCAGGACCACGCAGATGTCGATCAACGGGGATGCCGTTGTCGTGACGCACAAGGAATCGGGTGGCTGGCGTGATCTGCTTTCCGGCGCGGGCGTGCGTTCTGTATCGGTTAGCGCCGCAGGCATTTTCCTCGCCAGCGCTGCTGAAACATCCATCCGCGCCCATGCACTGGCCGGCACGATCGAGGAATATGAGCTGTCCTTCGAAGATGGCGAGCGCCTGCGCGGACGTTTTCTTGTCCAACGGCTCGACTATGCCGGCGATTTCAATGGTGAACGCAATTATACATTGCAGCTCGAAAGTTCGGGCGCGGTTGTGCCTGCATGAGCGCCAATCCAGAACGCGGCGAAGCAGCCTTCATGATTGCCGGAACCATGCGCATCCTGCGCCCGAGCTTTACTGCACTGGTAGCCGCCGAAGAAGAGCTCGGCCCTTTATTCACCCTGGTAGAACAGGCAAGTGAAGGCGAATTGCGCCTCGCCGACCTGGCGGCGCTGTTCTGGCACTGTCTCGTAGAACAAGGCCAAATATCCCGCGAAGACGTGGGTGAAGCGGTGATGCAAGCCGGACTTGCCTCCGCAATGGCGCCTCTGCGCATCCTGCTCGCACAAATCCTCCAGGGTCGGGTGTGAGCGAGACTTTCGCTGACGCGGCACGACGATTGTCAGGCGCTGCAGGCCGAATGCTTGGCTGGCCTCCACCATGGTTCTGGAATGCCACTCCGTCAGAGCTGGCCGCAATCCTGTTCGCCAAAGACGCACCTGCAGAACATTCAGTCAGCCGTGAAACCCTTGAACACATGATGGAGCGTGACAGCCATGGATGATGAAATCGAAACGCTGATGGTCGATGTGCGCGCCACAACCAGCGGCTTCAAATCTGACATCGAAGCGATGCGCAGCACGCTTGATGGATCGCTGCTGGATGGCTTTACCAAGGCCGGAAGCGTGCTGGAAAGCGGACTGCTGTCGGCCATCAGGCGCGGCAAGCTGGGCTTCGATGACCTGAAATCTGTTGCTTTGCGATCGATGAACGAAATCGCTGCCCAAGCAATTCAGTCGGGTATCGGAAATCTATTTGGTGGATCTTCGGCCAGCAGCGCTGGCTTCGGATCAGCGCTGAGCGGCCTTTTCGGGTCTCTGCTGGGTCTTCCCGGACGTGCCACCGGCGGTCCTGTGGGACCGGGTTCTGCCTATCTCGTTGGTGAAAAAGGGCCAGAACTCTTTGTTCCGACAAGCTCGGGAAGGATTGAAGCGGGCCCAGGCAGTAACGCCGGAACACGCGATGTGCGGGTCGCAATCAACCTTGCCGCGCCGCGCGGAACTGAGGGGCCGGTTATTCTGCGCCGATCGACACGCCAAATCGCCAGCGCCGTCGCCCGCGTCATGCGCGACCATTGAGAGGGACAGATTATGGCTTACTGGCTCGCCACAGGTCTCGACGGTCAGGAAACTGATTTCATCCAGCGCTTCGATCCGCGTCTCTGGACAGTCGATTTCCCGCGCCCGATGATGGCAAGCGTGGTTTCAACCGCGCCTGATGCGCTGCGTGTGGATTGCGAATTCCACCATTGCGATGCACTTGCTGGACTGATCTGGGAAAGTGAGGACCGCTACGATCACCCGCTGCTTGGCTATGACACGCAGCGCGATTACGCCCATACCAGCCTGTCCTTCCACTGGCGGTCTGGCGGTGTCCTGCCGCTCGATACGGTGCATGGCCCCACACTCACTATCGAGGGCCGTGACGCCGCAGGCAATGCACGGACCTGGTATGTGCGGCTGTGGAATTACGCCAGCGGGAACCCCGATGACGCCACGATTATACTGCCCTTTTCGGATCTGCGCGAAGGCTGGCTTGCCGATGGCGCGCTAGTCCATCCACTGGACATCGATCGCATTTTCATTTCGCTTGCCCCGATGGATTACGATCCCGCCGACACGGGATTGCTGATTGCGCGCGCAAATGGCTGGATCGAATTGCAGGACATAACATGCGACGGCGCAGGGGCGATCCTGACTATCGGCGATCCTGTGCTTCCTGCCCACGGCCTTGGAATGGCAACTGCCTATGATGACAGCTATAACCTCACGCCTGCACGATTGCTGCGCAATACGCTGCATCTCGGCTATCGCGGATCGCTCGTCCACTATGTCGGGATGAGCCATTATTATCGGCTGGTGCAGCAGGCTGACGGCTCACTTCTGCCAAGCGCCGGAGACGGGCTGTGCGATCCGTGCATGGCCTGGCACGCCGACTTTTTCGCCCGGTGCAAGCAGTTGGATTTCGAACCCATATTGTCGATTTCCTACGAATTATTCGACGAACATTGTCCTTCTGCCTGGAAACAGCGCAGTTTTGCGGGTGCGCCCGCCCTAACCGGATGGGTCCCGCCCTCCACCTTGCTGTCGCCAGCATCGGACGAAGCGATGGCGTTCCTGCGCCAGATGGCGCTGGATTTCGTTGATCTGATGATGACAGCGGGCGTTTCGGTCGTCGTACAGATCGGGGAGCCTTGGTGGTGGGTAACCGCTGAAGATGAAATCTGTCTTTACGATGATGCAGCGATGCAGTTGCAGCCGGCGGCTGCGCAGATCGAAGACCTTTCAGGGCCGCTTGACGCTGACCAACTGGCACTGCTCGACTGGGCAGGATCGCAACTGGCTACTTCAACCAATGATTTGCGTGACGCCATCAGGGCGCACGCGGCAGGTGCCGCAAAGGTGCTGCTCTTGCTGTTCACACCAACAATCCTCGATCCGGCGCGCCCCGAGCTTCAACGCGCGAATATGCCCGCCGGATGGGCATGGCCTGCCTATGACCGGTTGCAGCTGGAAGATTACGACTGGCTTGCACACGGCGCCGAGGCGCTGCGCCTGAAGGCCTATGATTTTGTGCAGCAGCATCTGAACTACCCGATTGGGAAGCAAGAATATCTAGCGGGATTTGTGCTCCAGCCATCCGATGCAGAGGAATTCTGGCCGCGCATCGACGCAGGGATAGATGACGCAATTGGACGCGGAATTTTGCGCAGTTTCATCTGGGCGCTGCCGCAGGTGCTGCGCGATGGATATGTCCGCCTGCCTTACCAGGAGAATGATGTGCAAGCCTTCGACGACCTGATCTATCCGCTGGCATTGGGCCAGGACACTGGAGTAAGCCCCGAATTTTCTACCACCATTTCATTGACCGCATCAGGGCATGAACGCCGCAACAGCCAATGGAGCGACGCACGACTTCATTACGATGTCGGGCCGGGCATAAGATCTCATTCCGAACTTGGCGTGCTGCTCGAATTTTTTCGTGCGCGGCGCGGGCCGGCACGCGGTTTTCGTCTATCTGACCCGTTTGATTTCAGTACGAACGGGCTGACCGGAAGCCCGACTATGATGGACCAACCCCTTGGCACAGGAGACGGTCTGACGGCCACATATCGCCTGTGCAAATTTTATGGAAGCGGAACCGACGCGCAAAAGCGTTTCATCACGCGCCCTCGCACTCAGACGCTGCTCGTCAGCGTGGATGGATTGCCCAACACGAACTGGCACTATGAACTTGGTGGCAAAATCATTTTCACTGACGCTCCTGCAATGGGCGCTAAATTGCGGTGCGGGTTCCTTTTCGATGTGCCAGTGCGCTTTGCAGAAGACCGGCTGGACATTACCAATGCGACCTTCGCTGCTGGTGATGCACCTTCAGTCCCGCTCATCGAATTGCGTGAGGACGTATGAGCCACATCTTTTTCGCTAACGAACTTGAAGGCGTGGCCACCTGGTGGAGCATCAAGCGCCGGGATGGCGTCGCGCTGGGTTTTACAAGCCATGATCGCGATCTTGTTTTTGCCAACTTCACCTATCGCGCAGCACCAGGCATGATTCCGTCCGCAATCCGCCGCACCGCCGGCCTTTCCAGCGACGCGGTCGAAGTAGAAGGCGTGCTTGCGCATGATTCAATCTCTGCTGCCGATCTGGAGGCGGGAAAATATGTCGGAGCGCGTATCGCCATTGGGTTGATCGATTGGGAGACACACGATCGCGCCACGCTGTTCCAGGGAGAGCTTGGCAATATATCGCAAGAAGATGGCGCTTTCGAAGCTGAATTGCGATCCGCCAAGGCAAGCCTCGACATCGATGTCGTTCCGCGTACCAGTCCCACATGCCGCGCAGAGTTCTGCGGCACTGGATGCGGGATCAGTCCAGCGCGCTTTACCCATCTTCTTCGAGTCGAATCGCTCGATATGGAAACAGGCAGCGTATCTTTTATCGGCGCTCCTGCCGATGCGGCAATGCATGGAGGTAGCGTCAAATGGGTCGACGGTCCTTTGGCTGGTATTACCATGCAAATTATCGAAGCTGAGGGGACCCTGCTCTATCTCGACCAATCACTCTCGGATGGCATTGCGCAAGGTGACCTCGCCATCCTGCGCGAAGGTTGCGACCATACCATGTCAACGTGTTCTTCGCGCTTCGGCAATGCCGTCAACTTTCGCGGGGAGCCGCATCTTCCCGGGAATGACCTCTTGGCTCGTTATCCAGTCAGTTCGGGATGAGTGCTGACGGATTGGCATTTGCCAAATCAGCGCGGGCCTTGGTGGGAACGCGGTTTCGGCTCCGGGGACGCGATAAGAGGACCGGCCTCGACTGCGTAGGTCTTGTCACAACAGCACTTCTGGCGATTGGCAGAACACCGCCGGACATTCCCTATTACTCGCTGCGAAACAGAGATTGCTTGCGCTTTCATCTGCTCTTCGAAGCCGCGGGTTTCCATCAGACCGCAGGTGTCATCCTGCGGGGAGACCTCATCATTCTAAAACCTTCGCCTGGTCAATTGCACCTCGCGGTCGCCGATAATACTGCACGTCTGATCCATGCTCATGCCGGCTTGGGGCGTGTCGTCATCTCGCCCTTTCCTTCACCCCTGTCCGATTACGGTCATTGGCGACTTACCTGATTTGAAAGGCCTATCAATGGCTACACTTGTCCTCACTGCCGTAGGCACAGCCCTTGGCGGCCCGATTGGCGGTTCGATCGGAACACTCATCGGCAGCCAGATTGATGGCGCGCTGTCAAAGCCATCGGACCGCGAAGGCCCCCGGCTGACAGAGCTACAGGTTACGACCTCCAGCTATGGTTCGCCGATTGGCAGACATTTCGGCAAGATGCGCGTTGCCGGGACAATCATATGGGCCACCGATCTGAAAGAATCGCGTGAGAGAAGCGGGGGCGGCAAAGGCAGTCCGTCGACCGTCACCTATAGCTACTCCTCGTCATTCGCGGTTGCGCTGGCAAGCAGGCCGATTTCCCGGATTGGCCGAATATGGGCAGACGGCAATTTGTTGCGCGGTGCCGCAGACGACTTGAAAGTCGGCGGAGCAATGCGCCTTTATACGGGCACTGGCGATCAGCAACCGGACCCCCTGATAGCCGCAGCCGAAGGTGCCCAGAGCTCAGCTTTTCGTGGTTTTGCATATTGCGTGTTCGAGGATTTGCAGCTCGCTGACTTTGGCAACCGCATTCCGGCACTTACATTCGAGGTCTTTGCCGATGAGGGCGAGGTGAGCCTTGCGCAGTTGGTCGCGCCCGCGGGATCAGACATTAAGGTGGCGCGGACACTGTCGTCCCTAAAGGGCTTTTCCGACAATGGCGGATCTCTTGCCGAAAACCTCTCCGCGATTGATCGAATTTATCCTCTGACGAGCAATACAGCCGATGACCGCTTGACCATTGGCGATGCTAATCCGGAAAGCGAACCCGAACTCATTCTTCCCGCGCCGATCGTCGATCAACAGGGCGAAAGTTTTGGTGGGATTAGCGGCAAGTCTGAGCGCTTTCGTGCAGATTCCAGTCAGGTGCCGGCAGGTTTGCGTTATTATGATGTGGAGCGCGACTATCAGGTAGGGCTTCAGCGTGCGGGCGGCAAAGCGAATGCGGGACGTAGCCGCATCATCGAATTTCCCGGCGCGCTCTATGCGACTTCGGCCAAGCAACTGGCCGATGGTGCAGCCGAGCGAGCCGCATGGTCACAGGACCGGCTGGCCTACCGCATCGCGCAGATCGATCCCCGACTATCACCCGGTCAAATCGTTTCAGTGCCGCACAAACCCGGAAAGTGGCGTATTGACGCTTGGGAATGGCGCGAGAACGGTTTGGAGCTTGAACTGCAGCGCGTGCCGCAGCGCAAAAGCGCGGCGATCGCAACCTCTCCAGGTCGTTCGCTAACACCCACCGACAATGTTGCCACCCCTACCGTATTGCACGCTTTTGAATTACCTTGGAACGGAGCCGGATATGGCGATCAGCGGCAGGTATTCGCCGCTGCGTCCTCATCATCATCTGGATGGACCGGCGCTGCACTCTATGCCGATATTAAGGGCAGTTTGTCCCCAATAGGAGAAACCGGTTCGCGGCGAAGTATCACAGGCAAGATGATTGCGCCCTTGCCCCCAGGACCAAGCTGCATCGTTGACCGGGAAACCCTCCTCACTGTTGAGCTTCTATCTCAAGATTTCGCGGTGGAGAGCCGAAGCCTTGAAGATCTGGCACAAGGCGCCAATCGCGCAGTGGTCGGCAAGGAGGTCATCCAGTTTGCCAATGTCGAGCATTTGGGCGGATCGCATTGGCAGCTGTCACACCTGCTACGTGGTCGGGGCGGCACCGAGCATGAGGCGCAGTTGGGCGCGGTAATAGAGGCGCCGTTCGTCCTGCTGGATGAAAATCCCATTGCAATTGATCCGGCGCAGCTTGGCGACGCCTCTGCTATTGCCGCTATTGGCCTTGCAGATGCCGATCCGCTCGTGGCCTCAATCGCATCCCCGGGCATTACCCAACGTCCGCTTGCCCCGGTCCATCCAAAAGCGAAAATCATGCAGGATGGCAGCCTGGCACTGCAATGGATCAGGCGCGCGCGCGGCGCGTGGTCCTGGCCGGCTGATGTCGAAGTTCCGCTGGCAGAGCAGGTCGAAAGCTATGAAATTGGCCTCGGTAGTCCAGATCTTCCACTGACACGCTGGCAGAGCCCAATTTCCTCACTCACCATTGAGGCTTCTGCCTTCAATAATCTGCGCGCCCAATATCTGGGTGAGCCGATCTGGGTACGACAGATTGGCACATATGCGCGTTCGCTCCCTCTTCTCCTCACCACAATACACTGAGGCCCACCATGACCAATCCCATCAGTTTCACATCGACCACGCCCCGATTTAACCTACCGAATCTGTTCGTGGCGCAGGCGCAAAAGGAATTCACAATCAACGAAGCGTTGGCGCGCCTTGATAGCTTGATCCATCCTGTGGTCGAAGGTGAAGCGAATGATCCGCCCGCCAGCCCCAATGAAGGTGATTGCTGGATCATCGGGACACAACCCACTGGCGAGTGGGCAACCAATTCGGGCGGCATCGCGTGCCGACAGTCGGCAAACTGGATTTACCTCCAACCAAAGCTTGGCATGTCTGTTACGGAAATTGCCAGCGGATCAGTGGTGCGTTTTGATGGCTCTTGGCAACGCATCGCTGCTATCCCCACACCAATGGCTGGCGCCACCGAAGATACAGAAGCCCGCGAAACGATTGTTGCCTTGATTTCGGCTCTAGTGACCGCAGGGATTTTACCTGAAAATTAGGAACACTTTTGGGCCGCGGAGAGTTTCCTTTCTTCAAGCAAAGGAAAGCAAGATATGTCACGTCATACGCTGATCCCCCTCCCTTTAGTCATTATGACTCTCGCTGGCTGCCAGACAGCGTATGAAACCGCCGCTACAGAAGTCGGCACCGCCATGATACGCGACCGACAGGGGGCACAGATTGGAACGGCAAGAATGTTTTCGCTGGGCGGGGAAGTGACTATCAACGCTAGTTTCACCGGGCTGACTCAGGGCGAACATGGGGTGCACCTACACACGACCGGCGATTGCAGCGCTTCCGATTTTACCTCGGCTGGCGGCCATCTGAATCCAGGCAATGCACAACACGGCCTGCGCAATCCTCAAGGTGCCCATCTGGGGGACTTGCCCAATGTGACTATTGCTAGCGACGGTTCGGGAACCATGAGTACGATTTTAAGGGGCACTCTCAGTTCGGTAGAAGACAATGTTTTTGATGCCGATGGCACTGCAATCGTTGTACACGAGAAGGCAGACGATAATCGCACTGATCCTGCAGGGGCTGCCGGTAGCCGCGTGGCTTGCGGAATTTTGACACGAAGCTGATTTCCGCCATCTGTAGAGGGTGGTAAAAAATCTAGTCAGCGGCAAAGGGAGCCGCGTAAGCGGTAGTATCCATCACGCCGGCCTCCGCAAACCCTTTGCGACGTAGTCTGCAGCTATCACACAGGCCACATGCAATACCGTCAGCGGTAGGATCGTAGCATGACCAGCTCCAGGCTGGATCAAGATCCAGTCGGGCGCATTCGCGAGCAATATCAGCCTTTGTAAAATGCTGGAGCGGGGCGTGGATCACGAATGGCGTCCCTTCCACGCCTTGCCTAGTGCCCAAACGCGCCGTTTCAGCAAAGCTGGCGATAAATTCAGGCCGGCAATCAGGATATCCGGAATAATCGAGTGCGTTGACTCCGATAAAGATGTCGCTCGCACCCGCGCTCTCCGCAAATGCGGTGGTCAACGCAAGAAACAACAGATTTCGGGCTGGCACGTAAGTAACAGGGATCTCATCTTGCGCTACGCCTGCCTTGGGCACGTCGATATCGTCAGTGAGTGCGGACCCGCCAAATTGCCTTAGATCAAGAGGCAGAACGACATGGCGTTCGACCCCCAGCTTATCGGCGATAGTGCTGGCTGAATTCAATTCACAGAAATGCCGTTGGCCGTAATTGATCGAAAGTGCCTGCAGCCGATAACCGTTTTCTCGCGCGATTGCGGCTGTTACCATGGAATCGAGCCCACCAGACAGCAGGACGACCGCGATCTTATCAGTCTGTGTCATGATACTGGGCTAAACTCGCGGCAGCCGCCGGGCAAGTAGGCTGCAATTAGCAACGACCGGCGTACCGCGCCTCGCCTTCCACAGAAAATGGCGAGCCAGCCCTAATGCCTTGACTCCGGATCTGCACCAACCGGTCCCCTTCCTTGCGAATGGTAGTGCGGCCATAGCCATTGCCACGGCAGGTATATTGAACGGTGACTTCGTCAGCTTCGTCTTGCACCACGAATTGTTCACACCCTGGTTGTCGATGACGAAGCTGAATGAACTCGCGGCCAGTACGCATGCATATCCGTTCAGTCGGACCATTTGACCGTAAGCTGAAGGTCCAGCTTCCCCGGTCTAAAGTGCTTAACATCGCGAGCTCGGGCGCTTGCGCCGTAGCAGGCATTACGGCGAAAGCAGCCGCCAATGCGCCTCCGGCCAATCTGCCAGCAATCCCAATCGGCATTTTGAAAATCCTCATCAGCATTCTGGCCTTCTTAGCATATTTGTTGACGAACGACCAATTGCTCTTTCCGAGCGACGAATCGTTGAATGCAATCCATCTCAATCCTGAATCGCAAATTTCTTCGAACAGAACGCGCAATCGACCAGAATTATCCCGTCGTCATCAACCATCTGTCTGCGATCCTCTTTCGGGAAACGCGCCAAGACCTCCTCAAAATGTACTCGCGTGCAACGACAGCCTTTGCTGAGCTCCTCCAGAGCGGGATCGACCAAAATCTGTGGCTCTTCATGATAAAGCCTCCACAGGAGATCCTCCAGAGGAAGTTGGGAATCTGCCAACTCTTCATGCCGCAAGCTTTCAGCCATGATAGAGACATGCTCCCATTCGGAATCGTCCATGCGGACATGCAAACGTTCGCGGCCTTCTTCTCCATCAGGAAGATGTTGAAGCAGGAAACCGGCAGCGAACGCCTTTTCCCCCGCCGACTGGACCGCAGTTATTATCCGTGTCGGCACCTGCTCGCTTTGCGCAAAATAGCTTTCAACTGCTGCTGACAGCGATTCACCTTCGAGCGGCACGATACCCTGATATCGTTTTCCCGTTTTCGCGATGTCGAAGGTAATCGCCAAATGCCCGGCACCGAACAACGTGCCAAGGGAAGCGCTGGCACCTGCATGCGAATCGCAATCCGGATTCTCCTGGATATAGGCGCGAAGCTCGCCATCTCGATAATCGCAGACCAGCAGACTTGCGGCCCCGCCCTTGCCTTGCGCTTGCAACGTCAATTGATCGCTTTCGCCCTTCAATAGCCCCCCCATCAAGGCCGTCAGCACAAGTGCCTCTGCTAGGCAATGCTTGAGGGCGACCGGATAGTCGTGCGCTGAAAGGATCTCTTCCAGCACCCGTTCCAGCCTGACCACACGACCGCGGCTGTTGCGCGCCGGGATGGTGAAACCGAGCAGGCGATCCGAATAGGTCTGGATTTGTGAATCTCTCATGCGCGCGATATGGGGAGCGCGAGGCCCATTGGAAGGTTTAGCGACCCAGTAGCCCGAAGCACCACAGCAGAATGGATTTCTGGGCGTGGATCCGGTTTTCGGCTTCATCAAACACAACCGACTGCGGTCCTTCGAAGACTTGCGCACTCACTTCGTCACCAACATGGGCTGGCAGGCAATGCAGGAAGATGGCATCATCCTTTGCCATTGCGATCAAGGCATCATCAACGCGATATGGCTGCATCAGGGCCAGTTTTTCCTCCGAATCGGACTGCCCCATGGAAACCCATGTATCGGTGATGATGACATCCACTCCTGATGCTGCCGCGCCTGCATCTTGAGTGAGGGTTATCGTACAACCGGCTTCTCGCGCCAATTCGACGAATTCCTGTTCCGGAGTGAAACCCTCCGGAGTTGCTACACGCACATTGAAACGCATCAAGGCCGCAGCTTCCAAGATGGAATGGAGCACATTGTTGCCATCCCCGAACCAGGCGATTTCAAGCCCGGGTAAGGGCTTTTTGTTTTCGACCAGCGTGAGTAAATCGGCCACGATCTGGCACGGGTGCGAACGATCCGTCAGTCCGTTGATGACAGGAACGGTAGCATGGCGCGCCATTTCTTCGATCTTGGCGTGATCATCTGTCCGCACCATGATCGCGTCGACCATTCGGCTGAGAACGCGAGCCGTATCGGCGACAGATTCTCCCCTACCCAATTGCGACGTCCCGGCATCGAGGATTAAAGCGCTTCCACCCAATTGGCGCATCGCCATATCGAAGCTGACGCGCGTTCTGGTAGAACTCTTCTCGAAAACAAGAGCTAGCACGTAGCCCGCCAGCGGGGCGTCGGCATCGCTTCGCCCCTTGGGCCACCCGCCACGCTTTGCCTTGCGATCGATAGCGTCGATCAGCATGGCCGCAATGTCATTCCCGCCAGCGTCGGAAAGATCGAGGAAGTGACGCGCTTGCGTCATGCAGCCCGTTCCGGCTCAAAACTGGCGGCTCCTGCAGACAGCTTGTCGAAAAATTCGTCCATTTCCGCGTCACCGATTACCAGCGGGGGTAAAAGCCGCAAGGTGGAATCACCTGCCGCTACGGTCAGCAATTGGTGGTGATCTCGCAAGTGGATCATAAACGGCCTTGGCTCGCACTTCATCTTCATCCCCAGCATCAATCCCTTTCCGCGTACTTCCTCGAAAAGATCGGGGTAGTTGCCGATGAACTGTTCCAGGCGGCTGCGCAGACGCTCTCCCTTAGTGCGAACCTCGCTTAAAAAATCATCATTGGCGACCGCATCCAAGACAGCCATTCCTGCTGCTATCGCCAAGGGATTGCCACCGTAGGTAGAGCCATGCGTTCCAAAGGTCATGCCGCGCGCAGCCTTCTCTGTCGCAAGGCAGGCGCCAAGCGGGAAGCCGCCGCCGATGCCCTTCGCAGTCGCCATGATATCGGGTTGCACGTCATATTGCTCATATGCGTATAGAGTGCCTGTGCGTGCGACGCCGCACTGAACTTCATCGAATACCAGCATCAGATCATGCGCGTCGGCCAGATCGCGCAAACCCTTGATGAAGTCTTGCGACCCCGGACGGATCCCTCCTTCGCCCTGTATCGGCTCTACCAAGAAGCCTGCTGTGTTAGGGCCGATGGCAGCCTTCGCGCCTTCCAGATCATCAAAATCGACATAGCGAAAACCTGGCAGCAATGGCTCGAAGCCCTTGTGCATCTTCTCCTGATTGGAGGCGCTGATTGTTGCCATCGTGCGTCCGTGAAAGGCATTCTTGAAGGTAATCAATTCAAACTTTTCGTCATTCCCGGCATGCTGATGATAGGCGCGCGCAGTTTTGATGGCAGTTTCAACTGCCTCGGCGCCCGAATTGGTGAAGAAAACGGTATCTGCAAAAGTCTTCTCGACAAGACGTGAAGCCAGAGCCTCACCTTGCGGGCTACCGTAGAGGTTCGATACGTGCATCAGCGTTTCCGCCTGTCGCTGAATCGCTCCAATAAGCCCCTTGTGACTGTGACCCAGCAGATTGACCGCGATACCCGAGGCAAAGTCGAGATAACGCGTGCCATCTTCGTCTATCAGGTGGCAATGTTCCCCACGCACAGGACGAACGCCGCACCGGGGATATACGGGCATCAACGGGGTAATCGTCATGAGGATAACTCCATCCCAAAATAAAGAGAGGGCGGCCGAGCCTTGGGCCGACCGCCTGATCACTCTTCTCTAAGATGGAGTGGGCGGCCGGTCAAACATCCGGCCGCATCTCCTGCAAGTTCAACCTTGAACCGGCACCAGATTGACAGCCGAATGCTTCCCGCGTCGGTCGACTTCGAGATCGAACTCGAAACGATCACCCTCGGCAATCCCGGGCAGGCCCGAACGCTCCACTGCGCTGATGTGAACGAAGGCATCTTCCTTGCCATCATCACGCGTGATGAAGCCAAATCCCTTCATGGCGTTGAAGAATTTCACCGTGCCGACGGCCTTCTCGCCCGTCAGTTCGCGTTGAGGAGCACGCTGCTCGACTGCGATCACATCGCCAACGACCTGAAGATCGGCAGCCGAAACTTTTCCGCCGCGATCTACAAGGTTGAATTGCAATTCCTGACCTTCGGCGAGCCCTTCCAGACCGGCACGCTCGACCTGGCTGATGTGAACGAAAACATCTTCGCCACCCTCATCACGCTGGATAAAGCCAAAACCCTTCTGAGCGTTGAAAAACTTTACCTTGCCCTGGCCGGTGCCAACCACCTGAGCAGGCATACCCCCGCCGCCACCGCCGCCGCGTGGAGCACCACCGCCGCTGCCGCCGAAGCCGCCGCCACGATTGCCGCCGCCGAAGCCACCGCCCCGGTTGCCGCCGCCACGATCGTCATTAAAGCGGTCGCCGCCGCCGAATCGGTCATTCCCGCCATCGCGCCAGCCGCCGCTCTCCATCGGAGGCGGCCCGCCATCCATAAAAGGATCGAACCCTTCACCACCGAAATTATCGCGCTTGTCACGTCCCCGTCCGCGACGTCCTTTGTCGTAACCCATGAAATCAACAAACCTTCAGTTCCGTCCTGAAACTTCAATCGACGATGCGGACGATATTCCCGCCAATTGAGAAGCGGCGGATCTGCCCCACCACTTCAATTAGAGGCTTATAGACGTAAATGGCGGTCGACGCGAATGTTTTAAGATAACAGGCCGAAGGCGAGGTATGGACATGGCCTTTTGGCAGTTCTGGATTGGCATCTGCTCGCCAGATGGGAGGCGGGAATACTGGATTTCTCTGCGCACATCGCCCCTACATGAGGTATGAGCAAGTACGATACGAGAGAGTGGGTTCCTTTACGTCCGACGGGACACCGAGCAGTCACTCACGAGGCACTCGGCGACTCAGAGGATCCTATATGGGGCACGGACCGGGCGGGTTCCTTGTTGAAAGCCGCGAAACGTCCTGCATGATTCGGAAACACTGACAAGAGAAGGAAATCCCTCTGCCCAGGCCATGAAAATGGGGCCGGGAGACCTCTCTCCCGACCCCATTTTCGTTTTCAGTCTGTAACGAACCTAGTTGCCCGAGCCCGGACCGTAGGTCACTTCCACGCGGCGATTTTGCAATTCGCGCACACCGTCTGCAGTAGCAACGCGGGGCATGCTTTCGCCAAAGGCTTCGGCAGAAATACGAGCCGCCGGGATGCCGCGGCCGGTCAGATAGCTCTGGACCGAGTCGTTGCGGCGCTCCGACAGACCGACATTATATGTCGCGCTGCCCGAACGGTCAGTGTGCCCCGCCAGCATGATACTGGCGCTGCCGCAATCGCTGTACGCAGTAACGGCACTATTGAGCACTGTTTCCGCTTCAGACGTGATGTGGGACTCATCCCAATCAAAGAAGACGATGTAGGGACCCGTATTGCATTGCACCTGCGGCGGAGGCGGGGGAGGAGGAGGCGGGGGTGGCGGCGGAGGCGGCGGCGGGGGTGGCGGCGGAGGAGGCTCGGCCCCACCGAAATTCACCAGCAGTCCGACTAGTGCAGAATGAGTTGCAAGCTCAAATTCATTGGTACGACCAAGAGTATCGGTCATCGTGAATTCCTGCGTGCTGAAATACTTGTATTTCGCCGTCAGTTCGACACTCTCGTTGATAGGGAAGCGCAACTGCGCCAGAGCCTGCCAAGCCCAATCGCTCTCATCGTCATTGATTTCAGCAGCACCATTGCTCACCGGGGGCGTATTGACGTCGAGCCATGTCCGGCCCGCGCCAGCACCAATCGCGAAACCGATACCATCCTGACCGCCAAAATCGAGCAGCAGGTTAGCCATCGCCGCAATTTGATTGAATTCGCCGTCATATGCTTCTGTCCCGGCATTGCCAGTATATTGCGTAGCGCCGAATTCCTTGTAGGAACCTTCAAGTTCAGTGCGCAGACGGCCCCAGTCATACCCCACAAAGGCGGCACCTTCCCAACCCCTGTCGGTGTTGGTTTCGCCGGCGTCGTCCAAGCCATTTACGTCAGTGTCGAAGTCTTCCGGGAACACAAGGCCTGCTTCTGCCCCGAAATAACCCTCTCCATCGCGAGCCATCGCGGGTGCTGAAATTGCGGTAGCCGCAACTCCCAACCCGAGAACAATCTTACGCATAAATAAAATCCCTTTTGAACCCTGATGCTGCTTCTTGAACGCCGCCTAGAAATCTCGAAACCGGCAATCAAACCTGAACTACTTGATTTCCCCTATAAGGGAAACATGACTTCAACGCATCATGAAATCACGTGCCCTTCAATGGTATAGCAAACCTGCGCAGGGTGCTTGCGTTCCTGTGGCCGTGATCACATTGGCGCAGAAACTGTTGCAAATATGTAACTTTACGAAAGACCCCTTGAGTGCGCGACCACCGCAAGCATGCCAGAAAACAAGATTCTTGCATCCGACAATTTCGCCGGTCGCGGCAGAATTGCGGATTGCGGATTGCTTCCTCGGTTTATGGAGCCGCCGCGCCGCGTGCGGTAAGCAATAAAAAAGGGGTCGGAGCGCTAGGCTCCGACCCTCAAAGTAGTTTGTTCGCAGGAGGAACGTGGAGAGGCGGGGTCGAGGGGGAGAGAGAAAACCCTGACCCCGCCAAGGTGGTAACGGGTTTACGCCTGGTTCGCGAGCCCGGGATAGGCTTCGACACCTGTCTCGTGAACATCGAGGCCGGCCAATTCGACCTCTTCGCTCGGCCGGACACCGATGGTTGCCTTGAGAGCGAACCAGATGATAGCGCTGACGGCACTGACCCAGACTGCTGTGGCAATGATCCCTACAATCTGCGCGACCAGAACCTCTGGCGTGCTGATCGCGACTGCCAGAGTGCCCCAGATGCCTGCCACGAGGTGGACCGGAATAGCACCGACGACATCATCGATCTGTAGCTTGTCGAGCAGCGGCACAAACACCACAGGCAGTATACCGCCGATACCGCCAATGACGATTGCAGTGCCAACATTTGGCGCAAGCGGCTCTGCAGTGATCGCGACAAGCCCGGCCAATGCACCGTTTAGCGCCATCGTTATATCGGCTTTGCCATAGCGAAGTTGCGTAGCGATAATGGCTACCACTACACCGGCTGCCGCTGCCATATTCGTATTGACGAAAATCTTCGATACGTCGGACACATCGCCCACGGTGCCCATCGCAAGTTGCGAAGCGCCGTTAAAACCGAACCAGCCGAGCCACAGAATGAATGTGCCAAGCGTCGCCAGGGGGATGTTGGAGCCGGGGAAGACATTCACTTTCCCGTTGGTATAGCGCCCGAGACGCGGCCCGATGATGAGTGCACCCATGAGAGCAGCCCAGCCACCTGTCGAGTGTACCAGTGTAGAACCGGCGAAATCGGAGAAGCCCATCTGATCTAGGAAGCCGCCGCCCCATTCCCAGCTCACCACGACCGGGTAGATCACGCCGGTCAGGATGGTCACGAAAATGAAGAAAGGAACGATCTTCACGCGCTCTGCCACAGTGCCCGACACGATCGAGGCTGTGGTCGCGCAGAAGACCATCTGGAAGAACCAGTCAGAGGCGACCGAATAGCCCGTTCCCACATCGGCAACACCAACATCCTGCATCGGATACCACCCGGTGAAGCCGCCGATGATCCCGTTGAAATCGCCCGGATAGGCAATGTTGTAGCCAATCACCCAGAACATCAGGCCGGCAATCGAATAGAGCCCGATATTCTTGAGGCACTGGGTCGACGTATTTTTGGTGCGCACGAGGCCTGCCTCAAGCATGGCGAAGCCTGCCGCCATCCACATGACCAGAAAACCACCGATCAGGAACAGGAGAGTGTTCAGGATATAGGCAGTGCCGCCACCCACCGCCTCTGCGACAGGATCGACCGCTTCGGCCGCGGCTTCTGCCACCGGTGCCGCTTCGACGGCACTTGCGGCAAGAACCGGATGCGATACGAGCAGCGCGGTCAATCCTGCCGCGCCCAGTTTTAGCAGATATGCGTTCATGTTTGCTGATCCCTTCACAGCGCGGTCTCATCGGTTTCGCCGGTGCGGATGCGCGTGGCCGACACAAGGTCGAGCACGAAGATCTTCCCGTCGCCAATGCTTTGCGTGCTGGCGGTTTGCTGAATGGCCTCCACTACCTTGGGCATCATCTCGTCGCTGACAGCGACCTCGAGCTTGACCTTGGGCAGCATGTTCACCGAATATTCGGCGCCACGATAGATTTCGGTCTGGCCCTTCTGGCGACCGAATCCCTTAACTTCCGAGACGGTCATCCCGGCAACACCAATCCCGGCGAGCGCTTCGCGCACGTCGTCGAGCTTGAACGGCTTTACGATGGCAATGACAAATTTCATCACTGGCCCCTGTCCTGCGCCGGCGAAATCCCCGGCCACAGCACCACTTAGCAAAACGCGTGCCAGACGGAATTCTCTCAAGGATTACGGCAAAGTCTCCCCAATCCGTGCCGCAAGCTTGTTAGCAAGCGCACAAAAAGCGGGCAGAGGCGCTTAATTTTAGGGCAGCGACAGGGTAACGCGGATCGGCAGGTGATCCGAGGCCTGGCGAGAAAGCACGCTGTTATGCACCTCGGCCTTATCCAGGTGCCAGTGCGGTGTATGCATCAGCCGGTCGAGTGGCAGAAGCGGCTTTCGCGAAGGAAAGCTTCGACCCGGCGCCACCATCTCCCAATATGCGGCAAGTCCGCGTTCCCCGCCAATCGGCTTGATCCATTCATTGCAATCGCCCAGCATGACAGCGGGCACACCGGGCGCGCGGCTATTGGTGCACAGATGGGCAAACTGGCGTTTGCGCTGCAACCCGCTCAGGTCGAGATGCATCGCGGTCACGCATATTTCTGACCCGCCTGCATTTAGCTTGGCCCTCACTGCACCGCGCGGTTCAATGCGCGGCAAATCTTCCGCTTCGACCGAGACGATTTCGATCGACTGACGCACCAGAATCGCATTGCCATGCCAGCCAAGACTTGCAGGCTTTGTCGGCACCGCCGCCACCTGCCAGCCACGGCTCGTGATGTCGGCAAGATCGAGTACGCTTTGCCGGTCCCCAAACCGGATATCCACCTCTTGCAGAGCAACGATATCGGCCTCCAGCTCGTCGATCACGTCTAGGATGCGCATGGGATTGCGCTGTTTGTCTACGCCCACGCTCTTGTGAATATTGTAGCTGCCGAAAGTCAGTTGCACGCGGGTTTTACCTTATCAGGCGTTCAGCGCCGTGGGCCCATTGGGGATATGAGGATAAAGCCGCAGCGTGGCATCGCGTTCCAGATGGCTTGCATGCAATCCAAATTTCCGGACGCTATTCGCCAGAGATATAACGATCCGTCGGCCGCGTGGGCAGCCCGTCTATGCTGCTGACTGCCGCCTGGCGATGTTCAACAAACTCCTTCGCATCGCGGCCAGTGTGATATTTCACCAGCGTTTCACGATGGTGATCAAGTTCCATGAGGGGCACACCCCAGCCACAACTGGTCTGGACGCTGTCGATATTGATGTCGAAGATCTGTCTCGTGCCGGGCAGCATGGTGAAATGCTGTGCGAGGTCGGCCCAGCCATCATCCTGCGGCAAAACAGGTATTCCTGTCCCATAAATCCGCAGGATCAGAGCAGGTTGCTGGAAATTGCAGAACATCAGCGTGATACGTCCGTCTGCCAGCAAGTGAGCGTTGGTTTCATTGCCCGAGCCAGACAGGTCGAGATAGGCCACCCGTGACGGCGAAAGCACGCGGAATGTTTCCATCAGACCTTTTGGCGAAAGGTTAATTCGCGCATCCAGCGCAGCAGTGGCGACGAAAAAAACCGGTTGGGCCTCAATCATCGCGATGTGTTTCTGCGTCAGCGTATCGGTGAAGTCTGCCATCAGAGTAAATCCTTCAGTGCGCCGATGAAGAGATCATGACGGCGCCATGGGCGTGCGAACGTGCAGCCGACAATATCAGCCGTGCCGAACTGTTCCGTCGGTCTGCTTTCGGCTGGTGACAGAATTTGCACTGTCGGACTCAGAGCGTTCATGGAGCATGTTCTGTGCCAAGCGCCAGAACTGCGCAAGCCTAACGTTCCTTCGTGGCCGAGAAGGTAATCTCCGGGTTCTTTTCCTGCTGATAGCCAACGTCCCACGGGCTTTTGGCCATGAATACGGTGTCCCCATCGCGGTCATGCGCCAGATTGCCCTGATTGAACCGCTCGAACTCGTCGATCTTCTCCTGCGGGCCCTTGAGCCAGCGCGCCGTCGCAAAGGGCGATGCTTCCAGTCCGGCCTCGACCTTATATTCCGCCGCAAGCCGACTGACGAGCACCTCGAGCTGCAACTGACCGACCACGCCCACAATGCTTGATCCGCCGATGACCGGATAGAACACCTGGATCACACCCTCTTCCGACAGATCGTCCAGCGCTTTGCGAAGCTGCTTGGTCTTGGTGGGGTCTTTCAACTGCACGCGGCGCAGGATTTCCGGAGCGAAATTGGGCAGACCGGTAAAGCGAACCTGGTTCTTTTCCGAAAGGGTATCACCCACGCGCAATGTGCCATGGTTGGGAATTCCGATGATGTCACCGGGGTGGGCAGTGTCGGCTATTTCACGGTCCTGCGCGAAAAACAGGATTGGCGAGTGGACAGCTATCGGCTTGCCAAGGCCGGAAGGTGTCAGCTTCATGCCGCGTTTGAAGGTGCCCGATACCTGCCGCATGAAGGCGATCCGGTCACGGTGCATCGGGTCCATATTGGCCTGCACCTTGAAGATGAAGCCTGTCACCTCGTCGCGATCAGGGCTGATCTGTTCCTCACCGGCAGGCTGTGGGCGCGGTGGCGGTGCGTAGCGGGCAATTGCATCAATCAGCTCTTCCACACCGAAGTTCTTCAGCGCACTGCCGAAATACACCGGCGTCAGATCGCCATTGCGATAAGCCTCCAAATCAAACTCAGGATAGCCCGCCTGCGCCAGCTGATATTCTTCTTCGAAGTTCTCCGGAATGGCCGGATCGGTATCGCGCTTGCCGAGATATTCCTTGGAGCCCCCTTCAGGCCGCGCGACTTCACCAGTGCGGAAATCGAGAATGCCTTCGAACAGGCCGCCCATGCCGATCGGCCACATTTGCGGTGACACATCCAGCGCGAGCATATCCGCCACTTCGTCCAGAGTCTCAAACGGGTCGCGACCTTCGCGATCGACCTTGTTGACGAAGGTGATGATCGGCACGCTACGGAGGCGGCAGACCTCGAACAGCTTGCGCGTCTGCGGCTCGATACCCTTGGCGGCATCGATCACCATGATAGCCGAATCCACCGCAGTCAGAGTGCGATAGGTGTCTTCGGAAAAATCTTCATGGCCCGGCGTATCGAGCAGGTTGAAGGTGATTGTCTCTGGCCCGTCTTCGCCGATGAATTCCTTCTCGAAGGTCATCACGCTGGACGTGACGGAGATACCGCGCTGCTGTTCGATCTTCATCCAGTCGGAACGCGCACGCCGCGCCTGCCCGCGCGCCTTGACTTCACCAGCAAGATGGATCGCGCCGCCTTGCAGCAGCAGCTTTTCGGTAAGCGTGGTTTTACCCGCGTCAGGATGCGAGATGATGGCGAAGGTGCGCCTGGGATTCTCTTGGCTGGACATGGAAGGCGCGCCCTAGCCGCACGGGGCCATTGCGTCCATGATGAAAGGCGCGTCAAACTTGGCGACAACGCCTGCAATCAAACCTGTTTGGTCAACTTCTCATCCCGCTGCACAAAGGATGACAGCGACGCGACTATACCCGCAGTATCGAGCTTTCCCCTGCTTCGCCAGGTGACGTAAGCCGAAAAATCGAAGCTGGGACTGCCGGGAACAACCACGATTGCGCCCCGCTCCATCTGCCGATGCGCGAGCCGGGCAGGGACATATCCCGCTGCTTTGTGTTCGATCAGCCAGCGCACCGCCATGCCCCCGATATCGAGCCGCAATCCATTGGCGTCTTCCTGCCCCACGGCCTGGACAATAGGTATGTGCAGCGCCTCACCCCAATCGATATCGACCCAGGCTTCACGCCAGTCTTCGCAATCCGCCGCGCGCACGAGGACGAGTTGGTCGTTGAGCACTCGCGCCGCCTCGATGCCGATACCGATGGCGGGGCTGTAGACAATCGCAAGGTCAAGCACATCGGCTGCTACGTCACGGTTAAGCCGGGCCGAGGCACCTGCGGTAAGCGAAAGCGCGAGGTCTGGCTGCTCTGCTTGCAACACGGAAATCCATGGCATCAAGAATTCCGGCCATAGTGCGTATTGCCCTCCAATGCGCGCATGACGGGCAAAACGGGCAGGCAGATGTGCCTCTGTCCGGCTGGCGTCCCAGATCGAAACCATTGATCTGGCGCGCGGGAGGAAGCCCTCTCCGGCAGGAGTAAGTGCGCAGCCCCGGCGCGAACGGATAAAAAGTGCAGCGCCCAGCCGGTGTTCGAGCGCCGCGATCCTGTCAGTCACGGATGATGCGCTGGCGCTGACGATATCTGCCGCGCTGGCAAAGCTGCCACTTTCGGCAGCGGCAATGAAGGTACGAAGCTGAGCCAGATCCATTAGGTCCGGATATACCGGATTAAAGCTTCTTACAATCGCGCTTCTCCGGTCAAGGTGGTCCTCCTATCATTGCGGCCAGAACGAAAGGTAACTCACCCAATGAAGATTTTCTCCTCCTCCGCACTTGTCCTTGCAACACTGGCGATGCCTGCTGCGCCAGCGATCGCGCAGAACATCACCGTCTCCGCGCCTGCCAATATGGACGAAGACAGGGCCCGTAATTGGGCACGGTTGGAGCGTGATGCGTCGCGCATGACGGAACGTATCACCGATCGGGAAGGTGATCTGGCAGAGGAAGAGCGTGAGCTGGCCAATGCACAGGACCGACTTGCCCGCGCCGAAGCGCACCTGCGCGATGAAGAGCGGGAACGTGATCGCGCAGCGCAAAGGCTCGCCCAGTCACGTGATGAATTGGCACGTCTTGAAGCCCGAATGGTCGCAATAGGCGGCACGCCCGCCCCGACACTGTTCAGCGCGAAATAGGCGGAATTCTAGAATGCGTTGATGCAGACCCGGATCGGCAGGGGCCGGTCCGGGTTTACCCTAGTCAGCCGCGCAGGTCTGCACCCAGTTTGGCTGCTGCCGCCACGACGTTATCCGTGATCGCCTTGAGGTCAGCTTCTTTGAAACTGCCTTCGACTGGCTGCAAGGTGACTTCTATGGCGATGCTTTTTCTGCCTTCGGGCACACTGGCGCCTGCAAAAACATCAAAGACCCGCGCTTCGACGATATTCGCCTTGTCCGCTCCCCTGACGGCGCGGAGCAGATCGCCCGCCGCGACATTTTCGGGCACGAGGAAAGCAAAATCGCGCATTACCGCTTGCAGCACGGGCGGTGCATAGTCTGGCTTGGCAAAGCCACCGCCGACCTTTTTCTGTCCCTTTTTGACCGGAATAGCATCGAGGTAGATCTCCACTGCCATCACGGGCCCATCGACATCAAACGCATCGAGCGTGGCCGGATGCAATGCGCCAAAGCGAGCCAGCACGTTCTTGGGTCCGAGCCGCAAGGTGCCGGACTGCCCGGGATGGAACTGACCGCCAGCATCACCCATCACCTGCAAACGGCTGACAGGTGCACCAGCTTCGGCAAGCAATGCCTCGGCCTCTCCCTTGGCATCGAATGCGTCAAACGTGGTGGCTTTGCCATTGGCCCAGCCACGCGAGATCTTTTCGCCCGCAAGCAGCACCGCAAGCGTTGCACGCTCATCGCTGGAGCCATCCTTGGCGCGCAAATAACGGCGGCCCACTTCGAACAGGCGCAAGGAATGCGCACCGCGATCGGCATTGCGCTTGGCAGCGGAGAGCAATCCGGGGATGAGCGAGGGGCGCATTGCCTTCATATCTTCGCTGATCGGATTATCCAGCACCCACAGCGGCTGGCCATCGACAAAGTGTTCGGCCTGATCTGTGGGCAAGAAAGACCAGGTGATCGCTTCATTCAATCCACGCGCAGCAGCAGCGCGGCGCAAGCGGCGTTGCAGTTTCTGTTCTGGCGTAGCGGTTGGGCGGGCGACACCATCAGCGCGCGGCAACGCCACGCTCTCCACTGCATCGAGCCCGTGGATACGCACCACTTCCTCGACCAGATCGGCTGGCCCTTCGATATCGTGACGGCGCAGCGGGCAAGTGACCTGCCAATCGCCCGAAACGGCGAAATCGAGCGCTTCGAGAATGCGCTTCTGTTCTGCTTCACCGACCGTGATACCGCCCAACCTTTCAGTGAGCGTGTGATCAAAGGCAATCACTTTCGCTTCATTGGGAGGCGAACCGGCGCGCACCATTTCGCTCGCCTCACCGCCACAAATGCGCTGGATGAGGCTGGTGAGAATATCGAGACCATCTTCAAGAAACGCCGGATCAACGCCGCGCTCAAACCGCGTGCGGGCATCAGTCGCGAGGCCCAGCTTGCGGCCCGTCACGCCTATGGCTTCAGGATCGAAATAGGCAATTTCCAGCAGTACATCAGTAGTACCGGGCTGAACGGAAGAATGCTCACCACCCATGATGCCGGCAATATCGTGCACGCCATCATCATCCGCGATCACCGTCATGCTGGGATCGAGCGTGTAGGTTTTTTCATTCAGGGCCAGCACCTGCTCACCTTCGTGCGCGCGCCGCGCAATAACGGGACCGCTGAGGCTCGCCAGATCATAGGCATGGGCGGGACGACCGAAAGCAAGCATCAGGTAGTTGGTGATGTCCACCAGCGCGCTGATCGGGCGCTGGCCTGCTGCAATAAGGCGGCGCTGCATCCAATCGGGACTTGTCCCATTGGTTACACCCTTCACGACACGGCCATAGAAGGCCGGGCAGCTTTCAGAATCATCAGTGCGGATTTCGACCGGACAGGGAAAAGACGCCGTGACGATGGACGGCTCAATCGCCTTGAGTTTGCCAAGCCCCGCCGCCGCCAGATCGCGGGCGATGCCGTAAACGCCCATGCAATCAGGCCGATTGGGCGTGATCGCCACATCGAAAATGGGCGAGGCAGAGCGGTAATCGGCAAAGCTTGTGCCGACAGGGGCGTCGGCGGGAAGTTCGATAATCCCGTCGTGTTCTTCGCCCAATTCAAGCTCTCGCACAGAGCACATCATGCCGTTCGATTCGACACCGCGGATAGCGCTCTTCTTCAGCTTCATGCCGTTTGCGGGCACTTCGGCACCGGGCAGGCCGAGCACGCCCTTCATCCCTGCACGCGCATTGGGCGCGCCGCATACAACCTGCACAGGCGCAGCTTCGCCAGTGTTGACCGAGAGCACTTGCAGCTTGTCCGCATCAGGGTGCTTTTCAGCGGTGAGGACTTCGGCCACGCGGAAGCCTGCCAGCCTCTCAGCAGGGTCTGCAATCCCCTCAACTTCTATTCCGATGGCATTGAGCCTGGCTGCTATGTCTGCCGTACCCGCATCGGTATCGAGGAAATATTCCAGCCATTCTTGCGAGAACTTCATGGCGCTACTCCCACACCGCCGGAAAGCGTCGGCTGGTCGAGCCCCGAAAAACCGTAATGGTTCAGCCAACGCCCATCGCCGTCAAAAAAGGCGCGCAGATCATCCATGCCGTATTTCAGCATGGCGAGGCGGTCCACGCCCAGCCCCCACGCGAAGCCCTGCCATTCGTCAGGGTCAAGACCTGCAGATTCAATTACCCGGCGGTTGACCATGCCGCTTCCCAGAAGTTCCATCCAGCCGTGCCCCGGCGCATCACCGCTGCCACCCAGGATACGTTTGCCATTCTCGATGGCAAAACCGACATCCACCTCTACCGATGGTTCGGTGAAGGGAAAATAGCTGGGACGCAGGCGCAAGACGATGTCATCTGTTTCGAAGAATGCCTTGAGGAAAGTTTCCAGCGTCCATTTCAAATGACCAAGATGGATGCCCTTGTCGATCACCAGGCCTTCCACTTGATGGAACATCGGCGTGTGCGTGGCATCGCTGTCTGACCGATAGACGCGTCCCGGTGCGATAATCCGCAAGGGCGCACCATCCGCCATCATCGTGCGGATCTGGACCGGCGAGGTATGCGTGCGAAGCAGCATTCTGCCGCCCTTGGGCGCAGAGTCGGGAAAGTAGAATGTATCGTGCATCGCCCGCGCGGGATGACTTTCAGGCATGTTGAGCGCCGTGAAATTGTACCAGTCGTCCTCGATTTCGGGACCGGTGGCGACTGCGAAGCCGAGGTCGGCGAAGATTTCCGCCAGTTCATCCATCACCTGGCTGACCGGATGCACGCTGCCGCGCGGGGCCTGCGGTGCAGGAAGGGTCAGATCGAGCGTTTCGGTGGCAAGGCGCGCTTCGAGTTCGGCAGCCTCCAGCGCGGCCTTTCGTGCGGCGATGGCATCGGCGACCGATGCGCGCAGCGACTGGATGGCAGGCGCCTTTTCCTGCCGCTCGTCCGGGCTCATCTTGCCCAGCGTTTTGAGAAGCGCGCTTATCCAGCCCTGCTTGCCCAGCGCCTCGATCCGGATTGCCTCGACAGCATCGAGGGTTGCGGCATTTTCGAGCCGGCTCAGCGTGTCGGCGGTTTTCGCTTCGTTTTCACTACTCATGGGCTGCGCCTCTAAGCGGGACAAAAAGAAAGCGCCACCCTTTCGGATGGCGCTTCCTGAAATTCAATAGCGATCAGCAATCAGGCGGGAAGCGCTTCCTTCGCCTGCTTGATGATAAGGCCAAAGGCATCGCCTTCGTTCATCGCGAGGTCGGCCATGACCTTCCGGTCCAGCTCGATCCCGGCAAGTTTTACGCCGTGCATGAACTGCGAATAGGTCAAACCTTCGGGACGCACAGCGGCATTGATGCGCTGGATCCACAGGGCGCGGAAGTTGCGCTTCTTAACCTTGCGGTCGCGATAGGCATATTGTCCGGCCTTTTCGACGGCCTGACGGGCGACGCGGATCGTATTCTTGCGACGACCGCGATAGCCCTTCGCCTGATCGAGAATCCGCTTATGTTTGGCGCGGGTGGTAACACCGCGTTTAATGCGAGGCATATCTTTTTCTCCTTAAACCCGGCTCAATCGAGACCGTAGGGTGCCCACTTTTTCACGGCTGCCTGGTCGGCCTTGGCCAGAACCTTGGTGCCGCGCTGCTGGCGGATATACTTCGCATTATGGCTGATCAGGCGGTGGCGCTTACCAGCGACACCATGCTTGACCTTGCCGGTGGCAGTGAGCTTGAAGCGTTTTTTGACGCCGCTCTTGGTCTTCAGCTTGGGCATTTTCGTCTCCTAGTTCGAGAACACGTTCAACCAGCCCTGGCAGCCCTAACGGCCAGACCGGCAGATGAATCACGTGTCAGTGAAGCGCGCGCAAATAAAGGTTCTGCGGCGAAATGCAAGAGATTCAGGTTTCGGCGGGAAAGCTGATTTCCAGCATCAGCCCCTTGTCGCCGCCAGACCATTCGTGAACACCGGCAATGCTTCGTGTCGAAGCCTCTATCACCCTCCCCCCAAGGCCCTTACTATTGGCAATACGATCCAGCGTATCGGCTGCAAGATGATGGCGATGCGTGAAGCGAAGGGTATATGTTCCCTCTTTAATGGTGCCGGAGATGTGAACCAACGCCTTCCCATCCGTGTCCGAAGAGTGCTTGCCGGCATTGGAAATGAATTCATTCACGATCAGCCCAATCGCGCCACCGGAGTTTGACGACAGGTTGGCGTCGGCAAGCTCCAGCTCCACCTCGGAGCCGGGCGCCATGACACTTATCAGCTTATCCGCCAGACGCTGCACAAAGGGCGCCAGATCGATATCGGTTCCGCTCATCGACATGTGCAGCTGCTCATGCAGAGCGGCAACCGCGCCTATGCGCTTGCCCACCACGTCCAGCGCCTCACGCACTTCGCCTTGTGCCCTGCTGGCCTGCATCCGAACCAAGCCATAGACCGAGGCGAGCGAGTTTTTGACCCGGTGATCAATCTCTTGCTGGAAAATCTGCTGACGCTTCAAGGACAGCCGTAAATCGAGCAACCGATTGACCTGTCCGGCAAGCATACGCAGTGCCTTGACTTGAAACTGTGTGAGAGTGCGAGGCTGATTGTCGAGTACGCACAGGGTCCCGAGCGGAAGACCATCCTCCGATTGGAGCAGCGCACCGGCATAAAACCGCAAGCCCCCTTCCTCCAGACATAGCGGATTGTCCGACATACGCGGATCTCGCAGCGTGTCGGGAATCTCGACAAAGTCCTTTTCAAGAATGACATGCGAACACAGGCTTGTGTCGAGCGGGGTTGACCGGACGCCCAACCCCTTTTCCGCCTTGAACCACTGCCGGTCAGTGTCGATCAGATTGACCACGGCTATCGGCACCTCGCACAGATGCGATGCCAGTTCTACAATATGGTCATATTCGTCTTCGAAATCCGTATCGAGGATTTCAAGTTCTCGCAGCGCGGCAAGCCGTTGCTCCTGCTGGGGATGTTTTGCTGCTATCATGGACGCGCTTTCTAATTCTGGGGCCAGCGAGCGCAAGCCCGCGCGCAGCTTTAACCAAGCACTTCCAGCACGTCTTCTAGCCGCGCCGGATCGCCCAGTGCCAGCACCGTGCCATCAGACTGGGCGTGAAGCGGTTCGCCTGCCCAATCGCACATGATCCCGCCCGCACCTTCAACTATGGGGACCAGTGCCGCGTAATCGTGCAACTTAAGTGCCGCTTCTGCCACAATGTCGATATGTCCGCCGGCAAGACAGGCATAATTGTAGCAATCGCCGCCCATCACCATGCGCTTGTGATCGGTCTGCCCTGCCAGCGCCATAAACCGATCACCCTGTTCAACCGAGAAATAATGTGGTCCAGTGGTGGCAATGGTCGCCCGGCGCAGATCGGGGCATGACCGCGCATGGATGGTCTGCCCATTCAATGTGGTACCTTGCCCCACGGCTCCCAGCCAGCGTTCGCCAAGGATCGGCTGGTCAATCATGCCAAGCACGGGAAAGCCATCTTCCAAGAGAGCGATCAGCGTGCCGAAGATTGGGCGGCCTGCGAGAAAGGCGGTTGTGCCATCAATAGGATCGAGCACCCACTGGCGGCCTGAAGCACCATTCTTCACGCCAAACTCCTCGCCATGTATTCCGTCGGCACCGGCCTCTGCTTCGATAAGTTTTCGCATAGCCGATTCGGCGTTCCTATCGGCCAGCGTCACAGGAGTAGCGTCTTCCTTGGCATCTATATCCATAATTGTACGAAAGAACGGACGAATTTCTTCTCCAGCAACGTCAGCAAGGCGATGCATAAGTGAAATATCTACATTGGAAACCATGGATTTTCTCATATATCTATATTATTGATTGCATTAATTGTATTTGTTCATCACTCTTTACAGGAATGAAAATTGGGTCGCAAATAAGGTCGCAGACGGGGGCGACAAGGGGGGGTGCGCCCCTTGCCCTGTCGCGCGTCCCGGCGAAAGACCTTCAGCCCTGGTGTTACTGGTGGAGCATCGCTGCAGGCGAACTGCCCGATGGTATGCGGATGAAGTGCGGAAGGGTACACGACCATCCGTGCATTACCATCATCTATCATGATGCATGGACGGCAGGCACAGAAGATGGCGTAGAATTGTGGGATCCGGGCCCGCATGGCAAGGCGCTCTATTTCGGGCCGCAAACGCGCCGGATGCCGCTGGAAATTTCTGGGAAATATCTGGCGGTGACAGTGCATTTCAACGCAGGCACAGCCACCATGCTTGGCTTTCCCAATAATACAGACATATTAAACCGGATCGTCGATATTGATGTGTTGTTCAATCGCGATACGCCGCTTGCACAAATTGTCCCTCGAGAAAAGGCCTACAAGGATTGGGTCAAGGCATTGGAAGACGGTTTCCTGCGACCGCTGGTCGAGGCTGCCGGGTGGCAGAAGCCCGATCCGCTCGCAATATTGTTTGAGCAGCAGTGCCTTGCCGATCCTCAGGTGTCGGTCGAGGAATTCGCCGAAGGCCAGAACGTGTCAAAGCGCACGATCGAACGGATCGTGAAACAGGCATTCGGAGTTACACCCAAACAGGCGCTGCGAAGGGCGCGAGCCCTGGATATGGGCGCCGCATTGCTTGGCGTGACCCGCCCGGAAGATAGTGCCGAAATCGAACTGCGTTATTTCGACCAATCTCACCGCGTAAAGGAAATCCGCGCGTTCTTCGGCATGTCGCCGAGCGAATTGAAGAACGGCGCGAACCCATTTCTGCGCCTGTCGCTTGAAGTGCGCCAACATCGGCGGCTGGAAGCGTTACATAGGCTGAAGCCGGACGAACCGGGCCCGTGGCGTGATCCGGACAAGGAGCCGCCAAAAGACCGGCCACGCGGTTGACAGACTGCGCCCGCAGCGATCAGTCAAACAGGCTGGACACGCTGCTTTCATCGGCAATACGGCGGATTGCCTCACCCAATAGTGGCGCGATGGTCATCACGCGGATGCGGTCTGAATCAATTGCCGCATCGGTTGCCTTGATGGTGTCGGTTATGACAAGTTCTGTCAGTGCGGATTTGTCCACCCGAGCCACTGCACCGCCCGACAATACGCCGTGGGTGATATAAGCAGCAACGCTCTTGGCCCCTTCATCGAGCAGAGCCTGAGCAGCGTTGCACAGGGTCCCACCCGAATCGACAATATCGTCGATAAGGATGCAACAACGGCCCTTCACATCACCGATAATATTCATCACTTCGGATTCGCCGGGACGGTCCCGCCGCTTGTCAACAATAGCAAGAGGGGCATTGTCGAGGCGCTTGGCCAGTGCCCGCGCGCGCACCACGCCGCCGACGTCAGGGGACACAACCATCAGATCCTTGCCGCCATAACGCGCCTGGATATCAGCCGCCATCGTCGGTGCGGCATAGAGATTGTCGGTCGGAATATCGAAGAAACCCTGGATCTGGCCCGCATGCAGATCCACTGCCAGCACCCTGTCAGCGCCAGCGGTCGTCATCAGATTTGCCACCAGTTTGGCGGAAATCGGCGTGCGGGGGCCAGGCTTGCGGTCCTGCCTCGCGTAACCGAAATAGGGCACAACTGCGGTGATGCGCTTGGCCGAAGCACGCTTCAACGCGTCAATCCCGATCAGCAATTCCATCAGATTGTCATTGGCCGGAAAGCTGGTGGACTGGACCACGAAGACATCTTCGCCGCGCACATTTTCATGTATTTCGACGAAGATTTCCTCGTCAGCGAAACGACGCATGCTGACATCTGTCAGCGGCACTTCAAGATATCCGGCAATAGCGCGGGCCAGCGGCAGGTTGGAGTTGCCGGACATGATTTTCATGGAGCGCGAATCCCTATTAATGTGTGGCGCATGCCCTAGACCAGCGCCCCGCTATTGCAACAGGGGCCGCACGGTGTTTCGCACTATTGCGTGCACGGCATCATCAGATGATATGTTCACCCTTTACCCAGCGCACTGTTCCTGACGAAGCACGCATGACGACGCTTTCGGTTGTCATCACCCGCTTGCCATTGGGACGGCGCAAACGCTTCACGCCATCGAGCAAGGAACCGTCGGTAACGCCGGTAGCAGCAAAAATGCAATCGCCCTTGGCAAGATCTTCCAGCTTGTAGATGCGGTTGAGATCTTCAATCCCCCATTTAGCAGCACGCTGACGTTCATCATCATTGCGGAATAGCAGGCGTCCGTTGAACTGCCCGCCCACACAGCGTAGGGCCGCTGCGGCCAGCACGCCCTCGGGCGCGCCGCCACTGCCCATATAGATGTCAATCGTGGTGTCCTGATCGGTTGTGGCAATAACGCCTGCAACATCGCCATCCCCGATCAGTACGACACCGCAGCCAAGGCTACGCAATTCTGCGATCAGCTCGGCATGGCGCGGCCGGTCGAGCACGCAGACAATAATGTCGGCTGGCTCCACACCCTTGGCCGCGGCGACGGACGTGACGTTTTCAGTCACGCTCTTGTCCAGGCTGATTACATCGGGCGGGTAACCGGGGCCCACGGCAATCTTGTCCATGTAAACATCGGGGGCGTTAAGCAGGCAGCCTTCTTCCGCAGCAGCCAGCACGGCAAGCGCGTTAGGCCCGGCCTTGGCGGTGATGGTCGTTCCTTCCAAAGGATCGAGCGCGATGTCGATCCGGGGCCCCTTGCCAGGTGCGCCGCCCACCTTTTCACCGATATACAACATCGGCGCTTCGTCCCGCTCGCCTTCACCGATGACTACGGTGCCGTCCATATATAATGTATCGAAGGATCGACGCATGGCCTCCACGGCAGCCGCGTCAGCAGCCTTTTCATCGCCGCGCCCGATCAGATCCGATGCGGCAATGGCTGCCGCTTCGGTGACGCGCACCAATTCAAGAACAAGAACGCGATCGAGTACGCTTTCGCTGCCAGTCGTGGAATTCATTAGAAATTCAGCCTCCGATACCAATGATCATCTCGCTTAAGCAGGAGGTGTGGCAATGTCGAGATTCTTGGCCACACTCTTTTGGAGCATGCCTGCATTAGTCGCATTGCCACCGCCCGCCACGGCATTCGCGCAGGAGGCTTATGGTCCGCAGGAAGAATACGAAGGCGACGAAGACACGCCCAACCCGCTTGACGACAGCAAGCCCTGCGAAACGCAGGCGCAGGAAGACGGCGTGATACTTGTCTGTCGCGAGCTTACCGATTCGGAGCAATATCTTTCGCCGCTCCCGCAAAAGACGCAGTCCGATCGCGTTATACTTCCCGGCCTCACCGATCCGCCATGCTGGGTGAGCAATCCGGGCGGCGGCTTGTGTATCCGCGTCGGCTATGCGCCCGAGCCTGTTTTGATCATCGACGTTACCGCCTTTCCCGAGGCATTGAGCGAGGAAGAAACCACGCTGATACATAAGGCGGATGCTGCGGCCGACCGCGATCAGCCAGCGACTGGAACGCGCGTGGCCATCGACATTTCGGAAGATGAAGCCAGCCCATGACGGTCACGGGCCTTCTTGTCGGGGCGCTGGCGACAGTCCTGTCTGCCGTCAATGCGGCCCAGAACAGCTATGGTCCCAGCATCGAGTTTGAAGGTGATCCCGATACGCCGATTACAATCGTCGAACCCGAAAGCTGCGAGGATGGCGTGCAGTTGGACGGCACGATCGTAGTATGCCGCAAGCTCGTCGGATCCGAACGCTACATGTCGCCTCTTCCAAAGCCAACTGACCCGCAAATCCGCGTGTTGCCGGGATTCGACCCTCCGCCATGCGAGAACCACCTCCTTTCCTTCTGCGGAGGCTTTGGCGGATCATCCAGACCGCCGATCACCGTCGATCTCAAAGGTATCCCCGAACCGCTAACGCATGCGGAGGCAGCCGCAATCAGCGCAGCAGATTAGCCCAGCAGCCGCATCACCAGCGGTTCTTCAACGAGGCTGGCGGAACCTTGCAGCAAGTCCAGCGCCTTTGTGACAGAGCCTTCGGGGCCGTCATGCGTCACCATCGCGACAAGCACCGGTTCATCCCCGTCCTCTTCCTGCCCCTTCTGGATAAAGCTCTCGATGGAGACGCCAGCATCACGCATGGCGGCGGTGATTTCAGCCAGCACGCCAGGTCGATCAGCCACCATGAAGCGGACATAGGCGCGATTGCGACGATTGCCTGGATCGGCGGGCGCACTGTCCTGGAGCGTATCGACAGGCAGGGAGAACGGCGGCAGGACATTCCCACGCGCAATATCAATGATATCGGCCACCACAGCGCTTGCAGTCGGCCCGTCGCCAGCGCCAGCGCCTTCGAAGAGCAGTCTGCCAGAGAAATTGCCTTCGGCCACGACCGCATTGGTCGGTCCGGACACACCTGCAAGAGGATGGCGCAGCGGGACGAGATAGGGCGCAACGCGCTGGAACAGGTGGCGATCGCCATTATCTGCAGCGCAATCTGCTAGGCCGATCAGACGAATGACATAACCCAATGCACGCGCCTGCCCGATATCGGCGGCACGGATGCGACTGATGCCGGACACGTCAACCGCTGCAAAATCAAGCTTGGTGCCAAAGGCCAGCGCTGCCAGAATCGCCAGCTTATGTGCGGCATCAATGCCTTCAATATCGAAGGTAGGATCAGCCTCGGCATAACCCAATGACTGCGCTTCGGAAAGAACATCGCCAAAGTCGCGGCCGGTGGCTTCCATTTCAGACAGGATGTAATTACATGTGCCGTTGAGGATGCCGTAAATCCGTTCAATCCTGTTGGCAGCCGCGCCCTCGCCCAGCCCCTTGATCGCCGGAATACCGCCGGCCACTGCCGCTTCATAACGCAGCGATACCCCGTTGGCTTCTGCAAGGCCAGCCAGCTCCAGCCCGTGATGCGCGACCATCGCCTTGTTGGCAGTGACTAGGTTCTTGCCGCCTGCCAGTGCGGTGCGTGCCAGTGCCACGGCGGGCCCGTCCGATCCACCGACCAGCTCGACCACAACATCGACATCGTCACGCGCCGCGAGAAGCGTCATGTCATCTTCCCACGCATAGCCCGACAGATCGACGCCGCGATCCTTGCCCCGATCACGCGCGGAAACGGCTGTAATGGAGATTTCGCGGCCCGCCCGGCGGGAAATAAGTTCGCCGTTTTCTGCCAGCAAGCGAATCACGCCCGCGCCCACAGTACCAAGTCCCGCCAATGCAATCCGCAATTTCTCTGCCATATCATCCCCGCCTGAATGCCAGCCGCAATCGGCTGCAACAGGCGCGTTAGTCAGCGCTGCGCAGGATGGCTAGCCCTGCTGCCCACGGAAATTCTTTTCTGCTCTTCAACCTGGCTTTCAGCTAAAGCGGCGCTCGCACGGCCCGAGGTCGGCCAGCACAAAGGCATAATCTTCGCGCGCGCGCGTTCGCGCCGACCGATCGGATTGCAGGAAGGCATCGTCTGCCAATTCGTCGGGCAAAGAACATGCAAGGCGATACCACAAGACCGTGTCGGGTTCGGGCGGACGTGCTGTCACGTCAACGATTTCTCCAAGTGAAACACCCCATTGCGGCGGCAATCCCGGTCGGCGGACCACGGTCATTGATATGGGAGCGCCACTTTGCGTCTCGACAAACATCTGCGTTTCGGATTCTCCGACAAGATTGCCAGGCACTGAAATAACATCGCGCACGCCGGTGACGGCGGGCGGCACATCATTTTCAGCAAGCTGGCGCAGGACGGAACGTACCCGTCCCTCGATCGCAGGGCCGGAGGCGAACATGGCGCGCGAGGAGACGAGACGCACTTCACCCGGCCTGCCGGGCACGAGATTGGCAAAAATGACAAAATCGCGTCTTTTCAGTGCGGGAGGATCGCCATCAGCCTCACGGTCGACATCGGTTACGAAAATCAGCGATTCGCCAACTCCGGTGGGAGAGGCAAGCAAATTCCGGGTCAGCGCTTCAAGATAAAGCCGGACACGATCAGGAGTGACATCAGGCGCCCGCTCAGGCGGAAATACGGTCTGATCATCGATGTTCACAATCGCGACAAGTTCCGCTTCAAGCGCGTAAGTCACGATATCCGCATAGGTAGGGCTGGCCTCCGGACCGGGCTCATTTGTCTGCAAGCTCTCTCCTCGCACTTGTGAAGGCAGAGCGGTGGCACAGGCGACGAGACCAAGGCTGGCGAGCGCCGCTGTGGCGAGACGCAAGGCACGCGGGAAATGTGATTTGTGGATAATGTCAGTCATCGATCTTCTCCTGCCCCGGCAACACCTCGGATAGCAAGCGCGCATATGGGCCGGGGACAAGGCGCTCACAGACAATATCTGAGGAAAAAGACAAAAGGCGTGAATCGCGACTGAACCGATAAACCGTTTGCCCAGCACCTAAGGTGCGGTTAAGAGCCATCGCGACAGCCCGGAATACGACATAATGTTGCCGAGCTGTGGCAAAGTTGGCACAATTAGAAACGCTGACAATCGAGACTTCAGTTTCAAACTGGGACTGGACAACACGCAAGTACGGCTGGCAGGGTACGAATCTTGTTAGTCGAAATAGGCCGGGTATCCCTGGCGTTGTAAACGGAGTGAAGGGACTGGATGGCTTACGCTGACCAAGAAATGAGCGGTAATCGCATAATCGCGATTATCATCGTTGCCCTCATCCACGTGGGTATCGGCTACCTGCTGATTTCTGGACTCGCCTATTCGGCGGTGAAGGATGTGGTCGAGCGGGTTACCACTGTGGATATTGAGGAGCCGGAACCGCCGGAGCCGGAAGAAGAACCGCCTCCACCACCGGAAGAAACTGTCGCGCCGCCGCCGCCTGTTGCGCCGCCGCCGCCGATGAACATTGCGCCTAACCCGCCGCGGGTGACCACGCAGCCGAACATTCCGCCGCCGGCACCGCCTGCGCGTATTGTTCCGCCGCCGGCACCGCCTGCGCCGCCAGCGCCGCCACCTCCGCCGTCACAGGCTCGGGCTGTATCGCCTGACGGCCTGAACCGCTGGACACGGCGCATCATCGATAACTACCCTTCGAGCGCATTGCGTCGCGAGATCGAGGGTACGGTGGGCGTTGCGGTGACTGTCGGAGCGAATGGTCGCGTAGCCAGCTGCCGCGTGACGCGTTCGGCTGACCCGATCCTTGATAGAGCCGCGTGTGATGACATCACCCGTTATGCTCGTTTCAATCCCGCGCTTGACGATGCCGGCAACCCGACGACGGGTAGCTGGGCCACCAACATCGTCTACCGGCTCGACTAAATTTTTTACGGATTTCTCTAGGAAGAGGATTTTTCAAGCATGCTTATCGAAACTTTGACCGCAGCTGCGACCGAAGCGGCGCCCGATACTGAATTCGGCTTCATCCAGGCCATGGAAGAAGGCGGCCCCGTCGCCTGGTCCATCCTGACATTGATGATCATTATGTCGGTTGGGTCGTTCTACATCCTGATCACCAAATATTTCGAACAGAATAAGGTGATGAAAGAATATCGTGCAGGCCGCGTCGCTTTCTGGCGCGCCGGTTCGCTGAAAGAAGGCGCCACCAAGTTTGAAAAGAACAGCGCCTGGCGTCAGCTCGTCGAAGACGGCATCCGTGCCGGCGACGAATCCGAAAAGATGGCCGACAACCTCGAATCGCACGATTGGCTTCACGGCACACTTGCTCGCTCTGAATCCAGCATCAACGCCAAGCTCGCGGGCGGTCTGCCGTTCCTTGCGACGGTCGGTGCAACTGCGCCTTTCGTTGGCCTGCTCGGCACCGTGATCGGCATCTACCGCGCACTTATCAAAATCGGTGCGACCGGCTCTGCCTCGATCGACCAGGTTGCCGGCCCTGTTGGTGAAGCACTGATCATGACCGCTATCGGTCTGCTCGTCGCTGTTCCCGCAGTGTTCGCTTACAACTATTTGCAGTCACGTAACCGTCGCATCGCGGCAATGCTTTCGGGCTTCTCAACGGATCTGCAGGCGAACATCACCTCCCATGGCCAGGTCAAGCCTTCGATGATGACGGCTACTTCCACTCAGGCTTCAGGCAAGGCCGCAAAAACCGCTCCAGCGGCAGCGCGCCCAGCTACAGCTGCACCGGTGAACAAGCCCAAGGCTTAATTCAATCGACGAAATGGCGGGCGCCTTCGCATGCTGGCGCTCGCCGCTTCTCTGTTTAATGTGAGATAGGACAAGACACATGGCCATAGCGATGGGATCCGGCGAAGCACAGCCGATGTCCGACATCAACACCACGCCGCTGGTGGATGTCATGCTGGTTCTGGTGATCATCTTCCTGATTGCAGTTCCAGTGGCCATCCAAACGGTTGAAGGGTTGGAGATCCCGGTTATCGAAAACCGGGAATCGGACGACAAGGTCGAGAACCTGCTGATCACGGTGACCACGACGGATGCCGAAGGCCGCACTCCACGCACTTTGCGTTCCGGCTTTACCGGGGCAACGCGTGATGGTGAATGCCGGGTCTTCTTCAACAATACGACGCTGGTCGATTCGACCGAGCTTTACGACGCAGCTTTCGAACGCCTCGATGCAATCGTGCAGCGTGCGGGCGGGCCCGAAGCCATCATGGCCGATCCCGAACTTATCCCGCAGGTTCACATTCGCGGTGACGTTGACGCCCCATGGCGCTGCGTCGCAGGCACAATCTTCAACGTGCAGGCGGCCGGTTATCCGACCATCGCCTTCATTTCGAATCCGATCGATCCGAACCAGTAATCAGTTCGGCGAAGACAACTGAATTAGGAGTACGCACTCATGGCAATGGCAGGCGGCAGTGATGACGGCGAGCCGATGATGGAAATGAACATGACGCCGTTGATCGACGTCCTGCTCGTTCTCCTCATCATGTTCATCATCACGATCCCGATTGCGACGCACGCGGTCAATATTGATCTCCCGTCGCCGACCAACGATCCGAGTACGCCGGATGTCGATCCGGTTACCAACAAGATTGTGCTCACTCGGGAAAATGTCATTCTCTGGAACGACACCCCGATCTCGCAGAATGAGCTGGTTTACAATTTGAGCCAGTCGCTCGACCTTGCGGTTGAGCCGGAATTGCAGTTCGAACCCGAAGCCAATGCCAGCTATGATTTGGCTGCCACGGTGCTCGACATCATCAAGCGCTCGGGTGTGACGAGATTCGGCTTTGTCGGCAATGACAAGTACCGGCAGTTCGGCTCTTGAGACGATAGAGATAATATCGGTGCAAACCGGCATAAAGGGTGGCCTAGGCCGCCCTTTTTTGTGCGCGCAAGGCAGGCGCATCCGGGGTGGCCACACCCGCTATCTTAGTCAATCGGGAGAGCGAGGCGATGGTGCTGGGACGATGAAAGCTAGTGCGCAGCAACAGCACCGCTAGCCAAGACTATGGTCGCGCTCAACGTCAGACCGCTCATCGTGCTGCTGTAATGCTTCTTGTCACGGTGGCCCCCTCAACCACGATCGCCACCCGCAGAAATGTGGCGAGGATCCTGAAACCCTTCGAAGCTGAATCACACTTAGGTGATGAGACGTGACCCACGGAAATAGCGAGCGAGCGAGCGAGTGGAGAAAAACGCACTGCCTCCACCGCCGTGAACCCGCCAGACGGTGATCAATTTTGAATCTGGCACCAAGACGAATTAGAATGCTGCCGTGCAGGCGATCCACTCGGTAAGCGATGCGAACATCATTCGCCTAACTTTTGCCAAGGTTAACAGGCCCCGCCGGTCGATGCATTTGCCCGCCGCGACAATCACTAGCCTTTCGCGAACCATGCGCGCTTAATCCCACACTATTTCGTCGTGGTCTTCAACTCGCATGGCAGCTCCTGCCAACGTCTCCGCCTCCAGCAGCAGTTCATCGTCCGCTTCGCCCTGCGGCACGCTTTCGCGCCCGATCATAACCATCACCGGCACTGCCAGCGGGCTGACGCGGTCCAGCACAACATGGTCAAGCCGTTCGGCAGCACTGTCCAGTAAATCACCGAGCCGCCCGATATCGGTCATTCGCGCCCGCGCATCCGCCCAAGCAGCTTCGATCAACACATGGTCAGGCTCGTATTTGCGCAGCACATCATAGATGAGATCGGTGCTGAAGGTCACTTGCCGCCCGCTCTTTCGCTTGCCAGGATGTTGGCGCTCGACCAGTCCGGCGATGACCGCCACTTCCCTGAAGGCGCGGCGCAGAAGGTGCGAATCCTGCAGCCAGTCGATAAATTCATCGGTCAGTATGTCAGGTGAAAGAAGCGGGCGCGGGTCTTCCACTGGCTTTAAGCCCCAAACGGCGAGCGAATAATCATTCGCCACAAAACCGCTCGGCATTAGGCCCAGAGCTTCCATCCGCGCGGTTATCAGCATGCCAAGAGACTGGTTCGCATTCCAGCCGGTGAAAGTATAATAGACGGTGTAATGACGCTTGGAGTGAGGGAAGCTTTCGACGAGCAGGTTATCCGGCCCCGGCATGCGGCTGCGCCAATCCTGCACTTCCAGCCATTCGCGCACATCATCGGGAAAACGCGCCCAGCCCGCACGGTCAATCAGTAAAGTGCGCACACGATCTGCCAAATGCGTGGTCAGCGGCAGGCGAAGCCCGCCATAGGATGGGATCATCGCCGCCTTTGAGCTGGCGCGGACGATCAGTTCCATATCCTTCAACTGTTCGACTTCGACGTTTACGCCGCTGAACTGGAACGTATCCCCGGGACGCAAAGACGCGGCAAAGCGTTCTTCGACCCGCCCGAGCGATCGACCGTTGCGAAATCGCACTTCGAGCATTTCGGAATCAACGATGATGCCTGCATTCATTCGGTGACGATACGCCTGCTCCGGGTGGGTCAACCGCCAGACAATCGCACCGCCCTCACCTTCTTCACGGGTGATCCGCTTGAACTTGTCATAGGCACGCAGGGCATATCCCCCCGTCGCAACGAATTCGAGGACGCGGCCCCAAACTTCCTCGTCCACCCCTGCATAGGGCCAGCAGGAACGCACTTCTGCCAACAGCGCCGCCTCCTCAAATGGAGCAGCGCAGGCGCAGGCCATGACATGCTGTGCCAGCACATCAAGCCCGCCTGGACGAAAATCCTCGCCGTCACGCTGGCCTTCTTCAACTGCCTGCATCGCAGCGGTTGCCTCCAGGAATTCGAAGCGGTTGCCGGGCACAAGCAAGGCGCGGCTCGCTTGATCGAGCTGATGGTTAGCGCGGCCAATACGCTGGAGCAGCCGACTGGAACCTTTGGGCGCACCCATTTGCACAACCAGATCAATATCCCCCCAATCGACGCCCAGATCGAGGCTGGAAGTGCATACCAGTGCCCGCAATTCCCCACGTGCCATTGCCCCCTCTACCTTACGGCGCGCTTCCTTGGACAAAGAGCCGTGATGGATGCCGATGGGCAACTTGTCCTCATTCGCGTCCCACAGATGCTGAAATATATATTCGGCCAGGAAGCGCGTATTCGTGAACACCAATGTGGTACTGCTCTTGAGAATCCGCTCATAAAGCTGGGGGATCGACCACGTTGCTGCATGGCCACCCCACGGCACCCGTTCTTCATCCGGGAGGAGGATTTCAACTTCCGGTTCGGCCCCCGCTTCGCCCGTCACAAGCTCAACCGCATCCATATCGCCCCATGGCGCAATCCAGGATGTAAAGGCCTGCGGATCGGCAACCGTCGCTGAAAGCGCAGCGCGCTGCATTTCAGGAGCAATGGCCTGCAATCGGGAAAGCGAGAGCGCAAGAAGATCACCGCGTTTCTGCGTTGCGAAAGCGTGGATTTCGTCCACCACCACTCGCTTGAGGCCTGCAAAGAGTGTAAAGCTTTCCGGATAGCTAAGCAGCAGCGAGAGGCTTTCCGGCGTGGTCAGCAGCACATTTGGCGGTCTGCTGCGCTGGCGCTTCTTGCGGTCGGACGGCGTGTCGCCGCTGCGCGTTTCGATGCGGATGTTCAGCCCCATCTCCTCCACCGGAGTGATAAGATTGCGCTGCACATCATGCGCGAGCGCCTTCAGAGGCGATACGTAGAGCGTGTGCAAGCCTTCGGGCTGCTCACCATCCCCGATGCGAGAGGGGCTGAAATCGGCCAAGGTCGGCAAAAAGCCCGCCAGTGTCTTCCCGGCCCCTGTATCGGCCACCAGCATCGCATGCTTGCCTGCATCGCTGGCTTTCAGCATTTCCACCTGATGGCGTCTCACGCGCCAGCCTCGGCCTGCGAACCAATCGGCTATTTCGGGCGGGATGGGGCGTTTGCTCACCCTGGAAAGATGATGGTTCGAAGCGCGAGAGGCAAGGCGTCTTGCTGCGTTGGGCATCTGGACGGCATTTTATCAGGACTATCAAATGCTTGATTCGCCAATCCGAGCGAGAATTGCGCCAGACCGTGGACCTCGATTCAGGATCACTCGTTCTATAGGTACACGACGCAATGAAGCGCCGGTGCCCGATTACGAAAATCCTGTCCTTCGTAGCCGGTTACCAGATTCCATCGCGACAGGTGAGGAGCAACCCTATGCCAAATCGTTATCCCCGCTCACCCAGCGCATCCTCTTCGCGCGGATATTATCAAGACGAATACGACGCCCGCCAACAGGAACAGTTTGAACCTGATAGCCGCTATTATCAGGAAAGTGCGGGCTCTGCCGATTATGGCAGAGATCATGCGTCCAGTCGTTTCCCAGAATCATCTCGATCGCCGAATTATGGCCAGTCACAAGCTTCGCGGCGCTACGCCCCATTGGACGAATATGACCAGGCGAGCGCAGACATGCAGAGCCGAGGCCTGAAACAGCCCGGCGTACACGGCAGTTTTAGAGGCGATTCCTACGGTGGCGAAGCGATGGCCGGGCCTGCAGCAAGCCTTGGCAGTCGACCATATTACGGGATGGATGCAGGGACCGGCAGCTACACCGGTGCCGGTGAGTATCGCGATCGCGGCCCAAACCCGAATAATGACCGAGGCATTATAGAACGGGCAGGTGATGAGATCGCCAGCTGGTTTGGAGACGAAGATGCCGAACGCCGCAGAGAGATGGACCATCGTGGGCGCGGACCGAGCAATTACAAACGGTCGGATGAGCGAATCCTTGAAGATGCATGTGATCGCCTGACCGATGATCGCGGCGTCGATGCAAGCGACATCGAAGTTTCCGTGGACACCTCAGAGATTACGCTTAACGGCAAGGTCAACAGCCGTTGGGAAAAGCGCCGTGCTGAAGATTGCGTGCACGATGTTTCCGGTGTTGGGCACGTGCAAAACAATCTGCGCATTCGCCAGACCGAAATGCGGGCTGGGTCGGCTCCGAAATCGATTGAATCCTGACCGCTTGGAAAAATGTGGTTGTTACAGAAAGGGGCTCGCTTCGGCAGGCCCCTTTCCGTTGCGCTACGCTGTAACAGTGCAAGCTATTCTGGCTATCGCTCATCGCACCCGATCGGCTGAGCTACTTGCCCGACACATGCTGTGCGACAATGCCCATATTTGTCTCTAGCTCTTCACCAGAAAGCCCCGTCAATTCGATCAGATGCGCTTTTTCCTGACCGGACAGATCGGCGTAATTCCGTGCTGAAGGCAGATTTTTTCCAGCCTCTTCAATCAGAACCGGAATTTCCGTCATGGTGCCAAACAGTATTTCGGGTTCTGCAAACATGGCAGCCATAATGCGTGGGTCGCTCGCCATGGCGTAGGATTGGCGAGCATAGGCAGTGCCACTTGGCGTCGAGAAGAATGTTTCGATATCCGCCAGCTGCGTATCACCGAAATAGATTGCGTAAAGTTCTGTCATCACGTTGCGCATCATCGGCTCCATGCGCGTCATCATGTTCGTCACCATCGCCTGTGTGGCACCCTGTATGGCCTCACCGCGTTCGCGCCATGCCGGATCGACAATGGTCAGCGCCTCGCGGGTCGCCTCCTCATCAAGATCGAGGCTGGAAGCATCCGTCCCTAACGCCAAGGTAAGTGCTGCCGATGGGTCGTTATTTGTCATTTCCATCATCGGGCCCAGGATCCCATCGAAGGAATCGCCCATCACGTCTGCCAAGGTGCCTTCGGGCAAGACCTTTTCCATGATCGCGCGAGCACGCGGCAATCGGGCTTCCTGCTCAGGCGTAAGGGGTTCGACCTCGAACATTGCGCCAAGGTCGGCAAACGCTTCCATCTCGGCATCATTATCCTGGGCCATTGCAGGAGCCTGAATAATTGCCAGCGAGACTGCACCGCCAAGTGCAAGAACAATCTTGTTAAACAACGTCATCTCCTCAATGTCCCACGCTCTTGCCGCGTTCAAGCCCGCTCAGTTCCAGTTGAGCGTCGATCTGCTCCATCAGGCGCGCAAGGCCATCCTCGGTTTCACTCTCAGCGCGCGCCACAAGCACATCTTGCGTATTGGAAGCCCTCAGCAGCCACCAGCCATCGGGCGTGTTGACCCGCACGCCATCGGTATCGTTCACCTCGACGCCAGCAGGCACATCATCTCCCGTCAGCCGCGCCTTTACCTCATCAATCGCAGCAAATTTCCGACTTTCATCCACCTGGAAGCGCATTTCGGGCGTGTTGAGCATTTGCGGCATGTCACTGCGCAACTGGGTCACTGACTTGCCCAAACGCGCAGAGGCGGCAAGCAGACGAATTCCGGCGTAAAGCGCATCGTCGAAACCGTAATATGTGTCCGCGAAAAACACGTGTCCGCTCATTTCGCCCGCCAATGGTGAGGAAACTTCCTTCATTTTGGACTTGATCAGCGAATGCCCGGTCTTCCACATAATCGCCTGTCCGCCGTGCTTTTCGACGTGATCGAACAAGGCGCGGCTGGCCTTCACATCGGCGATAATGGTCGAATTAGGTAGTTTTGCGAGGAGGTCCTCCGCGTAAATCATCAGTAGTTGATCACCCCAGATGACGCGGCCTTCGCCGTCGATAGCACCAATCCGGTCGCCATCGCCGTCAAAGGCAATTCCGAAGTCGCAAGACTTCTCGGCAACCAGTTGGCGCAGGTCGGCAAGGTTCGCTTCGACAGTAGGATCAGGGTGATGGTTAGGAAAGTTTCCGTCCACTTCGGTGAACAGCAAATGGTGTTCACCCGGCAGCCGCGCGGCGAGTTTTTCAAGCGCGGGTCCAGCCGCCCCATTGCCCGCATCCCAGCCAACCTTGAGACTGCTGAGTGCAGCAGGATCAATCCCGTCGAGCGCGGTCAGCATGCGATCAATATAGGCATCAATGATATCGACGCTCTCGACCGTGCCGGATCCGTCGAGCCAGTCCCCCTCGGCAGCCATCCGGCCGATCAGCTGGATATCCGCGCCGAAAAACGGTCGCCCACGAAATACCATTTTGAAGCCATTATAATTGGCGGGATTGTGGCTGCCAGTTATCTGAATGCCGCCATCCACTTCCTCGGATGAAGCTTCGGCGTAATAAAGCATAGGGGTCGCCCCCATTCCGATACGGCGTACGTCACAGCCGCTCGACGTCAGGCCTTCTATCAACGCGTGCTCGAGCATGGGTGAACTGACCCGCCCGTCATAACCGACGGCAACCTTAGGTTTCTTCGTCTCGCCCAGATCGCGCACCAGCAATGTGCCAAAGCCGCGGGCTATGGCGCGGGCATCATCCGGACCGAGGGTTTCACCAATGATGCCGCGAATGTCATATTCGCGCAGCACGGTCGGATCGAAATTATAAGCCATTGAGTGCAAGATTCCCTTTCATATTCCCGCAACCTTAGCGTACTTCGCGGGGCAATTCATCAAGCAGCAGGTCGCGCGCGGCATTGGCTTCATGAACCTGCTCGTTCGAGCCACCGCGATCAGGATGGACCATAGCCACTAGGCGCTTATGCGCAGCAATTATGTCACTTCGGTTAGCGCCAGGTTCGATACCAAGCAGGCGGTACGCTCGAATGATCGCCTGACTGCGAATAGAAACCTTTGGCTGCCAGGGCCACCGCCCCGTCATCCACCGGAACACCAGCACGCCAAGCCCGGCAAGGACAATCAGGCGGAACATGTCAGGCGGCGACCGTCGCCGGCTCGGTGGAAGGCAGGGCAACATCCCGCCCTTGATTTTCTGATGGCATCGGAAGGCGCAGGTTCTGGAGCAAATTACGCAATTCCTGCCGCGCGACGAGATGGCTGGTGCCCAATTCGCCCAGATGCCCCTTGTCCAGTAGGGTCAGACCGGAAGGAAACAGCTCGCGGTAAATCACCCGCTCGGAAAGCCCCTGCACCGCCCGAAAGCCAACGCGCTTGGAAAGCTCTGTCAGCGCCTCATCTATGCGGCGCTGGTTGCGGGCATCTGTATAGCCGGTGCGGTTACGCACGACGACCCAATCCATCTCTCTTCTTTCCTGCTCGATCTGCACACGGCTCCGCTTGATCCGGGCTTCCCAGATCAATTCCGAGTAGAAAGACAATTTGCGGACCTTGAAACTTTCCGCGTCGACTTGCCCGATGAGGTCAAAATCGACGAAACTGTCATTCATCGGTGTGACCAGCGTATCGGCGCTGGCAGCAACATGGCGGGCGAAGGGGTCATCACGCCCCGGAGTATCGAAAACGATGAAATCGGCGTCTTCGCCAATTCGCGCGGCTTCCTCTTCCAGCGCTTCAATCGTGTCGCCATGGCAGGTGTCGAAGACAGGGCCGGGAAGTTTTACATCGCGGCGCGCCTGCGTTGCCGCCCGGTTTTCGCAATAGCGGAACAAGGTGGCCTGCCGCGTGTCCAGATCGAGTGCCGCGACCCTTGCCCCCTGATATGCAAGCGCCACTGCGACATGTACGGCTGTCGTGGATTTTCCCGTTCCGCCCTTTTCATTGGCGAACACGATACGATGCGGCATGGACATTTCTGACACTGGCGGGGCTTTCTCTCGCTTTACGAGGCGGGTAGCCTCTGGATTACAGTCTATCGGAGAGAATAGCCCATGCAAACCGTCACCACCCTGCCAGAACTGCGCCAGGCTGTGGATGAATTGCGCGATAGCGGGCAAATTGCGCTCGTGCCGACGATGGGTGCCCTGCATGAAGGCCATCTTACACTGGTGAGAGCGGCGGCACAGATGGCCAGTCACGTCGCCGCATCAATCTTTGTCAATCCGCGCCAGTTCGGGCCGTCTGAAGATCTCGACGCCTATCCGCGGCAGTTTGCGCAGGATGCGGCAAAGCTCGAAAGCGAAGGTGTTGCGCTGCTATGGGCGCCCGGCGTGGAAGTGATGTATCCGGAAGGCTATGCCACGAATATCTCTGTCGGCGGTGTCAGCGATGGCCTGTGCGGGGCAGATCGGCCCGGTCATTTCGATGGCGTGGCAACGGTGGTGTGCAAGCTGTTCAACCAGCTCCGCCCGGATATCGCCGTTTTCGGAGAAAAGGACTGGCAACAGCTTGCCGTTATCCGGCGCATGGCCCGTGATCTCGACCTTACCCTGCCTTCAGCAGACGCTATCCACGGTATACCGACCGTGCGCGAAGCTGATGGCTTGGCCATGAGCAGCCGCAATGCCTACCTTTCGCCACAGGGACGCGCCTTTGCTGCCCGATTGCCGCTGGCTATGCGCAATGCCACCAGCGATATTCTGGAGGGGAAAGACGTCCAGCCCACGCTCGACTTGCTCGTAAGCCAATTGCTTGAAGCTGGCTTTTCCAGTGTCGACTACGCCGAATTGCGCGATGCCGATTCCATCGCCTTGTTGTCGAGCGACAATGGCAATGCCCGTTTGTTCGTCGCAGCCCGTATCGGTGAAACCCGGTTAATCGACAATCTTCCTGTAAAGCGCTGACCAGGCATCAGGGTCTTCTTGACGAACCCGAGCGGGCAGGAAACCAACGAGGCCTCGCCGGTAGCGGGAACCGCCAAAATCGGCCATAATTCTGAAAAACAATCAAAGTTTTTTGAGCGACTTTCGATATACCCCCAAAGATACCCCCAGAACCTTTGCGCTTAGTCCGCTTTTGGCAGTTGGCGGTTGAAGGTGTAATGGCGACAATTGGGGTGGAAAGCGGAAGGGCCGGTATTCTCCCTATTTGTTTTTAGCTGTCATAGCGTAAGGGTTAAACCGCCCGTATTGGACAACATTGTGAACGTTGAGATTGAGCGCAAACCTTCGAAATCCGACATGGAATTGCTGAGTCATGGAATCATGGCGTTCAATGATGAAGCCATCCATGATCTGGAGCCAATTGAAAACGAAGAGAGATTTCATGTGATGGCTCGTAATGCATCAGGCGAGCTAGTGGGCGGAATTCGAGCCACTTGCTATTGGAACACCCTTCACATTGAGCTTCTCTGGCTTTCCGTTGACGTTCGTGGAAGTGGGGTCGGCCGTAAACTAATCGATCAGGCGGAGGCCTTTGCTCTCGAAAATAAGTGCGAGAACGCTTTGGTTGAGACGACCAGTTGGCAAGCGAAACCGTTTTACGAGAAGAACGGCTATCGCCTTATTGCGACGCTAAACAATCGTCCGAAAGGCCATTCTTCGCACTATCTAACGAAGCTGCTGATCTAACTGGATACGAACGTCCGCTTTTGAGAAAGTAGCGTGTTTAGTTGAACGACCGCAAGGGGGTCGTCAGCTGAAAGTCCGCTTTTGTCTCAATTCTGGCAATAGCTGCCATTTCCGGGATATTTTGCGCAAGAGGGCACAAGCCCGCAAAACTGTATTAGCGATAATGCGGGTTCCCAATCGGCCCTAGCTACGAAGCGGCTGGAGAAAGTAGCCCCCCTTCTCGCGCCCGCGCGGAATGCGCAAAAAAATCACCCAGCCTCGTTCAAAAAGCGCGCTACTGCCTTCAGGTATCGCGCCGCGCCTTCAGTCTCTCCAGATCGCCCGCCATGCTTCCAAGCGTTCTTGTTGCCCTTAGGTGCGCCGCTTCCTTTGCCGCCGTGCATTCGGCATCGCGGGCTGCCCTTCACTGCTGGAGATTGGCAAGCCGTTCCCTTCCGCGTCTTGGCCAAGCAGCGCGGAGCTTGTGCCAGCCGTGTTGGTTGTATGGGGTTGTCCGTTCGAATTTTCATTTTCCTTGCCCCCTCCATGGTGGTGAACATTGTCAGCAATCACTGCTTGGCCGCCCTCATTCACATGCACGTGGCGCACGGTTTGTTCGCGCGGCTGGTGCAGCTTGGCCAAGGCTTCCAGCGATGCACGGGAATTGGATTGCGCCTTAAAGGCCAGTCGCGCGTAGCGTTCCGCTGCCAAGGGGTAATCGCCAAAGTTCATCACAGAGCGCCGCGCCAGTTCCGCAAACATGGCATCGAGGGATAACGCTTGTGAAACCAGAATTTCGGTTGCCAGCGTCAGATCGCCTTCCGCAGCCGCCTTAGCCCTTGCCTTGATCGCCTTCCCGAAATCATTGTAATCCGGCTCACTCGGTAATTTGCCGAATGCCTTCGCTGCCACGCCATGACCAAGACAGCCGTGCCGTAGAAACGGGGAGACAATTACCCGCGCCATAGTGTCAGCCTCCGTTTCGCCCTTTTCAGCCGTCACAGTCAAAACGCTGCCAGCGGGTGGTTTCTTGCCAGTCTTAGGTTTTGTCATGCTGTCTGGCTCCGGCTGGAATGCTGCGCATCGGGCAAATGCGCTGCCAAAGAGCGGGAGTAGGCCAGCCGCGCAACAGGGCCGGACCAGTCGAGTTGCCACCAGCCAATGGGCAGGCGATTGCGTTCCCCCTCCCATGGTATAGCTAAATGTGTGTCGGAATTCGGAACGCGAGAGATTGGCAGATTTCCGCCATTTCCTGCATTCATCGTATTGGATTTCGCCACGGGTTGTGCGGCATTTTCTGCCCCGAAAGGCGTTGTCGTTTCGCTATCCAATACCGGGAATTGGCCGCTGGAACGTGCTTGACGATAGGCCTTCAGCACTCGCAGACCGCGCTCCATTCGTTTGCGTGAAAGGGTTTTTGGGTCCGGTTCACGATTCATGAAATCCCAGCTGGCAATCTTTCGGCCCGGCCCAGGATGCCACGTTAACCGCCAGCAGCGAGCGCGAGATGCTTCGCCAGCTTTGACTGAGAAATGCGCGTCCTTTGTCATTTGCAGGAACCCTAGCGCCTTCAGATCATCGAAAGCACGGCTGGCCGCAGTCAGGTCTGCCACGCCCAGCCGGTGCGCTGCATCGCGAACGCCCAGATATAGACTGCCGTTGTTGTCTCCATTGTAAAGCATGGCCAGTTCAACAAGCAGTGAGCGGGCATTAGGGGAAAGGCTGCGATAGGCGTTGCTGGTAAGCAGGCGATAGTCCAGCCAAACAAAGCGGCTGGTATTGTTGCGCCCAGTTACGTTGACGCGATTGCGCTTTGAATATCGGCCCATGGTGTCAGCCTTCCCCCACAATCAGCGCGCGCAGGGACGCGGCTGGGATCAGGGTGCGCTTGCCAATCTTGCGACTTTCCAGACGCCCTTCATTGATAAGCTGATAAATTCGGGTGCGGCCAAGTGTCGATACACGGCAAGCCTCTTTGATCGAATAGGCTAGCGGCTGTGGTTCATTGTTAGGGGTATTCACGATGCATTCTCCGTTCAATTTCGAACGGCTGCATTCTGCATCGGTTGGCTATGTCGGTCCGCCGGAAACCCCAGAAACGGCCAATTACCGGGTTTCTGTCAGTCTCGGTCCCACTCTTGGAATGCCTCAAATATTGGCTTTGCATGATTGCCAAGCGTGGATGCTGACGGGTGAATATCTGACTCCGCCAGATAAGCTGCCAGTTCGCGCTGAACATCCGCCTTACTGGAAGGTTTGAAATCGCCCTTGTAGTAGCGGCCCGCTAGTTCGAGCGCAGCTAATTCCCAATTCGCCGCCGGTGGCCGCCCGCCTTTGTCGACTAATGAAACAGGTTTCGGACTACCATCAAAGCCCTCATCTGTGTCAGCACTCATGGGAGCTGGGCAAACACTAATATCATAGAAAGACAACAATTCTTCTTTATAGCTCGGCCCGCGTGACGCGTGATCTCCAGAACAAATCGCTGTGCTGAAGCGGTTGTCGTCTGGTTTCCACTCGCAAATCTCGGTATTCTTATATCCAAGTTCCTCCAGATCGGTTGTCACATCCGGCCAGCCATTACCTGCAAGTTCTTCTTCGGTCTGTGCTATGAGTTCCCGAAGAACACACCACTGGCGCGTGGTGATTGTTTCGTTATGACCTTCCAATCCAAAATATTGGCCGCCCTGATGTTTTTTCCAAATGAAAGAGCCGCTCGCTTGCAAGAGACCTTCGCAGAGCAACTCTAACAAATCTGCCTTTGGATCATCTTGCCCTGCCATGGCTAGTTTGCTCACGACAACAGCTAGCTCCTTACCAGCGGTAAATAGAACGCCATCGGGATCGGCAAACCGCCAATGCCAACTTTCCATCGCACGCAGCGCCACCCTGTGCGGCTTGTGGTCATCGGGGTCAGGTGGAAAGGGCTGCTCACTCATCTCAAACACTATCAGCCTTCGCCTTGGCCTTCCGACTGACCCGCTTGTTCTTGGCAGCGCCCAGCCGCTCTAGCGCGTTCACAAGGGCCTCGTAACGGCCAAACAGGTGTTCTACGCGGTCGCGGTCGGTTTCGAAGGGTGCGGCGCGGTAGAGGCGGTCTACGGCCTTGCCCTTGCGCCCGGTCCAGATCGAGATTGCTGCTTTTCTGTTCGACAAGCAGGGTGCCCGGCCAAAACAGATCGATGAAGCCATGCTTTTGCGAAAGCAGCTTCACCCGTTGTTCGTATATTGCCACCTGCTTGCGCTTGATGCCGAATATCTCGAAAAATTCATTGTAGAAGGTTTGCGTTTCGCCCTTCTCAAAGCCGGAATCTTTCCATTCCTCGCTGAAGGTCTTGGCGCGTCGCTTAATTTCGTCCCAGCCTAAACGCATGATACCCCTCTAGTGTTCGCAAGGGTTTAGTCGCGTTCGTAAGTATCCGGCAAGCGTTAGCGTGTCAGCTTGCTACGCGCTTGGGGAAATCCACCACATCACCGCCCTTGCGCAGCTGGTCCAGATAGTCGCTCCACCATTGCGCCATTTCCACACGCTCCTGCCAATGCGCGCCGCGATGATAGGCTGCGCGCACCTTGTCGCTGTCGCCATGGGCAAGCGCGCGTTCGATTGCGTCCGGGTTCCATTTGCCGCTTTCGTTAAGCAGAGTGGAAGCCATCGCCCGGAAGCCGTGCGCGGTCATTTCGCCGCTAGTGTATCCCAGCCGCCGCAAAGCCGCATTGAGCGTGTTTTCGCTCATGGGGCGGGCGCGCGTCCGGATGGAGGGGAACGCATAGCCTGTCGGCCCTGTAGCGGCGTGTAGCTCCCGCAGGATTGCCACCGCCTGCTTTGACAACGGCACATGATGCGCCTTGCCCATTTTCATTTTGCCAGCCGGGATATTCCAAATGCCCCCGTCCAGATCGATTTCTTCCCATTCGGCATGGCGAAGCTCGCCGGGGCGGACAAACACATGGGGGGCAAATTGCAGCGCCAGCTTGGTAAGCCCCTGCCCCTCATAGCCATCAATGGCGCGCAACAGTCCGCCCACATTCTTGGCATCCGTAATCGCGCCATAGTGCGTCACCGTAGGGGCAGTCAGTGCCCCCTTGAGATCGCGCGTAGGATCGGAGCGCAAGCGGGCAGTTGCCACGGCATAACGAAAGACCATGCTCGCCAATTGCAGGGTTCGCCGCGCGCTTTCCAGATTGCCCTTTGCCTCGATCTTGCGCACTGCTGCGAGCACGTCCGCGGGCTCAATATCGGAAATTGCCAGCCGCCCTATGCCGGGATTGAGAAGGGACAGCAGATACTCGCTTCGCTTGGCCGTTGCGGGTGTCCATCCGTTTTTCCCGTCGCGGCGGCGCTTTGCACAATACTCATTCGTAATAGCGGCGAAGGTGTCGGTCGCCTGTGCGCGGGAACGCACCTTGTCGCGCTGCTTTTCGCGCGAAGGGTCCACGCCCCTTGCAACAAGCCCACGCGCTTCATCGCGCCGTTTGCGAGCGTCGCTCAGGCCAGTTTCTGGATAGGCTCCCATGGCGAGCAATTTCTCGCGTCCATCGATCCGGTATTTCAGCCGCCAAAGCTTCCCCCCGGCAGGCGTCACCAACAGGAACATGCCTGCCCCGTCTGCCAGTTTGAATGCCTTTTCGCCCGGCTTCGCATTCCGGATTGCCACGTCTGTCAGCGCCATTTGATCCGCCCGCCCTTCTAGGGGTTCGTCCCCAAAATACCCCCAAGGCTGGGGGTATCGCATTGGCCGCTGGCAGATACCCCCCATTTATACCCCCAGCGAAGTGCGGCTGGATGCGAACGCGGGTGAACGCTAGCGGCCTAAGATCGCCAGAATACGGTGGTTTTCAGGGAATTGTCCAGTCAAATACGGACACTGGCGAACAGGGGAATGGAGCGGGTAGCGGGAATCGAACCCGCATAACCAGCTTGGAAGGCTGGGGCTTTACCACTAAGCTATACCCGCACTCTGAAGTTCCGCTTGCCACCAGCGGGGCTGGTGCGTCAAGCGTACAGTTCAGTCTTCAGACGTGTTTTCCGTTTCCTGGTCCTCTTCGCTTTCGACCTGGGGCTTGGGGGCTATACGCAATTCAACGCGCCGGTTGGCGCGACGGCCTGCTTCATTTGCAGTACCATCAGGCAGCGCATTAGGCTGGATCGGATTCTGTTCGCCAAAGCCAATCACCACGATGCGTTCATCATCGACACCATTTTCTACCAGCCAGGCCGCGACAGCTTCTGCGCGGGAGCGCGATGCACGCAAATTGGCCTGGTCATTGCCCGAACTGTCAGTGTGCCCGCCAAGAACAACCGGCCAATTTTCCTCAAGCGCGCGCGAGTCGAGAATTCCTACCAGCATCCGCTCTGCCCGTGCGGACAGATCGGCTCCGTCCGGAAATGGTATCGTAATATTGACCGGCTGCGGAGGCGCAACCACCGCTACCGACGTTTCATCATCATCCCGCAAGATGGAATTAACGGGACTGGCAGTTTCGCTTGGCGTTGGTGTCGGGGTGGCCACGGACTCGGTCGGCGTGATCGCCGGTTCCGGCTCCTCCTCCGCCCCATCCTGACGCAATTCGCATGCCGACAAACCGAAGGCTGCGATGGCCAGCATACCAATTGCGCTAAATTTCGAGGCGTGGGGTGGTTTGTGTGTCATCATGCGTATCCTGCTTGTCATGCGGGCTCCGGATCAGGGTCAGTCGCGCCTTTGGGAGGGCGACGTGACGCGTTCTTTTCGGCGTTGCGCGCAGCCTTTTCCTCGCTCGTCGCACGCGGAGGCGCGAAGGAAATAATCTGGTCGCCAGGACGCGGTTCTGGCGCTGCGGCGTGGGTAAAGAAGCGCATTTCCCCATCGGGCCTGATCAGCATCAGCATATTGGCCGCTTCGGGCAGAGTTTCACGCGCGTCCTCTATATCGAACTGTTCCGAAAGCTTGGTCCGGCGGAAGACCCAGCCTTCCTGCTGGCGTTGCTGCACATCGTCAACGCCGTAACCGGAAGCAAACAGCGCGCGCCCCCTGAGCGATGCGGGCAAAGCGCGGTGATCCTCGTCATCAGCGCCTTCGCCCAGCTGATACACTTTGTCCGTGCCCATCTCTGGCGCGAATTCGGAGCATACGAGGGCATTATAGGCTTCATTGTCAGTTGCCGCCACCAGTGACTGGAATGGCGTGAGATCAAGGCTGTATTCAATTGCCTCATTGAGAATTTCGCCATGATAGGTCGGCAATCCCTTGGCTCGTGCCGATTTGAGCCTCTGCCACGAGGAATCGACGAGCATGACGGGCGTATCGATTTTATGCAGCGTTTCAGCCAGTGCAGTTGTCCAAGGGGTGGCGCCCGCAATCAGCAGGCCGGGACGCGAGGCCCCTTTCACTTTGAGCAATCGCGCGACAATATCCACGGTAAAGCCATGGGCCACGATTGTCGACACAACGACGGCAAAGCTCAGACCGATCAGGATTGAGCCATCGGCGTAACCAAGGTCAGAAAGGCGCAGTGCAAACAGGCCGCTGATGGCCACAAGCACAATACCGCGCGGTGCAATCCAGGCGAGGAAGAGCCGTTCGTTCCACGGCACTGAACTGCCGAGCAATGAGAGCAGGATCGTTGCCGGCCGCACCATGAACAGCAGTGCAAACAGGAACAGATAGAGGCGCAGGCCCTCCCCTTCCATCGGGTTGAGATATTGCAATTCGGAAATATCGAGCGATGCGGACAGGAGGATGAAAATGCCCGACACCAGCAGCACTGCGATGTTCTGCTTGAAGGGATGGATACTGCGCAAACTGGAAACATGCATATTAGCCAGCGCAACGCCCATGACCGTGACAGCGACCAGCCCGGCCTCATGTTCAATCATGTTGCACAATACGAAGGTGCCCACGACAGCCACAAGCAGGACGGGGACCTTGAGAAATTCCGGCACAAGTCCACGCGGAAAGCTCCACGCCACGAACTTTGCCGCAGCATAACCGATCACGCCAGATACGATAGCTGCAAAGGCGATCTGCGGCACCACGTCAAACGCTGTCCCACCATCTACGGTTGCGCGGAAATATTCATAGGCGATCACTGCGCACAGGGCACCGATGGGATCGTTGACTATGGATTCCCACCTGAGCAGCGCGGCCGGACGTTGCTGGACAGAAGATTGGCGCAACAATGGCAAAACCACCGTAGGGCCCGTGACCACAAGTATGCCTGCGAATAGGATGGCAACAGGCCACACCAATCCGGCAATGTAATAGGAAGCGAGCGAGCCAAGCAGCCAGCCGATGGGCACACCCAGAAGCACCAGGCGCCAGACACCTTCGCCATATTTTCGAAATTCCCGAAAATCGAGGCTTAAGCCGCCTTCAAACAGAATGAGCGCCACGCCGATGCCGACCATCGGTTCAAGCAGGTCGCCGAATGCAGCTTCTGGATCGAGTATCGGATAGCCGAAATGGCCAAGCACCGGCCCCGCGAGGAAGCCGGCTGCAAGCATGAGGACAATCGCGGGCCACCCAGTGCGCCAGGCAAGCCATTGCGCACCGATACCCAACACGCCGACGAGCGCGATTGTAAGCGCTTGTTGTTCCATTAATCTCCCCGACCCATTGCCCCAGTTATCCTCTCAATGCACGACGCGTGATTTTTTTCCCGCGCTTTATCGAGCCTTGGGTTTGCGGTGAGGGCTTAATGTCCATCAAACCCGACAATACTCTGGGCTGCGACCTCCATTTCGGCGAGAAGACCGGCTCCTCCGAGTTCAGGCAGGTCGATCACAAAGACCGCGCTGTTCACCACCCCGCCTGCGCGGCGCAAGAGGCGCGTTCCCGCCACGGCAGTCCCGCCTGTTGCCAGCAGATCATCCACGAGAAGCACGCGCTGGCCGGGTTTGAGCAATGTTGGATCGAGTTCGAGCCGGGCCTTGCCATATTCAAGATCGTAGTCTTCGCCGATGGTCGCGACCGGAAGCTTGCCGGGCTTGCGCAATGGGATGAAGCCAAGGCCGAGGTGGACGGCAAGCGCGCTGCCAAAGATGAAACCGCGCGCTTCGATCCCTGCTACGCTGTCAATGTCGAGCCCATCGGCCAACCCTGCAAGGCCGGCCACCGATCGCCTCAGCCCGTCGCCATGTGCCAATAGCGTGGTCACATCGCGAAATCGGATTCCGGGCTTGGGAAAATCAGGGACGGTGCGGATAAGCTCTCGAAGATCATCCGCGATCGTCACCCGTTATCAATCCTCGCGGCGACCCGGCTTCAGGCCAGCCCAGACCTGCTTTTTGGCAAACCACGCAAGGATCGTCGCAAACAGAGTGAAGATGATCACCCACCAACCGGTTTGCTTGCGTTCAATCAGGCGGGGTTCTGCAGTCCATGTGAGGAAGGCAGAAACATCCTTTGCCATCTGACTGACAGTCGCTTCTGTACCATCTGCATAAGTCACCTGCCCGGCACCTGTCAGCGGCGGTGCCATCGCCAGATTGAGGTTGGGGAAATAGGGATTGAAGTGGAGACCTGTGCCCGGCATGGAATCGGGGAACATCTCAGCAAATGCCTCGCCCTCTTCATTCGCGTAGGTCGCCGGATTATCATAGCCGGTCAGCAACGAATAAACGTAGTTGGAACCATCCTCGCGTGCCTTTGTGATCAGTGAAAGATCAGGCGGGATCGCATTGTTGTTGGCCGCAGCTGCCGCCACGTCATTGGGATAGGGCGAGGGGAAGTAATCTGTTCCCGTTGCCGGGCGCAGTTCGTCTTCGCCGGTGTCGCCATTGATTCCGGGTACCTGCCAGCTGGCAGCTTCTGCCTTGATCTGGTCTTCCGAATAGCCAAGCTCGCCCAAATTGCGGAAAGCCACATATTCGAGCGAGTGGCAGGCAGAGCACACTTCCTTGTAAACCTGGTAGCCGCGCTGCAATTGCGCAGCATCCCAATTACCCAAAGGTCCATCAAAGTCGAAACCGCCTGCAGGAGCGTGCGCTTCAAGATGGAAGGCATGTTCGGCTGTTTCTTCAGGTTCCTCGGTCGACCAAGTAATAAAGCCGAACACGAAAGAGAGGAGTGCCACAAACGTAAAGCCGAGGCCGATGAGGATACCAACGAGGCGGATCATAATATCGTCTTTCCCTTAAACCCGGCCACTTAAACCGCAATCGGCTCAGCGTTTTCGCCCAGCACAGCCTTCTTGTCCGATCCCAATACTGCTTCGGTTATCGAATATGGCATTGGATCGGGCCTTTCGATCGAAGACACGATCGGCAGGATCACGAGGAAGTGCAGGAAGTAGTACGCAGTCGCGATCTGGCTGAACATGATGTACGGTTCTTCAGCATGTGCACCACCGAGATAGAACAGCGCTGCCATGCAGGGGATCAGGCCAAACCAGAAGAACTTGCGGAATAGCGGGCGGTAATGCCCGCTGCGGACCGGGCCCTTGTCCAACCATGGCAGGAAGAACCACACCAGGATTGCCGCGAACATGGCCAATACACCCCACAATTTGGCGGGCAGGATGAAATCGAAAGTGAAGGCGCGCAGGATCGCGTAGAACGGATAGAAATACCATTCGGGCACGATCAGCGCAGGCGTCGAAAGCGGGTTTGCCGGAATGTAATTGTCCGGATGGCCCAGCATGTTCGGCATGAAGAACAGGAATACGAAATAGAGCAACAGGAACACGCCCAATCCGAAGCCGTCCTTCGCCGTATAATACGGATGGAATGGCAGGGTATCGCTTTCCTGCTTCACCTCAACACCAGTGGGGTTGGAAGACCCCGGAATGTGCAACGCCCAGATATGCAGGATAACACAACCTGCGATCACGAAAGGCAGCAGGTAATGCAGGCTGAAGAAGCGGTTGAGCGCGGCATTATCCGGTGCATAACCACCAAGCAACCAGATCTGCAGCGGTTCGCCCACGAGCGGGATGGCCCCGAACAGGCCGGTGATGACCTTGGCGCCCCAGAAGCTCATCTGCCCCCAAGGAAGAACATAGCCCATGAAAGCGGTCGCCATCATCAACAGGAAGATAACGACACCGATCAACCAGATCATTTCACGCGGCGGCTTGTAACTAGCGTAGAAAAAGCCGCGAAAAATATGGATGTAGATCACCATGAAGAAGAAACTGGCGCCATTGGCGTGCGCATAGCGCATCAGCCAGCCCCAGTTGACGTCACGCATGATGTGCTCAACCGATGCGAAGGCGACATCAGCATTGGCGGCATAATGCATGGCCAGCACGATGCCAGTAACAATCTGCAGCATGAGGCAGAAGCCCGCCAACACGCCGAAATTCCAGAAATAGGAAAGATTGCGAGGCACAGGATAGCCTGCACCAACAGCGTTATAGACCAGCCGCGGCAGGGGCAGCCGATCGTCGATAAACTGGGTGAAGCCGTTTTTCGGCGCATATTCCTTGGCCCAGGGAAAGCTCATAGTCCGTCTCTTCCTTGCCTCAGCCGATCACGAGCAGCGTGTCGGTAATAGTGTATTCCGGGACCAGCAAATTGCTTGGCGCCGGACCTTTGCGAATGCGCGCGGCAGTATCATAGTGTGAACCGTGGCACGGGCAGAAATAACCGCCAAATTCGCCCTTGTTCTCACCTTCTGCCGCACCCAGTGGAACGCAGCCCAGATGGGTGCAGACACCCATGACCACGAGCACATCTTCATGACCGACCTGCGTGCGATCGGCCAACGTCTGCGGATCGCGCAGCGAATCGGCATCAACCGCTTCAGCCGCTTCCATTTCAGCGGCTGTCAGGCGCCGCACAAAGACCGGCTGCTTGCGGAAAACCGCCTTAACCGCCTGCCCTGTTTCAAGTGCGCCAATGTCAAGTTCAGTCGTGCTTTCTGCCAATACATCTGCCGATGGCGACATCTGGCTGATCAGCGGCATGACCACGACCAGCCCGCCTACGCCAGCAGCCGAAACTGCCGCAATTTCGATAAAGTCGCGGCGGCGAACGCCGTCATCGCCGGCGATCTGGTTCGCGTCAGGATTACCCGTGCTGGTTGCCATGTCCCTTGCCTTGCCTGTGGCACCGCGCGAATCCGTTGACGGAACCGGCGGCTCGAAAAAGAAAACCGTTACTGCCTCTGGATGAAGCCTGCGTGATGCAGGCCCCTGTAGGCATCTTGGCGGGCTGATAGACGAGCAAATCACGCCTGCCAACCCGCCTTTTCGCCTTAGTATGATAGTGGGCACAAACGTGGCCTGATATCATAACGTCCAAGCGGGTCAGCGACCTGTCAGGAAATGGCGATCAGAGAGTACTGGCGGCCCTGGCTTGCCTTACCAAGATGCGTGGCGCGGCGGAAAGAATGGAAGTGCTCTGCATTGGCGTAAGTGTCGATGCCCGTAATCTCGACCGAATCCCCACCCAGCAGTGACACAAGCTGTGCCGCGACATAGCCGGCCAGATCAAACTGCCAGTGCCCATCCCTACCGGTGCTGAAGAATTCATCATCCTGTGGAAACACGAAATATTCGCGGAATGCGTCGTCAACCTCATAGCTGTCCTGGCGGATACAGGGCCCGATACTGGCACGAATGGCGCGGCGCGATGCGCCGAGCTTTTCCATTTCGCTGACAGTGGCATGGGCGATTCCGGCCTGTGCACCGCGCCAGCCGGCATGAGCTGCGCCAATTACGCCCGCCTCCACATCCTCAAACAATATTGGCGCACAATCGGCGGTGACAATGCCCAGCATCAGTGCACGGTGTGTCGTCACCATGGCATCCGCTTCGGGAATGTTTTCGCGTTTGAACGGCTTGTCGACATTAAGAACGCGGGCTGAATGGACCTGCCTGACGAATACCGGTTCTGCGCCCCTTGATATAAGGTCGAACCGCTTATGCTCGCTCTGCCGCGCCGTAAGGAAGCCATGCGGCATCGTCAGCAGGCGTGAGCGGACAGGTTCGACCTTATGCAGATTTTCGTCAGCCAAGGCTGCGGCTGACCTGTTCATGCGTATCGCGCGAAAGCCCCGGCGCCTTGCCGATCCGTTCAAGCTGTTCGCGCATAAGCTGTGAACGTCCCGCCTCGATACGCCGCCAGCGGCCCAGCGGCGGGACAAAGCGCGAGGCGGTTTGCGGATTGATCGGATCAAGAGCAAGGATCACGTCTCCGATCATGCGATAACCCTCACCATCCTCGGCATGAAAAGCATGCGGATTATAAGCCATCGCCATATAGAGCGAGCGGACACGGTTGGGATTCTTCATCGTAAAGTCGGGGTGGTCGGCCAGCGCCTTTACATGCTCCAGTGCAGAGGGATGCATCGAACTTGCCTGCAGCGCAAACCACTTGTCGATGACAAGCGGATTGCCCTGGTAGCGATTGTAGAAATCGATGAGCTTATTGGTCCGCTCCACAGCTGAGAGACCACACAGCACCATCAATGCGCCCTGCCGGTCGGTCATGTTGTCCGCCGCATCATATTGCGCGGCAGCCATACCGGCAGCACGTTCCGGATTGCCCGCGGCAAGATAGACGAGTGCTTGCGTCTTCACCTTGCGGGCACCGCGCGCCGCTGCTTCCAGACTGTAGGGCACGTCGGATGCGCGGGTGTGGAGCGCCACGAAATCATCCTCCAGAAAGGCACCGATAGCAGCGCGCAGCGCCTGACGTTCGGCATGAATGCGGCCCGGATCAGCGACGGGCATTGCTTCAGCCAGATAGGTTTCGCTTGGCAGGATAAACAGTTCACCGCGCATCAGGTCGTCCAGCGTATCATCTGCCATTACCGATCTGATCGCCTCGATGATGGCCGCGCGCCCATGCTTGCGTGCGCCATCGTCCAACCTGTCGTCTGCTGCGTCCTTGAGATGGCGCACCACAAGGTCCTGCAAAGCTTCGTACCGGGCGAAGGGATCGTCATCATGCGCGGCAAGGAAGACCAGTTCTTCCTGTGCAATGTCACGCTCTATTACGATTGGCGCGGAAAAGCCGCGATTGATCGATAAAACCGGGCGGCGCACATGGCCAGGAAAGCTCAAGCTAGCTTGAGCCTTGGTCAGCGTAACCAGTTGTTCACCATCGTGACCCGCAGCACGATTGCCCGTTTCGGGATCGAACAGCGTCACCTTCAATGGAATGGGCATGGGGTGTTTGTCAGGCTGGCCCGGCGTCGCTGGCACATCCTGCGACAGGTGCAGGGTGGCGGTATCGCCCGAATGTTCCAGCCGGACAGTCACCTTTGGCGTGCCAGCCTGTGAATACCACAAGCGGAATTGCGACAAATCCAGCCCCGCTCCGTCCTCCATCGCCTTCACGAAATCCTCACAGGTTACCGCCTGCCCGTCATGCCTTTGAAAATAGAGATCGGATCCGGCGCGGAAAGCCTCTTCGCCCGCCATAGTGCGGATCATGCGAATGACTTCTGCACCCTTATTATAAATAGTGGCGGTATAAAAATTGCTGATCTCGCGAAAACTGTCGGGCCGGATGGGATGCGCCAGCGGGCCGGAGTCCTCAGGGAATTGCGCCCCGCGCAGCACGCGCACATCCTCAATGCGTTTGACAGGTGCGCTACCCATGTCCTGGCTGAACAGCTGATCGCGCAGCACGGTGAAGCCTTCTTTCAGGCTGAGCTGAAACCAGTCACGGCAGGTCACGCGATTGCCCGACCAATTGTGGAAATATTCATGCGCAATGACGCCTTCAACACCGTCAAAATCGCCATCTGTCGCAGTGTTTTCATCGGCCAGCACATACTTGGTGTTGAAGACGTTCAACCCTTTGTTCTCCATCGCGCCCATGTTGAAATCGCTGACAGCAACGATGTTGAAGAGGTCGAGGTCATATTCGCGCCCGAACACCTCTTCGTCCCAGCGCATGCTTTTCTTGAGCGATTCCATCGCGTGGCCGGTGCGGCTCTCATCACCTTCGCGAACCCATATGTTGAGCGCAACTTCGCGGCCTGACATCGTGGTGAAGCTGTCTGAATTGGCGATCAGATCACCCGCTACCAGAGCAAATAGATAGCTCGGCTTGGGCCAGGGATCATGCCACTGCGCCCAATGGGTGCCGTCACCATCATCGCCTTGCTCTTCAAGATTGCCATTCGAAAGCAGCACGGGAAAGTCTGTCTTGGGACCATGCATGCGCACACGATAGGTTGACAGCACATCGGGCCGGTCTGGAAAAAAGGTGATACGGCGAAACCCTTCGGCCTCGCATTGTGTGCACAGCATGCCGTTAGATGCAAACAGGCCCATCAGCGCGGTATTGGCCGCGGGATTGATGCTGGTGGTGATTTCAATGGAATGGGCATCGCCGGGCAGAGTAACGATCAGATCGGCATCATCCATGACCCAGCTATCGATCATCGCACCATCCACCTTGACTGCCATCGGCTCCAGCCCTTCTCCGTTCAAGCGGATGGTGGGGGAAGCATCGGCCGCGGCATTGCGCGCAACGGTCAGGGTGGAGGTAACCCGCGTTGCCTGAAGGGCCAGATCGAATTCCAGGGACACTTCGGGGACCAGCCAGGCAGTTGGACGATAATCCTCGCGCCGGATGGCAGCCGGCTGGCGCGGTTCCTGCGCGGCATCGGCCATTTCGGGATTGCCTTCAGGCGTAGAGGGGGTGCGAGCTATATCCATGGCTGAGACTTGGGTCCTTATCTTCGGGCTGTCGAGTATCTAAATGCACGAGATGGCACATCTGTTCATTTTCGGGCTCGGCTATACGTCGCGCTGCATTGCAACTGCTGCTAAATCACAGGCCTGGACCATTAGCGCCACAGGTTCATCCGGCGATGTAAATTTTGCCGACGAGGCTGGCATGATGGCGCAGATTGCCCATGCAGATTATATACTGTCGAGCGTCCCGCCAGCCGATGGCGGTGATCCGGTGCTGTCATCTTATGGCGCGGCGCTGTCTGGCAAGCGCATTGGCTATCTCTCTTCAACCGGGATCTATGGCGACACAGGCGGGGCATGGGTTGATGAAGCTGCCCCTATCGGCATCGGAAGAAGGAATTTGCGGGCCGATTGCGATGCAGAATGGCTGGCGCGGGGAGGCCAGATATTTCGCCTTCCCGGCATCTACGGGCCGGGTCGCAATCCGCTTGAACGTATCCGCAGCGGCAAGGCACACCGGATCGATCTGCCGGAGCAGGTTTTCAGCCGCGTGCATGTCAGTGATATTGCCAGCGGTGTGCTGGCCGCAATCAGCCAGAACGCGCCAGCAGGGGCTTATAACCTTGGTGATGATATGCCGTGCAGCCAGAATGCGGTGATCGAGGAGGGGTGCCGCCTGATTGGCCAGAAATTGCCTCCGCTCCAATCGCTGGACGAGGCGGATCTTTCTGAAATGGCGCGCGGGTTTTATGCAGAGAACAGACGGGTGGCGAATGGCAAGGCAAAGCGCCTGCTCGGCTGGAAGCCCGCATTCCCCACTTATCGCGAAGGGCTACGCAGTCTGCTTTGACGGCAGCTGCCGCGCCCGCAATGCTATCACCAGTCCGATCACCGCCAGTATCGCCCCGCTGACGGTCAAACCGTTCCAGCGATAATTTTCGAAAATCGTAGATAGGAGCATGGCGACTATCACGGTGACAATGCCGTTATAGGCTGCGCGGCCCGCGCCGATCTCTCGCACCATTGTGTAATGAAGCGGAAAGGTCACCACCGATCCAGCCAGAGCCAGCCAGGCGATGCCAAACCAGAAGCTGGCCCGCACGGGCAGTTCAAGCGGCCCGGCGGTAACATATGCCAGTGCGAAATCGGCGATCGTCCCGTACAGCATGGCCCATGCCAGCAGGCTGACCATCGGCAATGCGCGCCCCGTGTCGTTGGCCTGCACGACATTGGCAATGCTGGCCGAAAGTATGCCGAGCAGGGCCCAGACGATGCCTAGCGGTATGGAACCGCCCAGCGGATTAAGCCCCGCCTCATGCCACAGGAGCAGTGCAATACCACTCATCGCGACACATGTGCCGATCATGAAGTTGCGCGTAATCCTCTGCCCCAACAACAGCCAACCGAGAAACGCATTGAAAACGATCAGCATGGTGAACATGACAGCCACGATCCCGGATGTCAGATGCAGTTCGGACCGATAGACGAAATTGAAGTTACCGCAGAACTGCGTGATGCCGATCAGCAGCGCCAGCCAGTGCCCCTTGCTGCCGATACGCAGGTTCTTGCCCATAAGGCGGGCAACAAGAAACATGGCAGGGGTGGCCACTGCAAAACGTATCGCGACCGACCAGCTTGGCGCGATGCCATCGATCTGGTCGGTGATCACCCACCATGTCGAGCCCCAGATAATCCCAGTCAGGAGGAAGGGGATAACAACGCGCGGCCGCAGCAGCGCATGATCGGGAATCGCATTGCTCATAAAGCGGCGATAGCCTTGCCCAGCGCAGCCGCATGGTCAGGGTCGGTTGCCCAGCTGGTGACGAAACGCACGCTGGCATCATTCCAATCATAAAAGGAAAAGCCCTGTTTGCGTAGGGCGGCACGTTCGGCAGGATTCATCTGGACGAACAGTTCATTCACCTGCTGAGGATAGATTAACCGATCACCCGCACCCACTGCCACCATTGCTGCCGCGGTATTGGCCGCGCGCGCATTGGCAAGCCAAATATCGTTATCGAGCATGGCCAGCAATTGCGCTGCAAGGAAACGGCCCTTGCTTTGCAAATGCCCTGCACGCTTGCGCCGCCAGCGCAGGATCTCCGCCTTTTCAGGATCGAACACCACGATCGCTTCTGCTCCCAGCCCGCCGTTCTTCACAAAGCCGAAACTGAGTGCATCAATTGGACCGGCAGCCTGCGCGGGCGCGCAAGCGAGAGACGCGACCGCATTGGCGAACCGCGCGCCATCCATATGCAGGCCAAGGCCGTATTGGGCAGCAAGTTTCGCAATCGCGGCGATCTCTTTTGCAGAATAGACCAACCCGTATTCGCTCGCTTGGGTGATAGAAATTGCCTGTGCGGGAACCTGATGAATGCCGCGGGTTATGCCGGAAAGGACCTGACGGATATCCCCTGGCGTCAGCTTAGCACCCTCACCCTTGGCCGGCAGCAGCTTTGCCCCGTGAAGGTAGAACCCCGGCGCGCCGCATTCATCCATTTCAATATGGGCTTCTTCATGGCAAATCACGCCGCCATGCGGCTCCACCATGCTCGCCAGCGCGAGACAATTGGCGGCCGTTCCTGTCGCCACCCACATCGCGGCGCACTCTCGCTCGAACAGCGATGAAAATCTTGCATCCAGCTCACGGCTGAGCGCATCGGTATCATATGGCGTATCGGCTGCATCGGCAGCGCGCATCGCGTCCCAGACAGCGGAGTGCACGGGGGCGGCATTGTCTGACAAGAATTGCATCGCGGAACGCCATGGGCCTGTGCCACGTTTGGTGCAAGAAGGAGACGCTCATGGCGCAGACCGATATAGAAATTACCGACGAAACGACCCACGGCGCCTATCGCGCAAAGGTGGACGGAAGCGACAGGCCGGCAGAATTGACCTGGCGGGCGCGTGGTTCGGCCCGCATTGCCGAACATACATTCACCCCGCCCGAGGCGCGCGGAAAGGGCATCGCAGCCCAGCTGGTGGAAGCTCTTATTGCCGATGCGCGCCAAAAGGATTTTACCATCGTCCCGCAATGTTCCTATGTCGCGGCACAATTCCGCAAGCATCCCGAGTGGAGTGAATTGCGCGCCGAAATAGAAAGCTGACTGGCCCAGGCCCTATTTGGGCAATTTCGCAAAATCGACCGCGGCAATGGATTCGAGCGCTGCAGAGCGTAATTTATGCGCATCTTCCAATGTCAGGCCATTAAAGGCAAAGCGGCCACCCGCCATGCCAAACCTAAGATCGCAATAGCCGCGCCAGCGCGCCAGCGGCCCTTGCGCGATTTCCACGGAGTGCAGCTTTACCCTGCTGGCGATCTTGGTGTGCGGTGCCAGCCAGCCGCGCCGTGAGAGGACTTGCTGCGGACCAAGTGCGTGGCGATCATAACGCCATAGGTAAAGTGCCCGCAACACCAGCACGCCGCCCAGTAGGGCAGCCGCAATGCCGGGAAGGATGTAACCCAGCGATATGGCGGTCGCCGCGCTGACGGCGGGAATAAATGCGGTGATCAGCGCCTTGTCCCAATAATAATCGGGGCTTGGCCTGCGCCATTCTTCCGTCTCATCCGGCAGGGAAAAGCCTGCTTCCTTCGCAATGGGCGCAATCTCATCCATTCTGGCAAAGGGCGCGACATCGTGATTGGCCTTGCCGGCATCCTGCGCAAGGCTGATGAAAGACAGGCCGTGCCAGCCAAAACGGCGGCGCAGCCAGCCGGTTGAAAGGATAAGAGCCTGCACGCGGTGAACCGGCATTACGACATCTGTCTTGGTCAGCAGGCCCCGACGGCGACGAAAGCCCTTGGCGGTGCGCTCCAGCCGGAACTCCCAATCCCGCAAGAAGGTTTTCACCACCCCGCTGGCAAGGCCAACCGCGATAATCGACACGAGCAAATACAATATGCCGAGAATACGCGCACCTGCACCAAGACCACCGACATAGCTGCCCGCTCCGGCGTATCGTTCGTCCCTTATCCAGGTTTCGGCATAGTCCCAGACATCGAATGGCAACAGGAATTCGAATTGCTGGGCGGCACCGATAAGCACTGCAAAAATCACCAGCGAGAAGCTGAACAGGCCATAGGTGAACAGGCGGCGCTGCCCCATGGAGAAAAGCAGCTGGCTTTCCCCAATGCCCGCAGCCATCGGGGGCAAATCCATATTATCATCGCCCACCCGTGCGGGCGCGGCGGATACATCTTCCGCACCTTCGACCAGCGCGCGAACGGTTTCGCGCAATCTTTCCCCTTCATCCTCGGATACATAGGCGAGTGTCAGTTCTTCCTTGCCACCTGCACCCGTTTCAAACTTCACCTGCACCAGGCCCAGCAGGCGCGGGATCAGTTTCTGTTCAAGGCTGACGTCCTGAATCCGATCATAGGGGACAGAGCGGGCAGAACGGCTGATGATGCCTTGTTCCAGCCGCACGTCGCTCGTCCCGATGCGATAGCGCAGGCGATACCAGCCAAGCCATGCGGGCAGCAGATTGAGCGCAATTATCGCCAGCAGGATTGGAATTGCGTAGGGCACAACAAGCGCAAGGCCCTTGTTGTCGCTGCCGCTTGCCGCGCTGTAGAGCAGGAATGCAGCGGGAATGATGGCAGATGCCAGCGTGCGAACGCCCTGCACCGCCACTGTCAGCGGGTTTACTCGGCGCCATTCACTGATCGCTTCAGCCGACGATCCGCTGCCTTCGATCATCTGTGCCGATTCGCTCACAGCGATTCGCGTTTTACATGGGCGCGAATTTCCTCGCGCATGGTCACCGCATCGGCATGGGCCAGACCGGGCAGTATGACCGATGCATTATGCGTCCCCGCAGTGTGGAGGATAAGACGGGCTATGCCGAACATTCGTTCCAGCGGGCCCTGCTCAACATCCAGATGCTGCACGCGGCTGAACGGCACGACGCTGTCGGAATGGAAGAGCACACCTTTTACCACCCGCAGCCTGTCATCCGCCATGTGATAGCCGCGCGAACGATAACGCTTCATCGGCAACAGGCCGATCAACACCAGCGCAAGGATCAGCACCGGCACGCCCACGGCCCAGCCGGGCACCAGCTCCATTCTCGAAAACACCAATGCGCCGATGACAAATGGCAGCGTGGTCAGCATGCCTTCTAACCGCATGACAGTGGTATAATGCGGATCGAGCTTGGTCAGGGGTTCTTCATCCATAGGTGCCTTGTATATGCAACACACCTTCTGCGAGCAATTGCCTTTTCCACCCGTCGCAATGCTGAGCGTAAATCCGTGACCGCACAGCATTGCGCTATTGGTTAGGTTTCATTTGCCTCATCCTCGCGGCCCGGCCATGGACAGACCCAGTCCGGCCCCACAATTCTACCCGCATATTGCCGCGCTTCGGACATTTCGCCATGGCGCGAGAGCATGGGATTGACTGATCCGGCAAGGTCAACGTCACGGTCAATGATAGTCGAGCGCATTTTTTCATAGCGCCCATCTTCGCGGAGGCGTTCGAACTGATCGTGCAAATTGAAAATCAGCACTGGCACATCGAACTGGCGCGCAGGCCGCGATGCTGCGGGGTGCATGCCGACAATGAAGAAGGATTGCCCGCCAAAACTCAGGGAGAATTTGGGGGAAGTCGGATCAGGACTGACCGCCTCGTCATATTGTTGTCCAAACCATTTATCCTTCGCCTGCAGTGATGCGATGCGTTCCCATAGTGCGGCCTCGAATTCATTTTCCGACATTGCCCGCGTCTTCGGGAAGAATGCCGCAAAGGTGATGAACAGTGGCCGACTTTTCTTATACGCATGCGCAAAGGACACGAGCTGGTTTGCCAGCGCCACATCATCCCATGACGATTCCAGATCAGAGCCGATATAGGCTGTCATCTGGTTTTTGGACAAAGCGCTTTTCGCGCCGACGCAGGGATAGTTCGAAGCCTTGATGAAGGCGCGAAATTGCTCGGCCAGAGTGATAGCGCTCGCATGTTTGTCCGAAGCCGAAAGCGAAGGTTCAGGCGCTGCAATCAGCTTCTTTATACCTTGACCCAAAATGTCTTCCTCAAGAGGCTTCATAACTGATTACCTTATGTTCCACTGTTTCGCTGCGAGCCTGACGCATGACTACGAAGCGTATCGTTTCGTTCGCACCGATCCTCTCGATTGTAATGGCGGTGGTTTCTGCACCTACCGTGAGTTCCAGATCGACAGAATGGGCCGTCCGACTGCCATCGTTCAGTACGTCGACGGGAATGAACCACATGCCGTCTTGCTGATGCATGTCTCCTGCAGCAATTTCGGTTTCAAACCGTATTTCGTGGTCTTCGGACATGGCTTGATATGCAATCGTCGCCGCCAGGATCGTTGTGAGCGCCACGCTGACAATGCGCGCAAGCCATCCCAAAACCGTCGGCGGGCAATTGTCCGGACCGGAATCTGCCTTATCATTATCACTCATAGGATCAGCCTTCCGGCCGCGCCGCCCAATGTGGTGACGTAAGCAAGGACAATCGTTTGCGGCAGCCACACCTCAAGCGGGTCCATCGGCGTACTATATTGGAAGACCCATAACAGCATCATACTGATAAAAAATGCAAAAAGATAGGAGACTAGCGCCTCCAGCCACGCCGCATTGATGACTTTTCTCTTCGACATATCGCGCTCTGAAAATTGGGCGACGCTCACCATCAGGTAAGAGACGCCAATTGAAAGCACGAAGGTCGCGCCAGTCTGCCACCAATTCTGCATCTGGACGATTACCCGTGTCTCCATCGTTGGCGCGATGTTGAAGGAGAACAAGAATGCGCCCAGAACCGTGCCGACAATAACACCGAGATCACGCGACATGCCGCTGTCGTCCGATCCGCTATCGCCTCCGCCAAGCTGATTCACGGCGACTGCTGCACCCATACTTGTCGGGACGGTTTCAAGTGCGATAGTCTTGATCGCCAGATGCGTATCGATATCCGTGTTGATGACCCCGGCCATATACAGGGTTACGGTGCTGGCAACTGCGCCGATACCCATGGTGACCAGCGCATCCCACCAGCGGGATCGCTGCCATTCCTTACAGCGGAACCCGGCAAATTGCAGAAACAGCCGATTGAAAATAAGGGAAACTACCAGAAAGCCCAGCAAGACCACATCGGGGATGGTCCGCGCAATCTGCCACATTTCCATTGTGAAGAGCAGCGGCAGCGAAATGAACAGGGCGCCAGCAAAGCCTTGCGCTATATCGCGCACCTCCATCGTGCCGGCCTTGACCGTTTCATCATCAAGGTGAATCGGGTGGCTCCACGGTGTAACGGCGATCACCGCTTCGCTCTCGCTTCATCGAGATTGGCGATGCCGGGCTTGTCCTTTTCCCTGCCCATCGACCAGTTTTCCTGAACGCGGACCTGCGGATTTGGCGCCGCCCAGATCTGCCCGCCATCATCCAGTGCGACCACCCAGATCAGATGATGTTCAGGTCCGTAATCGATAACTGCAAAGGCCTGGCCTGGACCACGGTCGATGACATGCATCGGGATCGAGGGATTGAGCTGAACAAACATTGGTCAAGAAAACTTTCAGTAATTATTGCAGCTTTCCTTACAAGGTCGGCCTCCAGGCTTGGGCAAGCAATGTGAGGTAAGTTACGCCTATCAGCGACGAAGGTTCCGCACCATTCTGTTGGTAGCGGAACGTTCCATGCAGAGCCGCGTAACAGCTGCATACTTAACTCAATGCAGGCTTTCCCATGACTACGACCATCGAACCGCGCAGCGGCACCGCCTTCAAACTTGGCAAGGGCCAATTCCTCGAAGTTGTTGACCCGCAGGGCCAACAAGTATCCGACTTGCTGGCGTTCAATGCCCATGACACAGCGGAAGTCATCAGCAATGGCCGCACTTTCGATTATGCTGACACCATCTATCTCACAACCGGGCACGTCCTTTATTCAAACCGCTCGAACCGACTCTTGGAGATAGTGCGGGACGATGTAGGCACGCATGATTTCCTGCTTACGCCATGCAGCCAGGATACCTTCCGCCTGCTTTATGATGAGCTGGAGCCGCATCAGGGTTGCTTTGGAAACCTTGCAGGCGTGCTTGCCCCGTTCGGCATTACCGAAGACGAGATCCCCTGCGCCTTCAACTGCTTCATGAATGTGCCCGTTGACGGTAAAACCGGCAAATTCAGCGTAGAGGCTCCGCTAAGCAAAGCCGGCGATACCATCGTGTTCAAAGCCATGATGGATGTCATCATCGGCCTCACAGCCTGCTCTGCCCCCAAATCGAACAATGGGTCTTTCAAGCCGATCGACTATATCATCCATGATCATCTGGATGATGTTGCGTAAAGCTGAAAAGCAGGGAAACGGGCCAGATTGCCTGTCATGGCAAGAAGAACTGGTGCTGCTGGGGAGGATTGAACTCCCGGCCTCACCCTTACCAAGGGTGCGCTCTACCACTGAGCTACAGCAGCGACCGTGTCCTTCGCCTGCACCGTAAATTGGCTCGGTCGAGGCAGGCGCGCGCTTTGGTCGCGCGCGCGGTGAAAGTCAAGCCAAGCTTGCGCCCCTGAAGGGCAAGCTTGCTTGAGCAAAACGCGCGCTTGCGCCAAAAGGCCGCTTATGAATAAGAACGCAACCCGTGAAGAACGGCTCGCCGCCAAGCTGCGCGAGAATTTGCGTCGCCGCAAGTCACAGGCGCGCGGTATGGCGGAATGTGCGGATGAAAGCGTGTCTGGCAGTAATGCTGGCGATGATGCGCAGCGCGCCCTTCCCAAGTCCGCAAAGGAAAGCTAACGCGCGCTTCCCCGCGCAAAATTGGAGTATTGCAGCGTGCCCACCCTGATCCTTGTCCGCCATGGCCAGAGCGAATGGAATCTCGCCAATCGTTTCACTGGTTGGTGGGATGTCGACGTCACTGAAAAAGGCGTGGAGGAAGCGCGGGCGGCCGGTCGCCTGCTGAAAGGAAAAGGTGTGATGCCCACGCTCGCCTTCACCAGCGTCCAGAAACGCGCGATCGTGACGCTGCATCTTGCATTGGAAGAATGTGAGCGGCTGTGGATTCCGGAAGTGAAGGACTGGCGCCTGAATGAACGTCATTATGGCGGTCTGACCGGGCTCAACAAGCAGGAAACACGTGACAAACACGGGGATGAGCAAGTGCATATCTGGCGGCGCAGTTTCGACGTGCCCCCGCCGCCATTGGAAAAGGGCAGCACTTTCGATCTGTCAGACGATCCACGTTATGCCGGGATCGACGTGCCCGACACCGAAAGCCTCAAGCTCACTATCGAACGCGTGCTCCCTTATTGGGAAAGCACCATATTGCCCGAATTGGAAAAGGGCGAAACGGTCATCATTTCCGCTCATGGCAACAGCCTGCGCGCGTTGGTGAAGCATCTGTCCAATATCTCGGACGACGAAATCACCGGATTGGAAATTCCCACCGGCCAGCCGATCATTTACCAGTTCGATGACGCGATGAAGCCGGGCGAACGCTATTATCTGAAGGATTCCTGAGGCCATGGGCACAGATGTCGCAATCGTAATGGGCAGCCAGTCGGACTGGCCGACCATGCAGTGCGCTGCGCAAGTGCTGGATGACCTTGGTGTATCACATGATGCGCGCATTGTTTCGGCCCATCGGACACCGGACAGGCTGCATGATTTCGGCAAAAGCGCAGCGGATGAAGGCTTCAAGGTCATCATCGCAGGCGCTGGCGGGGCTGCTCATTTGCCCGGAATGATCGCCGCATTGACTCACCTGCCCGTGCTTGGCGTGCCAGTGAAAAGCAAAGCGCTCAACGGTCTCGATAGCTTGCTTTCAATCGTGCAGATGCCTGCCGGCGTGCCCACCGGCACATTGGCCATCGGTGAGGCAGGCGCAACCAATGCGGGCCTGCTTGCCGCCTCAATCCTGGCACTGGCCGATCATGGCCTGACAGCGCGACTGAAGGAATGGCGCGCGGCACAAACTGACAGGGTGGCCAGGCAGCCAACCGATTAGCATTTACCGATTGCATGGGGCATCGCTCTTGTCGCAGGGCCGCTTGTCCCGTTAGCAAAGTACCTGTGTGGCAAGAACAGCCGAAAATGCTCGAGGGATGAAGGTTTTGGAAGGCACCGTGTTAGCTTCAGGCGCAACGATAGGTATTCTGGGCGGCGGCCAGCTTGGCCGGATGCTGGCGATGGCCGCTGCGCAATTGGGCTTTCGCTGCCATGTCTATTGCCCCGAAGATAAAAGCGTCGCCGCACAGGTTTGCGATGGTTTCACTCAAGGCCGGTGGGACGACAGGGATGCCTTGGCGCAATTTGCCAATGTCTGCGATGTCATTACCTACGAATTTGAAAATGTGCCGGTCGAACCGCTCGCCGTCATTCCACAAGGCATGCTGGCGCCGGGCACGCGTGCCTTGGAAGTGGCGCAGGATCGTGTGCGCGAAAAGCGGTTTGTCGAGGATGTTGGCGGTCACCCAGCACCGTTCCTTTCGGTGGATCATGATAATGAGCTCGCCCATGCGGTGGACCGGATCGGTAGGCCCGGCATCCTCAAAACCCGCCGCGATGGCTATGACGGCAAGGGGCAATGGTCCATCGCGCTAGCCGAAGATGCGCAAGGCATCCGTATTCCCGCGAGCGGTTGCGTGTTTGAACGCATGGTCCGTTTTGAATGCGAATTTTCCGTCATCCTCGTGCGCGGGCGCGACGGCGAAATACGCTTCTGGGAGTCGACCCGCAATCGCCACGCTGGCGGCGTCCTGTCACATTGCGAATTGCCCGCCCCTGCCATTGTGAGTGAACAGTTGGAGGCGGCACGCACCCTTGCCCGCAAGGTGGCAGAGGCGCTGGATTATATTGGCGTTCTGACCTGCGAATTCTTCGCCACTGCCGATGGTCCGGTGTTCAATGAAATGGCGCCCCGCGTCCACAATTCGGGCCATTGGACAATCGAGGGCGCGGTTACCAGCCAGTTCGAAAACCATATCCGCGCCATTGCCGGATTGCCGCTGGGCGACACCGCTTGCGTGGCGCCCAAAATGGTGATGGACAATCTTATCGGCGATGATGCGCTTGATCTTGCTCGCCACCTCTCCGATCCCGCCGCGCATGTCCATCTTTACGGTAAGGTCGAGGCGCGCGCGGGGCGCAAAATGGGCCATATTACGCGGATCGGCTGAGGCATGGCACGCAGCGTCCTTTTCATCGTCGCGCGGGCGACCAACGGCATCATTGCCCGTAATGGCGCGGTTCCCTGGGCGATGAGCGAGGATCTCAAACGGTTCAAGCGGCTGACCATGGGCAAGCCCATGATCATGGGTCGCAAGACATTTGAAAGCCTGCCCGGTGTGCTGCCCGGTCGCCCCCATATCGTGCTGACCCGGGGAAAGGGCTGGAGTGCCCCCGGCGCACAGGTGGCGCACACGGCTGAGGAGGCCATGGCGATGGCAGGCGATGGCGAAGTGGCAGTCATCGGCGGGGCTGAAATCTTTGATTTGCTATGGGACTTCGGCACAATCTTTGAATTGACCGAAGTGTTCGAGGATACCGCTGGCGACGTCACCATGCCCCATCCCGGAGAAGATGAAAGCTGGCACGAAATTGCACGTGAGAGCCGCGCCGCCGAAAACGGATTCCCCCCGTATGATTTCGTTACGTTCGAGCGGCGCAAATGATGCGCCGGATCGCCAAATGGGGCGCAGTGCTGGTGCTGGTGCTGCTCGCCGGATTATGGGTTCTTGGCCCCGGCATTGCCGAACGCAGCCTGACGCAGATAGACGGCCAGCCATTGCCGGACATCAGCGAGGAAGCGCGCGCGCTGCATGCCCGCCTCACCATCGTGGATTTGCATTCCGATACGCTGATGTGGAAGCGTAATCCGCTTAAGCGCAGCAAGCGCGGCCATATGGATTTACCGCGCCTGATCGAGGGCAATGTCGCGCTCCAGGTCTTTTCCAGCGTGACCAAATCACCAGCGGGATTGAATCTAGACCGCAATTCAGCTGACGTGCGCGACAACATCACCTTGCTCGCCTTTGCCCAATTGCAGCCGCCTCCGACGTGGAATTCGCTCTTCGAACGCTCGATATGGCATGCTGAGCGGATGGAACAGGCGAGTCTGGAAGCCCCCGATGCGCTGCGGATCGTCCGCACGCCGGAAGATGTGACAACAATTCTGGCCCAGCGCGATGCCACGGGCCGTCCGATCGGCGCGATGTTTTCCGTTGAAGGGCTGCACAATCTTGAAGGGCAGGCCAATAATCTGCAGCGCCTGCACGAAAGGGGTCTGCGCATGGCGGGCCTTACCCATTTTTTCGACAATGAACTTGCCGGATCGATGCATGGTGAGGACAAGGGCGGGCTAAGCGCCTTTGGGCGCGACATGGTGGCGGAGATGGAGAGGATCGGCGTGATCGTGGATATCGCCCATTGCAGCCATCAATGCGTGGACGAGGTGCTGGCGATGGCGCGCCGTCCCATTATCTCCAGCCACGGCGGCGTGCAGGCCACTTGCCCCACCAATCGCAATCTTACCGATAATGAGATTCGCGGCGTGGCAGCCACTGGCGGGGTGATCGGCGTAGGCTATTTCGAGGGCGCTGTGTGCGATACATCGCCTTCGGCCATCGCTGCCGCAATTCGCCATATCGCGCAACTTGTGGGCACCGATTACATCGCGCTGGGTAGCGATTTTGATGGTGCGGTGACGACGCGGTTCGATACATCAGGGCTGGTACACATCACACAGGCGCTTCTGGACGATGGCTTTGACGAAGCCGACATCGCCAAGATCATGGGATTGAATGCATTGCGCGTCATCCGCGCTGGTATCGCGCCGATGTCTGACGAACGTGGTAGCGTATGAGGCTGGGCCACCGCGATCATATCCCGGAAAGCCTGCGTGGCGGTGTTATCGCCCTCGGCAATTTCGACGGTTTCCACCTCGGCCACCAGCGCGTTGTCGCAGAGGCGGTGGAGTGGGCGCGCTCCATGAACCGGCCCGCCATCGTCGCCACGTTCGATCCGCATCCGGTGCGCCATTTCGCCCCGCATGTTCCCCCCTTCCGCCTCACCGGCCTTGACCAGCGTGAGGAATTGTTCAGGCAGGCAGGGGCGGACGCGATGCTGGTCTTTAATTTCGACGATGATCTGGCTGCAATGAGCGCGCACGGCTTTATCCATGATCTGCTCGGCATCCATATAGGCGCGGCAGGCGTGGTGACGGGAGAAGATTTCACTTTCGGCAAGGGCCGCGGCGGCAATATTCATGTACTGCAGGAAGTTGGCGCTGGTTGCGGCATCGAAACGCGCGCCATCGGCCCCGTCGGTGAGGGTGGCCAGACCGTGTCTTCCAGCCGCATTCGTGATGCGTTGAAGGCAGGCGATTGCGATATTGCCACGCGGCTGCTCACCCGCGCGTTCACAGTGCGCGGCACTGTAATACATGGCGACAAGCGAGGCCGCGATCTTGGCTATCCCACCGCCAATATTGCCATGGGTGCGTATCTGCGTCCGCGATTCGGCATTTATGCCGTAACGGGGCGTGTGGTTTCCAGCGGACAAATGTTGCAAGGCGCGGCCAATCTGGGCGTGCGGCCCAGTTTTGATCCGCCTGTAGAACTGCTCGAACCCTATTTCTTCGACTTTGACGGAGACCTTTACGCAGAGGAGTTGGACATAGCCTTTCATCACTTCCTGCGGCCCGAAGCCAGGTTTGATGATATGGGCGCGCTCATCGCGCAGATGGAACGCGATTGCGAAGAGGCGCGCAACCTCCTAGGTGCCGCCTCCTGATGAGCGACGATACAGCGAAACGCGCCAAAGGGCGAGACTATCGGGACACCGTCTTCCTGCCGAAGACCGATTTTCCCATGAAGGCAGGCCTCCCCGCGAAGGAGCCGGGCATTCTCGCGCGCTGGGAAGACGCAAAGCTGTATAAGCAATTGCGCGAAGCGCGCACCGGTCGCGAGAAGTTCATTCTCCACGATGGCCCGCCCTATGCCAATGGCAACATCCATATCGGCCATGCGCTGAACAAGGTGCTGAAAGATGCCGTGGTGCGCACGCAGAGCCTCCTTGGCAAGGATGCGCCCTATGTGCCCGGATGGGATTGCCACGGCCTCCCCATCGAATGGAAGGTGGAGGAGAAATACCGCAAGAAGAAGCTGAACAAGGACGAGGTTCCAGCGCGCGAGTTCAGGCAGGAATGCCGCGAATATGCCGCCGAATGGGTCGATGTGCAGCGCGAACAGTTCAAGCGGCTGGGCGTGGCGGGTGAATGGGACAAGCCCTATCTCACCATGGCGCCCGAAGCCGAAGCGGGCATCGTCACCGAACTGCTGAAATTTGCGACCAGCGGCCAGCTTTATCGCGGCGCAAAGCCGGTGATGTGGTCGCCGGTAGAAAAGACCGCGCTGGCCGAGGCTGAGGTCGAATATGAGGACATCACCTCGACGCAGATCGATGTGGCGTTTGAAATTGTTGAGTCGCCGATTGAGGAATTGGTCGGCGCACACGCGGTGATCTGGACGACGACGCCATGGACGATTCCTGTGAATCAGGCTTTGGCTTATGGCAAAGGGATCGAATACGTTCTTTTTCGCCCGTTTATTACAATTGTGGGTGCAAGCACATCATTTCCAGACGCGGCTGTCGCCAAAATCCAAAGTAGCGGCTTTGTCATGGCATCGCCTTTGGTCGATGATTTTTGCATTAGACTTGCTTCATACTTGACGCGCGAATGGTTTGGTGTCGGTGGGAATACCGTTAAGGTGACTCCTGTCGAGCCGACGAAGAAGGTTTTTTCAGGCTCCGACCTAGCCGGAACCATCGCCCGCCACCCGATGCACAAGCTCGGCGGGTTCTTTACAGAGCCGCGCCCATTGCTGCCCGGTGATTTTGTCACCACCGATAGCGGCACTGGTCTCGTCCATATGGCACCCGATCACGGCGAGGACGATTTCGATCTGTGCAAAGCTAACGGTATCAGCCCCAAATTCGTGGTCGATGCCGATGGGCGTTACAGGGAGGAATGGCTCTGGCTTCCACGCACGGATGAACGATCCGGCTCGGTCATCAATCCCAAGTTCAACGCGCCTGACGGGCCTATCTGTTCGGACTTGAGAGAAGCGGGCGCTTTACTCAGCGCATCCGCCGATTACGGACACTCCTACCCGCACAGCTGGCGTTCGAAAGCCAAGGTTATCTATCGCTGCACACCGCAATGGTTCGTGCCGATGGATAAGCTGCAAGGCGATGCCACTCTGCGCGAAACCGCGCTGACGGAAATCGACACAACTCGGTTCGTCCCGGCTAAGGGAAAGAACCGCATCGGTTCAATGGTCGAAGGTAAGCCCGATTGGGTGCTATCCCGCCAACGCGCCTGGGGTGTGCCGATCACGCTGTTCGTGGACCGCAAGAGTGGCGAATATCTGGTCGATCCGGCAGTCAATGCGCGCATTATCGAAACAATCAATGCAGACGGGGTCGATGGCTGGTGCGAGGAAAACGCTGCCATGCTGCTCGGGCCGGACCGCAATCCGGACGATTACGAGATGATTACCGACATTCTCGATGTCTGGTTCGATTCAGGATGCACCCATGCCTTTGTGCTTGAGAGTGACAATTGGCCCGATCTGCGCAGCCCGGCTGATCTCTATCTAGAAGGCAGTGACCAGCATCGCGGCTGGTTCCAATCCTCGCTGGTTGAAAGCTGTGCCACGCGCGGGGTTGCGCCTTACAAGGCCGTGCTGACTCACGGTTTCACCATGGCGGCAGACGGGCGCAAAATGTCCAAGAGCCTCGGTAACACGGTCGATCCGCTGAAGGTCATGGAAGAATATGGCGCGGATATTATCCGCATGTGGGCGCTTTCGGTCGATTATACCGAAGATCACCGCATCGGCCCGGAAATACTGAAAGGCGTTGCCGACCAATATCGCAAGCTGCGCAACACTTTCCGCTATATGCTCGGCGGATTGCAGGGTTTTGCCGAAAGCGAGCGGGTCTATGTCGCCGACATGCCGGAGCTGGAGCGCTACATGCTCAGCTTGCTGGGCGAACTGGATACAAAGCTGCGCAAGGCGGTCGATGATTTCGATTTCAACACCTATACCCGCGCGCTGACCGAATTCGCGAATGAGGACCTTTCGGCCTTTTTCTTCGATATCCGCAAGGACCGGCTGTATTGCGATGCGCCTGACGGGCAGGAACGGCGCGCCTATCGCACCGCGCTCGACGTGTTGTTCAATGCCTTGATCCGCTATGCCGCCCCTGTGCTGGTATTTACGGCAGAAGAGGTCTGGGGCACCCGCCATCCCGAAGGCAGCTCAGTCCATCTGCTCGAATGGCCCGAAGTGCCCCGCGCAACTGCCGATGCTTCCCGCTGGGACGCCTTGCGCGCTCTGCGCGAACGCGTGACCGAAGCGATCGAACCGTTGCGCCGTGAAAAGACCATCCGCTCTGGCCTGGAAGCTGAAGTTACCGTACCTGCAAGCACAGTGCCAGAAGGGTTCAGCCCTTCCGATCTAGCCGAATTGTTCATCACCGGAAACGTCACTCCGGGCGATGGTGATGAAGTGATCGTCACCAAGACCAGCGATGCGAAATGCGGGCGCTGCTGGCGTCTTCTGCCCGAAGTGGCTGAAGACGGCGAGCTGTGCAATCGCTGTGAAAGCGTGGTGCGCGACATGGACGCCGGAAAATGACCGCGCAGCGGAGATATCACCTTATCGGCCTCGTCATCGCGCTGGCCATCTTCATTGCAGATCAATGGGTGAAGTTCTTCATTGTCGAAAGACTGGGGCTGGACCAGATCGGCGAAACCTATCCTCTGCTGTCTTTCTTCGATTTCACCCGTACCAATAATTATGGCGTCTCTCTCGGCATGTTCGAGGCGACGAGCATGGAAATGCGCTGGATCCTTGTCGGCGTCACCGCACTGATCGCATTGGTCGTAATGATCTGGATGATGCGCGAAAAGCTGCCAGGCGACATCGCGGCCCTGGGGCTGGTGCTTGGCGGCGCATTGGGCAATATCCGTGATAGATTTCTGCATGGCTATGTCATCGATTACGCCGATTTCCACATCGGGGACTTTCGCCCATTCCTGATTTTCAATATTGCCGATGCAGCAATTACGATTGGCGTCGTTATAATCCTTGCCCGCGCCTTGTTCATGCGCGAGAAACCGGCAAGCGAGCAGGACGCCGAAGCCTGAACCTGCCCCGGTCTACACCGGGCCGGCCTAATGCCGAATTTACGTGAAAGAGTGATACCCATGGCAAAATTCTCCCGCATCATCACCGTGGCAATCGCCGCCGGAGCGCTGTCCGCATGTGGCGGCATCGATCTCGGCTCGCGCGACCGGCCGGATGAATTCGCCGTGCAACGCCAGGCTCCACTGGTGATCCCGCCTGATTTCCATCTCGCCCCGCCAGAGCCGGGTGCTCCGCGTCCAGTAGAAGGCACCGCATCGGAACAGGCATTGGAAGCTCTGTTTGGCGGCCCGGCAGAGCGTAGCGCCGTTGAAACCAGCGCACTCCAGCAGGCGGGCGAGGCCGATCCGGGCATCCGTTCGAGCGTAGGCGACCATTTGACCTACACAGTGGACAAGGGTGCCAGCACCCGCGCCATCATCGCCGCGCCAGAAGGTGATGGGCAGAGCGCGCGTTCAGTCATTCCTGGCTGACGATTGCGCTCGCCCCATTGGGCAAGGGTTACATTGATGAAGGGCAAATAGAAGGTGCCTGAAGGCAGGCGCCTGCACTATCCCTCCTGCTTAACCAGCAATTTGTCGATCTTGCGACCATCCATGTCCATGACTTCAAAACGCCATCCCTGATCGCAGAAATACTCGCCTTCAGCCGGAAGGTGCTTCAACACATAAAGCGCATAGCCTGCAGCAGTGGCGAACTCGCGCCCCTCGGGCAGATCCAGATTCAGACGGTCGGCCAATGTGTCAGCAGTCAGCGCGCCAGAAACCAGCAGCGATCCATCCTCCCGTTCCACGATCAATGGCATGTCGCCTTCGTCCTGATGGCTGGCGAAATCACCGGCAATGGCAGACAGGACATCGGCCGTGGTGACGATCCCGTCCAGATGGCCGTATTCGTCATGGACCATTGCCATGCCGGTCCCTGATTGCTGCAGGGCTCGCAACGCATCCAGCGCATCAAGCTGATCGGGAACGACCTCGCTCTTGCGCAGAAGATCCGTTAGGCGAACAGGCGCGCCGGCAACCTGCAGCGCCAGCAACTCGCGCACTTTGACCACGCCCACCATCTTGTCCGGAGATCCCTCGGCAACAGGCAACAGCGAATGCGGCGAACCAGCGATCACCCTTCGTATCTCTTCCTCGCTGGCGTCCGCATCCAGCCAATCGATTTCGGTGCGCGGGGTCATCAGTTCGCGTACAGGCCGGTCAGCCAAACGCATGATGCCGGACAGGATGGCGCGTTCCTGCTCCACGATCACGCCGGTGCGGGTAGCATCGGCGAAGATCATCTGCAGCTCCTCGGCGGTCAATCGGTGATCACCCTTGTGGCGAATGCCCAGCGCAGCAAGCAGCATATTGGACGTCGAATCGAGCAGCCAGACGAAAGGCGCCGCGATTCGCGCCAGCATATCCATCGGCCGCGCCATCACCAATGCAATCGGCTCCGCAGTGCGCAGGGCCAATTGCTTGGGCACAAGTTCGCCAATCACCAGGCTGAAGAATGTGGTGAGGCCGATGACCAGCGCGAAACCTGCACTGGAGGCGGTTTCCGGATCGAGACCAAGCAATGCCAGCCGTTCGCCCGTCGGCTCACCCAGAGTGGCGCCCGAAACAGCGCCCGCGATGATACCGATCAACGTAATGCCGATTTGCACGGTGGAAAGAAACTTGCCCGGCTCTGCAGCAAGACGCAGGGCGACTTCTGCGCTTCTGCTGCCGCGATCCGCCGCCATCTGCAAACGCGCAGTGCGCGCGGATACGATCGCCAGTTCAGACATGGCAAAAACACCGTTGAGCACTATCAGGAGGAGGAGTGCGACGAGGAAATGCCAAGGAAATGGTGACATCAGGATTCGGGCGCTAGCAGATTAGCACGGCGGCGCGAAGAGAGAGTGTCACAGGAAGTTACGGAACGCGGTGGCCCTTTGATCATTATCTTCTATGCAAGGACGGACTCGACCTATGGAGTCTGCTGCTAGCAAGAGGGACAAATTTCATGAAATCGAAAAAGATTCTTTTCTCGTCGATCGGCGCACTGGCGCTGGTTGGCACCACCACCGCTTGTGTGACAGACCCCAACACCGGAAATCAGGTCCTCTCGCGCACCGCTATCGGCGGTGTCGGCGGCGCGGGCCTTGGCTACCTTCTGGGCGGTCTTATCGGCGGCAAGACTGCACGCATTGTTGGGGCAGGTATTGGCGGTGCAGCAGGCGGCTATGTCGGCTACCGCATGGACGAACAGATCCGTGAACTGGAAGAAGTCACCGCAGGCACGGGTGTTGATGTTTCGGAAACCCCCAATGGCGACGGCATCCTTGTTAATTTCCCTGATGTCACCTTCGCAGTTGATTCGACCACGGTCTCTCCGCAGATGCGCTCTACACTCGACGGTGTCGCACAAAGCATGGTCGAACATCCCAGCAGTCTGATCGACGTTATGGGACATACCGATTCGACCGGTAGCGACCAGTATAATCTGGACCTGTCGCGTCGCCGTGCCGAATCCGTGGCGAATTATCTCGTGTCACGCGGCGTGGCGCGTTCACGTATTGAGACGGTTGGTTATGGCGAGCAATATCCGATTGCCGATAACACCACCGATGCAGGTCGATCGGAAAATCGCCGTGTGGAAATCCGCATTACGCCTGTGACACAGGAAGATGTGAACGCAGCATATTGATTGCTCGATCCTATCTTTAAAAAAGGGGGTGTCCTGCGGGGCGCCCCTTTTTTGTTCTGGGTGAGCTAATTGCGTGAAATATGTGCTGCCCTTTTGGCCAGCCGTTCCACCGCTGCTGCATGGATGCCGAGCGCACTGACCAGCAGGCCAAAGGCGCGCGGATCGTGCTTGTTATAGGCGATTGGCTTGCCGAATGCGTCGGTCACCCGCGCCCCGGCCTCACGCGCGATAAGGGCTGCAGCACCAATGTCCCATTCATATCCCCATCGCAAAGTGGCCAGCATGTCAGCTTCATTACTCGCCACCATGGCCACGCGCAGGGCGATGGAATTGGGCTTGCCGACGAGGCTGAGATCCTGGTCCTCTTTGGCAAGCGCATCGGCAGGTACGCGCGCGCCAGCAAATTTCGTGCGGCGCGATGCAACCAATCGTTCGCCATTGCGCCAAGAACCCTGCCCCGCCTTGGCGGACCACACTTCCTCGCGCGCAGGGGCGACCAGTGCGCCCCACAAGGGACGTCCGGCACTGATCAGCGCGACAGATACCGCCCAACCTTTCCGGCCGCGGATAAAATCTCGGGTGCCGTCGATCGGATCGACCAGCCAGATGAGACCTTTGCCAAGCCGTCCGGCATTATCGGCAGTTTCCTCGCTCAGCCAACCGGCGGACGGAAGCAGCCGCCCCAGCTCGCGTTTGAGGAAGGCATCGACTGCCAGATCAGCCTCACAGACCAGACTGCCGGGAGATTTCTCCCAGCTTTCCAAGGCATAGCCGTTACCCGGCCACCGCTGAAGCGCCATGTGACCCGCCTCGCGGCAGATTTGCTCAAGTCTCATCGTGTCGATCATTGTGGCAAATGGAGATGATAGACCAAAGCAGGGTTTGCAAGGCGTGCGCGATGATGCTTAAGCCCGCTGCAGGAACATTTTTCGACATATGAAGGCACCCGCGCATGAACATTCACGAATACCAGGCCAAGGAATTGCTCTCGAAATTCGGCATCGGCATCCCCACCGGCTACCCTGCAAATAATGTAGAAGAAGCTGTCGAAGGTGCGAAAAAGCTGCCCGGGCCGCTTTATGTCGTAAAGGCTCAGATCCATGCTGGTGGTCGTGGCAAAGGCAAGTTTTCTGAACTTCCTGCTGATGCCAAGGGCGGTGTGCGCCTCGCCAAGAGCGTGGATGCCGTGAAAAGCGATGCGCAGGACATGCTGGGCAATACGCTGGTCACAATCCAGACAGGCGACGACGGCAAGCAGGTCAATCGGCTTTATGTCACGGATGGCGTGGATATTGCCGAAGAATACTACCTTTCCATGGTGGTGGATCGCGAAACGAGTCGTATCGCAATGATCGTATCCACCGAAGGCGGTATGGATATCGAGGACGTGGCACATAATACGCCTGACAAGATTGAAACGATCACCATCGATCCGGCAACCGGCTTCATGCCGCATCATGGCCGCGCCGTCGCATTCGCACTGAAGCTGGAGGGCGCGCTGGCGAAAGCCGCCCAGAAGCTTAGCAAGCAATTGTATGAAGCCTTCACCACGCTCGATTGCGAAATGCTCGAAATCAATCCTTTGGTAGAAACCAAGGATGGCGAATTGCTGGTGCTCGACACCAAGATGAGCTTCGATTCCAATGCGCTCTACCGCCACCCCGATGTCGAAGCCATGCGCGACGAGACAGAGGAAGATCCGATGGAAGTCGAGGCCAGCAAGCACGACCTTGCCTACATAAAGCTCGACGGCAATATCGGCTGCATGGTCAATGGCGCAGGCCTCGCCATGGCGACGATGGACATCATCAAACTGAACGGCGCCTTCCCGGCAAACTTCCTCGATGTCGGTGGCGGCGCAAACCGTGAAAAGGTGACTGCTGCATTCAAGATCATTCTGTCAGACCCGGCAGTGGAAGGCATTCTTGTCAACATTTTCGGCGGCATCATGAAGTGCGACATCATTGCCGATGGCATTGTGTCTGCGGCAAAGGAAGTGAACCTTTCCGTGCCGCTGGTTGTCCGCCTTGAAGGCACCAATGTGCAGCAGGGCAAGGATATCCTCGCCAATTCGGGCCTGCCGATCATCTCGGCTGACGATCTGGGCGATGCCGCCCGAAAGATCGTTGCACAGGTGAAGGAAGCCGCCTGATCCGCAACTGACCATCGCGCCTATCGTGTCGGAGCGGGCTCCGGCAGGATAGGCGTGGTCGAGTCCATTTGGGTCAGCCAGTTCTGCCAGATCGTGCTCGTACGACGGTCTGTCATTGCGATCCTGCAAGATAGTGACATGGCGCCGCGGATGCTGCCTTCAATCCAGTCCGTATATACAGCCCCGCATTCGGCATCGCGATAGGCGGTGAACGCCGCATCTGACTGTTCAATTTGCGCAGTGAGTTCAGCATTGCCATCTGCCTGCTGAATCGCAGCGGCAAGATATTCACCGCGCCGTGCATCGGCCCTTTCAAACACCGCCAAAAGACAGTCATTTATATCCAGAGTGGTGACGGCATCGCTGCAGCGCGAGGGCACAAGCGGCTCCCCAGTGCGGCGAAAGCGGAAAATCAGCTCATTCGCTGCGCCGTCCTTGCTGCGTATCTGCACCGCCGCAACCAACCCATCGTCTCCGTCACAGCGCAGGGTCAGACTGGCGAAATAGGCTGCGCATGGCTCAATATCGACCAATCGGAACGTCAGCATATCGTCACGCTCTTCCCAGCCTGTCAGGTCTGGATTGAAGTGCTTGAGCCGCAGCACAAGGCTCCCCACGTGCTCCACCAAATACAGGTGTTCGGTGAATTGAATGCCGCCATTGTCGCCGGTCTGGATGAATGTGCCGACCATCGTGTCACCCGTCGGCGGCAGCCAGCTCTCCGTTGCGCGGTTCCCGCCAATGCCGGTCCCTTCCCATTGGCCGACCAGCCAGTCCATATCGTCCATGCTGGCGGCAGGAGAGATGTGATCCGCCGGCATTACGCGTGTTTCCTGCGCGCAGACTGGTGCGGATGTAATGCAAGCCAATGCAATGGCGGGAACGATGGTGCGCAAGAGGGAGTCTCCCATGTAGGATATATAGCAGGCTAGACCTGCTTCGCGACGCCGTAAAGCTGGTCTGGTTGATCTAAACGTCAGTTTGTTTACATAAGCGGCAAAGCATAATGAGAGAGGTTTGCGATGAAGGTATTAGTGCCTGTGAAGCGGGTGATAGATTACAATGTGAAGCCGCGAGTTAAGGCGGATGGGTCGGGAGTTGATCTGGCCAATGTAAAGATGAGCATGAACCCGTTTGACGAGATTGCGGTGGAAGAGGCGCTGCGATTGAAGGAAGTGGGCAGTGCTGAGGAAGTGATTGCGGTAAGCGTGGGGCCGGCCAAGGCGGCAGAGACGCTGCGCACGGCGCTGGCGATGGGCGCGGACCGCGCCATTCTGGTCGAGAGCGACGAGGCGGTTGAGCCGCTGGCGGTGGCCAAGATTTTGCAAGCGATTGCTGATGAGGAAGGTCCGGGCATTGTGATGCTGGGCAAGCAGGCGATCGACGATGACAGCAACCAGACCGGCCAGATGCTGGCCGCATTGATGGGCCGCCCGCAAGGCACCTTTGCCAGCGAAGTGGCAATCGAGGGTGATCATGTCAGCGTGACGCGCGAAGTCGATGGCGGGCTGGAGACGGTGAAGCTGTCGCTGCCGGCCATCGTGACCACCGATCTGAGGCTGAACGAGCCGCGCTATGCCTCATTGCCCAATATCATGAAGGCCAAGAAGAAGCCGCTCGATACCAAATCCCCGGCTGATTATGGCGTCGACGTCACGCCGCGCATCACCACCACGCATGTCGGCGAACCGCCGGTGCGCCAGGCGGGCGAGATCGTGGAAGATGTCGATGCGCTGGTCGCCAAGTTGAAAGCTTTGGGAGTTGCCGCATGAGTGTTCTTGTTCTTGCCGAACCGCATGATGCCAGTGTTGCCGATGCCACGCTGTCCACCATCACCGCTGCAGCTGCGCTGGGCGGACCGGTGCATGTGCTGGTCACAGGCTCGGCGGATGCTGCCGCTGAGCATGCGTCCATCGCCGGGGTGGAAAAGGTACTGCACGCCGATGATGCTGCCTATGCTCATGGGCTGGCTGAAAATATCGCGCCGCTGGTTGCTGGCCTGATGGGTGACTATGATGCGCTGCTGGCCCCGGCCACCACCACGGGCAAGAACATCGCCCCGCGCGTGGCTGCCATGCTCGATGTGATGCAGGTCTCTGACATCATCAGCGTTGAAGGTCCCAGGAGTTTTACCCGCCCGATCTATGCCGGCAATGCCATTGCCACGGTGGAAAGCAGCGATCCCAAGTTGGTGATCACTGTGCGCACCACCGCTTTCGACAAGGCCGAGGCCAGCGGCGGCAGCGCTGCTGTCGAGGCGACCAGTGGTCCGGGCGATGCCGGGCTGTCCGAGTTCGTCAGGCTTGATGCGGTCAAGTCCGACCGGCCCGAGCTTACCAGTGCGGGCATCATCGTCTCGGGCGGACGGGCATTGAAGGATGCCGAGACCTTCGAGGCAACGATCACCCCGCTTGCCGACAAGCTGGGCGCGGCCATTGGCGCCAGCCGGGCAGCGGTTGATGCAGGTTATGTGCCCAATGATTACCAGGTTGGCCAGACCGGCAAGATCGTGGCCCCCGAGGTCTATATCGCCATCGGCATATCGGGTGCGATCCAGCATCTTGCAGGCATGAAAGATAGCAAGACCATCGTCGCCATCAACAAGGACCCCGACGCCCCCATCTTCCAGGTCGCCGACATCGGCCTCGTCGCAGACCTCTTCAACGCAGTGCCAGAACTCACTCAGAAACTTTGACTGTTCAGCCGGATGGCGGCGGGCGGCGAAACAGCCGTACCTCATCGCCATCCGGTAGCCTGCTATCGTGCAATGACGCGAAGCCCAGACGGTCTGCCAGCCGCAGCGATGCCGCATTGCCCGGTGCAATCATGCACATGACTTCGGCCCGATGTTCAGCATCGAACCAATCCAGCACGGCTCGCATGGCCTCGCCCGCATAACCCTGGCCGGTAAATCCGGCGCCGATTATCCAGGCGGCTTCTGCGCGATCATCAAAATCCTCTCCAATGCCGCGAATTGAATGGAATATGCCGCAATTGCCGATGATCGGCGACTTGCCACCTTGCGCGCCCCGTTCACGCAGGATGAACATCCCATAGCCGTAAAGCTGCCAGCAGCCTGCATTGCGGCAGAACCGCATGAAATGATCTTCAATCGTGGCGCTCGGGCCGAGGAACCGCATTGTTTCGGGCTGGGAAATTATATCGAACAGGGGCCTCAGATCTGCCGCCCGTGGCAGCCAGAGCTCCAGCCGCTCTGTCACGATCATTGGCGCGAAGGTCACATAACCTCGGTCAGGAAATGCAGCGACAGGCCCACCAGCCCGCCAACCAGCGTGCCATTGATACGAATAAATTGCAGATCGCGACCCACAGCGCGCTCTATCCGCATGGTGATCGTATCTGCATCCCAGCTTTTCACCGTGTTGGAGACCAGGCTGACAATCTGTTCACCGTATCGCGTGACCAGTCCGACAAGGCTACGCCGCGCAAAACGGTTGATCTGCACCTGCAGATTTGTGTCGGTTTGCAGCGTCTCGCCAAGTTCGGCGAGGCTGTGTCCAATCTGCCCCGACATGACGCGATCGGGATTGCGCAGCATGTCTATCAATGCGTGGCGCAATCTCTCCCACACACCCATCCACCAATCGGATACGGCGGGATTGGAAAGCAAATCGTCCTTCATCTGCTCTACCTTGGCGCGCATCGCAGCATCATGCTGGAGATCATGGGCGAGGCTGGTAAGCGCTTCTGCTGCCTTGATACGCACGCGATGGTCCGGGTCCACATGTATCTCTGCCAGCAGACGATAGAGGCCCGACAGCACCGAATTGGCGAGCTTCTCGTCAAGTCCGGTCCAGCGGATCAGTGCATTGGCGCGTGCCTGCACCATTTCACGGACCATCTCCTCATTATCTTCCAGCGCTACGCCAGCCCAGCGGATGAAGCTGTCGATCAAAGGTTGGTGCCGATTATCCGCAATGGCGGTTTCGAGCACGCGGCCCAGAAGCGGCGCGATATCGAGCCTTTTGGCCTGCCGCGCGAGACCAGCTTTCACCTGAAGGCCAAGGCGGTCCGGATCGAGCGATTCGAGCAGTTCCACCAACAATTGACCTGCACCGGCGCGGATGCGACCTTGCTCTGTATCGCCGCGCGTGGCCAGATAATCACCCGCCGCCTGCGCAAGGTTCATCTCCCGCATGCGCCGCGCAACCACCACCGGGGTCAGGAAGTTGGAGCGCAGGAATTCTGCCATCGTATCGGCAATACGATCCTTGTTACGGGGAATAATCGCCGTATGCGGAATAGGCAGACCAAGCGGGTGGCGGAACAGCGCTGTCACCGCGAACCAGTCTGCCAGCCCGCCAACCATGGCGGCTTCTGCAAAGGCGTTGACATAACCCCATGCGGGATTGACGCCCAGAACCTGATGCGAGCCGAAGAAAATGGCGGCCATTGCCACCAGCATTACTGTTGCGCTGATGCGCATGCGTCGCGCCTTGTCCGGCGGCATTAGGGCCACGGCGGTCGGTGGCATCACAGCATCACTCGGCAGGCTGCGGCGCAATCGGATGGGCCGCCTCATCACCCGGATTATAGGTCAGCAAACGCTGACGCAGCCATGGGCCGAGTCTTCGTTCAAGCCCGTCTGCAAGGCTGAAGCCCGCAGGCACAATCACCAGCGTCAAAGCGGTCGACAAGATCAAACCACCGATCACCACCGTACCCATGGGCGCGCGCCAGGCCGAATCTCCCGAAAGCGAAAGCGCAGTCGGCACCATTCCGGCCGTCATGGCGACCGTGGTCATGATGATAGGCTGGGCGCGTTTGTGACCCGCCTCAATAATGGCTGTAAGCTTGTCTGCCCCAGCGTCCATTTCCTCGATTGCGAAATCAATCAGGAGGATGGAATTCTTGGCGACGATCCCCAACAACATCAGCATCCCGATAAAGACCGGCAGTGAAATCGGCATGGGCTGGCCGCTCTTGATGAGGCCGGCCACGACCAATGCGATGAATCCGCCCAACGGAGCGAGCGCCAGCGAACTCATGTTCACAAGGGGGGAGACAACCCGGCGATAGAGAAGCACCAGCACAGAAAACACAAGCAGCAGGCCAGTGACCACGGCGATAATGAAATCATTGATCAACTGAGCCTGCCATTCATCCGCGCCGACGGGCAAGTTTGAAACACCGGTAGGAAGATTTTCCATGATTGGCAGGGCGTTAATGGCATTAAGCACGGTACCACGCGCGACGTTGGGTGCAATGTCGACCCCTACGAAAACGCGCCGGTTCTGGTTGTAGCGTTCAATCGAAGTGGGGCCCATTCCCAGTGTAATCTCAGCCACGCGGCTGAGCGGCACAGAGCCGCCGGTGGACGTGGGAACAGGCAAATTTTCTATCGTCGACAAGTCACGCCGCGCGCTTTCTGCAAGGCGCACTCGGATAGGGATTTGCCTGTCAGACAGCGAGAATTTGGCAGCGTTCTGATCGATGTCACCCAGCGTCGCAATGCGGATCGCCTGGCTCAGGGCCGATGTTGTCACGCCTAGGCTGGCAGCCAGATCCTCCCGCGGCGTGATAATCAGCTCTGGCCGCTGAAGATCGTAATCGATGCGGGGCGCCACCGCCCCTTCGACAGTCGCCATCTGTTCGACCAGAACATTTGCGGCTTCGGTAAGGGCTTCGGGATCCGATCCGGCCAGCATGATCGAAATTGCGCGGCCGGTGCCGCCTCCGCCGCCCTGATTGTTCTGGAAATTGATGCGGGCATCGGGGATGTTCTGCAGCACTGGCGTGAGTTCGCGTTCGAAATCGAGACTGCTTCGCTCACGATCGTCGCGCAGGACAAGGCTGATGCGGCCCGACCCTTCGCTGAATGTGCCCAGAGCCAGTGCGACTTCCTGTTCCTCGCTCAATCGGGCGGATACGCGATCAACCACCACCTCGGTTTGCTCCAGCGTCGTTCCGGGGACCATTGAAATACTGACCCGGCTGAAATCGCTGTCATTGTCAGGAAAAAATTGCTGCGGCACATTGGCAGCGATGATGACCGTTAGAACAAGGGCGACCACGCCGACGAGCATCATCCAGATACGGTGATCGAGAAATCTCGCCCCTGTGTAGCGGGCTCGTGCGACGTAGGTATTGGCATCATAGCCAATCATGCGGCCCAGCAGCAATCCAAACACCATGCTGATCAGCACCCCGATGATGTATGAAGGCAAGGCCAGTAAAAGAATCATGAGAACAGCCGGCAGTTCAAATCCGGGAGCCAGCAGGGCGGGCAGGATCACAAGAAGGAACAGGCCGATCGCAAGCGAGGCGATGTGGAACTGCCAGCGCGTGGGTGAATACCCAATACGGTGCCGCATCGCCCGGAAGCTGCTGTCATCGACAGACCAACGCAGGGTTTTCATATAGCGGTCCATCATCGGACCTTCGCCATGGACGGCGTGCCCCTTAGCCTTGAGGAAATAGGCAGCAGCCATGGGCGTGATCAGACGCGCGACGGCAAGGCTCATAAGAACAGAGGCGACGACCGTAAGGCCGAAATTCTTGAAAAACTCTCCGGAGATGCCGGGCATAAGGCCCACAGGAAGGAAGACGGCAACGATACATAGCGTGGTGGCGACAACCGGAAGGCCGATTTCATCCGCTGCATCGATACTCGCCTGATATGCGCTTTTGCCCATGCGCATGTGCCGAACGATGTTCTCGATTTCCACGATAGCATCATCGACCAACACCCCGGCCACAAGGCCAAGCGCCAGGAGCGACAGCGTATTCAGGGAAAAGCCGAACCAGGCCTCCATGAAATAAAAGGTCGGGATTGCCGAAAGGGGGATGGCGAGCGCCGCGATCATGGTTGCGCGCCAATCGCGCAGGAAGAGGAACACCACCACCACAGCGAGCAATGCGCCCTCGACCAGCAAAGCCATGGAGCTTGCATATTGGGCCTTGGTATAATCCACCTGTGTGAAAAGGCGCGTAAAGGTCACACCCGGATTGGCTTCTTCCAATTCCTGAAGGACTTCAATTGCATCGTCATACACCCGCACATCGCTTTCGCCGCGGGCACGCGTGAAGGAAAATGTGACAACCTGTTTGCCATTGACCTTGGCAAGCGTGCGGACTTCACCGACAGAATCCTTGACCTGCGCAATATCGGCCAGTTTGATTGATCGACCGCTCCCCAGATTGATGAGCGTTTGCGAAAGATCATAGGCATCATCTGCATTGCCCAGCACCCGTACCGATTGGCGTGATCCCGCGATTTCGGCCTGTCCACCGGCCGCATTGATGTTTAGCTGGCGCAACACGCTGTTCACCTGGCTGGCTGTTACGCCAAGCGACTGCATCCGCGCCGGATCAAGAATTACAAGGATTTCGCGATCGACACCGCCGCTGCGGCTAACCTCTGCCAGCCCTTCGACCGAAAGCAGGCGCTTGGTCACCGTGTCGTCGATAAACCAGCTCAATTGTTCAAGCGTCATATCGTCAGCGGTTACGCCGAAAGACACGATTGGCTGAGAGCTTGTCTGTCGCTTGCTCACCCGCGGCTCCAATATGCCGTCAGGCAGTTCACCGCGAATATTGTCTATCTCGCTTTTCACTTCATTCACCGATTCGGCGATGTCAGTGCCGATGGCAAATTCGATGAAGGTGAAGGAACTGCCTTCTGAAGCTGTGGAGTTGATATTCTCCACCCCGTCGAGTGTCTGGACCGCTGCCTCGACCCTCTGGGTGATCTGGTTCACGACTTCGGAGGGCGCGGCACCAGGTTGTGAAATACTGATGACGACAACGGGAAATTCAATGTCCGGTTCGTTTTGAACATCCATCCGTGAAAAGGACAGGAGACCCGCTAGCATCAAACCGGCAAAGGCCAGAATGGGGACGATCGGATTGCGGATCGACCAGGCAGAGATGTTGCGGAAATTCATGTGCGCCGGCCTTAATCCGCCGTTTCGGTTACGGGGCGCACTTCGTCACCTTCGGTGAGGAAACCGCCAGCACGCAACACTACCCGTTCATCGCCCGAAAGGCCGGAAGCGACGACAATACCTGCATCGCTGATCGATCCGATTCCAATCGGGCGGCGTACAACGATATTCTGCTCATCGAGAATAAAGACGTAGGAGCCGGCGTCATCAGACAGGATCGCACTTTCGGGCAGTCGCGGCGAAGTGGTTGTGCCGCTGGCAAATTGCACGCTGGCAAAACCGCCCGGGCGCAGCGCCGGATCATAGGAAAGCGCGCAGCGCGCCGTTCCCTGGCGGGTTTGTTCATCGATAACGGGCGATTTCTGCCAAATCTGGCAAGCAAATGTCTGCTCTGTCCCGACCGGCGTCAACGTGCCCCCGGTACCGACAGAAAGCTGGCCCAGTTCACCCTCTCCGACGCGGGCGAGCAATTCCATTTCCCCGCCGCGCGCAATCGCAAACAGCGTTCCCGAACCGGGGCTGACAACCTGACCGGGCTCAACATTGCGGGTGAGCAGAAGTCCTGCTGCCGGAGCAACGATGTTAAGCTGGGCATTGCGTGCACGGCGCTCCGCCAGTTGTGCACGGGCCACCTGCACCCGCGCTGCGGCGGCATCGCGCGTAGCGGTCAGCCGGTCGATATCCGCCTGGCTGATAAAGCCGCGCTCCACCAATTGCAGCGCGCGATCAAGATTGGCCTGCGCCAGATCGGCATCCGCCTGCGCTACATCTACCTGAGCGCGCTGCGCATCGGCCTGCTGATTCTGAACTGAACGATCGATCACGGCGAGCACCTGTCCCGCGCGCACCCAATCGCCCGCCTCGACGGGAACGGATGCCACGCGCCCGCCTTCGCCGACAACGCCCACGGGCATTTCCCGGCGCGCAGCCAACGTACCAGTTGCATTTATCACGCCTTGCAGCGTGCCCGAGCCAGGGACCAGCACTGTCACGGCCGGAAGCGTGCTGCCTTCGGTAGGGGCAAAGGGCACTTCCTCCTCCCCGGCTGAAAGCATGAATGCAGCAATGATCGTGCCACCAATGAGAAATGCAATGACGACCCACAGGCGGCGCTTGCTTGCGCGCTGCCCATCGTCCGCGAGGGCGTCCGTTTCAGCACCGACATCCACCCCGATAGTCTGCGGTGTATCGGTGTTCGTCACACTCGTTTCGAAATTCATCGCAAGACTTGCCTTTGCAGGGCCTGATCCATTAGGTCGGCTGAAATCGTATCACAGATGCCCTATCCGCGCGAACCGCGACCTATGGCCGTAGATTGCCATAGCTGCTTACGCGCAATTTGCACAACGCAACAATCTGCCAAGCCACAATGGGGCCCGACAGACGTTGTTGCAACTGTAACAAAAAAGGGCGGGACAGCCGAAGCTCCCACCCTTCTTCTAATTATTTTCTGTGTTCCGAAGGAACTAACGCGTATTAGCGCACCCTGCCACGCTGGACGAGGTTTGCGATTGCGAGCAGCACAACGGCGCCGACAAATGCTGTTATCAGATACATGATCCAACCGGCGTCGTCGGTGAGGAATCCAGTGACATTGCCAATCGCGCTACCGATGATGCCACCGATCACGCCAACAATGATGTTCCAGAAAATGCCCATCGATGCATCACGGCTCATTACCATGCTGGCCAGCCAGCCAGCGATGCCGCCAAGTATGATAGTTGCAATCCAACCCATAACCCTGTTCTCCTCACTTAACCCACAAATCGGGGCTCTGCAGGTTCAACGTCGAACTGCCAAAGCGGTTCCAAACGATATCAGGGCTTCCCATTCCGGCAACGCAGCGATTGCTTTATCTGGACGGCATTGATGTCAGTATTTCAACTGGCGTTCGTAGAGGTCGCGATAATGCTGGATGCGGGTCACACGAAGGCCTTGCATGCCCGAACGATCGACGGCGCGCTGCCACCCGGCAAATTCTTCCAGCGTCAAGCCATAGCGCTCAAGAACCTCGTCAATCGTGAGCAAACCGCCATTGACCGCAGCAACAACTTCCGCCTTGCGACGGACAACCCAGCGCTTGGTCTTGGGGGACGGCAAATCATCGATGGTCAACGGCTCTCCAAGGGGGCCGATAACCTGCGCCGGTCGAATTTTCTGGTTCTCGATCATGTATTTCCTCGGTTGGCCGTATCGACGCCTTCAGCGTGTCGACCGCTTATGGGGCGAGGCTCTTTGCCATTACCTAAATCTTCAGGGTTAACGCCACGTTTGGATTCTTCAGGCGCATTATCGTGACTGCCGGAAATCTGGCGCGCGCAATGTGCATCGAAGCTGGCAAGTGCATCTTCATCGTCTTGGCCAAGTTCACGGCGCAAATCTCGAGCAGCAGCAAGCCGGGCGACAAGCTCCGCCCATTCGATCGGGCATAGCTCTTCCGGGGCCGATTCGCCGCGTTTTTCGCCACTTATGCCGGACGCCAGGGGGAGCTTTCCTTCGAACATGACAATGGGCTTTAAGCGGCAACCGTCAAAATCTGGTAAAGCCGCCATTATCTTATGTCACAAATTTTCCGGCTGATCCTGTCGGGCTTTTGCAGCTTGCTTTAAACGTGTAGGCGGCACGCCATGTGCAGCACTACCGCCACGATTCCCGAATTGCCGGTTTCGGTTAACGCCGAAGCCCTGTTCGACCTGCCGCGACCAGCTGCAGACTGCCGGATTGTTGTCGCGATGTCGGGTGGGGTGGACAGTTCTGTTGTGGCAGCACTCGCTGCAAAAAGCGGAGCCGAGGTGATCGGCATTACGCTCCAGCTATATGATTATGGCGCGGCTACGGGACGCAAGGGTGCCTGTTGCGCTGGCGATGATATTCGCGATGCGCGGATGGTGGCAGACAGGCTTGGTATGGCGCATTACGTGTTCGACCATGAAAGCGCCTTTCGTGAAGACGTGGTTGAAACATTCGCCGACGAATATCTTGCCGGACGCACACCAATTCCCTGCATTCGCTGCAATATGGGGCCGAAATTCACCGACCTTCTGCGCATGGCGCGTGAACTTGGTGCCGATTGCCTAGCTACGGGCCATTATGTGCGCCGCATCATGGGCGAAAGTGGCGCCCAATTGCACCGCGCGCTCGATCCGGCGCGTGATCAGTCCTATTTCCTTTATGGCACAACGCAGGAACAGCTCGATTACCTGCGATTCCCGCTCGGTGGCATGCCCAAAAGCGAAGTTCGCACGATTGCAGAAGGGTTTGGACTGGCCGTGGCAGCCAAGCCTGACAGTCAGGATATCTGTTTCGTACCTGATGGCGATTATGCCAGTATCGTCAAGAAGATGCGCCCCGAAGGCGGGCGCGCCGGACAAATCGTCCACGCCGAATCGGGCGAGTTGCTGGGAGAACATCCGGGAATCATCCATTACACCGTCGGCCAGCGGCGCGGATTGGATGTGGGCGGACAGCCTGAACCGCTTTATGTCGTCGCACTCAATGCGGACAAAGCTGAAGTGCGTGTAGGGCCAAAGCGCCTGCTTGCGGTCGGTGCAGCTCTGGTGGTCGAAACCAATCGCATCGGCTCGCTACCCGATCAGCCGCTGTCAGCCAAAGTCCGATCGCTGGCAAAACCCGTTCCGATCACGCTGGAAGGCAAACTGGGTGATGGCGGCAATGTTTCAATCCGTTTCGCCACGCCAGAGTTTGGGGTGTCGCCGGGCCAGGCAGCGGTGATCTATGCAGATGAACGCGTGGTGGGCGGCGGCTGGATCGATTCGACGACATCAGCCGTCTAGCGCGGCACTGGAAATTATCCGTCCCAAGGTTCCAGGACGCAGCCTGGCCCATCGCGATAGGTAGCGGTTGTGCTTTTGATCAGCGGCACGGTGGCCGTCACGCTTTGCGCGTCTTCATCTTCTGTCAGCCAGATTGCCCACATGCCGGGCAGGAAATCACCGTAACAGCTATCCATGTCGCGTCCGGCGATATAGCGGCATGAACAGGCGGTTTTGGCGGCATAGCCAGTGCCCGCTTGGCTGAAGCCAGCTATGGCCTTGCCATAAAAAAACGCCACCAGTCCGGTGGCCAACGCCGCAAAAAGCACTATCCGCACAATGATTGCGCCGGCTTTCGATTTCGTCTGTTTTGCGGTTGCCATTCGCCTGGTCCTGCTGGAAAGGATGCGCGCTCATGCCGCGCCGCACACCCCCTAGCCGCCTCTTTGCTTTTACGCCAATAGCTAGCGCATTGGTGCTGGCGATTTCTGCCTGTTCTCAGGATGGACCTCCCCCTGAACCGCCGATAGATCCCGAGGTGCTGGAAACCGTTGTCGTGGAACCGGGCATCTCTCGAGAGGCGCTGGCCCGCGCCGTGGATGATCTCTTCGTCCTGCCCGGACTGGGTGAAACGCGCGCGGTTGTCATCATGCACAAGGGTGAAATCGTGGCGGAACGCTATGCTGATGGCTATGATCCGGACATGCGCCATGTCGGCTGGTCGATGGCAAAGACCGTCACCGGTGTCATCATTGGGATGATGGTCGCAGATGGCAGGCTTCGGCTGAATGACCCGGCGCCCGTGCCGATCTGGCAACGCAGCGGCGATCCCCGCGGAGAAATTACCCTGCGCCACCTGTTACAGATGCGTTCCGGCCTGCAGCATGACGAGATGTCAGAACCGGTCTACAATTCTGCCGCAGTGCGCATGATGTATATGGATGGCCGTGACGACATGGCCGCATGGGCGCAGGCGCAACCGCTGGCGCATGAACCGGGATCAACGTTCAACTATTCGACACCCACCAGCGTCATACTCGCCGATATTGCCACTGATCTGATCGCACCCGAAGGCACGGCAACGCAGCGGCAAGAGGCCATGAGCGAATTTATCGACGCACGGCTGGCTGTCCCACTCGACATGCCATCATTGGTCGGAGAATTCGATGCATCAGGCACATTGCAGGGCGGAAGCAGTGTATGGGCGACGGCGCGCGATTGGGCGCGATTTGGTGAATTCATGCGCGATGGCCGGTCCGCTTTGGGAACGCAGATCGTTCCGCGCGGCTGGATTGATTTAATGCGCACGCCCAGCCCAGCGGCCCCGGATTACGGCGCGCAACTATGGCTTAACCGCGATTCAGAGACGAGACGCGATCATCTTTTTGCCGAACAGGGACCAGACACCGCCTTTGCCTTGGTCGGCCATCAAGGCCAATATGTCATTGTATCGCCGCAACAGCGGCTGACCGTCGTCAGGCTGGGCAAGACCGACGATTCCCAGCGGGCAGCCCTGATGGACGAGCTGGCGCAGATTTTCGCGCTTTATCCTTCGGGATAGAAGCGTCCCTCAACCATGGTAAAGCAGTCGCCGCCCAGTATGGCGAGATCATCTTCCAGCTGGCAGGTTGCATGTCCGCCCCGCTCTGACGCCTGAAAAGCGGTAAATTCTTCGCGCCCCAACCGCGCGGTCCAGAAAGGTGTCAGCACAGCATGGGCGGAGCCGGTGAAGCTGTCTTCATCAACACCCGCACCGGGAACGAAAACGCGGCTAACGACATCGACATCGATCGAACCGGCAGGTCCGGGCGCAGTGCAGATAAACTGTTCCTCTCCCAGTTTGGCAAGGCCGCGAAGGTCGGGTTGCAGCGCGCGGATTGCTTCGGCATCGGGATAGAGGAAGATGTTGTAACCATCGGGATTACGCCACACTTCCAGCGGCTCTGCTCCCAATAGCGCAGCGGCCACAACGTAAGGCTCCTGACGGGTGGGAATGGCCGGAAGCGCAAGTTCATAACTTTCCGCCGCACGCACCACTTCCAATATGTCCGCCTGTCGGGTTGAGAAAGTCACGCTGTCGCGGCGATCGTCAGACGACAATATGGCGTGTCCGGATGCGAGCGTGGCATGGCCGCACAGGGCCACTTCCGCGGTCGGGGTGAACCAGCGCAAGGCGTAATCGGCCTGCCCTTCCGGAGTTTCGACGAGGAAGGCGGTTTCCGCAAACATGTTTTCGGCAGCGATGGAACGCATCATATCATCGCTCGGCCAGGCATCCAAGATGACCACTGCCGCCTGATTTCCGCCGAATGGTGCGAGAGCAAAGGCATCGATGTGCCAATAGGGTATGGAACCGCGTCCGTTCATTTATCTTCTTTCAGCCTTTTGAATTCATCCTGCTCGACAAGCTGGTTATTCGGTTCGTCCACATGGCCATCCGGATCGATGTGGATCAGGATCTCTGTATTGGGAAAGGCGGACAGCAGATCATGTTCCACCCTTTCAATAATATCATGGGCCTGTTCCACCGTCATCTCGGCTGGCAAATTCACATGGAACTGCGCGAAATCCTGTGCCCCGCTGGTGCGCGTGCGCAGATCATGCATCTTGGCCAGTTCCGGATGGCCCGCTGCCCGCTCGACAAAGGCCTGACGGCGATCTTCCGGCCACTCCCTGTCCATCAAATTGTCGATTGCCTCGGTGGAAGCGGACCAGGCATTCCACAGGAGCCATGCCGAAATGGCGAGGCCGAACAGCGGGTCTGCCATCGCCATTCCCATATACTGGTCCAGAACAAGTGCGGCGATAACCGCCATGTTGAGAAACAAGTCAGATTGATAATGCACGCTGTCCGTGTGGATGGCGATGGAACCAGTGCGTTTCACCACGTGCCGCTGCCAGGCAACCAGTGCCAGCGTGGCGATAATGGCGATGATGGAAACCGTGATGCCTTGTTCTGCCGCGCGCGTTTCACCACCTTGGGCCAATCGCAAGACAGCGCGAAAGGCTATCGCGCTAGCTGACAGCACGATCAGGATCACCTGGAACACTGCTGCCAGCGATTCCGCCTTGCCGTGGCCGAACCGGTGATCATTATCCGCAGGTTGCGCGGCAATCCACACACCGGCCAGCGTGGCAAGACTGGCAACGAAATCGAGCGCAGTATCGGCCAGACTGCCAAGCATGGCAGTCGAACTCGTCTGCCAGACGGCCCACCCCTTCAGCGCGCCCAGGAACAACGCCATCGCAATTGATGCAAAGGCAGCGCTTCGTGTCAGAGAGGCCCTGTCGTTACTCATGGATACAATAAGGTGCTGGCCCATTTACCAGCTTCGCCGCGGACAAATTTACGCCTCTCGTGCAGGCGATTGGGTCGGTCCCGCCAAAACTCCATTCCTGCAGGTTCAAGGCGGAAACCTGTCCATTCCGGTGGGCGAGGAACCCGCCCCGCGTCTGCATATCGCTTCTCCAGCGCCTGCACCCGTGTTAGATAAGTTTCCCTGTCATCAAGCGGCTGCGACTGGTCGCTTGCAGCTGATCCAACCTGGCTGACGAAAGGGCGAGATTGGAAATAGGCATCAGCTTGCGTGCTGCTCACTTCGGTCAGAGCGCCTTCTATACGGATCTGGCGGCGCAGGCTTTTCCAGTGGAATAACAGGGCTGCCTGCGGATTGGCGCGAATTTCAGCACCCTTGCGGCTTTGCGCGTTAGTGTAGAACACGAAACCGCCGTTTTCGCCCAAACCTGCCCCATGTTCTTTCAGCAACACCATGCGCACCGAAGGCGCCCCTGCGTGCGTGGCAGTGGCAAGTGCCATGGCATTGGCATCATTGGGCTCGCTGCCCTGCGCTTCGGCAAACCATTCATCGAACAGATCGAATGGATCGACGGATGCCGGAATGGATGTATCAGCTCTGGTCATATGCGGTAGTTCACGTGTGCAAAAATTGCCCTCATCCTTGCGTCTCTAGCCCGCTGCTGCGCGACAGGAAAGTGTTACGGCTTGCCACAATGTGCTGTCATAACTAGCTAACACGCTATGGCAGACCCATATACAACTCTCGGTGTGAGCCGTTCCGCGAGCGAAAAGGACATCAAGTCCGCTTATCGCAAGCTCGCCAAGGAATTGCATCCCGACAAGAACAAAGACAATCCGCAGGCGACCGAACGGTTTTCCAAGGTCACCCACGCTTATGATCTGCTTTCCGACAAGGATAAGCGGGCGCAATTTGACCGTGGTGAAATCGATGCTGACGGCAACCCCGCCATGCCTTTTGGCATGGGTGGTGCAGGTGGCGGTGCTGGTGCCGGTTTTGGCGGAGGGCGCCCCGGTGGTGGGCCAAACGGCTATTCCTCGCGCGATTTCCAGGGATTTGGCGCGGACGATCTCGATATTGGCGACCTGTTCGAAGGGCTGTTCGGGCGCGGCGGGCCAGGTGATGCGCGCGCCGGTATGGGTGGTGCCGGAAATGCAGGCGGTTTTCGCCAGCCGCCACCGCCACGCAAGGGAGCAGATGTCCGCTACAAGCTGAACGTACCCTTTGTTGATGCCGCCTCTCGCGCCAAGCAGCGCATCACGCTTGCCGATGGCAAGACAATAGACCTTGCGCTTCCGGAAGGCGTGGAAGACGGTACGCAGATGCGCCTCAAGGGCAAGGGGCAGCAGGGACAGGGCGGTTTTGGTGACGGTATCGTAGTCATCAGTATCCAGCCACACGCCTACTTCTGGCGTGACCGAGACGATGTAAGGCTCGATCTGCCCATCACGCTGGACGAGGCGGTGAACGGTAGCAAGGTGAAGGTGCCGACGGTAGATGGCGCGGTGATGCTGACAATCGCTCCAGGCTCCAGCTCGGGCAAGGTGCTGCGGTTGAAAGGAAAGGGCTTTTCTCGCAAGGGGGGCAGTCGCGGGGATCAGCTTGTCACGCTGGAAATTCAGCTTCCCGATGATCTCACTCAACTAACCGAAAAACTGTCGGATTGGCGCGATACAGGAAATCCTCGTGCCGATATGGGCGTTTGAGGCAGGGTTTCCTTCTGCACTGGCAGAGCATGATGCGCGCTCGACACGCGCTTGCGGCCTGATAGAAGTCTATGGCGATGGCAGTGTCCGGACCAATCGAACAGACAGCAAAGGCGAAATCGCGCCCATCCGATTATTCGCCCGAGGCGCGCCGCAAGGTGGCATTGGCTGGCGCTTGCGCAGAGGAAGCTTTCGACGAACCCTCCCTTCCCAGGAGCACCTTCGAGGTCGCCAAACGAGTGCTTGTCGGGATTTATAATGATGGCACAATCCACGCAGGCAACCTTGCCTATATGTCCGTGCTCGCCATTTTCCCGTTTTTCATCACGGCCGCTGCCATTTTTTCCGCCATCGGTGATGAGGCCGATCGCGCCGCAACCATCAATACCATTATTACAGCCTTTCCCCCCGTGGTCGGCGAAGTGATTGGCCCGGTGGCGCGCAACGTCGTTGAAGCGCGCAGCGGCTGGTTATTGTGGGTCGGCGGGGTAGTGGGTTTGTGGACGGTGGGCAGCCTGATCGAGACGATCCGCGATATTCTCCGTCGCGCCTACGGAACACACCCTTCACAGGCTTTCTGGAAATATCGCATCCTGTCGAGCGGGATCATTATCGGTGCAGTATTGCTGCTGATGCTGTCACTTATTGCGCAGGTCATGATTGGCGCCGCGCAGGAGGTCATCGCGGCCTATTTTCCTGATTTGACGAAGGCATTGGGCAGGCTGGCTTGGTCACGCATCATTCCTGCCATTGGTCTTTACAGTTCACTCTTCATGCTTTTCATCGCTCTGACACCCAGCAAATATCGCACGAAACGCTATCCCAAATGGCCAGGTGCCTTGCTGGTGACGGTGTGGTGGATAATGGTGACAATCGCTCTGCCGCCGGTATTGCGCAGCCTGTTTGCCTACGATCTGACCTATGGTTCGCTGGCCGGGTTCATGATCGCGCTTTTCTTTTTCTGGCTGGTAGGCTTAGGAATGGTTGCCGGTGCAGAACTGAATGCTGCGCTGGCGGAAACGCCAGAGGAAGAAGGTGTCCGCCTGGGCGGCGGCGCAACAGAAATCACAATGAATCGAGACGAGAAGGACATTGATGCATGACGGGGCTGATGGCAGGCAAAAAGGGTCTCATCATGGGGTTGGCCAACGACAGATCGCTGGCCTGGGGCATTGCACAAATGCTGCGTGAAGCCGGTGCCGAACTGGCTTTCTCCTATCAGGGAGAGGCATTGAAAAAGCGCGTCGCTCCACTGGCAGAGCAGGTCGGCAGCGATTTCCTGATCGATTGCGACGTATCGGACATGGGCGCGATGGACGAAGCCTTTGCCCAGATCGAGAAACGCTGGGGCAAGATGGATTTTCTGATCCATGCGATCGGCTTTTCGGACAAAAACGAACTGCGCGGCGAATATGTCGATACCAGTCTCGAAAACTTCCTGATGACGATGAATATCTCTGCCTATTCGCTGGTGGCCGTGGCCAAGCGTGCGCGCCCGTTGATGCGTGACGGTGGCAGCATCGTGACGCTGACCCATTATGGCGCTGAAAAAGTTGTGCCGCATTACAATGTCATGGGTGTGGCAAAGGCGGCGCTGGAAACCAGCGTGCAATATCTTGCCAATGACCTGGGGCCTGAAAACATTCGCGTCAACGCGATCAGCGCAGGTCCGATCAAGACGCTGGCCGCCAGTGGCATTGGCGATTTCCGCTATATCCTCAAATGGAACGAGTTGAATGCGCCGCTGCGCCGCAACGTGACGATCGAAGACGTGGGCGGTGCTGGCCTGTATCTGTGTTCCGATCTTTCATCGGGCGTGACGGGGGAAACCCACCATGTCGATGCGGGTTATCACGTTGTAGGCATGAAGCAGGAAGACGCGCCGGATATTGCGCTCACCTGAGCCGGATGCTCCACCATCCCCCGTGGGTAACGAGTTTCGTACGAATGCACATCTTCAGCCGGCTTTGCGATAAACCCGCAGACCGGCTGTTAGCAGTGTTACTGTTGCGGGGTGGCCGGGGGCGTAGCGGGGATATCTTCGGGATCGACGAGTTCCGGCAGATCCGCTCCCTCGCCTTCCAGTGTCTCTTCCTGCGCGGCACGGCGGCGCTCAAACTCGGCGCGCTCCAATTCCTCCACGCGGGCCTGCGTCGCGGCTGCTTCACCATCAATTTCGGCAAGACGCTCATCGCGAGCAGCCGCGATCAATTCCGCCATACGCACATCGCTGCCCTGCGCACGCTCCGCATAGGCTTTCTCGATCATTTCCATTGTGCAGCCAAGATCGCCCCCTGCACCCACAGGTGTGCAGCTTAGCGGACCGAAATCGCCGACCGCTTCAAGACTTTCGGCGCGGCGGGTCCAGCTCTGATTTTCGGGCGATCCGCTCTGGCGGAGGCGCGGCGGTATGCGATAACGTTCGCTTTCATCGAGCCGCGCGCAGACGGTGATCGTGTTACCATCGGATTGCGGGCATTCATCCTCGCCGAAGATGATAACCTGATTGACCTTGTCTCCGCCCTGGTCCTGCGCGGCGGCGGGCACGCCGGTTAGCGCAAAAGCTATTGCGGTGGCGGCGGAAAGAGTAAGCAAACGGGTCATGACGGTCCTCGGCAAATTGGCTTGGCGCTCACACAGCGCCTTGTGGGTTTAACGCGCGATGAAGCACGCTGGTTTCCATGGTAAGATCAGATTCGTTCGGACAGCCGGATAGCCGCCCTGCATCCCAGCCGGATGGCGGCGGACAGCAAGGGGTAGGCGGGCGCTTTTTCCGCCCCTGCCGCCAAAGCCGCATCGCGGTGCTCCCGCTCATCCTCGCGGAAACGGTCAATCATGGCGGCGAGCTCGGGGTCGTCATCATCCTTCTCCAGCTCGTCCAGCTGCTGCGAATAATGATTGTCTATTTCGGTTTCGACCGCAGCCGTGCATGCCATCGCCGCTTCCGGGCCGATCAGAGCCGTTCCCGCGCCAAGCGCAAATCCCGCAATATTCCAGAATGGTTCGAGCACTGTAGGGCGCACGCCGCGCCGCGCCATCAGTGCATCAAACTCTGCCCGATGGCCCGCTTCCTGTTCTGCCATACCGCGGATTTCTGCCGATTGCGGCCCGCGATCACCCATCACGGCCAATTGGCCGGCATAAATACGCGTGGCGCCAAATTCACCGGCCTGATCCACGCGAATCATCCTTGCACGGTCTTTCAATATGGTCATGCGGCTTTCTCCTTTACGAGTAGCAACGCCCAGATGGCCATTGCTCCACCAAGTGAGAATAGCGCGTTCCATCCGGCCAGCGAGATGCCCCATAAGGTCCACTCGGCCTTGTCGCAGCGGACGAGGACGAAGGAATTGAAATCGTCGCTAGAGCAGGCGGTGATGCCCTGCCACCAGCCATATTCCACACCAACATGGGCCACGCCGATCAATCCGGAGACCGCGATGGCGAGCGCTGCCAAGCCGACCCACAGGCGCGGTTGCGGCGCTATGGCGCCAAGAAAAGCCAAGCCGATGGCCGCAATGTGGCCATAGCGTTGCCACCAGCACATTTCGCAAGGATACAGGCCGAAAACATGTTCCGAGATAAGGGCTCCTGACAACAGCAGGGCAGGGATGGCGAATGCCAGCAGCCGGGCAAGCCTGTCGGAGGCATCAAGTGTCACATCCATGCTCGCATCTATCGGCCTTCACACAGCCATTCACAACCCCTCGAAGAGTTGTTTCAAAGCGAGCCCGTTACGGACGCCTGGCGATATTGGTGCCACCGGTTCGGCGGAGCGTCCGCACAGCGTAATCAAGCTGGAAATCATCCACACCCATTTCTTCAAGCTCTGCAGCAGTAAGCTGGAACCGCGGATCATCCAGCCTGTCACGCATCAGCGCATCGTCTTCCACGCCGATTTCGTTGATCAGATGCCCACGCAGATCGCTTTCTCGAAGGGCTAGCCGCTGACGTCTTTCAGCGTCAGGATCCGACAATTGCGGCACACGAATATCGGGTGCAATGCCGCCCTCCTGCACGCTGCGGCCAGACGGCGTGTAATAACGCGCCGTAGTCAGCTTCAGCGCCGAATCACGGGTCAGCGGAAGCAGCGTCTGCACGCTGCCCTTGCCGAAACTGCGTTCGCCCATCACCAGTGCGCGACGATGATCCTGCAACGCGCCTGCAACAATCTCACTTGCCGAGGCAGAGCCTTCATCAATCAGAACAATGATCGGCAAATCTTCTGCCACATCGCCGCGATAGACGGTTTCGGCATCATAAAAGATGGTGTCGCGGCTGGTGCGCCCGCGTTGCGAAACAATCTGTCCGTCGGACAGGAACAGGTCTGAAAGTGCCACCGCCTCATCAAGCGACCCGCCCGGATTGCGGCGCAGATCGAGCACCAGCCCGACCAAATGCCCGGTCGCCTGTTCCTGCAATTCACGCAGGCCCTTGCGCACATCGGCGCCGACATCTGCGGAAAATTCATTGACCGAGATGTGGCCTATGTTGCCGTCCATCAGGTCCCAGGTAACAGGCTCCAGCTCAATCACGCCGCGCGTCACCGTCAGTTCGAAACTGTCTTCACGGCCGGGGCGGAAAATAGTGAGTTCAATGTCGCTACCCGCCGGGCCGCGCATTTGCGCAACGGCCTGATCAATTTCCAGTCCGACAATCAGATCACCATTGATATGGGTGATGTAATCGCCCGCCTTGATCCCCGCCTGATCGGCCGGACTGCCACGGAAGGGAGAAACAACCTTTACCGCGCCGTCCTCCATCTGCACCGATATGCCCAGACCCTGGTAATTGCCGTCGATCATGGTGTTGAGGCGTTGCATCGCAGCACCATCGATATAGGAAGAATGTGGATCGAGCGCGCCCAGCATCCCGTCAATCGCGCCGCGAATCAGCACCTCGTCCTCTACCGGTTCGACATAGCTGGCCTTGATCCGCTGATAGGTCGCAAACAGACGAGCGAATTCCGGCGATGCACGGCCTTCGACCTGCGCGAAGCCAGCCGTTGTGGCGGGCAGGAGAGCGACAGCAGTGCACAGGGCAGCGGCGCGGATTGCGGGAGCGAATTTCATGGTCTTGATTGTTCCTGTCAGGAATATGTCCCAGCTTCGTCCTATCGCATGGCAGTGCTTAACGCCAGATGTGCAAGATCACACAGCGGCCAGAAGGGGCTGAAAAGGGTCTGACTGGATCAGCCGGTGTAATGCAGCGGATTGACCGGCTCTCCGCCACGGCGCAGTTCCAGCGACACGCTTGGCCTACTCGGGCCTGCAACGCCGATCGGCGATCCCAGGACGACTTCCTCTCCAACAGTCACGGTTTTGCCTGCAAGTCCGGTGACAAGGCTGGTCCATCCGCCAGAATGCTCGATAATGACGATCTGGCCATATCCGCGATACGGTCCGGCAAAGGCAATGCGCCCACTGGCGGGCGCGACCACCTGTGCCCCGGCGAGCGGACCAAGCGTGAGCCCCTGGCTGAGGCCCGCATCAAGCGGCGCACCAAAGCCGACAAGCGTGCGCCCCGTCACCGGCAGGATGTAAGGCGAAGGCGCATTGCTATCGCCTGCATCGGATGCGGCGTCAGCGATACCTCCATCGACCACGACTGAGCCTTCTGGTGCAGCGGGGCGCAATTTTGGCCCTGGCAGCGCGGCGAGGCGCTGGCGCAGCGCAGCAGCGCGATCCAGTTCGTCAACCAGCCCATCCAGATCGCGCACCTGTTCGCTCAGAGCGAGCGCGCGGTCTGCCTCCCGGCTAGCTTCACTGGCGACTGCGCGCGCGGCAAGACGTTCACGCGTTTCAACTTTGGCCAGCGCGGCGCGGCGCTCACCCAGCGACTGCTCCTCTGCCTTCAACGTCTCGGCTGCGACCCCTGCCTCTCGGCGCAATTCAGCCGCCCGGGCGAGCTGGTTGCGCAATCCCGCAGTGCTTACCCGCACCCTTGGCACCGTATTGTGCAGCATGGAGCGCAGATAGACGAGATCGCGCACTTCACCCGGCCTCAGCACCGATAGCGCGACAGGACGGCGCGAAAATTGCTGAAGCGCGGCTGTCAGGCGGACGAGTGGGCGCTGTTCCTCGCCCAGCATCTCCCGCAGATCATCGCGTTCCTTGTCAACGATGGCCATGCGGGCGCGGGCGGCAGCAATGCCTGCTTCGGCCTGCTGGATTCGCGCGGCAAGTGCGGCCGATTCGCGCGCGGCACGCTCTGCAGAATTTTCTGCCAGTGCCGCCTCTGCCTCCAGTGTTTGCGAACGCGCTTCGGCGGCGCGGCTCTCTGCCAGCGCCTGCACCAATGCCTCACGCGTTTCAGCGGAGCTATCGAATTGCGGCGCGCTCTGCCCCCAGGCCGCAGCGGCAAACAGGAGGGCGGAGCCTGCGAGGAGAAGGGCACGGTGCACCTGCCTATCCTGCCCGATGATAGGGATGGCCCGCAAGTATGCTGGTGGCGCGGAACAATTGTTCCATCAGCATGGCGCGGGCAAGCAAATGTGGCCAGGTGGCCGCGCCGAAAGAGATAAGCAGATCGGCCTCCGCCCGCTCTGCGTCCGAATGCCCATCTGCCGCGCCAATAACAAAGCGGCATTCGCGCATACCCGAATCGCGCCAGCTTTCCAGCGTAGTCGCAAGATCCTGCGAGCCGAGATTCTTGCCCTTTTCATCCAGCAACACGGTCTTGAACGGCGTAACCGGTTCGGGAATGCGACCGCCGGTTTCCGGCAATTCGGTGAGCTTATGGGGCCATGTCAGCCGCTTTGCATACCGATCCACCAGCTCCGCTTCGGGCGAACGGGCAATCTTGCCGCGGGCGATGACATGGAGAAGCATGACGCACCTATAGAGCGCCAAGAAGCAACGTGAACCTATTTGTGGTGCTGAAGCCGGTTAGACGAAGCCCGTTGGCAAAGCGGCTGATGCGGGCAAGCCCCCCCTGCCCGCAAGATTTCAGGCACTGCCCATCTTGCGCTTGGCATCCGGTTCCTCGCCAAAGCCCCACATCCGTTCAAGATTGTAAAAGCCGCGTACTTCGGGGCGGAACAAGTGAACCACCACGTCGCCGGCATCGATCAGGACCCAGTCTGCTGCTGGCAGGCCTTCAACGCGCGGAGAAGGTTCGCCCCTGTGCTTGATCTTTTCGGCGAGTTTCTGGGCCATGGCGGCAACCTGCCGCGTGGAACGGCCCGAAGCGATGACCATGTGGTCGGCAATCGAGCTTTTGCCTTCGAGCGGGATGGAGACAACGTCCTGCGCCTGGTCGTCATCCAGTTGCTGGAGGATCATTTCGTGCAATGAACCCGGCTCTGCGGGAATGGTTTCAATAGTATCAGGCATGGTGGGGATCAGTGTTGAAGCGGTGATATGGACAGGCGTCTTCGCGCCAGAGGGCGCTGGGGTGCTGGCCTTGGACATCGCTTGTGATCATGCTCCTGGAACGATGGGAATGGCGGCCTGTTCCGCAAGGAAATGCCGCGTCATGCCGCGTTTCCTCCGGATTGGTCGAAGATAAGGGAATGCGTCACCTCGTCCCGGGGCACAGGGCCTTGATAGCCATCTGCCCAGCGAGGATCCGCCCGGCGTATCTGTGTTGCCGAACGCGGATCGGGATCGAAACGCAGTTCTATCAGCGCAGGTGCGCTCCATTCGCGCCGGTTTCTGAATCCAGCAGCGGACAACCGGTGGTTCCGCAGCCAGGCCATTGCGGGGCTCGCAATTGCATCATCTTCATAGCTTGGCCGCGCAATCACGGCAATGGGCATTTCCTGCGCGATACGCCGCCAGTCTTTCCACCTGTGAAACTGGGCAAGATTATCGGACCCCATAAGCCACACGAAACGGCGTTTGGGATAGCGGCGTTTCAGGACGCGCAGAGTATCTATTGTAAAGCGAGTGCGCAATTGCTGTTCAATCGCAGTGACGCGGATGGGCGCATTGCGGCTCATCCGCTTGGCCGATTTTACCCTTGCGGTGAGCGGCGCCATGCCCTCCTTCGGCTTCAGCGGATTGCCGGGCGAAACCATCCACCACGCCTCATCAAGTCCCAGCGCAGCGATAGTGAACAGCGTTATGCGGCGATGGCCGGCATGGGCGGGATTGAAACTCCCGCCCAATAGACCAGTGATCCGATTCAAGACCGAGCCTGGCCCTGCCCCAGCACCTGCCACTTATATGTCGTCAGCCCTTCTAACGCCACAGGGCCGCGGGCGTGAAGCCGTCCGGTGGCGATACCGATTTCAGCACCCAGCCCGAACTCGCCACCATCGGCAAATTGACTGGAGGTATTATGCATGACGATGGCGCTGTCGACTTCCGCCAGAAAGCGCTGCGCCGCATCTTCATCATTGCTGACGATCACATCGGTATGGCCTGAGGAATGCTGCGCAATATGCGCCATGCCGGCATCCAGGCCATCCACCACGGCAACCGACAGCACGGCATCGAGATATTCGGTATCCCAATCTTCTGCAGTGGCGGCCTTAATGCGCGAATCGATATTTCGCGCGCGGGCATCGCCGCGCAATTCACAGCCACTATCAAGCAGCGCGCCGAGCACTTCGCCACTGGCGGGGAAGGCGGCATCGACCAGCAGGGTTTCCATCGCACCGCAAATGCCGGTGCGGCGCATCTTGGCGTTAACAGCCACTTCGCGCGCCATTTCAGGATCGGCAGCGGCGTGAATATAGGTGTGGCAGATACCGTCGAGATGGGCGAGGACGGGCACACGGGCATCCGCCTGCACACGCGCGACCAGCCCCTTGCCACCGCGTGGAACAATCATGTCGATCAACCCGGCGGCTTTCAGCATTGCGCCAACCGCGGCGCGATCCTGTGTTGGCATCAGCTGGATGGCATCGACAGGCAGACCGGCACTCGCAACGCCTTTGGCAAAGGCTACGTGCAATGCGCGGTTGGAATGCACCGCCTCGCTGCCCCCGCGCAAAAGCGCGGCATTGCCGGACCGCAGGCACAGGGCAGCAGCATCTGCGGTAACATTGGGCCGGCTTTCATAAATGATGCCGATCAGGCCAATGGGAATGCGGCGGCGTACCAGCGTCATCCCGGCGGGCGCCTTGGACCGGGCTATTTCTTCGCCAACCGGATCGGGCAGTGAAGCCACATTTTCAATTGCAGAGGCGATTGCTTCCAGACGCGAGCCGTCAAGCTTGAGCCGATCCAGCATTGCGCCCGAAAGTCCATTGGCCTCTGCCGCCGCAATATCCTTGTCATTGGCGGCGATAATCTCGCCCTGCGCATCGCGAATCGCGGCAGCGGCACTGCGCAAGGCAGCGGCCTTTTCCGCATCGCTGGCGCGGGCAAGCTTGCGCTGCGCGGCCCGGCCTTTTTCGGCCAGCCTCTCAACAAGCTTTTCGGGGGTTTCGGGGCTATCTATCTTTGTGGTCATGTCGTTCATGTGGCGCGCCTTACCAGCCGCAACAAGGCCTGTCAGGGTTCATTTACAGGTCGATCGAAAACAGGCTGAAGCGGATTCGTTCCATAAAAAGTAGAATTATTTCACACGGCGGAACGATTCAACGCGGGGGGAGATCGTTTCGCCCCAAACCAACGGGTGCTGGACTCGACCTTAAGCATTTCGAAGGTATGCCGGGGCCATTGAAAAAAACAATGGGCGGGTTCGTTTTGCATAAGCTACTAGATGGCAGCGGTTACAACCGCCTGCGGAGCTGGTTTCCCGAGCGTGAGTTTTTCATGCGCTCGCAAGGCCAGATTCGCTTTATTACGATTACCACACGCATGCAGATGATTGCTGTCGGCCTTGCCGCAGCTATATGTCTCGCCTGGGCCATATCCCTGGCTGGCGCGGCATTCAGCCAATATCAGTCTTCCAACGAGCGCAATATGCTGCTGGAACGCGAAGCGCAGGTCGCACAATCCGAAGAACGCTTTGTCGCCTATCGAGACGATATCGCCAGTACCGCCGCCGACCTTCAGCGCCGCCAGGATTTTCTGGAGGAAATGATCTCGGTCCTGCCTGCGGACATCGTCTCCGATGCCGATAGCACGGTGAGCGATTCGAGCACGGAATCCGAAGAATTGATCAGCATGATCCGCAATGTCTTCCCCGAAGCATTGGGCCTTGCCGAAGTCGAGGCGCGCCAGCTCGCCATGGTAGAGATGTTGACATCCTATGCCGATCGCCGGTCGGCCCGCGCTGAAGAAGCGATGCGCACGCTGGGCCTTGATCCGCGCTCCATCGCCGCAACGAATGGCGCCGCAATGGGTGGTCCGTTCGAATCCCTTTTCACTGAAGCCGACGGGACAATCGATCCCCGCTTTGAACGCCTCGGCGTTTCGCTTGCCCGCATGAGCGCGCTTGAGCGTGGCCTTGAAACCATCCCGCAAGTGATGCCGGCTGACATTAATTCCATCTCTTCCGGCTTTGGCTATCGCAGCGATCCGTTCAACGGCTCGGCAGCGATGCACAGCGGTCTTGATTTTCGCGCCCCACATGGTTCGCCGATCCATGCCGCCGCCGCTGGCCGCGTGAGCTTTGTTGGTGTCAATTCGGGCTATGGCAAAGTGGTCGAGATTACCCACGGTTCGGGCATGGTTACGCGCTATGCCCACATGTCGCGTTTCAACACCCGCGTCGGTGGCAAGGTTTCCGCTGGCGACGTGATCGGCGCCATCGGCAGCACAGGCCGATCGACCGGGCCGCATTTGCATTTTGAAGTGCGCATCAATGGACGTGCTGTAAACCCCCGTCCTTTCCTGGAGACAGCCCCCCATGTTCTCGAAGAAGCCAGAGCAGATTTCGCACCCGACCATTCCAGCAACCAAGATGGAGAAGCGACCGATGGCTAATTCAGGAGGCACCTTCTCCGTTATCGGACCCGATGTAACCATACGCGGCAATGTAGAGGCGACAGTAGACCTTCATGTCGACGGCAAGGTGGTTGGCGACATTTCCTGCGCATCGCTGATGCAGGGCGAAGGCAGCCGTATCGAAGGTGAGATCAAGGCCGAGAGCGCACGTCTTTCCGGCCAGGTTTCGGGCCGCATCGAAGCGCGTGACCTTGTCGTGCTCAAGAGCGCCGCTGTCGATGGCGATGTCAGCTACGAAACGCTGACAATTGAACAGGGTGCCAAGGTTGAAGGGCGCTTTGCCCCACTTGGTTCAAAGAGATCGCAGGGACAGTCGCCCAAGACAGCCGGCCCGAAAGACAAAGATAGCACTATTTCGCTCGCTGGCTGACGCCAACCAAGAGCATTAACAAACAGTGGAGAGGAGGGGCGGTCCTATGCAGGCCCCCCTTTCTTTGCCCGCTTAGAGCGAATCCGGACCGGGTTCGGGTTCGGGGTTGGCCTCGGCTTCGCGCTTGGCTTCAAGCCATGCTTCGGCCTCGGCTTCCTGCGCTGCGCGGGCGGCAGCTGATATTGCCTCTTCGCGTTCGCGGCGCAATTCCTCGATCAACCGTTCCTTGTCATTGCGCGGATCGGCAGGAGCAGCAATTTCCACCTCGCTTGCCGCTTCTTCACTGGGGCCAGCACGCTTGGCCGCCTTGGCGACGGCTGCATCGAGTTCCCGCTGAGAGCACAACCCCAGCGTTACCGGATCTTTCGCCTGGATATTGGCAATGTTCCAATGGCTGCGCTCTCGGATTGCATTGATCGTATTGCGTGTCGTGCCGATCAAGCGGCCAATTTGCGCATCCGAAATTTCCGAATGATTGCGCAGAATCCACGCGATGCCATCGGGCTTGTCCTGCCGCTTGCTGACCGGCGTGTAACGCGGGCCCTTGGTCCGGCTGACATCCACCGGAGCCTTCTGCATAACCAGTGAATAGTCTGGATCGGCCTGCCCGCGTTCAATCTCTTCATGCGTCAACTCGCCCGAATGCACCGGATCGCGACCGGTATATTTGGAACTGGCCAGATCATCCGCTATGGCCTGAACTTCGAGGATATGCAGGCCACAGAAATCTGCGATCTGGGTGAAGCTCAGCGCGGTGTTGTCCACCAGCCAGCTGGCGGTCGCATGCGGCATTAGGGGCTTGGGCTGATTAGCCACGATATGTCTCCGAAATAAAAGGGCCGCCCCTTGCGGGACGGCCATCGTCGGTGATCTTCTACAGGGTTTGATACCGATGGGCAAGCGTTCGGGCGCAGTCCACCTCTGGCCGCATTCGACCGGACTTACCGTAAAGCTTCGGCGGCCATCATTTGGAACAGGCGATCAGGCTCGCGAAGTGTTTCCAGGCCTGCAAGGAACTGGTCCGCGCTCGCATCCCAACTGAAACTGCGCCCATGGGCAAGACAGCTATCGCGATCCAGCAAGAGCGCCCTTTCGATGGCGCTTTCGATCTGGTCGGCCATCGCTCCGCTGTCGTCCGCCAATACATCCAGCGGCCCGGGCACGGGATAGGCAGCAACGGGCGTGCCACACGCCAGTGCCTCTATCATCACCAATCCGAAGGTATCGGTTTTGCTGGGAAATACCAGCACATCTGCCCCGGAATAGTATGCGGCAAGATCATTGCCTGAACGCGGGCCCAGAAAATGCGCCTGCAGAAACCTCGCCTGCAATTTCGCTAACGCCGGGCCATCGCCAACCACCACTTTGGACCCCGGATGGCGATTGGCCAGAAACGCCTCGATATTCTTCTCCACGGCGACGCGCCCGACATAAAGCTGGATCGGGCGCGGCAAGGTGAAATAGATGTCCGGAGGCATGTGATCAGGATGAAAAATGTCTATGTCGACCCCGCGGCTCCAGTGGTGGAGATGATCCAGCCCCTGATTGCGCAACTGATCGCGGATTGTCCGTGTCGCCACCATGATCCGCTCTGCCGGACGGTGGAAATGCCGGATCATTGGCCAGAACGCGCTGGCAGGCAAATGCGTGCGCCGCGCAAGATATTCGGGAAATTGCGTGTGATAGGCGGTCGTAAAGGCCCGGCCTTCGCGCAGGCAATGGCGCCGCGCTGCCCAGCCCAGCGGCCCCTCGGTCGCGATGTGGATCGAATCGGGCGCGAATTGCGAAATTTTTCGGCCTACTTGCCCCGCGCCTGCAAGAGCTAGCCGAATCTCAGGATAGGAGGGGGCCGCGATGTTGCGAAACTGATCGGGCGCGATCACCTGCACGACATGGCCGCGCTGCAGCAGCGCCCCCATCACCGTTGTCAACGTGCGCACCACGCCGTTGACCTGCGGATGCCATGCATCGGTAATAAGAGCGATTCTCATGCCGCCTCCACCATGACAGGCGGAGCCTTGGGCTGGTCCGCTTCATGGGCCGCCTCGCGCCGGGCGACCTCATCGGGCCAGTGGAGTATTTCCATCCGCCCGTCTGCATGTTCGACCAGAGCGTTGCACCCTTCAACCCAATCGCCATCGTTCCAATATTCGATGTGCCGGTTATCATGTTCGAACATGCGGTGTTCGGCCGTGTGGATGTGGCCACAGACCACGCCATCCACGCCGCGTTCGCCAGCGGCGCGAGCAACCACCTCTTCATATTTCCCGATGAATTCGACCGCGTTCTTGACCTTATGCTTGGCCATCTTGCTGAGCGACCAATAAGGCAGATCCAGCGCACGGCGCGTCAGATTGACCCAGCGGTTGAGGCCCATCACGAGGTGATATGCCGCATCGCCCACGAAGGCGAGCCAGCGGTGTGACAGCATGACGGCATCGAATTCATCGCCATGCAGCACCATCAGTCGCCGTCCATCGGCGGTATCGTGAAAAGCGGCGCGACGGATTTCTATGCCGCCAAAGTTCAGCCCGGTGAACTGGCGAAACATCTCATCATGATTACCGGGAATATAGACAATGCGCGTGCCGCGCCGTGCGCGCTTGAGCAGCCGCCAGACAATGTCATTGTGCTCGCTCGGCCAGTAGAACTTCTTCTTCAGTCGCCATCCATCGATAATGTCGCCAACCAGATACATGGTTTCGCTATCGACGCTGTCGAGGAAATCTATCAGCAGGTTTGCATTGCATCCCTTGGTGCCCAGATGGACATCCGAAATCCACACGGTGCGATATTTACGCCTGCCCTGTGGTGATCGTTCCGGGACAGAGGGCGCGCGCGCCGCAATATCGGCCAGTGCAGCCAGCGCAGCGCCCTTGTCCGCAGACATGTCCCTTTCATTGGCTGATAAACCGCTATTACCAATTTCGCCTGCGAGATAGCCGCCAAACATATCGCCATGCCCCCTGAAGCTGCGTTCCTAGCTTCGGGTAGATGCACGTGAATTATGACATGCGAATCGCAGTTTCGCGGCAATTGAGCGACAATGTGAACATTGTGAGGCAGCGCTTTGTGCCAGCAGCTACTCGCTCAGGGCATGGCGAGAACGATTTTCCCGACATGTTCACCTGCTTCCATCCGGGCATGGGCGGCGGCCGCCTCGGCCAGCGGGAAGACGCGGTCCATCTGCGGCAGCAACTGCCCGCGTTCGGCCAGCGGCCAGACCTCGCGAAACAATTCATCCGCCACCAGGCCCTTGAACACATTGGAACGCGGGCGCAGGGTCGATCCGGTGATGGTGTGCCGCTTCATCATCAGCTTGTGCATGGCAATCTCCGACCGCGTGCCACCCTGCACCGCAATCACGACAAGCCGTCCGTCTTCTGCAAGGCAATCGAGATTGCGCTGCGTATAGTCGCCTGCAACCATATCAAGGATCACATCACAACCGGCCCCTTGCGTAATCTCACGCACGCGGGCGGAAAAATCCTGTGTCTTGTAATTGATCGCGTGATCTGCGCCCAGATCTCGGGCGGCGGCGCATTTTTCATCCGTCCCGCAGGTGACAATCACGGTCAGACCGAACAGATTGGCCAGCGCAATCGCGGTTGTGCCGATACCCGACGTGCCGCCATGAACCAGCAGCACTTCGCCATCGCGGGCATAGCCGCGCTGGAAAACATTGTGCCACACGGTAAACAGCGTTTCGGGCATCGCCGCAGCTTTTTCCATCTCCATGTCATCGGGGACGGGCAGGCAATGTTCCGGGCGCACGATGCAATATTGCGCATAGCCCCCACCATTGACCAATGCACAGATACGCTTGCCCAATTCACCTTCGTCCACACCTTCGCCCAGCTGCACCACCTCGCCCGCGACTTCCAGCCCTGGCAAGTCAGAAGCACCCGGAGGCGGCGGATAGACACCCTTTCTTTGCAGGCAATCGGGGCGATTTACGCCTGCATGGCTCACCCGGACGAGTATTTCGCCCGCTTCGGGGCGCGGGACGGGACGGGTGGCAAGTTGCAGCATTTCAGGACCACCCGGCGCGCTGATTTCCACCGCCGACATTTCGTCCGGTAATCGGATCTCTGGCATTTCGCTGGCCATTGGTGTCCCCATCTTCCTGCTGTGTGATGGCCAGGCCACAGGCCTGCCAATTCCCCGTCAATTTCCCCGCTCCTAGGGATCAGCACCATTGACAGCAAGCCGGTGCAAGGGAATGTTGTATTGCGATGGAAGACGATAACCTTCCCAGGATGCGGTCAGATGCCGCAAACCAGCTTCGGGCAGAGCCGCTCGACAGCTATTCGCAGGACGAGCTGATCGGGCGTATTGCCCTGCTCGAAGCGGAAATTGCCCGCGTAAAGGCGCATCATGGCAAGGCGGAGGATCACCGCAGGTTCGCCGATGCCCTGTTCCAGCCGAAAGATACGAAGTGACAGGCCCGTCTGTCTGGCTCTTTCAAACCCTTCAAAACTGCGCTGGCGCGCACCATATCGATGATAAATCCAACCAGCGCATGCCAATGCGCCCATCAACCCGTCGCGTTAGGTCGATGTTAACCATCGCCGTCGCACCTTTTACGCAGCCCGACAAATGTCGCAACGCGAGGCCCAAGGGGCCAGAACAAGGACCACGATGCCAAGTTTCGCGCAAAGCCTAGAAAAGACCCTTCACGTCGCCATCCAGCATGCGTTTGATCGCAGCCATGAATATGCCACGCTGGAGCATCTCCTGCTGGCGCTGGTCGATGATAGCGACGCAGCCGAGGTGATGAATGCTTGCGGAGTCGACACTGATGAGCTGACCGGCGTTGTGCGCCAGTATCTCGATCAGGAATATCAATCCTTAAAGACGGAAGATGAAGCCGATCCGCAGCCCACCGCCGGGTTCCAGCGCGTGATCCAGCGCGCCATTCTGCATGTCCAGTCTTCGGGCAAGGACACGGTGACAGGTGCCAATGTGCTGGTGGCGCTGTTTTCGGAACGCGATTCCTATGCGGTGTATTTCCTGCAGCAACAGGATATGAGCCGGCTCGACGCGGTCAGCTTCATCAGTCACGGTATCGGCAAGGGCGGTCGCCAGCTTGAAGGCCGCTCTACCGAAGGAGCTGGGGAAGAAGCGCAGGCGCGCGGTGAGGAAAAGCCCGAAAAGAAGAAGGATTCCGCACTCGATCAGTTCTGCGTCAATCTCAATCAAAAGGCGCTGGATGGTCGTATCGATCCACTGATCGGACGTGGACCTGAAGTTGACCGCACCGTTCAGATCCTGTGTCGCCGTTCAAAGAACAATCCACTTTACGTAGGCGATCCCGGTGTGGGCAAGACCGCGATTGCCGAAGGGCTGGCACGCAAGATCGTTGAAGGCGATGTCCCAGAAGTGCTGGAGCCTGCGGTCATCTATTCGCTGGACATGGGCGCATTGCTGGCGGGCACCCGCTATCGGGGCGATTTCGAGGAACGGCTGAAGCAGGTCGTGAATGAACTCGAGAAAATGCCGGAAGCCATTCTTTTCATTGACGAAATCCATACCGTCATCGGCGCCGGTGCAACCAGTGGCGGGGCGATGGACGCATCAAACCTTCTCAAGCCCGCTCTTTCTGGCGGAACGATCCGCTGCATCGGTTCAACCACCTACAAGGAATTTCGCAATCACTTCGAAAAGGATCGCGCCTTGCTGCGCCGGTTCCAGAAGATCGATGTGAATGAACCTACGGTCGAGGATACGGTCAAGATCCTGAAGGGCCTGCGCAGCGCCTTTGAAGAACACCACAAGGTCAAATACACGCCCGATGCGATCAAGACCGCGGTCGAGATGAGCGCGCGTTACATCAACGATCGCAAACTGCCGGACAAGGCGATCGACGTGATCGACGAGGTGGGCGCGATGCAGATGCTCGTCCCGCCAAGTCGCCGTCGCAAGACGATCACCGCAAAAGAGATCGAGAAGGTCGTTGCGACAATGGCGCGCATCCCGCCGAAATCGGTGTCCAAGGACGACAAGAAGGCGCTTGGCTCGCTCGAGAAAGACCTCAAGCGCGTCGTGTTCGGGCAGGACGTTGCAATCGAGAAGCTTTCAACTGCGATGAAGCTGTCCCGCGCTGGCCTGCGCGATCCTGACAAGCCCATCGGCAGCTTCCTGTTCAGCGGTCCGACCGGCGTCGGCAAGACCGAAGTCGCGCGCCAGCTTGCCAGCATCATGGGCATCGAGCTCAAGCGTTTTGACATGTCCGAATATATGGAACGCCACAGCATTTCACGCCTGATTGGCGCGCCTCCGGGCTATGTCGGTTACGATCAGGGCGGCTTGCTGACCGATGCCATCGACCAGCACCCGCATTGTGTGTTGCTGCTCGACGAAATCGAAAAGGCCCATCCCGATCTGTTCAATATCCTGCTCCAGGTGATGGATAACGGCAAGCTGACCGATCATCATGGCAAGACGGTGGATTTCCGCAATGTAGTCCTCATCATGACGACCAATGCGGGCGCATCGGATGCTGCCAAGCAGGGTATCGGTTTTGGTGCAGGCCAGAAGACAGAAGCGAGCGAGGAAGCGGTGAAGAAGATGTTCACCCCCGAATTCCGCAACCGCCTCGATGCTATCGTGCCGTTCGCCTATCTTGGCACGGATACGGTCAGCCGCGTGGTCGACAAGTTCATCCTCCAGCTCGAATTGCAGCTGGGCGAACAGAATGTGCATATCCAATTTGACGGTGATGCGCGTGATTGGCTTGGTGAACGGGGGTATGACAAGTTGATGGGTGCTCGTCCGATGGCACGCCTGATCCAGGAAAAGGTCAAACAACCGCTGGCAGAAGAATTGCTGTTCGGCAAACTAGCTTCTGGCGGTGAGGTGCATGTCAGCGTGAAGGAGGACAGGCTTGCCTTCGAACTCACGCCATCCCCGCCCAAGGCCAAACCCAAGCGCAAGACTGCATCGAAGAAGGCAAAGTCTGCTGAGCCAAAGTCTGAAACATCTGCTGATGAAAAAGACGGCAAGGACAGCGATACAGGCAGCGAAGGCTGACAGGAAAGATCCTTCAGGCGCAATTGATGGCGCAGGTCAGACTGACGTTATGACGCTGCGCTTCCCTGCGCTGTCACGATTGATAGTTCTGCTCCTGATATGTGTGGGTGTACCATCTAAAGCCGTGCTGGCCCAATCGCCGCCTCCACTGGCACAACGCACTGCGCAAACTGATCTGCCCCTAGATGGCCCGCGCGCAGACATGCTGCTGCCTGAAGTGCGGCTGGCCATCGCCGTTGATCCAGAAAATCGATCAATATCGGGTGAGGCGCGCTATCTCGTTGAAGCGCGCGAAACTCTGGAGAGTCTCGCTTTTGATCTCGATCCACGCTTTCGAATAAGTTCAATCAGGATCGGTCAGCGCACTCTGGAAAATTCCGAATGGGCAAATCCCGATGGCCTTCTCGGCATTGCGCTTGATACACCATTGGCAGAAGGCGCTTCCACGCATGTTTTCATCGCGTGGGAAGGTGCGCCACACATTGCGCTAAACCCTCCGTGGGAGGGCGGCTTCGTCTGGGAGCGCACGCCATCGGGCGAGCCATGGATCGCTACCGCTGTCCAAGGCGAAGGATGCGACCTTTTCTGGCCCTGTATCGATCATTCCTCCAGCCGGATTGGCGTGATCGATACTCTTGTCACGGTGCCAGACGGGCTGATTGCGGCAGGCAATGGCGCCTTGATCGAAACACGCGATCATGGCGATGGTACGATCACCTTCCACTGGCGTGCACGCGATCCCAGCAATTACGGCGTATCGCTCCAGATTGGGCCGTATCAAATGGCGTCGCGCGATTACCACAGCCGCTTTGGCAATATCATCCCGATCCGTTTCTGGCATCTGCCTGAAAGCAAGGACGGCGCGCACCGATTGGTTGCGGAAATGGCCACCTATCTCGATTTTTTCGAGGCCCGCATCGGACCCTATCCATTTGCCGATGAAAAGGCGGGCGTCGCCGAAACGCCGCATCTGGGCATGGAGCACCAGACCATCAACGCCTATGGCAATCGCTTCCGTCGTGACCCTCTGGGTTATGACTGGCTGCTCCAGCATGAATTTGCACATGAATGGTTCGCCAACCAGCTCACCAATGCCACCATAAGCCACATGTGGCTGCACGAAGGTATCGGCCAGTGGATGCAGCCGCTCTATCTTGAATGGGCGCGCGGCAGGATGCTGCATGATGCTGAAATGTGGCGCATCCGCCAGAGGTTGCACAATCGGGTGCCATTGGTCTCCCGCGATGGCACTTTGCCCGATTACAATGATCAGGATTCGGGGTGGGGCACGGATATCTACTACAAGGGTGCATGGGTCATGCACTCCCTTCGTTTTCTGGTCGGCGATGATGTGCTGTTTCCCGCGCTAACGCGACTGACCTATGGCACAAACAATCCTCAACCGGGCGAAATTGCCCCGGTCTTGCGCACCACTGATGATTTCCGCGCCATATTGGAAGACATGACTGGCGATGATCTTGCATGGTTCTTTGATGCCTATTTCTACAGGGCGGCATTGCCGCGCCTCATCGCCAAGCGCGAAGGGCGGTGGCTGGATCTGAGGTGGGAAACACCTTCTGACCACGATTTTGCCATGCCTTTAGAATTGCAAACGGATGGCGAGTTGCGCCGGATTGCCATGCCCGATGGCTCGGCGCGCGTTGATCTTGGCGATGCAGACACGCATTTCCTTATCGACCCGCACAACCGTATCCTCAGGTATGACGAGGCCATCGACGAGACGGATTAGGGCGCACTGCGGCTGGACCACCTCCGCCACGCCGGAACCTCGCATGGGTGCGGGGGATTAGCTCAGCGATGGCTGCACCGTTTTCCTGGATCCGATCTGAACCGCATGGCGTGCATGTTGTGCCTGCCGATGCGTGGATCGACCCATCCAAAGCTGTCGCCAGGGCGCTCGTCACCCATGGCCATGCCGATCATGCGCGCGGCGGACATGGGGAAACGATTGCGACCCCTGCGACGCTTGCAATCATGGAGTTGCGATACAACACATCCGAAGGCGCTTTGGGCGTGGAATATGGCGAAACCGTCAGCCTGGGCGGCGGGGTTGATGCGACCTATATTCCCGCTGGCCATGTGCTCGGCAGCGCGCAAATCCTGCTCGAACATGCGAGTGAACGCGTTGTCATTACAGGCGATTACAAACGCCGACCCGACCCGACCTGCCTGCCATTTGAAGTCACGCCCTGCGATATCTTCATAACAGAGGCGACTTTCGGCCTGCCAGTATTCACCCATCCTCCGATTGCGGATGAAATGGCCAAGCTGCTTGACCGGCTGGCCGCCTATCCCGATCGCTGTGTCCTAGTGGGCGCCTATGCATTGGGCAAGGCGCAGCGCGTGATCGCGGAATTGCGCGCGGCGGGACATCATGATCCCATCTATCTCCACGGAGCGATGGAGAAGATGTGCCGCCTTTATGGCGAATTCGGCGTCGATCTAGGCGAATTGCGGCTCGTGGCGGATCATTCAAAAGATGACATGCGCGGACATATCATCGTGTCGCCGCCCTCGGCACTGAACGATCGCTGGAGCCGCCGGCTGCCCGAACCGATTACCGCCATGGCCAGTGGCTGGATGCGCGTGCGACAGCGCGCCCGACAGCGCAATGTCGAACTGCCGCTAGTGATTTCCGACCATGCCGACTGGGACGAACTCACCCGCACGATCGTGGAGGTCGATCCGCAGGAAACCTGGATCACCCACGGACGCGAGGAAGCTCTGCTGCGCTGGCACCAGCTCCACCAGCGCCGCGCCCGTGCGCTGGCCATGGTCGGACGTGAGGACGAGGACGAATAGGTGGAGGATTTCGCGGCCCTTATCGATGCGCTGGTCTATACGCGCAGCCGCAATGAGAAATTGCGCCTGATCGCACAATATCTTTGCGCCAAGCCCGATCCCGAACGTGGCTGGGCGCTTGCGGCGCTGACTGACGGGCTGGATTTCCCCGCGGTAAAAAGCTCCACCATTCGCAATTTGCTGAAGGATCGCGTCGATCCGGTATTGTGGAGCCTCAGCCGCGATTTCGTGGGCGATACGGCGGAAACTGCGAGCTTTTTGTGGCCCGATTCTGTTGGCGATATAGCCCCATCGCCAAGCGTGGCCGAGGCGGTGGACGCACTGTCTGGCATGACCCGAGCAACGGTGACTGTGCAATTGCCCGCCCTGCTCGACAGGCTTGATGCGCAGGGCCGTTACGCCTTGCTGAAACTGGCAACGGGCGGAATGCGGATCGGCATTTCATCACGCCTCGGCAAGACTGCCTTCGCGCAGGCATTTGATGTTGATATCGACGAAGTGGAGGAGTATTGGCACGCGCTTTCGCCACCTTATGAAGACCTTTTCGCATGGGGCGCAGACGGGGCTGATCCGCCCGATACGGCAAATATCCCCCTGTTCCGCCCCTTCATGCTCGCACATCCGCTTGATAATACAATAGTCGACCTCGCCGATTATGCGGCCGAGTGGAAATGGGACGGCATCCGCGTGCAATTGGTCCGTGTGGGAGAGGAAACGCGGCTTTATTCAAGATCGGGAGACGATATTTCCGCTACCTTTCCCGAAGTGGTTGACGCGCTCGACAGGCCAGCTGTGCTCGATGGGGAATTGCTGGTGCGCGGCGCGGCGCAGGGCGGCGCTGACAAGGGCGCGGGCCAAGGCGGGGCGGCAAGCTTCAACGCCCTGCAGCAGCGATTAGGACGCAAGACGGTCAGCAAGGCCATGCTCACCCAAAGTCCTGCTTTCGTGCGGCTCTATGATGTTCTTGGCGTGGATGGAGAGGATTTGCGCAGCCTGGACTGGACAAGGCGGCGCAAACGACTGGAACAATTGGTCCCACGCCTGCCGCAAAGCCAATTCGATCTCAGCGAGTTGGTCGACGCGTGCGATTTCGAGCATCTGGCATCCATCCGCGAAGGTACACGCGATGCTGCCATTGAAGGACTGATGCTTAAACGGCGGGACAGCCTGTATGTGCCGGGCCGAAAGACCGGATTATGGTACAAATGGAAGCGCGATCCGCTGCTGGTGGATTGTGTCCTCATGTATGCCCAGCGCGGCAGCGGCAAACGTTCCAGCTTCTTTTCGGACTATACATTCGGCTGCTGGAACGGCGACCCCGACGAAGGGGCAGATCTCCTGCCCGTGGGCAAGGCATATTCCGGTTTTACCGATGCAGAGCTCAAGGCGCTGGACAAGCATGTGCGGCAACACACTTTGAACCGCTTTGGTCCGGTGCGCGAAACGGATAAATCGCTCGTGTTCGAAGTTGCATTTGACAGCGTGCATGAAAGCAAGCGCCACAAGAGCGGCCTCGCCATGCGCTTTCCCCGTATCCACCGGATCCGTTGGGAAAAGCCCGCGCATGAGGCAGACCGTATCACGGCGCTAAGGGCGCTGATCAGGGACTAGCGCCTCCGGCCACAGGCGAAATTGCTTTCGACTAGTTGCGCCGCGCGACTATTCTCCCCGTAGTTGCCCCAGATGACTCTGCGCCAAATCGCAATATCGATCAGTCTGAAACTTGATTTTCGCGATCTGCGCTTCGTTTTGTGTGCGATAGTATTTGGCCGGCCTGCCGATCCATATCTCCCCCTTGCCAATCATCTTATTGGGGCTGAGCAGCGCGCCTGCTCCCAACATCCCGCCTTCGGCAATACGCGATCCATCCATTGCCACCGAGCCCATGCCGACAAAGGCGCGGTCGGCCAGCTGACAGCCATGCACCACCGCCATGTGCCCGATCACGCATTCATCACCGATGATCGTGGGTTCACCTTCGGTTTCAGGTCGCGGGCCTTCAACATGGAACACACTGCCATCCTGCACATTGGAGCGCGCACCCACCACAATCCGGTGAATATCACCGCGCAGCACGCAATTATACCAGACGCTGGCCTCCGGCCCGATAGTAACATCGCCGATAATACGCGCACCTGGGGCGACAAAGGCGCTGTCGTCGATTTGCGGAATTTTGCCTTCGAACGGCATGATCAGGGCACCAGGAAAGCGCGGATCGGTCATCACAGGAAGTTCTCCCAAACAAGATAAGGCAGGATAGAAGCGTAGTCGTCGGTCCAGACGCGGCCTTCGGGCGGTGCCAGTTCCTCCCAGCCGCCAGCCTCTTTCAATTTCGCAAGATGGGCGTCGTCCCTTGCCAGCGCAACCCAGCTCGACGGGTATTGACTGGTCGCATCGTCATGGTCGTCCTTGCGGATAATCGTGCGCAGGACGTGGCTGGCTGCCAGCCGGGCAATAACAGGCTCGAGACGAATGTAATTATTCGAAATATGCATCACCAATACGCCATCATCATCAAGCGCGCGGCGATATATGCCGATCGCTTCGTAGGTGAGCAGGTGCAGTGGAATGGCATCGGAACTGAAGGCATCGATCACGAGAATATCGAAGCGGTTTTCCGCCATGCCTTCCAGCTTAAGCCGGGCATCCCCGATGATCACCGGACTATCGGGTGCGCAACGAGAGAGATAGGTAAATTCGCCGCGATCGGAGAAATGCAGTACGACCGGGTCGATTTCAAAGAAGGTCCAGTCCTGCCCTTCCTCGCGGTAACAGGCCAGCGTGCCTACTCCCAGTCCCACCACGCCGATGCGGGCACCCGGTCCGAACATTGCATCAGCCTGGCGCAGCGCCAGGCCTACGCCCGATGTGCGCCCGTAATAGGTGGTCGGCTCTGTCGCCAGATCGTTCCCGGCGCGCTGGATGCCATGCACTGTCGTGCCATGCATCAATTGCAGATCACCATTATCCCTCTCACGCAGAGAATAAATACCAAAATAGCTGCGTTCGCGCTGGCCATCTACCATCGTATAAAGATGTGCAGCACCGCCAAGCGACAATAGCAGCACCGCCGTGCCCGCGACAAAGGACCAGCGGCGCGCTGCAAACAGCAGCGAAAGGGCAAGTATGCCCAGCAATGCAGCCCATTGCAGAGCTGACAGATTGGCATTGGCAACACTGGATACGAAAAGCGCCAGCGCGGCATTCAATGCAATCATGAGCGCAGCAACCAGCACGATCCGCAAAACGCGCGGGTTGACGATGCGATTGCCGATGAGCCTTACCCATGGGCCGAGAGGCAATAAAGCGGCAGCGCCCAGAATCAGCAGTGGATGTTCCCAGGTCCAGTCAAATGCGACCGGCGCGATAAGTGCGGTAAACAGCCCGCCCAGCGCTCCGCCAATTGACATGACAAGATAGAAACGCGTCAGTTCAGATGGGTCTGGGCGGCTTTCATAAAGGCGCGCATGGAGCGCGACGGCCACAACGAACAACATGATCACGCTTGCCACGGCAGCCAGCAGATCGGCACGACCTGCGGCGAACATGGCGAGGCTGCCATCCACCAGCAATACGACGGGCGCAAGGAACACAAATAGCGTTGCCAGCGTGCGATTGCCGGCAAATGCGATAGAAAAACTGAGCAGATAAAGACCCAGCGGAATGACCCACAAAAGCGGCATGGCCATGATATCGGTGGTGAGAAACGTCGTGGTAGACAGCATCAGACCCGAAGGCACAGCTGACAGACCCAGCCACAGGCCGATAGTTTTCCAGCCAGTGCGATGGCGTGATCCCTTGCCCGCAACATTGGCCGGGGCCACACGGGGTATTGGCCCCCCCACCGCGCCTCGCCGGGCCAGCACTACGGCAATCACCAAAATGATAAGCAACACGTAACCAATCGCCCAATATCGGCTTTGCTGCCCGAGGGGAAGCAGCGGTTCCGCCAGCAGCGGATAGGTAAGCAAGCCGGCAAAACTGCCAAGATTGGATGCGGCATATAGGGGATAAGGATTGCCCGCATCGGGATGGGCCGCAAACCAGCGCTGGATCAGCGGTGCCTGAGCCGAAATGGCGAAGAAAGCGGGCCCAACGGTAAGCATGAAGAGCCACGGCACCCACAATGCCTCCCAGCCTGGCGCAGGTGGAGCAATCTGTGCCAGCGCCAATGGCAGCGTAAGGCCGCCCATCAAGAGGACCACGATGTGGATGAAACCCTGCTTCGCCAGTGAAAACCGGCCCATCGCATGGGCATAGGCATATCCGCCCAGCAGCAATGCCTGATAAACCAGCATCGCACTGTTCCAGACATTTGGCGCACCGCCCAGATGAGGCAGGGCCATGCGCGCAACCATCGGCTGCACCAGAAACAGCAGGAAGCTCCCTGCAAGAATGGTGAGGGTAAACAGCCAACGGCGTGCGTCAGTCACGGCCTTGCCCTTGCCACTTCTCGCGCGTGATCGCGTAAACAATGATTATACCACTTCCCGGATCGAAATCAGTATTGGCGTAATCAAGGTCGCTACGCCGATCCATGCCCAGCCTTTTCATCAATCCCCAGCTTGCCTCATTGCCCTGAACTGTCAGCGCAACAATTTCGTCCGCTTTGAAGCGGTCAAAGCCGATGTCGAGCGATGCGATTGCGGCTTCTTTCGCGTAACCGTGACCCCAGGCATCTTCGCGCAGACGCCAGCCGATCTCCATCATGCCTTCGACGCGCTCGCCCTCAGCATTTGATCGCTTAAGCCCACAAAACCCCAGTACTTCACCTGAGAGGTGCCCGCCATCAGGCTTGCGCTCAAGCAGCCAGAATGTGTGGCCGTGCCTCTGCCGATACCCTTGGATCCGCTGGCGCGCGGCGGTGCGAATGTCCTCGTCAGTCTCATCACCCAACCAGCGCATCACCGCATTGGTATTGGTCAATTCCCAGAAAAGGGGCCAATCTTCCTCGCGCCAGTCGCGCAGGATCAATCGAGAGGTCTCAAACCGAAAAGGTCTATTGCCTTCAGCCATTGAGCAGGCGTGCTGCCACCGGTGCGTGATAGGTCAGAATACCGCTGCATCCGGCGCGCTTGAAGGCGATCAGCTTCTCCATCAGCAAGGCGTCGCGGTCTCCGGCGCCTGCCGTCGCGCCTGCTTCCAAAAGCGCATATTCGCCGCTGACCTGGTATGCATAAACCGGCACTTCGAAACGCTGCCTCACGCGCCAGATGATATCGAGATAGGCGAGCCCAGGCTTAACCATCACGCTGTCCGCCCCCTCTGCAATGTCGAGCGCGACTTCTGCCAGCGCTTCATCTCCATTGGCCGGGTCCATCTGATAGGTCTTCTTATCGCCCACCAGCCTTCCGCCCGAACCCACAGCATCGCGAAACGGGCCATAAAAGGCGGAGGCATATTTGGCAGCATAGGCCATGATCTGCATGTTGGGATGGCCGTTCATTTCCATCGCCATGCGAATGGCGTGCACGCGCCCATCCATCATATCCGAAGGGGCGATGATATCGGCACCCGCTTCCGCCTGGTTGATCGCCTGATCGACGAGAACAGCGACAGTATCATCATTGACGACATATCCTGCGGCATTGACCAACCCATCCTGCCCGTGACTGGTATAGGGATCGAGCGCGACATCGGTCAGCACACCGATATCATCACCGCACGCATCCTTCACCGCACGGACAGCGCGACATATGAGATTGTCGGGATTGAGCGCTTCTGCCCCGTCCTCACTGCGCAGATTGAGCTGTGTCTGTGGAAAAAGCGCGATGCACGGAATGCCAAGTTGAACCGCCTCTTTCGCGCGAGCCGCGATATTATCGACAGACCAGCGTGATACGCCGGGCAGGCTTGCAACTGGATCCTCCACGCCCTTGCCATCCGTCACGAATAACGGCCAGATGAGATCCGCAGGCGTCAGGACGTTTTCGCGGACCATTGCACGGCTCCAGGCACTTGCCCGGCTGCGTCGCAAACGTGTGTTGGGATAGCTTCTGCTCATGGCGGGATGCCTTGCCGCAAAAGCGGGAATCGGGCAAGAATACGCTGCCGCAGCGCGCTTTGATCAGTCGACGCGGCGACGGTTTTCGATCCTGTCAATTTCGCGCACGGGATCTTCTGCGATGGATGGGTCAGGGGCCAGATCGGATAGCGCCTCACCCGGCTTTACCATTTGCAGGCGCACCAGCTGTTCACGGAAGTTGGCAAGCTGGGAGCCCGATAGCTGTGCGCGGGTCACAAACCGGACGCTGGCCGGATCGATCTTCTGGCCATTGCGATACATTTCATAATGCAGGTGCGGCCCGGTTGAAAGACCGGTGGAACCGACATAGCCGATTACCTGCCCGCGCCGGACATTTTCGCCATTGCGCACCGATATGCGGCTCATATGGGCATAGCCCGTCGCCAATCCGCCACCGTGCCGAATGCGCACGAAATTGCCATAACCCCCGTTACGTCCGGCGAAATTGACGGTGCCTTCGGTGGCAGCATAGATTGGCGTGCCGTGGCGAGCGCGAAAATCAAGGCCCGAGTGAATCCGCCGATACCCCAGGATCGGATGGCGGCGCATGCCGTATCGCGAAGTGACTCGGCCGGGTACGGGTGCAACCAGACCTTCACGCATCGTGCCTTCTCCAGAAGCATCGTAAAATTCGCCCTTGCGGCCAAACCGCATAAGTTGAACGCGCGGACGGTTATCTCGGATGACGGCGGCATACAGAAGGTCGCCCACTTCGATTTCGCCGGTGGCGGCCCGGCGGTAATCGATGATCATGTCAAATTCGTCAGTCGCGCCAATTTCACCGTCAAGGTCCACTTCGCGGCCGATCATGCGCAAGAATTGCTGCACCCCGCTCGGCGGGGCGCCTAATGCGCGGGCGGAACGGTAGAGGCCCTCACCCACGGCGCCGCGCACGCGCAGCGGCGTTGCGTCGACCATGATTGGCCGCGGGTCGAGGACGAGCCTGCCATCGCGCCGCTCGACAGCCAATTGCAGGTCAAAGCGGGCACGGAATGACAATGCATCGACAGGGCGCGGTTCATCCGCAGATGAGCGCCGTCCCAGCGTGATATCGACCTGCGTGCCGGGCGCAATATCGGACATGGGCAATGTTGCCTCAATCATGCGGGCGATCTGCGTCGCTTCAGCAGTTCCCACGCCCGCGCGGCGCAGCATGCGATCGAACCCGTCGCCCGATGTCAGCGTTGCCACAAGATCGAGCCGCGGGCGTTCGGGTGCGCTTTCCAGTTCCGCCACGGCGAAGGTAGCGCCCATGTGTCTGCCACTATCTGCACCAAGCGCCAGCGGCATGATCATCTGGCTGCGAAATTCATCCCGCACACGGTCTTCGATCCGCATTGCGGGGGCTGCTTCTACCGGCGAAAAGCCCGGCCAACCGGCAGCGGCGACAGCAGACAGGCCAATCAGCGTGGCAACACCGCGAAGCCAGCGTCTTGATCCGATATCCCGGGCAAGGTCTGGGGCAAGATCGGCAGAAGTAAATGCAGAAGATGCGCGCGAACGCCATTCACCATACCGACTGGTGAAAGAACTGGTGCGAGAGATGCGGCGGCGCGACACATGCTTCGCCCGCTTCTCACCCGACTGATCTTTACCGGTCTGATCTGCGCCCGGCCGTTCCAGCGGTCTGCCATGTTCATCAATCGCATGAGCGAGCGAAAGTTCGGCGGGAGAACAATCTTCCCCCGTCTGGTTTTCACCTTCGCTTTTGCGATCCTTGGACAAGCGCGCCCTCCTTGTGGTCGCGCGAATCGCATCCCTCAAATGGGATGCCGTGCAACCCGGCCCTGGCCAGCGTAATTGCCTGTATTCCTGCACTCTTAAAGTAAATTTGCGCTTAACGTCGACCAGCCGAGTCCTGCGCGCGATGACTTGTTGGGCTTGTCGGGTGGTTGCGCGACAGGCATCGAAGGGCCATGATCTTTGCATCGTGACCACCCGTTTCAACGATAGCCGGATTCGGGCCGTCCTCGGCCCGACGAATACCGGCAAGACCCATCTCGCGATTGAGCGTATGTGCGGCCATTCGAGCGGCGCGATTGGCTTCCCACTTCGGCTGCTGGCGCGCGAGGTGTATGACAAGGTGCGCGCCATCAAGGGTGATGATGCTTGCGCCCTCATCACCGGAGAGGAGCGGATAGAGCCGCCCGGCGCGCGTTACTATCTGTGCACTGCAGAGGCTATGCCGCGCGGAAGAGGGCCGGATGCAAAAGCATTCCTGGCGCTTGACGAAGCGCAGCTCGCGGCAGACCGGGAGCGCGGACATATCTTTACGGACCGGCTGCTCAACACTCGCGGACGTGAAGAAACCATGCTGTTGGGATCAGCCACGCTGGAGCCAATGGTGCGCAAGCTGATCCCCGGTATTGAGGTGGAGGAGCGACCGCGTTTCTCTACCTTGTCACATGTCGGATCAACCAAACTTTCCCGGCTGCCGCCTCGCTCCGCCATCGTCGCCTTTTCAATCGAACAGGTTTATCAGGTGGCGGAACTTCTCCGCCGCTTCCGTGGCGGAGCGGCCGTGGTTATGGGCTCTTTATCACCACAAACGCGCAATCGGCAGGTTGAATTGTTCCAATCTGGTGAAGTGGACTATATCGTTGCGACCGATGCCATAGGCATGGGCCTCAACCTCGATCTTCATCATGTTGCCTTTGCGGCACTGTCCAAGTTTGACGGGGTGCGCCAGCGCCGGTTGACCCCTGCGGAAATGGCGCAGATCGCAGGCCGCGCCGGCCGCCATCAGACCGATGGCACTTTCGGCACGCTATCCGGCGGCGGTGGCAGACGCGGCTCGGGCGCACCGCTTGAATTCACCGAGGAGGAAGTCTTTGCGATTGAGCAACACCGCTTCGCTCCTGTTACCAAGCTGTTTTGGCGTGAACCAGACCCGCGTTCCGACACGCTCAATGTGTTGATTGGCGATCTTGAAGCGCGCCCGCAGCAAGATGGGCTTGCAGCAGCGCCCGAGGCCATAGATCTTGCCGTGCTGCGACGCCTTGCCGAACAGGATGGCATCACGCAATCGCTCACCTCGGCCCGTCAGGTGCGCCGGTTTTGGGAAGCGTGCCAGCTTCCCGATTTCCGCCAGCTTGGCGCGGAGGCCCATGCCCGCTTCGTCGCCCGGTTGTGGAGCGATTTACAGGTTGGGCATATCGGGGCTGATTACGTGGCTGCGCGCATTTCCGAATTGGGCAAGACCGCAGGCGACATCGACACATTGCAGGGTCGGCTTATGGCGATTCGCAGTTGGGCCTATATCTGCCAGCGGCCCGATTGGGTGCTGGCACGCGATGAAATGGCGGAGCGGGCACGCGCTGCAGAGGCAAAATTGTCCGATGCACTGCACCAAAGGCTCACCGAACGTTTCGTCAATCGCAGAACCGCTGTATTGATGCGCGGAATGGGAAAGGATGCTGGGCTTTTGCGCGTACAACTTGAAGATGATGGACAGGTCACGGTCGAAGGGCAGGCGATCGGTCACCTGGAAGGCTTTCGATTCGTGGTCGATGCTGATGCCAGCCAGGAAGATCGCAAGCTGATGCTGGCTGCGGCGGAACGCCATATGTCCGCCCTGCTGGCGCAAAAGGCGCAAAAGCTGATTGCGGATGAATTGGGCGAATTGCGCATCGCAAATGGCGCGGTCCGCCGCGGCGATCAGATCGTGGCTACGTTGGAAAAGGGCAAATCTGCAGCAACTCCGCGGCTTGTAGTGGCAAAAGAGCTTGGCCAGATGGAACCGGTGCATAAATCGCGGCTGCAGGAAGCGTTGCAGCTCTGGCTTGATCAGCAGCTTGCCCCGCTCGCCCCGCTCCGCAAACTGGGAGAGGCGGCGGAAGACCCGGAGGCCGGAACAGAGGTGCGGGCCCTGCTGCTTACGCTGGCAGACCGCAATGGCTCCGTGCGACGCGAGGATGCCGGTCTGGCGCATGTCCCCAAGGAAAAGCGGCCCTTCCTGCGCCGCCTCGGCGTCACCATCGGTTCGCTCGATGTGTTCATGCCCGCATTGCTCAAACCTGGCCCGCGCCGGCTTCTGCGCGACCTTGGCATAGACGGGCGCGAGGTGCGCGAGCAGATGGAAGCCGTGATCGACGGGGCGAAGAATTTGCCCGCCGGTTATCGGCGAGCCGGCCAGCAGGCGATCCGCGTGGACATGGCCGAAAAGCTGTTTCGCGCCGCACATGAGCTGCGCGCACGGTCGACGGATGATGCAGGTGCGCGGGGCTTCCCGGTCAATGTCGCGCTGGCCACCAGCATGGGGCTGAGCGCCGAGAATTTTCGCAGCCTGATGAAGGATGCCGGATTCAGACAGGGCCAGCCTGTCGAGATGGCAGAAAAAATGCTCGGCCCACCGCGCCCCATACCTTGGACATGGCGGGCCCCGCGCAAGGACAGGCTGGCAACCTCGCGTCCTCCGCGCAACAACAAGCAGGGCAAGGGCAGGAACGCCGGCAGTGGCAAAGCATCCGGCAAACCTCAGGAAGAATCCGACAGGGGCAGCTCTCGCCAGCCGACGAACCAGCCCGCAACCGGAAAGGCGCTGGCCGGTTTGGCGGACTTGCTGAAAGGCTGAAATGCGAATCGATCTGTTGCTGTGCCGTCTACGCTTTGCAAAAAGCCGCAGATTTGCACAAAGATGGATCGGTGAAGGGCATATCCGCTGCAATGGAGAGAGAGTAACGCGCAATGATCGACCGGTTGCGGCAGGTGATGTCCTCACCCTGCCGATCGGCAGAGGGGTGCAGATTATCTCGATTGATGCGCTTCCCGAAAGGCGTGGACCTGCCGGCGAGGCGCGCACGCACTACCACAACTTGGCAGGTATCGCAGGCGCCGGAACTTGACGCTGGCGCTCCAATCGCCATAGGGACAGCAAGCAACAGAAAGGGACCTACGCCACCATGACTTATGTCGTTACCGACGCCTGCATTAAATGCAAATATACTGACTGCGTCGAGGTGTGTCCCGTGGATTGTTTCTATGAGGGCGAGAACATGCTCGTCATCAACCCGTCCGAATGCATCGATTGCGGCGTGTGTGAGCCGGAATGCCCCGCCGAAGCCATCTTGCCCGATACCGAAAGCGATCTGGAAAAATGGCTTGAGCTGAATACCAAGTTTTCAGCGGAATGGCCCAATATCACAGAGAAGAAAGACCCGCCGGCCGATGCTGATGAGCATAAGGGCGAAGAAGGAAAGTTTGAAAAATTCTTCACCGCAGAACCCGGCGAAGGCGATTGATCTGACGCAATAACGTCTCCCCTCGTTGAACCGCAGGGCCTGCGGAGCGTTGGGCTGTCATGGGCATTCTTGATACGATTAAACGCGGCTTTGCGGCATCCGGCAAAGACAATATCTCGATCCTTGCTGCAGGGGTCGCCTATTATGTTTTTCTGGCGATCATGCCATTACTGGCTGCCGCAGTGCTGGGTTACGGACTGCTGGCCGAACCGGAGGCAGTCGCACGCCACATCGCCGCAATGGCGCAAAGCCTGCCCGCCTCCGCCGCTGAACTGATTGCAGAACAATTGCAGGCTGTTGTGCAGACCTCAGGTTCGGCAAAGGGCGTTGGCCTGTTGATTTCGCTGGCTGTTGCCCTGTTCGGCGCACGCAATGCTTCCGCTGCTATCGTCACGGCAGTTTCCATGGCATTTAACGACACCGAAAGACGCAGCATGCTGCGATCTAACATTGTCGCACTGGCGGTGACACTTGCCGGCCTTGCCGGTGTGGGAATGGTGGCGCTGGCGATGACCGTTACCGCCGCATTGGCCGACCTTGTGCCGGGAATTTCCGGTGCCGAACAATTGCTCGCACAGATTGCCAGTTACGCCATTCTGGCTACTGGCGGAACAATCGGTGCTGCCCTGCTATACCGCCGCGCGCCGCCATCACAGGAACCGCAATGGGCGGCAGTTTTCCCCGGAGCCATGTTCGCCGGGATGGGCATCGTGCTTTTGACAGCACTTTTCGGTTGGTATGTGGCCAATTTCAGCGATTACAACGCAACATATGGTTCGCTCGGTGCAGTCATCGTCTTGCTGACATGGCTTTTTCTCTCCGCTTACGTGCTTCTGCTGGGAGCGGAATTTGCTGCAGCGCGCGCGCAAGAAAATCCCTAGGCCAAGCGCGAAGGTTGCCCAATAGTTTCTCGGGTGGCATTTGTGTCACGAATCTGTTATATACTTACACAACTGTTCGCCTCACGATAGGCAGCAGATTGGTAGAAAGGCAGGTCGCTGTTTCCCAACAGGCATAGGTTTCGAGCTGCTGTTATACAGCGGGCGGAATGCTTTTGTCATGCGGCACAGGGGTTTGTGAACGAAAGGATTCTTTATGGCCGCTGAAGCGACCGCTTTTGAAGTTGGCGATTATGTCGTCTACCCCAAGCATGGCGTTGGCCGTGTTATCGAGCTGCAGAACGAAGAAATCGCCGGCATGCAGCTGGAACTTTACGTGCTCCGTTTTGAAAAAGAGCGCATGACTCTTCGCGTACCGACCAACAAGGTCGAAAGCATCGGCATGCGCAAGCTTTCCAGTGACAAAACGCTGAAGGAAGCGATGGAAACCCTGAAGGGCAAACCCAAGGTCAAGCGCACCATGTGGAGCCGTCGTGCACAGGAATATGAAGCCAAGATCAATTCCGGCGATCTTGTGTCGATTGCCGAGGTAACACGTGATCTGTTCCGCCCGGAGGACCAGCCCGAACAAAGCTATTCCGAACGCCAGATTTTCGAGGCAGCTTCCAGCCGTCTCGCCCGTGAGCTGGCGGCAATGGAAAAGACTGATGAGCCGACTGCGCTGGAAAAGATTCTCGATGTTCTGAAGGAGCATGCGCCGCAATATTACGAGAATCCCGAAGAAGACTGAGCGTGGCCTAATCGGGCCTCAACACTACAGAAGGGCCGTTCGCAGCGTGCGGGCGGCCCTTTTTCGTGTCTGCCATCTATGATCTTGCTCTCGATCAACCAACATGCGCAACCGACCGGCGACTTTGCATCCCTGGCCCCCTGTGTATTATACTAACAATACACGATAGGAGGAAAATCATGGTCGTTGGCAGAATTTTTCGCGCCATAGGTCCGGGCATCGCGATGATAGCAGCAGCCGGCCTTTCAGGCTGCGGTGACATGAATGCGCGATTTGGTAGCGGAGACGGCAAGCCGTTGGCGGATCTCGACAAAACGGGCGATGCACCCGACAGCGTAGCGTTGGGCGGTCCTGACATGGTTGTGATCACCACCGGTGACACGTTTGAAATCGAGATGGCTGGCAGCGATGCCGCAAAGGATCGCATGCGTTTTGACCTTAGGGATGGAATGCTGGCAATCGGGCGCGAAAACGGCTTCTCGCGCGATGGCGATTACGCCACGGTCAGTGTGACCATGCCTGCACCTTCCTCTATCCTCATCGGCGGATCTGGCCGCATTACCAGCGACGCGGTTGCCAATGATGCCAAATTAGCCGTCGGCGGATCCGGCGAGATCGTGGCATTGAATGTCGATGCGGATACTCTGGACGTCCGCATTGGCGGGAGCGGACGCGTGCGCGCGTCGGGCCGCACCCGATCTCTCAATCTCACCATAGGCGGCAGCGGAACAGCTGACCTGGCCGTGTTGCAGGTCGATGATGCTGACGTGAATATCGGTGGTTCGGGCAATGCATCCTTCGCTTCTGATGGCACGGTTGATGCAACAATTGCCGGATCGGGCAATGTGCGTGTGCGCGGATCGGCCAGCTGCACGATCAGCACGTCGGGATCTGGAAGCCTGACATGCGAAGATAGCGCTGATCCCGATGAGGATGCAGCCTGACCCATTCGCATTTCAACGATGTTCATTTTGTAGCGACGTTCTGATATTACCTTGGAAGGCGTTAGGGGTAGACCTTCGCCATACCCTTCTGATTGCCTTGCACAGAGTGATTTCATGCGCCCCACTGCCATTTTTATTTGTCCAATCCTTGCCCTCATCCTTGGCGGTTGCGTCGCAAAGACCGTGGTGGGTGCGGCCACGGCCCCTGTCCGCGCCGCCAGCAAGGTGGTCGATTGGACGACCACAAGCCAGGATGAAGCGGACCGGGAACGCGGACGTGAGATCCGCCGCCGCGAAGAACGGCTCGGCCGCCTGGAAGATGATTATCGCGAACTGGAGGAAGATTGCCTCGATGGTGACGATTCCGCCTGTCGCGAAGCCGTTCATATGCGCAATGAGATCAATCATCTGCGGCCTTCGGTTCCGGTTGAAAGCGATGACGATGACTGAGTTTGTGCGTTAGCCCTTGGCAGCGCGCGCCAGCCGATCATTGATCGCCCTGCCCATGCCGACATGGGGAATGGGTGCCACAGAAATTTCCGGCTTGGAGGCGGCTGCCGCAATGTGCAGGCATTCATAAAGCCGCGCTGCAGCCTCTGCCAGATCGCCTTGCGACGAGAGGCTTATATCGCCAGCAATTTGGCCAAATCCGATCATGAAACTATTTGCCCTTGCAACTTGCTTATCGCAATGAAGCGGTTTGCCAGGTGAATAATGGCGCTCCATTTGTCCTGGTGCTTCGATCATATCGCCCGTTGCGCCGCGCAACTTTTCCGACGGACCAAGCAGTTCTTCCAGTTCTTCCTGCATGACAGGCCCGGGACGCAGGACCGACCAGCCACCATCTTCACGCAAGGCAACAATGGTCGATTCCAGTCCCGCCGTGCTTGCCCCGCCGTCCAGAATTGGCGGCGCGTCCTCGCCAAAGGAAGACAGCACATGATCGGGCCGCGTTGGACTAACCCCATAGCTGCGATTGGCCGATGGCGCGGCGAGCGGCAGCCCGACTTTCTGCAATATGGCTGCGGCAACGCGATGCGCAGGCTGGCGCAGCGCAATTGTCGGAAGGCCGGCGGTAACCGCAGGCGCAATTGGTGAGCCGATCCTGGCGGGTAGAACCAGCGTCAACGGTCCGGGCCAATATCGCTGCGCCAAAAGCTCTGCCCGCTCATCGAAATCAGCCAGTTCTCGGGCCATTGCGGAGGATGCGACATGCACGATTAGCGGATTGAATTCGGGCCTTCCCTTCGCGCGATATATACGCGCCACCGCCTCAGCGCTGTCAGCGCGGGCCGCAAGCCCGTAAACCGTCTCTGTCGGGATGGCTACCAAATGGCCGGCACGCAACAGATCTGCCGCCTGCGCGATTCCCGCCGTATCAGGCGCGATTATCTGTGGTTCCTTGCCGGTCATTGCCTGTGCCTATAGTGAAAGCCGCCATGGAAGACCAAGCCCAACTGCTCGCCCGCATTGCCGAGGCGCTGGAAAGAATCGCACCTTCGCCGATCATCATGCCCGATTGGAAGTCAGCACCTGCTTATGTCTGGGATGGCCGCGGCGCACGGGCCATCAATCGGATCGATGCGCCGCCGCTCAGCCTGCTGCGCGGTATCGCAAAGCAGAAGCGCGCGGTTTCCGCCAATATTGCACAATTGGCCAAGGGCGATGCAGCGCATGACATGTTGCTGTGGGGTGCACGGGGCATGGGCAAATCAGCGCTTCTTCGCTCTGCTGTGGCCGATGCGCAAGGCTCGGGCGGAGAGATCGCGCTGGTCCAAATTGCAACTGACGCCGTGGCATCACTTCCCGAACTATTCGCCCCATTGCATGAAATAGAGCGTAATTTTCTGGTTTTCATCGATGATCTTGGCTTCGCCGAAGGTGACGATGCCACGCCCAGGCACTTGCGCAGCTGGCTTGATGGCGGGGTTGAGGCCCGACCGCCAAATGTAAGGCTGGCGGTAACCTCCAACCGGCGCGCTATCCTTGCGCGCCATGCGGCAGAGCAAGATGATCCGATCAATCCTCGTGATGCCGTGGACGATAATCTGGCACTGGCAGACCGTTTCGGCCTTTCGCTGGGCTTTCACAATGCCAGCCAGGATGATTATCTGGAAATGTTGCGCGGCTATGCAGGGGAATACGGTCTGGATCTTGATGAGGCTGAGGCACTTGAATGGGCAAAGCGACGCGGTGCACGATCAGGCCGCGTTGCATGGCATTTCATCACCGAACTGGCCGGGCGTGCGGGCCGGCGTATCTAATTGGCCTGCCCGGGTTTGCCCTGCGCGGAATTACATAATGTCCTGCGGTGAAATTGCACCTTCTTCAAAAGCCCGTGCCGGATCCCCCTGCAATTCTCTCTGCGGTGGTAAACGCTCTCCGCTATTGCGCTCGATCGCTGCGGAGCCCGCCGCGCCGGGCGAAGTAACGCGCCAGATGATATTGCCGGTGTCATCGCTCACCAGCAATGCGCCAGTTCGGTCCCAGGCGACCCAAGTCGGCCGGCCATAGGTATCGCCGTCGCCCGTAAGGAAGCTTTCCAGCACCGGGACAGGCGCACCCACAGGATTCCCGCGCTCGTCGAATTTGACGAACACCACGTCATAACCGGCGGGCGGGGATCGATTCCAGGAGCCGTGGCGGGCGATAAAGACCCCTTGGCCAAATGCATCGCCCATGGTGGAACCTTCGCGAGTGAATACCATGCCTAGCGCCGCAGCATGTGCGCCAAGCGCATATTGCGGCGTCCGCGTATATTCTGTGAGGAAGCGTGGCATCGGCGCCTCCACCCGTTCATCCACGACATCGTTGAAATACACCCAAGGCCAACCGTAATGGACGCCAATGGGCACATTGGACATGTAATCAGGCACCAGATCACTGCCGAGCATGTCGCGTTCATTTACCGTGGTCCAAAGTTCTCCGGTCCAGGGATTCCACTGCAAGCCATTGGGGTTACGCATCCCGGCCCCGAAAACGCGCGATTCTCCAGTTTCCAGATTGAATTCATGAATTGCGGCGCGCCCCTCTTCCAGGGCCATTCCGTTTTCTGCGATATTGGAGGCTGATCCAACCGCGACGTACAGTCGCGTGCCATCTTCAGACAGGATGATGTTGCGCATCCAGTGATTGCCGCCAGGCGGAAGATCGGCAATTTTCTCCGGCTCTCCTTCAACAGTTTCGGCGCCCAATGCATAATCGAAGCGCAGCACCTCATCGTGATTGGCGATGAAAAGATTTCCGTCATGCCAGGCGATGCCCGATGGCGAATCCATATCCTGCTCGCGCAAAATACGGGTTTCCTCGGCGACGCCATCCTCATTGGCATCGCGCAGCAATACCAGTTGATTGGGCGACGGTTCACCCGCGCCCGCCTCGCTGAATAGCCAACTTGCGATCATATTGGTGAGCCAGCCCCCCGCCAGTTCACGATCGGGCGCATTGGTCAGCGTCACCAGAACATCGCCATTAGGCAATGTATAAAGCACGCGCGGATGGTCCAGCCCCTCGGCAAAGCGCGTGACTACCAGCCCTTCTGCCGCAATCGGCGTTTCCCCCTCGCCCCAGCCTATGGGCTTGGCGATGTCGACGGTGGGGACAAGCTCCGATTCGGGCTCGTCAAGGACCGGATCTGTTCCGGCAGTTTCCTCAAATGCATAATCTGCCACATCCGGGCGGGTAATCCACCAGACGGCAATGCCTGCGATGGCCAGCAGGATAAGGGCGGTGATAATGATCTTCTTGAGAATGCGCATGGCGCTTAGATAAGCGAGGCCGCGCGATGCGGCAATGGATTTGGCAGCAACGCTGGGCTAGATACTCGCGCATGTTCGATTTCTCTCCTCAACCGGGGGCCAGCAAGCCCGATCTTTACGCCGCTTTGCTGCAAGCGGCAGATGCTTTGACCGCTGATGAGCCGGATGCTGTGGCCAATATGGCGAACACGGCCGCCTTGCTGGGTGAGTTCATTGCAGACTGCAATTGGGCGGGCTTTTACCGCATGGTCGGCGGTGAATTGGTGCTCGGCCCTTTTGTCGGACGGCCCGCCTGCATTCGCATTCCGCTTGGTGTGGGCGTATGCGGGGCAGCGGCAGAGGGCGAGACGCAGCTCGTGCCGGACGTCCACGCCTTTGCTGGCCATATCGCTTGCGATGCGCTCACCCGGTCCGAACTGGTAGTGCCCATCATTCGTGATGATGCGGTGATCGCCGTGATAGATCTCGACAGCCCTAGCGAAGCGCGCTTCGATGATGAAGATCAGGTAGGGGTAGAGGCCTTGGCCGCCATGCTTTCGCATCGGATCTGAGACATACCGCCCCGTAACGGGACGGATCGACCGAGCTTCTTGGTTTCATGCCCCCTACCTTGGTAAATACCGGGTTAACGGGTCGCTTGGCCCATCTGATTCCGGGGGAATTGCTGCAATGTCGATCCGCACCATCACTCTGTTGGCCAGCATAGCTAGCATCACTTTGGCCATACCTGCCTTCGCGCAGGAACATGTTGATGAAGCACTCCGAGATCACCACGCCCAGCAGCACCAAAGCCACACCGGCGCGGCGTATGATGGCGCTTGGGAAGGCGACTGGACCGATAAGCAGACCTGGCAGGGTGAATGGACCGGCACCTATCGTCACGGTGGACAGCATGCACGCGGCGAACATCATCTGATTGATAGCGCCCGCGGCCCGCTCGGCGCATCGCCCGATGGGCGGCTGGGCTATACCTTGGCTGAACGCGAAGCATGGCTGGCGGATTGTCGCTATCTTATGGCAGATGGCGCCCCTTATGATAAGGGGCAGCGCGACAGCGGTCTAATCGGCGGACTGCTGGGCGCGGTGGTTGGCGGTGTGGCGGGAAATCGCATTGCTGGCCGCGGCAGTCGCCTTGGCGGCACACTGATTGGCGCAGGGGTTGGCGGGGTTGCAGGGGCGGCCATCGGTTCGGCTGTCGATTCTGATGCGCAAGACGAGTTTGATCGCAATGAACTATGGGCTGCACGCTATTGCGACGCCTATCTGCGCCGCTACGAAATGGGAGGCGGAAGCTGGGGCTATCGCAGTCATGCGCATCGAGCCAAAGTCGTATCCTCAACCCGCAGCAACGGCTTGCACGGGCACCACCCCGGAAATGGCGAAGATTGCCGCGTCTGCAACGAAATAGTGACAGAAGAATGGATCGAGGAAGAGATTGTCACACCGCGCCCGTCATCTGCACCACAGGGTAAAATTACTCCTATCGGCTGATCGCTGCGCAAGGCGTAGTGGGACTGCGGGAACTTGAGCAGCGCGACTTTCCTGCGTCGTGCCTGGCTTGTCTGCCTAGATACCGCCGCCAGTAAGCCTCTGGCAAATAAGGTCTAATTGGTCGAGAGTACGAAACCGGACAGTGACTGCGCCAGAGCGCGGATCAGTATCGGTCGCGATCTTGACCGGCAGACCAAGAAATTCCTCCAGATGGTTTTCGACAGCGGCAATATCGGCATCCTGCGCAGGATCCCGCGATGGTCGCGCCTGTCTGCGGGCTGGGCTTTCACCGCCATTGCGGCTCTTGCGGGCCAATTTCTCGACCTCCCGGACCGAAAGGTTTTTCGCGACCGCCTGTTCCGCGATATCCTCTGCCGCATCCAGCCCAATCAACGCACGGCCATGCCCCATGTCGAGCTTGCCGGCCTCAAGAAAGTCGAGAACCTTGGACGGGAGCGACAAAAGACGCTGCAAATTGGCGACATGACTGCGCGATTTCTCAACCAAGGTGGCAATTTCGGCCTGCGTCATGTCCTCTTCTTCAGACAAGCGCTGATAGGCCCGCGCTTCTTCAATGGGGTTGAGATCTTCGCGCTGTATGTTCTCGATCAGCGCGAGCGCCATCACTTCGCGATCCTCAAGATCACGAATCAATGCGGGAATCTCATGCAATTGCGCTCGTTGGGAGGCACGCCAGCGGCGTTCGCCTGCGACAAGCTGGTATTTGCCCCGCCCCATGGGCCGAACAATGACTGGCTGAATCACACCGCGACTGGCGATGGAGGCCGCTAGCTCGGCCAGCGATTCCTCATCGAAATGTCGGCGCGGCTGATCGGGATGCGGCTCTATATCCGCCACGGAGAGTGTCGCCAGACCGGCATTCCGCGGCTGACCATCCAGAGCGGCGGTGCCATTCGTCTGTTCGACGCTATCAGAACCTGCAGCCGGACGACGCGCGACCAGAGGTTCTTCACGGCGCGCCTCCCCCATCAAGGCGCCCAGCCCCTTGCCCAATTTCCGCTTTGCAGCAGGAGACTTTGTCGGAGTATTATCACTATCGCTCATGCGGCTTGCCTTTGTGCGGGAAGACGCGAAATCAGTTCGCGTGCCAGCGCCATATAAGCGCGGCTACCGGTGCAGGAATGGTCGTACACCAAGGCTGGGAGGCCGTGGCTTGGGGCTTCGGAAAGGCGGACATTGCGTGGTATAACTGCATCGAAAACAAGATTCCCGAGGCATTCACGCACATCGTCCGCCACCTGATCTGTCAAGCGATTGCGGCGATCGAACATCGTCAGAGCCACGCCGACGATGCCCAGATCAGGGTTGAAGCGCTGCTGAACCTGTTCGACCGTCTGCAAGAGCTGGCTCAACCCCTCCAAAGCGAAAAATTCACATTGCAGCGGAACCAACAAGGTATCGGCAGCGCAAAGCGAATTCAGCGTGAGCAAGCCAAGCGAAGGCGGACAGTCGATGAAGCAGATATCATGTCCCTGATGCTGCTCGATCGCCTTGCGCAGGCGAAAAGTACGCTCCTCCACGCCGACCAGCTCAATTTCTGCTCCACTGAGGTCCACCGTAGCAGGAACCAGATCCAGGCCTGGAATCGTCGATGGAACAGCGCATTCGGAGAGAGGTACTTCGTCTATCAGAACATCATAGCTCGAAAGATCGCGATCAGCGGCAGCAAGGCCCACACCGGTTGACGCATTCCCCTGCGGATCTAGATCGACAAGCAATGTGCGCCACCCACTTGCGGCCATTGCAGTCGCCGTGTTGACGGCCGTGGTAGTCTTCCCGACCCCGCCCTTTTGATTGGCTATCGCAACTACGATCATCCGAGCGGAGGCCTCCCTGTGCCGATTAAGATGCCCGCCTCACCATCCGTAGCTGATTGTTCCACGTGGAACATTTTCTGGATGGCTTCGGGCTGCTCTTTAAGTTCTTGCGCCCCCGAGCGCCCCTTCGGCAACACCCAATATGTGGAGCGTGTGGAAAAACGGGCGGATAAGTTGAGCAACTTAGGCATTGGAGCAAAGGCCCGCGCTGTAATAACCGCCATTTCGTGACTTTCCACAAGTTCTAGGCGACTACCATGAATTGAGCAGTGCGAGAGTCCAAATTCTGTCTTGACCTGTTGCAGCCATTCGACTCGCTTTCGACGTGATTCGACGAGCACAAATTGCATGTCTGGGCGCGCAATTGCGAGAATGAGGCCCGGTATCCCGGCGCCCGAACCTAGATCCAGCCAAGGAGATGTTCCACGTGGAACATGATCCAGGAGCTGCAAACTATCCGCTATATGCCGCTGCCACACGAAGTTTAAGCTGGAATTTGAAACCAGATTTTGTTGGTTATTTTCTTGTGCCAGCATCGCAATAAAGCGGTCGAGCCGTAGCATAGCGCTGGCATCCGCGCGCTCATCGCAAAACGCCCTAGCCTGCTCTTCATTATCCATCATGCGGCGCGGTTACGGCGTTTCGCGTGGACCAGCAAAGCCGCCAAGGCAGCGGGGGTGATGCCACGAATCCTGCCGGCAGCCGCAAGATTATGCGGCCGTGCGGTCGATAGGCGTTCTACCATCTCATTCGAAAGGCCCGGCACTTCGGAAAAAGGGAAATCATCGCTCAATTCGAGACCTTCGCTGCTGCGCAAATCACGCAATTCCGCATCCTGGCGCGCGAGATATGGTGCGTAGGCTGCGTCTTCGACCAACTCACCGGCAAGCTCTGAATGTATGTCACAGTCTGCTGGAAGCCATTCTGCAAGAGCTTCAAGAGAAATGTCAGGAAGGGTGAGCCATTCACGCAGAGCCTTGTGCCCCGCATCACGGCGAACCGACAACCCCTCATCATGCATTTGCGTAGCTGGAACCTTGCGGTCGAGCGCAGTTTCCCAAGTAGCGGCCGTATTCAAACGCTTTTCAAACCATTCGCGGCGATCGGTTGCGACGCAGCCAATGTCCATCGCAAGTCTGGTGAGACGAGTTGTGGCATTGTTTGCACGTAGACGAAGGCGATATTCGGCGCGTGCCGTTAGCATGCGATAGGGCTCACTCACACCATGAAGGGTAAGGTCGTCGATCAAAACGGCCATGTAAGAATTCGCTCTATTCAACGCGGGCGGCTCTCTATCAAGAATCGCGCAAGCCGCACCCATACCGGCAATCAGGCCCTGTGCGGCCGCTTCTTCATACCCCGTTGTGCCGTTGATCTGACCTGCACAATAAACACCAGGAATTACCTTGAGCTGAAGATCCTGCCCTAACGCGCGGGGATCAATATGGTCATATTCGACCGCATAGCCTGGCACTTCCATGACAACCTGTTCCAGTCCCTCCATCGCGTGTAGCATGCCAAGCTGGACATCCACCGGTAAAGAGGTGCTGATGCCGTTTGGATAGACCAGATGGGTATCCAGACCTTCTGGCTCAAGAAATACCTGGTGGCCATCCCGATCAGCGAAACGGTGAATCTTGTCCTCAATAGACGGGCAATATCGAGGACCCGCAGCATCAATTGCCCCTGAAAACAAGGGAGAGCGATCAAGATTGGCGGCGATAATGTCATGCGCCTGCTGGTTCGTCCGCGTAATGGCGCAAAAGATCTGTGGATTTACACGATTGCGGGTAAGCGGGGACATCGTCCAGAACTGGCAGTCTGAAGGTTGCTCCGCCAAACAAGACCAATCGATTGTCCGTCCATCCAATCTGGGTGGCGTTCCTGTCTTGAGTCGTGCCATCGGGAGCTCTGCACCGCGCAATTGTTCAGCAAGCCGCTGCGCCGCTTGCTCCCCAATACGTCCCCCGGTCAGCCGCTCTTCCCCGCGAAAAAGCGTACCACCAAGAAATGTGCCGGTGCACAGAACAACCGCACTTCCGCGAACTTCGCTGCCATCGGCAAGGCATATCCCCGATGCCCTCCCTTTGGTAAGGAGCAATGACGCGGCCTCGCCTTCGATCACGGTTAGATTTTCAAGCTGGCCGAGCATCGCCTGTATCTTCGCCCGGAATAAATTGCGGTCAGCCTGAACGCGTGGTCCGTGAACCGCACTACCCTTCGACCTGTTGAGCATGCGGTAATGGATTGCCGCAGCATCGGCGGCGCGGCCAATCAAGCCATCAAATGCATCAACCTCTCGGACAAGATGACCCTTGCCCAAGCCGCCAATCGCTGGGTTGCAGCTCATCGCACCGAGCATTGTCGCATCGAAAGTTATCAACGCCGTGCGCGCACCCATGCGCGCCGCTACTGCTGCAGCTTCGCAACCGGCGTGTCCTCCTCCGACGATGATAATATCAAACTGGGGCATTGATTGCCCGATACGTGGCTAAGCCCTGATGGTCAAAACCTTGATGCTCAGGCGGCAATGTTCCACGTGGAACAATCACTTTCCGATGCAGAAGCGGCCAAACAAAGCATCAAGCACGTCTTCAGTCGATGTTTGTCCGGTTAAAGCATCAAAGGCCAAGCGAGCCACGCGTAAATTCTCTGCAATCAACAATGGATCAGGGGTATCCGTGCTTTGCTGCAAAGCCACCAATGCCTCTTCAAGGCGTGCGCGCTGGCGCATGTTGAGGGCGGCGGAGCCGGGTTTTGGCATTGCCCCTCGCGCTTGGTCGATTAACGCAGTGCGCAGTTCCGCAAGCCCCTGGCCGGTCACTGCAGAAACGCGGTGCTTATACTCGCATTTGCGCACATGGCCAGCCCTGTCACATTGCGCCTCCACTTCCCAAGAACCCGGCGGACCTTCACCCTCCGTCCCCAGCCAAAGCACGAGGTCAGCGCGGGCAATTTCAGCCCCGGCGCGCTCAATCCCGATCGCCTCTATCTCGTCTTCCCCCGCTTCGCGCAAGCCAGCCATATCGACAAAGGTGAAAGGGATACCGGCCAACGCGACCGATTGGGTGAGGACATCGCGCGTGGTTCCGGCGATCTTTGCCGTGATGGCAGCTTCAGTTTCAGTCAGCGCATTGAATAAGGTAGATTTCCCCGCATTGGGCGGACCTGCCAGAGCGACGCGGTAGCCCTCTCGCAAGGTTTCGGCGTGAGGCGCGGATAACGCATCGGTCACGTCCTGAGCCAGGGAAGATAAGCTATCGCTGAAACGTTGCGACAAGCCGCCCACATCATCCTCGTCATCAAAGTCAAGAACTGCCTCCACTTGGGCCGACAGCAACAGCAAGCGCTCACGCCAATCGTCAACTTTGCGGGACAATGATCCGCTCGCCATTTCCATTGCACTGCGGCGCTGTAATTCGGTTTCCGCCGAGAGCAGGTCAGCAAGGCCCTCTGCCTCGGAAAGGTCAATCCGGCCATTGGCAAAAGCACGACGGGTGAACTCTCCTGCCTGCGCCGAACGGCATCCATCGATTTCAGCCAGCGCCTTCTCAACAGCGGTAATGACAGCGCGGCCCCCGTGGCAGTGGAATTCAGCCAGATCCTCTCCGGTGACAGAATGCGGCCCGGCAAAAAACAGGACAAGACCATCATCGAGCACATCGTTACTCACATTGCGAAATTTCGCCCTAGTCGCATGGCGAGGCTTGGGGACTGAGCCCGTCAAGGCCTGAAGCGCCAAGCGAACCTGCGGTCCGGTAAGCCTGATGACGCCGATTCCGGCAGGCGGAGTACCACTCGAAAGAGCGAAAATAGTTTCCATTTCCAGTGGCTTGTTCTTCCTAGGAAGACGTTTTCCCACCCGATCCCTTCGTTCCACCAGCTGCCGAACCTCCTCCTGCGCTCTCTACGAAGCTCTGGAACATCTTCAGCCCCATCTGGCCCATGGGTGCCAGTTGCTTTGCATATTGCTCAAGCTGCTCTGTATTGGTCACGCCTTTCATCGCGCTCGCAATCGTATCGACATAGATTGCATTGGCCTGTTCAACATCGGGCAGACCCATGAACTGGCGAGCCTCTTCCGGCGTGCAGTCGATTTCGACGTGTACCTTCATTTTTCCGACACCTTTCCTGCGTTGCCGCGTAGAATGCTATATGCATTATCTATCAATCGGGAGAGTCTTATATGAGTGAGACAGTGAGCATTTCCACCCTTTCTGGTGATGACAGCTTCAATGCCTATCTGGCAGCACCCATAGGAGAGGCCAAATCAGCAATCGTTGTGATACAGGAAATCTTCGGTGTAAACGAAGGCATCCGCCAGAAATGCGACAGTCTGGCCGATGTGGGCTACCTGGCCATTGCGCCAGATCTGTTCTGGCGACTGACGCCGGGTGTCGAGCTTGACCCCGACAATGAGCCGAATTTTCAGACCGCCCTCGATCTGATGGGCAAGTTTAATCAGGACGCAGGAATTCGTGATATCGAAGCGACCATCAAACATGTCCGCCCCATGACAAGTAGCGGCAAGGTCGGTGCGGTAGGATACTGTCTTGGCGGGCGGCTAGCCTATATGACCGCGGCACGCACCGATGTGAATGCGACCGTCGGCTATTATGCGGTGGGACTGGATGACCTGCTGCATGAACACAACGCAATCTCGCATCCGCTCATGCTGCATATTGCAAGTGACGATGGCTTTGTGAATGCTGAGACGCAGGCAAAAATGCATGAGGTTCTCGATCGCGATCCAAAGATAACCCTATACGATTACGAGGGACAGGATCACGGTTTTGCCACTGAATTCGGAAAGCGTCGCAATGAAGAGGCCGCTACGCTCGCCGATAGCCGCACGGCTGAATTCTTCGCGGAACATCTGGCTTAAATATGCAGGCGATGGCGGAGGATGAGAACCCCGCCATCCTGCCCGCCTCTATTCATGACGGCACGACTTTTCCTTCGCCCGCCATGCAGGCGCAGCTACCCAAATCTTTAATTCAACGCTGCAAAATTAAGGACAAATCGCTGAACGTCATTATTCAGCCGATCGCCAATTCTCTCGCTGATACGGGCCATCCGTGTATCGACATCGTCGACCCATCCGATAAGATTCATCGTCCAGTCGGGATAGGCCCGCTCTTCTATCGCAATGTTGGAAGTGATGACCATCCCAGTGTGCCGCGGGTCATTGGCCAGACGCGCACACAAGTTCAACAGCCGCGCTTCGTCACCCTCAACAAGCTGAAGAAAATTGCGTCCATTATACAGCAGGAAACCGGTGATCTCTTGCGACTCATTCCTGCGCTGCGCAGTCGCAAGGATGGCGGCAATATCGCCTTCATCCAGTTTTGCGGCGGTGCTGACGTAGACCAGTTGGTGCAATCGCGACCCCTGCATAACATGGCCCCCTACTGGTTCATCGTCGCAAAGAAATCTTCATTGGTCTTGGAATCCTTCATCTTGTCGAGCAGGAATTCCATCGAATCTATGGTGCCCATCTGCATCAGGATCCGGCGCAGGACCCACATCTTGCTAAGCTGTTCCTTGTCCACCAGCAATTCTTCCTTGCGGGTGCCGGACTTGCCGACATCAAGAGCGGGGAAGATACGCTTGTCTGCAACCTTGCGGTCAAGCACGATTTCACTGTTGCCGGTGCCCTTGAACTCTTCAAAGATCACTTCGTCCATGCGGCTGCCCGTATCGATCAGCGCAGTAGCGATGATGGAAAGCGAACCGCCCTCTTCAATATTCCGGGCCGCGCCGAAAAAGCGCTTCGGACGCTGCAAGGCATTGGCATCGACACCGCCGGTCAGCACCTTGCCGGAGCTTGGCACAACGGTGTTATAGGCCCGGCCAAGGCGCGTGATGGAATCGAGAAGGATGACCACATCCTTCTTGTGTTCGACCAGGCGTTTTGCTTTTTCTATAACCATTTCAGCAACTTGGACGTGGCGCGAAGCGGGTTCATCGAAGGTAGAGCTAATGACCTCGCCCTTCACGCTGCGCTGCATATCGGTGACTTCCTCAGGGCGTTCATCCACGAGCAGAACCAGCAGGAACACCTCGGGGTGATTATCAGTGATGGCCTTGGCCATGTTCTGCAAGAGAACGGTTTTACCTGTACGTGGCGGAGCAACGATCAGAGCACGCTGGCCCTTACCTTGCGGGCTGATGAGATCAATGACGCGAGCCGACTTGTCCTTGACCGTCGGATCCTTCGTATCGAGATTCAATCGCGAGTCGGGATAGAGCGGTGTCAGATTATCGAAATTGGTACGGTGGCGCACAGCCTCAGGGTCTTCGAAATTGACCTGCTTGAGCTTGGTCAGTGCGAAATAGCGTTCGCCATCGCGCGGAGCGCGGATTTCACCTTCGACGGTATCGCCCGTGCGCAGGCCCATCTTGCGGACCTGATTAGGAGAGACATAAATATCGTCCGGTCCGGCAAGGTAATTTGCTTCGGGCGAACGCAGGAAACCAAAACCGTCCTGCAAAACCTCAATCGTGCCAATGCCGAGAATTTCTTCCCCGTCTTCAGCAACTTCCTTCAGGATGGCGAACATCAAATCCTGGCGGCGCATGGTTGATGCCCCTTCGACACCCATTTCCTCCGCCATGGAGACCAGTTCTGCCGGCGCGCGCTGTTTCAGTTCTTTCAAATGCATGTTCAGTGTACTTTTCTGTAGTTAATCTGGGGTGCCGGCGGGCCGTATGGGCTTGGAGAAAGCAGACGCGGTCGCTTGAAAAGCGCGACCTTCAGCCGGTGATGACACACGCAATATGGGAGCCGCACGGCGCGGTCAATTCATGAATCGTCGCGACTGCAATTCCTGGCCGGAATGCGGAACGCCCTGCCGCTCGTAAGGCCAGGCGCAAGCTAGAACGGTTTGACGATGGCCAGGATAACGATGATCGCCACAAGCACGCCCGGTACTTCATTCAGCAGCCGCAATTGCTTTCCGCTGAGCGGCCTTTCACCACGAGCCAGCTTTTTGGCATAGGCTGAAAGATAGCCGTGATAGCCTGACAGGATGAGCACGAGTAGCAACTTGGCATGCAGCCAGCCCTGGCTGAAGGCACCCAGCGCAATGGCCAATGCGATCCCCAAGATCCAGACCACGATGATCGAAGGCAGAAGAATTATCTTCAGCAGCTTCCGTTCACGATCAACGAAACGTGCAGCTTCTTCAGAACCTTCTGGCGCTTCCTGGTGATAAACGAACAGGCGGGGCAACATGAAGAGGCCCGCGATCCAGAAGATCACGAAAATAATGTGACCGGCCTTCAGCCAGTAATAGGTCATGGAGAGAAATTCCTGCATGGCCCTTTCCTAGTGAAACTCCGGCCCTGCGTCACCCCTCAACTGCGCAGGACCCCAAGCAATTGTTCGACGTGCGCAATCGGAGTTTCCTTATTGATCCCGTGACCTAGATTGAAAATATGGGGACGCGAAGCGAAGGCTTCGCAAATTTTGCGCACCTGTGTATCCAGCGCCTCTCCGCCTGCCAGGAGTAGCATTGGGTCCAGATTTCCCTGCACAGCCATGTTGTCGGGCAGCTCAGAGGCTATCCAGATCGGATCGACAGTCTCATCCACGCCAATCGCATCGACACCCGTCTCGCGCGCATAGGCTGGCAGTTTGGCCCCTGCACCCTTCGGAAAGCCGATGACCGGTATGCCCGGCCGTGCATCGTGAATGACGGCGGCAAGCCTCGCATTGGGCGCAATGACCCAGCGTTCAAACTGGTCCGGGCTGAGCGATCCTGCCCAGCTATCGAATAATTGCACCGCTTCGACACCGGCATCAATCTGTCCGATAAGATATTCCAGACTGGCCGCCTCAATCGCGTCTACCAAAGACTGGAATGCGGCAGGATCACGATAGGCCAGCGCGCGGGCTACGCCCTGATCCTTCGATCCCTGACCTGCCACCATATATGTCGCCACAGTCCACGGAGAACCGATGAAACCGAGCATGGTGACATCCTCATCCAGCCGGGCGCGCGACAATTGCACCGTGCGATAAACCGGATCAAAATGGTGATGCGCGCTTCCCAGTTTTTGCCAGACACCATCGACCAGCGGCGGGGCAAGGCGAGGCCCTTCCCCCGCTTCGAACCACAGATCCTGCCCCAGCGCATGCGGCACGATCAGAATGTCGGAAAACAGGATCGCCCCGTCAAACCCGAAACGGCGGATCGGCTGCAAGGTAACTTCGGCGGCGGCCTCGCTATCGTAGACGAGTTCCAGAAATCCGCCCTTTTCTGCCCGTAATTCACGATATTCGGGAAGATAGCGCCCAGCCTGTCGCATAAGCCACACCGGACGCTTCTGGGTTCGCGTTCCTAGCAGGTTTTCAAGTAGGGGTCCGGGCATCCTGAATGGGTCCAATCCAATAAATAAATATATATATTAAGAGGATTCTGTAGTTTGTAGGGCCTGTGGATTGCGGGGATACCGGTGGATCACCGGAGATATCCCGCAATCGGCAATCTTGACCGCCGCATCGACTCGTTGGCCTGCCGCGTCAAGCGAAGCTTCTCCCCGCTACCCACAGGCAGGGGAAGATTGGGCCAGCCTGCGCATGACTCTGCTTGCAAAACGGCCGGCAGCGGGGATGCAATTCAATCACCATCTTGTTAGCCAATCTCTCCCGTGGTTTATGCGCAAGTCTATCCACATGACAAAACTCAATCTCCACCTGCTGTCAGACTCAACTGGCGAAACGCTCGAAATGATCGCCAAGGCTGCGCTCGCGCAATTTGAAGATAGCGATGTCACCCGTCATTTCTGGCCGATGGTCCGCTCGCAACAGCATCTCGAACGCATTGTCGATGAGTTCAAGTCCAAGCCCGGCCTGGTTCTTTATACATTGGTCAATGAGGAGATCCGGCAGCGGCTGGAAGAACGTTGCACCGCACTTGGACTGAAACATGTTGATGCGCTGGACGCTGTGACAGAAGCGCTGGAAGAACGCCTCGGTCAGGAAGCCAAGGGTCGCCCCGGTCGCCAGCACGCGATGGACGAAGCATATTTCGCCCGCGTCGATGCAATCCAGTTTACCATCGCTCATGATGACGGGATCGGCTGGGACAATTGGGAAGGAGCCGACATTATTCTTGCCGGCGTTTCACGCACATCGAAAACACCGACGAGCATCTACCTCGCCAATCGCGGATACAAGGTCGCCAATATTCCGCTGGTGGTGGAAAGCCCGCCGCCCAAATCGCTGTTCGACCTGCGCCAACCCATGGTGGTGGGCCTTACCACAGCGCCCGAACGCCTGGTTCAGATCCGGCGGAATCGCCTGCTTTCCCTTAATGAAAGCACCGAGACATCCTATGTCGATGGCGAGAGGGTGACCAAGGAAGTGGCGTTCGCCCGCCGCTTGTTCGCCGATAATGGATGGCCGGTGATTGATGTGACCCGTCGCTCTATCGAAGAAACAGCCGCTGCTGTCATACGTCTTTATCAGGAGCGTGAGGCACGGGACCGGCCCGCGCAGCGCGGCACCAAGCCGATATGATCGTGCTGGCATCCAAATCCGCTTCGCGACAGGCGATGCTTGAAAGCGCAGGCGTGGCTTTCATCGCCAGGCCTGCCGATCTGGATGAGCGTGCGATAGAAGCTGACATGGCAGACGCCCGGCCAGAAAGCGTTGCACTGGCACTGGCAGAGGCCAAGTCGCTGGCGACCGGTGAGGAAAGCTTGCCCGTTCTGGGTAGCGATTCGCTGGTGGTGGTGGATGGCCGCCGCTTCGACAAGCCGGCAAGCCGCTCCGAAGCTGCTGCCCATTTGCGCTTTTTCTCCGGCCAGGAAATGCAGCTCCATTCCGCCGCAGCTATTGCAGTCGGCGGCAAAATTGGCTGGCATCATGCCGCCATGGCCCGCCTGCAATTGCGCGATTTGTCCGATGCATTCATTGAAAGCTATCTCGAACGCGAATGGCCCGACGTTGCCGGATGTGTCGGCGTGTTCCGTATAGAGGCGCTCGGCGTGCAATTGTTCGAAACGATTGAGGGCGATCAATTCACAGTGCTCGGCATGCCCCTGCTACCGGTTCTGGCGGCATTGCGCAATATGGGGGAGCTTGACCGATGAACTTTGCAAGCAGCCCCGGACGCGCCTATGCCGAAGTAATCGGTGATCCGATCGCGCATTCCAAATCGCCGCTGATTCACGGCTTCTGGCTCAGGAAGCTGGGATTGGATGCCGAATATCGCAAATGCCACGTCACCCCGGATCAGCTGGGCGATTATATCGCCACCCGTCGCTGCGATCCTGATTGGTGCGGCTGCAATATCACAATGCCGCATAAGCAGGCGGTGGTAGAGCATCTCGACCGGCTGGAAATCGGTGCGGAGCTTGTTGGTGCGGTCAACACCGTTACCCGGCGTCATGACGGCGCGTTGATCGGCATCAACACCGATGTCGGAGGTTTTCTGGAGCCGCTTTCCGCCCTATTGGAACAGCAACATTATTTCCGCATGGCCAGGATTATCGGCACAGGCGGGGCAGCGCGCGCCATTGTCGCAGCACTGGCTGAACACGGGTTCACACTGGTGGTGGCGGGGCGCGATATTGCCAAGGCCCGCGCTTTGCTTGATGAGATTGATCCTGAAGGCGAACATCATACCACAGCGCTTGATCATTTTGCGCAGGCAACAGAGTTTGCTTTTGATGACCGCGAAGGCTGCCTTGATCTGGTGGTGAATGCCAGCCCGCTGGGCATGGATGGGAGCCCTCCCCTTGCCTTTGACATCAGCCATGCACCTCCGCAAAGCATCGTCTATGATATCGTTACCCACCCATTGCATACGCAATTGCTGCAAGATGCAGAGGCTGCGGGCCTCGACACGATAGATGGCTATGCAATGCTGATCGGGCAGGCGGCCATTGCGTTCGAGCGGCTTTTCGATGCGCCCCCTCCACGCGAGGACGGTGATCGCGAACTGCGCGGATTGCTGGCGCAATGACGGCTGAAGGCGAGCCCCGGCCATTTGTCATGGGCCTCACCGGCTCTATCGCCATGGGCAAGAGCACGGTTGCCGCCATGATTGAAGCGCTGGGTGTGCCGGTATTCGATGCCGATCGCGAAGTGCGCGCGATGCAGGGGCCAGGTGGCGCACTTCTGCCCGCTATAGACGCAGCCTTCCCCCACACGACCGGCCCTGATGGCGTCGACCGTCAATTGCTCGGTTCTTTCGTTTTTGACGATCGCGATGCGCTCGCCCGACTTGAATCGATTGTCCATCCCGCAGTTACCGAAGCACGCCGTGCCTTTCTTGCGCAGCATGCCAAGGCACCACTGGTGGTGTTCGACATCCCGCTATTGTTTGAAAAAGGGGGCGATAAGGACGTGGATAGCGTGGTGGTTGTCTCTGCTCCGCCAGAAACCCAGCGCGCCCGCGTTTTGGCCCGTGAAGGCATGACTGAGGAGAAATTTGCCCACATCCTCGATTTGCAAATGCCCGATGTGGCGAAGCGGTCACGGGCCGATTACGTGATCGATACCGGAACGTCGCTGGAAGAAACGCAAAAGGCGGTGGAAGAGCTGGTGGAGAAGCTCGTTCCCGGCTTGCGCGGATGAATCGCATCGGGCGATAAGGCGACATGCGCGAAATCATCTTTGATACTGAAACGACTGGCCTGGATCCTGCCACGGGAGACCGGATGGTTGAAATCGGCTGCATCGAAATGGTCAATCGCGTCGCGACCGGACAGACCTTTCACGCCTATTTCAATCCCGAACGCGATATGCCGCCCGAGGCGGAAAGGGTGCACGGGCTTTCTGCGACTTTCCTGGCGGACAAGCCACTGTTTCGCGATGGGGTTAAGGATCTGCTGGCCTTTCTCGGCGATTCGCCGCTCATCGCCCATAATGCGCAGTTTGATTTTGGCTTTCTTAACCACGAGCTGTCGTTTTGCGGGCATGATGCCATTGGCCACGACCGGATGGTGGATACACTGGTTCTGGCGCGCCGCCGCCACCCTGGAGCAAAGCACTCTCTCGATGCATTATGCTCTCGCTATGGCGTGGACCGGTCGCATCGTGTGCTCCACGGCGCTTTGCTCGATGCCGAATTGCTGGCGCAGGTTTATGTCGAACTGACAGGCGGGCGGCAGATCGGATTGCAACTCGCGGCCGATAATACGGACGCTTCCCGCACTCAATCGGCAGTGTTCAAGCCACGCCTCGGCGAATATCGCGCACCCCGGCCGCACGCCGCCAGTGCTGCAGAACTCGCCCGGCACAGGGAATTTCTTGAATCTTTGCAAAGTCCCCTATGGACCTCTTGAGCAATGCTCACCACATTGGGTCTGACGAAAAACGATAAGGGAAGGAGTTACCGCCCATGGATATTCGCGTGTCGGGACATCAAGTCGATACAGGTGCAGCCCTCCAGGAACATGCATCGGATCGAATTACCACCATCGTTGACAAGCACTTCAGCAAGGCGATTTCCTCCACTGTGACATTTGGCAAGGCTCCTGCCAGCGCCTTTGCTGCCGATATTGTTCTCCACGTAAATCATGGACTTATCCTCAAAAGCCACGGGCAGGCGCATGATGCGCACCAGGCATTCGACCAGGCGGCAGAAAAGATTGAAAAGCAGCTGCGCCGCTACAAGCGGAGGCTAAAGGATCGGCATGAACAATCGCAGCATGCAGTGCGCGAAGAAGAAGCCGCCTATACCATTTTCGCAGGCGAGGAAGCCGACAGCGAAGCCGAGACAACCGAAGAATCGCCGCCGGTAATCGCGGAAACCCGCATCGACGTGCCCGAAGTCAGCGTTTCAGACGCTGTCATGTTGCTTGATCTACGCCACACCAATGCCCTGTTCTTCAAAAATGCTGGCACCGGACGTCATAATATGGTGTATCGCCGCGATGACGGGTCGATTGGCTGGGTCGAACCTTCCTGAGCAATCGTCGGGCGGAATGCTTCCGTTTTGATGATCTGATTGTAAACCAGATGATATTACAGCTCGTGCGCCGCGCTTCGGCGTGATGGCGGGCTGTAAACACGGTGAATATCAAAGATCATGAGTCTTTCCGTATCTTTCAGGCCCGAATCGGTCGTTATCGCTGCCGCCGCATCCAAGGAAGAGATCCTCGATATTCTTTCGCAGACCTTTGCTGATGCCTGGGATCTGGATGCGGCGCTCGTTCTCGAGGGGCTGAACGAGCGGGAAAAGCTTGGCAGCACGGGCTTTGGCCGCGGTGTAGCTATTCCCCATGCGCGCATGGGGAATATCCGCCGCCCCATCGCTGCCCTGCTCAAGCTGGAAAGATCCGTAGCTTTCGATTCGGCTGATGGTCTTCCGGTCGATCTGGTGATTGGGCTGATTTCGCCGGAGAATTGCGGGACCACGCATCTTCATGCGCTGGCAGAACTCTCGCGTCTCGTGCGTGACGAGCGGATGCATGACGCCTTGCTCGACGTATCCGATGCTGAAGCCCTTTACAGCCTCATTACCAATGCGATGGATCGTGACGCCGCCTGACGCTGCCCAGAACGCGGATGACCGCGGACAGCGCGTCCATTTCAGGGCGCTTGAGCAACTATATGCCTCCGCGCCAGTAAACTCTGTGTTCGATTCGCGGCTGGAAATTACTGCGCCGGGGCGCGCGCGCATCGTGTTTCATACCGGAGAGAAATTCCACCATGCGGCTGGAGCGACACATGGCACACTCTATTTCAAGATGCTGGATGATGCGGCTTTCTATGCCGCCAATTCACTGGTGTCCGACAGGTTTCTGCTGACTACAGGGTTCAATCTCCATTTCACCAAACCGGTGCGCACTGGCCGCGTGATAGCCGAAGGTCAATGGATCAGCGGAAAGCGCCGCATCTTCGTCGCAGAGGCGCATCTTGTCGATGAAGAGGGCGAGGAGATTGGCCGCGGAACAGGCACATTCATGCGGTCCCACATCGCGCTATCGGGGCTCGACGGCTACCGTCAGCCTGAGTGACATGACCCAGGCAAGGCTTCCCGCACATCTCGAAGTTGGCGGCATTATCCGTGCCGTACAGGCTGAGGGCGGCTTCGCCACCGTAATGGCCAAAGGTGAAAGAGATGCCGGCACACTGATGGTAATATGTTGTGAAAATGGCACAAACTTGCGTGCTTATGAAAGAATGCCACAGGCAGATGGAACGCGTGCATGGTCACTTTCGCGCGAGCAAGACATTGAAAATCCGCAGGAATTCATAGATTTCTGCGAAAAAAGGCGACAACAGGACAGCGATCTCTGGATCGTGGAATTGGACATCGCAAATGCAGAACGGTTTATCGGTATGTTGCACCGCACAACTTGACAATCATCCGACCACGGCTATCTGCCCCGCGACCTTCCGAAAAAGCGTATGTTGTTCCGCATCACAATACGGTGGTGTATGGCAGCGCGCAGACGGGGAGACGATCAGCAGGTCCGTAGAGACGGATCGCGGTAGTTAAACGGCATAAAATTTCGCCGCGACCGCAGACCTGTAAGATCTCTCACCGCCTCAAGTTACGGGATCGATGAAAACTTTTGTCAAACGGTTCGGGGCAATCGCCCTGGCCTCAACTTTGCTCGCCGGCTCATTCGGAGTCGCAGGAAGCGAAGCAACCGCTCAGGACCAGTCGGAGTCTAACGGATCGCAATCCGGGACTGAAACGGCCCAGACAGACATTCAAGCACCAGCAAGTGCCAGCCAACCGCAAGTCCGCTTTGTCGCCACAGAAGTGGTTCAGGACATTCCGGAAGAAGCTGAAATTGTCGAAACGGTGGCAATTAACGCGGGTTCTCTTCGCCAGCTGGTCACAACGGTCGACACCGATGTTTCCTTGTCTCGCGAAGTCATGTGCCTGGCGCAGGCAGTCTATTTTGAATCGCGCGGAGAACCGCTTGATGGCCAGCTCGCCGTCGCCCGAGTTGTAGTAAACCGGGCCGAAAGCAATGTGTTCCCGGATGATTATTGCTCGGTCGTGACGCAGCGTTCACAGTTTTCCTTTGTCCGAGGTGGACATATTCCCGAGCCCAATCGCAGCAGTGCGGCGTGGGATCGCGCGGTTGCCATTGCGCGCATTGCGCATCGTGACCAGTGGGAAAGCCCGGTAGACGACGCGCTGTATTTTCATGCGACACATGTGCGTCCGCGCTGGGCGAACCGCATGACGACCCGCGCACAGATCGATAATCACATCTTCTATCGCTGATCGGCTTTGGATCCTGTCCTGCGCCTCGTGGCGGCAGGGTCTGATCGTCAATCTCTCAGCTCGACCCAGACAGGGGCATGATCGCTGGCCTTTTCGCGTCCGCGATGTTCCTTGTCGACACCCGCTGCCACCAGCCTGTCCGCACATTCGGGGGACAGCAGCATGTGATCGATGCGGAAACCATGGTCGCGCTGCCATGCGCCGGCCTGATAATCCCAATATGTCCACACACCACCACGCGGATTGAGAGTGCCGAGTGCATCGGTCCAGCCATCATTGAGCAAGCGGGCATAGGCATCGCGCGATTCAGGCTGCATCAGCGCATCATTGGCCATCGCCCGCACCGACCAGACATCGCGATCGTAAGGGATGACATTGAAATCGCCCACCACGACAGTCGGTATTTCGGCCGCGAGCAATTCTTTCAGTCGTGTGCGGAGGCGATCCATCCACGCAAGCTTGTAATCGAACTTTGGTCCAGGCTGCGGATTGCCATTGGGAAGATACAGATTGACCACGTGAACACCGTGAAAATCGCATTCGATAAAGCGCGATTGTTCGTCCTCCGGGTCACCCGGCAAGCCCTTCGAATGATCTTCGGTCGCCTCGCCGTCTGTCAGGATTGCGACGCCGTTAAAGCTCTTCTGGCCATGCCAGATGGCGTGATATCCGATATCTTCAAACTCGGCGGCGGGAAAACCTTCGTCCTGCGTCTTGATCTCCTGCAGGCAGGCGACCGCTGGGCGCGTTTCGGCCAGCCATTCTTTCAGGCGCGGCAGACGTGCCTTGATTCCATTTATGTTGAAACTGGCAATCCGCATCTAGCGGTCCCTAGATCCCGAAAGAGGAACCGCAACCGCAACCGGCTGCGGCATTGGGGTTTTCCACCCGGAAAGCGGCACCCCCCAGCGATTCGATGAAATCAACCGTGCTGCCGTCCACCAGATCGAGACTGACCGGATCCACCACCAGTTTCACACCGTCGGTTTCGCTGATCAGATCTTCTCCTTCAGCTTCGCCAAGATCAAACTTGTACTGGAAACCCGAGCAGCCTCCGCCTTCCACTGAAAGGCGCAGCACGGCAGGTTTGCCCATCTTGCTTGCGATCTTTGCCACGCGTTCGGCCGCAGCGGCGCTGAGAGTGAGGGAGTTTGCCATATATGTGATGTAGGTTGCGCGGCCAGCTTGCTCAAGCCCAGGCTCAGGCCGTAGTGATATATTCGCGCATTTGCTCGGCTTCTTCCTCGATCCGCACCATGCGGTATTTCACCAAATCCCCAATAGATACGAAACCGATCATCTTGTCGCCGTCCACCACCGGAAGATGGCGGATGCGCCGGCGAGTCATCATGGAAAGGGCGGAATATACGCCTTCATCAAGTGTAATCGTGATGGCAGGCGCAGTCATGATATCTCCGACGGTGCGATCTAGCACTTCTGCGCCTTCTTTGGCGACACAATAGAGCAGGTCGCGTTCTGAAAATATGCCGACTACGCGATCCCCGTCCATGACGGGCAAGGCACCGATCTTCTTTTCTGTCATCAGCCGCGCAGCATGCTGGATGCCATCGTGTGCAGAACATGACACGACCGAAAATTCACGGTCCTCCAGGATTTTGGCGATGGTCATGTCTGTTTCCTTCCCGCGAAATTGACGCGCCCCATTGGCGACGTTCCCCGCGATTGTGCCACGAATGACCGCTTTCGGGCAAATGATTGTCTCCATTCCGTTGCCAGACAGGGTCCGCACGGGCATGAGGCGGGCTATGGTCCGCCCTTCCCCGCTCGACGATCCGCAAAAGTCTGCGCACGCCTGGGCGCGTTATAAGCGCCTGATGCGATTGATGTTCGGCATCACCACCGGTGTGGTGATCATTGCAATGGTGATCATTTACAAGGAAGTGGAGGATGTTTCACCGCACTTCTTCATTGCGACTGCGCTGGGCATTGGGTTTTCAATGTTGTTGATGAGCGCGCTGATGGGGCTGGTCTTCTTGTCGAGCGGAACGGGGCATGACGAAGCGGTCGACAATTCGCTCGATGATTTGGGCAAAACTGACGATGCGGATGACAAGGTCGGCTAAGTTTCGCCCCGCAGACGGAACTCCTCCACCGGGACCCCGTCAATCAGATGTTCCTGCAAAATGCGTTCAAGCACATCTTCAGTGCAAGAGTGATACCAGATACGATCTGGCAGCACGAGCGCGATGGGCCCCGCCTCGCAGACTTGCAGACAATTGACCTTGCTGCGCTGGAAACCGCCGCCATTGGTGCGTTTGGGCCCTATAAGGCCCAATTCCTTCATCCTCCGCTTGAGATAGCGCCACGCACTGTCGCCAACCTCGTGCTTGCAGCACTTCTGCTTGTCCGACACGCCGCACAGGAAAATATGCTGTTCGATGCTTTGGCCATCAATCTTGGCAAGAGCCGCTTCGGCTTTGATGATTTCCTTGCGTTTGGTCAGCGTTTCTTTCCTGCAATTCGGGCAATCTCTGCCTTGACCTGACGCTCAACAATGTCGGGCAAATTGGTGTCGAGCCATTCTGCCAGCATCGGGCGCAGCAATTCGCGCACAAGACCTTCCAGCGAAGTTTCGCCAGAGCGGACAATCTGAGGCTTCGCTGGTGGGTCTGACAGCATGGCCAGTGCGGCAAGAGACTGGCGCATCGCATCGGCGGCGCGATCATTCGTCAGGCTCTCTGATGCAGGGCCAGAAGCGGCCGAGGCATTTGCCTGATCATCGCCAGCGTCACCATCCATGGCGGCGCTATCGGAGGTGCCATTCAAATCTTCATCAAGCTGCTCATCAAGTGGAGCGCCTGTTTCGCTGAGGTCGAGCACATCTTCACTTTCATCCCAGCCATTGGCACCAAGCGAAAATGCGCTGATCGTATCTTCCGGTGACTGTGCATCACTCGCCACTCCCGATTCGCGTAAACGACGGGTCTTCCGGGCGGCATCGGCATTGTCGCGCTGAATCACGCGTTTGATGGATTCGAGGATTTCCTCGACCGACGGTTCGCCTATCTGACGCATTCAGTCCCCCAAAAGATCCATTGGTGAATTGGAAGTGGGAATTTCACCATCCGGTGCCGCGATGTCAACGGTACGGGAGCTCTGCATCACCGGATCAGGATCACTCTGCCAATCCCATACGATACCGCGCACGCGGTTATAATTGTCAATCGGGTCATACAGCACGCCGCCTTCGTCCAGGCCGAGATCACGCGCCTCTGTCCGGCCCATTGCTGCCAGCAGGGCGAAACCGGCGACATAGGCATTGCGCTGTGCTGTTACCAATTGCACCTGCGCCCGCAGCAATTCGCGCTGGGCATCGAGAATATCGAGCACTGTGCGATTACCGACAGTATTTTCTGCCCGCACGCCTTCAAGGCTGAGCTCAGCAGCGTCGACCGCGGTTTCGCTGGAACTGATAATGGCAATGGCGGCGCGCCAGCTTGAAAATGCAGCGCGCACATCGGCGATGACACTGCGTTCGGTGGCGATCACATCCTCAAGCGCGGCCGATGCGCCTGCCTGTGCCTGTCGCGTCAGTGCGGCCGTGCGCCCGCCTTGAAAAATCGGCACGGTGATCTGCACCCCGGCAGTGGCTGAACTGGCAGAATTGGCGGTGATGATGGACGATGAGGAAGGCAGCGAGTCGAGGTAATCGTCATAAGAGCCATTGGTGAATAATTCGACGCGCGGATAACGACCCGACCCGGCAACACGGATATCATATCCGGCCGCTTCAGCGCGTTCCCGTGCGGCGATGAGATCGGGGTTATGTTCCAAGGCCACGTCAACCGCCTCATCGGGAGATGCGGGTAGGCCGGGAAGTGGTGGCGGTGGTTGAAGATTATCTGGCGCGGCACCGACGATCGCGATGTAACCTTCCCGTGCGGCCAGCAGATCGGCCTGGGCGCTGCGAAGATCACCCTGCGCCACGGCCAGCCGGCTTTGTGATTGGGCGACATCGGTGCGGGTAAGATCGCCGATTTCAAACCGGTCGCTGGTGGCTTCAAGGTTTGTGGTCAATACCGAAACATTATTGGCTGAAAGGGCGACAAGCGCCTCGTTCAGAATGACATTCATATAAGCGGCCACAACTTGTGTGAACAGGAAGCTTTCAGTGCCGCGCAGGTCTGCCCGCCCAGCCAGAACCCGCGTTTCGGCAGCGCGAATGGCGTTTCGCACACCGCCGCCGCTGAAGATCGGCAGTCTTGCAGTGACATCCGCGCCCAATAACCGTGCCGGACCGGGGCTATCGCTGCTGGTATAGAGAAATTCGGAATAGGAGCCGCTGCCACTGACAGACGGCAAGGCATCGGCCCGTTCGATAACGACCGTTTCATCCGTGCCGCGCTGACGTGCGCGGGCAGCGGCAAGGGTCGGATTATCCAGGTAAGCGCGGATCAGCGCTTCCTTGAGCGTCTCTGCAGAAACCGGTGTGGCGATTAGGCATGCGCCCGCCATCATGGCTCCAACATGCGCTCGCCAGAGCATGTTCAGAAGCTCCAGCCTCGCGGTTTGTCGAAGGCGTGGATCTGCGGAATGCCCACATCCTGCACCGGCATGAGGGCAATGCCCGCCTGACCCTTGCGGCCTACGGCCAGGCGCGTCACGCCATTGGTTGCAAGTCCGGTGATGACCCGCGCGCCATCGCAAAGACGGTTTGCCAGTTTTGCGGGAATTTCTTCGACGGCGCCGTCGATCATCAGTACATCCGCGCCCTTGCCCTTGCGGCCAGAGCCAAGGGCGTCCTCCACGCTTATCTCAGTGACCTTGGCGACCAGCGGGCGCAGCAATTCAGCAAGATAACCCGCTCCGCTATCGACGACGAGTGCATGCTCATCACCGTTGAGATCAGCTTCTTCAAGGAACATTCCGTGGACTACGGGAGCCGGCAGCGAGGCGCCATTGTCCAGCCGAATCGCCCTGTCCATATAGGCAAAGCCCCTGCTTGCGGTGGGCACGAAATCCTCTCGCGCGACTTCGGCCATGCGTTTGAGAACAGTGGGAGAATTCACTCCGCTGGTGCGCAATTGGCCGTCAATCATTGCGCGGCGTGCACGATCGCGGGTTGCATTTGCGGCTTCGGCTGCGTCAAGCGGATCGGAAATCACTGGGAAAAACTCTCGTCTGGGGTGAAGTGCTGTGCTTTAGGGCCTGCATCCACACGGGGCAATGGCCGCAATGGCGCAAAATTGCATGTATACCGGCAATGCAAAGGATTTTGACGCAAAGCTGCAGCTGTGCCTATGGGCAGTTCGACCAACAGGAGTGCTGAATCGATGAAAGACGCCGTCATTATCCGCGAAGAAGACCTTATCGAAACGGTCGCCGATGGGTTACAGTACATCTCCTATTACCATCCGATGGATTATATTACTGCGCTTGGTGAGGCGTATAAGGTTGAACAGGGCCCGGCTGCGAAGGACGCGATTGCGCAAATCCTCACCAACAGCCGCATGTGTGCAGAGGGGCACCGGCCGATCTGCCAGGACACAGGCATCGTCAACGTCTTCATCAAATGGGGGCAGGATTGCCGCCTCGGCTCTGAAAGCAGCCTGCAGGACGTGGTCGATGAGGGAGTCCGCCGCGCTTACAACAATGCTGAGAACAAGCTGCGGGCCAGTATTCTTGCCGATCCAGCCTTCACCCGCCGCAATACGCGCGACAATACGCCTTGCGTCCTTTCGGTGGAGATGGTGCCAGGCGACACCATCAGCATTGATGTCGCAGCCAAGGGCGGAGGAAGCGAAAACAAAAGCAAATTCAAGATGATGGATCCTTCCGACAACATTATCGAATGGGTAGTGGAACAAATTCCCTCCATGGGTGCTGGCTGGTGTCCGCCAGGTATGCTTGGCATTGGCATCGGTGGCACTGCAGAACATTGCATGAAGCTTGCCAAGCAGAGCCTGATGGACCCCATAGACATGGCGCAATTGAAGGCGCGGGGAGCAGAAACGGACATCGAACAGCTTCGGATCGACATCTTTGACGCAGTGAATGCGCAGGGCGTTGGCGCGCAGGGGCTGGGCGGTCTTTCCACAGTGCTCGATGTGAAAATCTACGATTGGCCGTGTCACGCAGCAGGCAAACCTGTTGCGATGATCCCCAATTGTGCCGCCACCCGCCACGCCCATGTGACGATGGACGGCAGCGGCCCTGCCTATCTGCCACAACCCGATCTCGATAAATGGCCCGACGTCCATTGGCAGCCCGATGCAGAGGCGAAGCGCGTCGATCTTGATCAGCTTACGCCTGAAGAGGTGGCCAGCTGGAAACATGGCGATCGCCTGTTGCTGAATGGTGCGATGCTGACCGGGCGCGATGCGGCGCACAAACGTATCCACGACATGATGCAAAAGGGTGAGGAATTGCCCGTGCAGTTCAAGGGGCGGGCCATCTATTACGTCGGTCCGGTCGATCCGGTGATGGGTGAAGTTGTCGGCCCCGCTGGCCCCACCACGGCCACCCGCATGGACAAGTTTACCGAAATGATGCTCGATCTCGGCTTGCTGGCGATGATCGGCAAGGCGGAGCGCGGCGCCGATGCTGTGGATGTCATCAGCCGCTTCAAGGTCGCCTATCTGATGGCAACAGGTGGCGCGGCCTATCTGGTCGCCCGCGCCATCAAGGAAGCCAAGGTGGTCGCCTTCGAAGATCTTGGCATGGAGGCCATTTACGAATTCACCGTCAAGGATATGCCCGTCACCGTGGCGGTCGATTCTGAAGGTAATAACGTGCACACGCTCGCCCCGCTGCACTGGCGCGAGAAGATTCGTGAGGAAGGTCTCCTCAAGGCCCGATAATATGGCGCATTTGTGCCGCCATACTTCGACCAGCGGCATACTGGTTTCGACCGAAACCGCCATGCGGGGTGGCGACTTGCCGCTGTGCGGGTGTAAACTGGCGTGATGGAAAAGGCAGATACCGAAAAGCCCATCGCCCGCGTACCGTTCAAGACAGTCCTGGCTTCAATCGTCGGGCTTTGGGCGACATACTCGGTATTGATGACCTTGCGTGCCGAGCTTCTCGGCATGCAATATGCCGACGAGATGCTCTTACGGCGTCTCGTCTCAACTATTTTCGCGATCCTGATCACCTTTGGTCTGTGGGTTGTCCTGCGCCCGTTTGACGGGCGCCCATTGTGGGCCAAGATCGCTGCCGCGTTAATTTTTGCCCTGCCCGCCGCCTTGCTGAGCGCGCAAGCCAATCGGGTTGTCTTTGCCGATTTGCAAGCAGCGATGGATGAAAAGGTCTTGCAGGAATTTGCTCAGATACGCGGTGTTCCCGCCGACGAGATTGATCGGGACATGCTGCAGGATCTGTCCCAGTTGGTTACCATGGGCACGCGGGAACAATTGATTGAAATCACTACAAGCAGATATTTTATCATGCTGGCGTGGTGCGCGCTCTATCTTGCCTTGCTGACCGGTGAAAAGGCGCGCACGGCAGAACGGCGCGAACAGCAGTTTCGCAACGCCGCCAAGGCAGCTGAATTGCGATCACTCCGCTATCAGGTAAATCCGCATTTTCTTTTCAATACGCTCAATTCGCTTTCCGCATTGGTGCTGACCAACAAGACGCAGGCAGCAGAGCGAATGATTCACATGATCAGCAATTTCTACCGCCATAGCCTGGCAGACGACCCCACGTCAGATGTGCCGCTGCGCGATGAGGTTGCGATGCAACGCCTCTATCTCGAAATTGAGGCTGTGCGCTTCCCTCTGCGGCTTGTGGCCCGATTTGATGTGCCTGCCGATCTGGAGGACGCGCTGATTCCTGGCATGATCCTGCAACCCCTGGTCGAAAATTCGGTCAAGCACGCCGTCGCCCCATCGAGCGGGCAGGTGACGATCACATTATCAGCGCGTGAAGAGTATGGTCGGCTGGTCGTCAGCGTATCGGACGATGGATCTTCTGCCGCAAATAGTGACGATATACGACCCGGTTTTGGCATCGGCCTGAACAATGTCCACGAACGACTCGCAGCACGTTTCGGGAAGGAAGCAACGATGGCTTCCGGCCACGCGCCCGATGGTTATGTCACGCATCTTCGCCTTCCGCTTCTACGTATCCGGAAAAGTGCCGCGGCATGAATGATCCGTCCGCCCAAAGCTTGCGTACGCTGATCGTCGATGACGAGCCACTGGCGATTGAACGCATGCAGGTGCTATGCGCTGAAATTCCGGATTTGACCGTGATAGGCACTGCGAGTGATGGCGAATCCGCGCTGCGGCTGGCCGATAAGCTTTCTCCCGATTTGCTGCTGCTCGATATGACCATGCCGGGCATGGACGGCTTGCAAGTGGCCAGGGCCGCGCAGGAAAGCGATGTTGCGCCCGCCGTCATATTCGTCACCGCGCATGAAAACTTCGCGGTCGAGGCATTTGATCTGGAAGCCGTTGACTACGTCCTCAAACCGGTCGCTTCGGATCGGCTGGAACGCGCCATCGAACGCGCGCTGGCCCGGCGCGGGCAGTTCGATGCGGAACAATCGGGGGAGAGCAAGTGGCTCAATGAGTTCTGGGTGCCACATCGGTCTGAATTGCTGCGCATAGAGGCTGATCAGGTTTTCCGGATTGATGCGGAGCGTGATTACGTGCGCCTGCATGTCGGCGACACCAGCTATTTGTTGCTGCAAACCATTGCCGGGCTGGAAGAAAAGCTCGATCCGGAAAAATTCATTCGCATCCACCGCTCGGCAATCTTGCGGCGAGACTTCATCCAGGGGCTGCGGCATGAAGGACTGGGCGTGTGGTGTGCAGAACTGGAAGACGGCAATGAATTGCGTATCGGCCGCACCTATCTCAAACGCGTAAAGGCGATGGCCGGACGCTGATCACTTGCTGCAGGAATGGAAAAGGGGCGCCTTTTGACAGGCGGCCCTTATGTGGTGAATGTGATCGGCAGATGCGCTATCGGGCTCAGTGCTTTACCGGTTCTCGCGGATGAGGCCGGCGAACCGTTCCTCGAAATTTCGCTTGGCTTCTTCGTAACAGGCACGCGCTTCGCGGCTGATGGACCGCGTACCCAGATCCCGCCGGTCAAGCTCACACACCTGTCGCGCTGCATGATCGATACGCCGGCCCAGTTCTTGCCGACCTTCTTCTGTAGAGAGGTCGAGATCGTCATAGGTTACGCCGGCGGTACGGGTCTGTTCTTCGGCAAATGCGACTGTCGGGCTGATTGTAAGGCCGGTAACGGCCAGCGCCATTGCCAGTGTATGCGAACGAATTTTCATGATGGTCCTCCAAATCATCCACTCCCTGTCCCGTGGGAGGGTCGCACCGCAGTCGGTGGGACTGAAACGACTGCGGTGCCATTTGGTAATAGGCCAGACGGTATCATCAGGCTGCAACGTCTCGACCTGCAGGCGCGGCCTATCGACCAAGGGATGCAGGTTCCGACGAACAGCACACAATACTCCACCAATGGCGCATTGCCCTTTACCGTCCGGTAAGGCAGGAAACGCCGGCATGACCATTGTCGTCACCTTCCTTCTGGGCCTGGGCAATTTCGCCTGGCACACTGCTGTTATCCAGAGCGGCCATCGCATGATCAGCGATGTGCAACCTGCCAGTCTGCGCATTATCCGCCTGATCAGCCTCTCGCTGGAATTCATGCTGCTGTGTCTCGCTCTCTACGCTGTAAAAAGCGGCCACACCGCATGGGTGTGGGCCTATATTAGCTATTCCGCGATTAATGGCGGAGCGGCGTGGCTTATCGTGTCGCGGCGCATCTGATGGCTGACGGCACGCTTCTATTCCATTTGTCCGACATCCACTTCGGGCTGGAGGACAATCGCGCACTGGATTGGGTGGTGCGGCAAATCGCCGCCCGCCAGCCTGATGCGGTGGCCATTACCGGCGATCTCACCATGCGCGCGCGCCATCATGAATTTTCCGCCGCGGAAAGGTGGATACACGCGCTCAACGTGCCGGTGACGGTGGAGCCGGGCAATCATGATCTGCCTAATTATTATCTCCCGTCGCGTTATCTCAATCCGTTGGGCCGGTTCGAAGCCTTCCGGGAGGTGGTTGAAAAGCGGATTAAACTTCCCGGCATCGCGCTGATCCCGCTCAACACCAATGTCTCTGCGCAACCGCGCATCAATTGGTCCAAGGGCTGGGTGACCGACAAGGCGCTTGTCGATTGTCTGAGGCAGATCGACGCCTTACCCAAAAACACGCAGGCCATCGTTACCGTCCACCATCCATTGCGCGAAGTGGGCACGCAGGGCACCGCGCTGACGAAAAATGGCGGCAAGGCGTTGGAAGCACTCGCAAAGCGCCGCGTGCTCGCCGTGCTTTCGGGCCACGTCCATGATGCATTCGACATTATGGAAGATACGCCGCACGGTCCTGTTCGCATGATTGGCGCTGGAACCTTGTCGCACCGTTTGCGTTCCACTCCGCCCAGTTTCAACGAATTGCACTGGGATGGCGAACGGCTTGGCGTGGAAGTGCGCAATCTTGACGGCATTGATACATCGGACATGATGATTGACGACGTGCCCGAAGATGCCATGCCGCCGCGCTCTGCATCTGATCCGGTGGCGCCGGTAGGCAAAGTGCCGCGTGTGGACCCACCCAAACAATAGGAAGACAAATGTAAAATCCCGCATTTAGAGCCGTTTATCCTTCGGCCGCGCCATTTCGCCGCAACAGAGGGGAACATTCGTGCTGCGGTGGCTATTATCATCCTTAATGAAAATCAGGGTTTTGATTGTCGAAGACGATCTCTTGAACAGAATGTTTTATGAGGCGGTCTTCAAGCAACGCGGCTATGAGTTGTTGGCCGTGGCCGATGGCGCGCATGTGCTTGATGCAGTGGATAGTTTTGCGCCGGACATCATCACGATGGACATTCACATCCCGAATATCTCGGGACGGGTGCTGACCCGCAAGATCAAGCGTAATCCAGCCACGCAGCATATTCCCATTCTGGCGATCACGGCATTTGCCGGTAAGCAGGATGAAGAAGAGATTCGCCGCGCTGGAGCCAGTGGCTATCTGGCAAAGCCACTTAGCATAGACAGCCTGCTTGAAGCGGTGGATGCCTTATTGGGAAACCCGGCTGAACTGGAAGCTGTGGGACAGAATTGAGCGCATTGCCGCTTCGCCGTCACCTGTAAATCACAACACATATTATACGAAAAAGGGCGACTCCTCGTGGGAGCCGCCCTTTCGCATTTCCCGCCGTCGCGGAAACTGGTTGACTGATTAACGCTTTGAGAACTGGAAGCTACGACGTGCCTTGGCGCGGCCATACTTCTTACGTTCCACCACGCGGCTGTCGCGGGTGAGAAAGCCTGCCGCCTTGATCGTAGCGCGCAATGCGGGTTCATAACGGGTCAGCGCCTGGCTGATACCGTGCTTGACTGCGCCGGCCTGTCCGGAAAGGCCGCCGCCCGAAACGGTGGCGACAATATCGTACTGGCCTTCACGCTCGGAAATCGCGAAGGGCTGATTGATCACCAGGCGCAGCGTTGGCCGTGCGAAATACACTTCCTGATCCTTTCCATTGACGGTGACCTTGCCAGTGCCGGGCTTGAGCCAGACGCGGGCAGTAGCATCCTTGCGGCGGCCGGTCGCATAGGCACGACCCTGCGCATCAATTTCCTGATCGCGCAGCGGCGCGGCAGGTGCAGCAGGCTGGCTTTCACCTTCGCCAACAGCAGCAGCATCGGCCGCCGGCGCATCACCAACCACATCCTTCAGGTCGGCGAGGTCAGACGCGGTGTTGTTCTCTTCGGTAGCCATTATGCGGACACCTTGTTCTTGCGGTTCATCGAGGCAACGTCGAGCACTTCGGGCTTCTGGCCTTCATGCGGGTGCTCGGTGCCGTTGTAGAGGTGCAGGTTCTTCATCTGCACGCGGCCCAGCGGACCGGTCGGGATCATCCGTTCAACAGCCTTTTCAAGCACACGCTCGGGAAAGCGGCCTGCGAGGACCTTGTCTGCAGTAACATCCTTCAGGCCACCGGCATAACCAGTGTGCTTGTAATAGTGCTTCTTGGCAGCCTTGCCGCCAGTGAATTGCACCTTGCCTGCATTGAGAACGACGACATGATCACCGCAATCAACGTGGGGCGTAAAGCTCGGCTTGTGCTTGCCGCGCAGGATGTTGGCGATAATTGAAGCGAGACGGCCGACGACCAGACCTTCTGCATCGACGATGTGCCACTTCTTTTCGACCTCGGCCGGCTTGATCGACCGGGTGGTCTTGCTCAGCGCCTTCATGGCTTTGTTTCCTGATAGTTCATGTGCAAATGGGCCGCCGATACCCCTGGTGGAATCGACCAACGGGAAGCGGCGAAGGCGCGCATTTGTCGCTTTGCGGCTCTCAAGTCAAGCAAATCCGAGCCATTCGAGAGAGGTAAAATAATACCGTGATCGTGCGAGGGTGCGTTTCAGACCCGGCCTTCGACCCGGCAATGATGTGTCCGCGCGCGCCGGAGCGACGGGCTACAGATGACACGCACCCTTCAATTCTTACCTCTCTGCATGGATTCCTCCGCCAGCCAGCCAAGCGTTTCTGCGGGCGCGCGGTCAATTTCCCAGCCGAGAATAGCCGGACTGTCATAGGGATGGATCTGCGCCAAACGCGTCTGCGCCTTTCTCAGGAGGGATTTGCGTGTTTTGAAAAGAACCCCGCTCTCGTCTTGCGATGCGATCCGCCCTTCCCAACGGAAGACAGAGGTCATGGCGGGGATGATATTGGCGCAGGCAACAAGATGTTCCTCCACCAAGACCGTTGCCGCTTCGCGGGCGCTGGCTTCATCGCCAAAGGGACACCAGATCAATGCCGCCCGCCCAGCGTCATCGCCAACGCTCATGTCTGTCTGCCAGTCACATACGCGCCCCAGGTAAAGGCAACGACGAGAAGGGCACCAACAAGCTGATGGGCCACTGCGACCCACAGTTCAACGCCGGTCAGGACGGTGGCAATGCCAAGAATGATCTGCGTTCCCAAAGCCGCGTAGATGGCGCTGGAGGCGCTTCGGTCAAAAAGCTTCACTTTGCGCGCCATTATCACCAATGCGATCGCGGCCACCAAGGCCCACCAGCGATGGAGGAAATGCAGCCAGAACGGATCGTGCAGGAACGTCCAGATAATGCCGTTTGCCCAGCTCACCTCGGGTACAAGCCGGCCCTGCATCAATGGCCAGCTGTCTGAAGCATGCCCGGCATTCAATCCTGCGACCCAGCCGCCAAGCAAAAGCTGGATAAAAAGAACCGCGCCGACACTCGCAGCCAGAGCTGTCAGGCGAGCGGGACGCTTGTCGCCCAGCGCGTGTCGCCGCAGGTCAAGCGCCGTCCAGACCAGTCCTCCAAGAGTAAGCAGCGCGGTCAACAGATGAACCGATAACCAGAAGTGCGAAACATCGGTCATTTCGCCCGACAGGCCGGAGCGCACCATGAACCAACCGAACGCCCCTTGCATCCCTCCCAACGCCAGCAATGCCAAGAGACGGATCTTATAACCTTGCGGAATAGCGTTCTTCACCCAGAACCATGCTAGCGGAAGGGCAAAGGCGAGCCCAATCAGGCGCCCAAGCAGGCGATGGGACCATTCCCAGAAATAGATGAACTTGAACGCCGCCAGGTCCATTCCGGCGGGGCCAGTCACATTCCTATATTCTCCGGTAGACTTGTATAATTCGAATTCGGAGAGCCAGTCCGCTTCGCTGAGAGGCGGCAGCGCGCCTGTGACAGGCTTCCACTGGGTGATGGACAGCCCGCTTTCTGTCAGCCGGGTAATTCCGCCCACAACGATCATGAGAAGGACAAGCCCCGCCACCGCCAGCAGCCAATTCGCCAATGCAGTTGGCTTGATCGCCGATTCAGCGGGAACAAAGGCATCCGAATGAGGTGGGGGTGCGACCATGCGAAGGGGATTCGCGCATTCCGGCACAAATCACAAGCGCCCAATGGACCACAATTGGTTGAAAAACGTCGATTGTGGCCTTGCGCAATGTTATATGATCACATAGATAAAGCGCATGGCACATTTCGCTCCCTGGTTTCGCGGTCGAATTGATCGCATTGGCATATTGCTGTCGGCTTTGTGCCTTGTGCATTGTGTGGCGGGCCTCGTGCTGATTGCCGGGTTGGGCTTTGGCGCCAGCTTCCTGCTCGACCCTGCCATTCATAGTTTCGGACTGCTGGTGGCGACGCTGGTGGCGGGCATTGCCATCGGAATGGGTGCGATCCGCCATCGCCGCGCCGGGCCCTTCGTTATCGCCATGATGGGCCTCAGCTTCATGGGCGGCGCTCTGGCTGTTGATCATGGCCCGCAGGAAGCGATCATGACCATGATTGGCGTTGCTCTTGTGGCCGTCGGCCATTTCCTCAACTTGCGTCACGCCTGACAGGCCTTATGTGGCGCTGGTAATGACCCAGCCACTTTCCCTTACCGTCAACGGTGAAAGCCGCCGCAGCACTGCTGCCACTATTGCTGAGCTTGTACGCGAACTCGATCTCGCTCCGGCGAAGGTCGCGGTTGAACGCAATGGTGAAATCGTCCCGCGCTCCACGCTGGACGAAGTCGTACTGGCAGATGGCGATACGCTGGAAATCGTCCATTTTGTTGGCGGGGGTTCGAACGAGGAGACGAAGATGGGTTCAGATGATTCGTGGGAAGTTGCCGGGCACCGTTTCACCAGTCGCCTGATCGTAGGTACGGGCAAGTATAAGGATTTCGCGCAGAACGCCGCGGCGGTTGCGGCTGCCGGGGCTGAAATCGTTACCGTTGCGGTGCGACGGGTGAACATTTCTGATCCCTCCCAGCCTGTCCTGATTGATCATATCGATCCGGCAAACGTTACCTATCTGCCCAATACCGCTGGCTGTTTTACCGCCGAAGACGCAATCCGCACCTTGCGACTGGCGCGCGAGGCCGGGGGCTGGGATCTTGTAAAGCTGGAAGTGCTTGGGGAGGCGAAAACACTCTACCCCGACATGCGCGAAACGCTGAAAGCGTGCGAAGTGCTAAGCGGCGAGGGCTTCAAGCCGATGGTCTATTGCGTGGACGATCCGATCGCCGCCAAACAGCTGGAAGATGCGGGCGCCGTGGCAATCATGCCGCTTGGCGCCCCAATCGGGTCGGGTCTCGGCATTCAGAACCAGGTGACGATTCGGCTGATCGTAGAAGGCGCAAATGTGCCCGTGCTGGTCGATGCCGGCGTGGGCACCGCTTCGGACGCGGCCGTGGCGATGGAGCTTGGCTGTGATGGTGTGCTGATGAACACTGCCATCGCCGAAGCGAAAGACCCTGTCCGCATGGCGCGAGCAATGCGGCTGGCTGTCGAGGCCGGGCGTGACGCCTATCTTGCCGGCCGCATGGGACGGCGGCGCTATGCCGATCCCAGCAGCCCGCTTGCCGGTCTTATCTGACAGTCTGACACAGCCTCGTTTTTACGTTGGCCGAAGAGAACACAAATTTAACCATAGTGCGAGACACTGGCCGTCCAACAGGTGGAGGCCGGACATGGCAAAAGCGCAGACCGCGTCGATGACAATTGCAGAAATGCGCGAATTCGCGGGTTTTGCAGCGCATGAGCGTAACTTTATTGAACGATCACTCGATATCGGATTTGGCCGCGGCGACGCTTTCAAGACGTGGAGTCGTTCAGTCGATGACCAGCGGGCCATCCGCTCGCAATATATTGCCTATCGCGAATTGCGCCAATTGCGTGAAATCGTGCCTGGCGATGCCGCTTTCGACGGTATGGACGCTTTCATCGGCACACTCCTGCGCATCACGGCACAGGATCTTGCCCAGGAACAGATTGACGGATTTTCCGCCTATCGCTTTTTATACGAACGGCTGCTGGGCGCAGAAGCACGGCCATTTCTTCCGGCAGCTTTCTGCGGCGCGGCCGCGCTTCCGCAGATTCGCCCGGACCGCCGCAAGATGTTGCTGCAAAGCCTCAGCGAATCGGCGGCAACCGCACCTGCATGGTCCCGCCATGAACCGGCATTCTATCCCGAACGGATCGATGCAGAAGTCGCCTGACCCGTCAGCCTAATACAGTGCGTTCATCCGTTCTTGGTAAATGGCGCGAATTTCGTGGCGGCGAATTTTCAGCGTTGGCGTCATCTGATCATTATCGACAGTGAAGGGTCCATCCGCAAATTCGAACTTGCGGACCTTTTCCACCACTGAAAGATTGGCATTGGTCCGGTCAATCGCTGCCTTCACGGCGCTGCGGAACGCGGGGAGGGCGTGTAGCTCGGCCATGTCGAGCCGGATGTCATTCTCTGTCGTCCATTGCAGCGCCCATTCCGCATCGGGGACAATCAGGGCGGTCATGAATGGCTTCTTGTCGCCCATGACCATCGCCTGGCTGATTTCAGGCTGCAGAGTGAGCATGCCTTCAAGCTTTTGCGGCGCGACATTATCGCCCTTGTCGTTGACGATGATGTCTTTCTTGCGATCGGTGATCTTGATTCGACCCTTATCGTCCAGATGACCGACATCGCCTGTGTGGAGCCAGCCATTCTTCAAGGTGCGCTCTGTATCGATGGGTCGCTGCCAGTATTCCGTCATCACCAGCTCGCCGCGCACGAGGATTTCACCATCCTCCGCGATTTCGACTTCGACGCCGCGCATTGGCCGCCCGACACTGTCCATTTGCAGGCCGACAAGGGGGCGGTTGCAGCTGACTACCGGGCCAGATTCGGTCTGACCGTAACCCTGGAGCAGGGTGAGCCCCATCGCGTCGAAGAAGTAGCCGACTTCGGGATTCAGCGGTGCTCCGCCTGAAACCATGGCTTTCAACCGACCACCAAATTTCTGGCGAATCTTGGGACGCAGTGTGCGCTCCAGCAACAAGTCCATCGGCCTGTCCCGAAGGCGCTTTGCCCCCCTTTTGCCGGCATTCTGGCTAATGGATATTGCGCTATCCATCAGGTAATTGGCGAATTTGCCTTCCTTGGAAACCTGTTTGAGAATGCGCGCACGCAGCACTTCGAAAAGGCGCGGCACGACGACCATGATGGTCGGGCGCGCTTCCTCTATATTGCTGGCCAGCTTTTCCAGCCCCTCGGAATACCAGATTTCCGCGCCGACACCGATAGGCAGGAACTGACCGCCCGTATGTTCATAGGCGTGGCTCAAGGGAAGAAAGGACAGGAACCGCTCCTCCTTGACGCCAAAATCTTCGGCGATAATTTCTGCGGCACCGCTGACATTGCACAGGATTGCGCCATGTGATTGCACGACCCCGCGCGGCGCACCACTGGTGCCGCTGGTGTAAATGATGCAGGCGGCATCCTTGCGACCGATGGTGGCCATGCGCTGCTCCACCGCCTGGCGTGCCTTTTCTGCATCGCCCGATATCATCTTGTCCCAGCCATGCATGTCAAAAGAGCCGCTTTGCGATGAGGCGATGGCATCTATCGTAATGACATGATTGGCGCGCCCGGATTGCATGATTGCGGGAAACAGCGTTTTTGCCAGCTTGCTGTTGGATACAATGACGGCGCTGGCACCCGAATCATCGAGAATATGGCTGTGATCGCGTTCTGTATTGGTGGTGTAAGCGGGCGTTGTAATGCAGCCTGCCGCCATAATGGCAAGATCGGCGATGCACCATTCGGGGCGGTTTTCGGAAACGATTACCACCCGATCGCCATCGCGCAGGCCCAAGGACCGCAGCTGCTCCGCCATCAGGCATACCTGTCGGGCAGTTTCGGCGTGCGATATGGACGTCCATTCTCCGCCGATCTTTGATGTCAGGAACGGCTTTTCACCACCTTGGTCCGCACGCTTGAGAAACAGCGAAACGAGGTTTTGGGCGTCGTCGATATCTCTCAACAGCACTTCGTTGACTCTCCCAGACTGCCGGTAATCCGGTCGTATTTCATGCCACAGCGCCTAGGACGCGCTGCTGTGGAGGGCAAGTGCGTCCTACTGGCTGATCCATGCCCCTTCGCTGCGCGGATCGGCGCCACCAATCCATCGGCCATCTTTCAATTCCACTGCATTCGCCTTCAATGGCAAGGTGTGCAGGCTGACATTGTGGCCCATCGCTTCAAGCTGCGCCTGAAGGCCTGCGATCTGATTGCCGTCCTCCAGAACAATGGAATCACCCGGAGAATAGAGCACAGGCAAAGCGATTGCATCCTGCGCGGTCATGTCCCAGTCGATATATCCGATCAGCGCTTTGGCGACTTGCACCGGAATGGTTGAGCCACCGGCTGCGCCAATTGCCAGCACCGGAGTTCCGTCTGCGCCAAAAACAATTGTCGGCGCCATAGAGCTGCGCGGGCGCTTGCCGCCCTCTACCCGATTGGCCACTGGCACGCCGTCCATATTCGGAAGGAAGCTGAAATCGGTCAGTTCATTATTGAGGTAGAAGCCGCCAAACATGAGGCCGGAGCCGAAAGCCCCTTCAACTGTCGATGTCCATGACACGACATTGCCCGCGTTATCGGTGACGGCGAAATGGCTGGTGCCGTTTTCTTCCGGCTCGTCACCATCGGGCGGCGCGATCGCGATACCGGGCGGCGTGCCGGGGATAGCCTGTTCCATGCGGTCATCTGCACTGATCAGCATGCTGCGCTGTTGCAGATATGCGGGCGATGTAAGGCTAGCCGGCACTGATGAGAATGCAGGGTCGGCCAGATATACTTCGCGATCGGCATAAGCGAGCCGCTGGCTTTCAGCGAAGAGATGCCATGCAGTTACAGATTGCGCGCCCAGGCCAGCCATGTCGAACCGTTCAAGCTGACCGAGAATGGCAATCACAGTGGTCGCGCCCGACGAAGGCGGGCCCATGCTGCAAATCCTGTATTCGCGATAATCACCGCATACCGGCCGCCTGACGAGCGCTTCATATTCGGTAATGTCGCTGCTGCGCATAGCGGCATTACCCGGCGTTTCATCGCTGATATGCTGAGCAAGGGCCTGTGCATTGTTACGATAAAGATGATCCGGTCCATCCTTCGCGAGCGCTTCCAGCGTATCGGCCAGTGCTGCATTGGTCAGCCTTGTTCCTACCGGCAGCACCGCCCCTGCTTCATCATAGAACAATGCCGCGCCTCCGGGCGAATGCGCCGCACGCTCGCGGTGCTGCTCGGCAAAATATGCGCCGCGGGGCGAGAGGTCCCAGCCTTCGCGGGCCAGACGTATCGCGGGCTGAAACAGGTCGGCCCATGCTAGCTGGCCATAATCTTCATGCGCCTGTGCGGCGAGCGCGACACTGCCCGGTACACCGACAGAGCGGCCACCGATGACAGCTTCGAGAAATTCCAGTGGTTCGCCGTTTTCGTCAAGAAACCAGTCTGCTCCCGCCTCTGCCGGAGCGGTTTCCCTGCCATCGATACTGACCATCGCACCTGTAGCGTCCGAATGCAGCAGGAAGCCGCCGCCTCCGATGCCGGAGCTTTGTGGCTCCACAACCGTCAGCGCCAGCATGACAGCAATCGCGGCATCGGTTGCGCTGCCGCCTTGCCGCAGAATCTGTGCGCCGGCCTCTGCCGCACGCGGATCGGCCGCACTGACCACTCCATTGCTCGAAGAGGTCTGAGTATTGGCGATATCGGCTGGCGGGTTAGCGATGGATTGGCAGCCGCCAAGCAGCAAGGCGACCGAAACGATGCAGGAGACATGCTTTATCATGTCTTTGACTGCTATTCGCTTCCAACTGCCTCTGCAATGGAGGAGTATCCCTCATGCCGCATCAATGCTTCCAGTCCCGTTGTAATCTGCCGGGCAATGCCGGGGCCGCGATAAATCATTGCGCTATAGAGCTGCACGAGACTGGCACCCGCCCTGATCCGCTCCCACGCATCCTGTGCTGTGGCAATGCCTCCGACACCCACCAACGGCATCGCGCCGCCCGTAGCCTTGCGGAAATCGCGCAACCGTTCGAGCGCCTTGCTTCTGAGCGGTGCGCCTGAAAGTCCGCCTGTTTCACCCGCATAACGGGACCAAAGCTTTGGCCGGTCAATTGTCGTGTTAGAGACGATGAGCGCGTCTAGCCCCTTGTCGATGGCAATGCGCGAAATGGCATCGATATCGGCGGGTTCAAGATCCGGGGCGACTTTGAGAAAAACTGGTGGTGCATGGCCAGCCACCTGTCCCACAGCTTCTTCGCGTGCCTGAAGCATCCCATCGAGCAGCCGCGCCAGCTCGCCTTCATCCTGCAGGGCGCGAAGGCCCGGTGTGTTGGGACTGGAAATGTTTACGGCCAGATAGCTTGCCAGAGGCGCCATGATCCGGGCCATGCTGGCGTAATCGGCGATTCTGTCGGCGCTATCCTTGTTTGCGCCGATATTGATACCGAGAATTCCGCCAGTATTCCTGGCGGCAATGCGCCGGGCCGCGCTTTCCGCCCCGCCATTGTTGAAGCCCATGCGGTTGATAACCGCTGCGTCCTGCGTCAGGCGGAACAGGCGAGGCTGCGGATTGCCAGCTTGCGCACGCGGCGTAATGGATCCGACTTCGACATGACCAAACCCCAGGGCCGACAAGGCATCGGGGACTTCTGCATCCTTGTCGAACCCGGCTGCCATGCCAAGCGGATTGGGAAAATTCAGACCGGCAATCTCGATGGCCAGTGCGCCGCCGGGCGACGGGGGAGGCTTCAGAGGCATGCGTTTAAGGGCAGCGATGGCGAGGCCATGCGCCCTTTCGGGATCAAACATGAAAAGCGCAGGGCGCAGCAGCTTGTATATCATCGCGGGGGTCCTTGGCAGCATGACTATGCGAAACGCAATGTCTCGCGCTGTGCCGAAGAAAAAATATGTGCCAAAATGAACGCGATTCGAATTATGTCGCCTTCTTACAAGCATGTCTCATGCGAATCAGCTAGGCCCCGATTGCGACCCGAAGGGCTCGAAGCGCAAGGCGTAACGAGTTCTCCACTTCAAGGGGCGGTGATCCACGGATTGCCGCCCCCCTTTTTTGTCTGCACTTCCTTCATCGCCTACTTTCTTTTAGGCGTGCTTCAATAGCTTAGAAGGACTGCCACATGAAAATTCACCTGCTTCGCACCAGTGTACTCGCGTCCGCCGCATTGGCATTGGGCGCCTGCGCTTCGACACAAACAGAACTGGCAGCGCCAGCGCCTTCCGCCAGCGCGCCGGCAGAGGTGGCGGCCGACATTCAAGACTTCTTCGAGCAATATGATGCGGCATCGCTTGCCATGTCACCGCAGACCAAGGCCTATCGCGGCATCCGTGATGAGGATTACGGCAAATGGAATGATCAATCGGTCGAGGCGGACGACGCTCGCCGCGCCTTGCGGATGGATTATCTGGCGCAGATGCAGGGCACTTATGACCTTGCCGATCTGACCGGTCAGGAAGCCCTGTCCTATCGGCTGTTCGAAGCCGTGGCGGCGCGATCTGCCCTGCTCGATCCGTTTCGTGAAAACGGCCTCATCTTCGACCAGATGAATGGTGAGCAAAGCGGCATACCGGCCTTCCTCATCAATACGCACACGGTGACAAATGTCAGCGATGCGTGGGCCTATATCGCCCGTATCGAAGGCATCGCGCCGCTGATGGAGACGCTGATCGCCCGCTCGGCAGCGCGCGCCAGCAATCGCGTCATGCCGCCTGACTGGGTGTATCCCTATGTCCTGAGCGACATTGAGAACTTGCTTGATTCCGGTCTCGATAATGCCGTTCTCGAAGATTTCCGCGGCAAGGTAGCAAAACTGGATATCTCTCTTGCTGAGCAAACAGCCCTGACTGCAAAAGCGGACGCCGCCTGGCTGGCCTCCGCCGCGCCAGCCTATGGCCAGTTGCGTGCGGAAATGGTCCGTCAGCAAAGTATTGCACCAACCGATGACGGGATCTGGCGGCTGAGCGACGGCGCGCAATATTATGATGCGTTGCTGTCCTATTACACCACTACCGATCTCACTGCGGATGAGGTCCACAATATCGGCCTGCGCGAAGTTGAACGTATCCATGGCGAAATGCGCGCGATCATGCAGCAGGTGGAATTTGACGGTAGCCTGCAGGATTTTTTCCAACACACCCGCACTGATGAACGCTTCTTTTACGACACGCGTGAGGAATATCTCACGGATGTAAGCGCGGTGCTGAATGCAATGGAAGCCCGGCTACCCGATTATTTTGTCACGCTGCCGGAATTTGAATTGCAGGTAAAACCTGTCGAGGCGTTCCGCGAACAAAGCGCTGGGAAGGCGTTTTATCAAAGTCCTGCCCCTGATGGATCGCGGCCCGGCACCTATTACGTCAATCTCTACAATTTGCGCGACATGAGCGCGAATGAGCTGGAGGCACTGGCATATCACGAAGGGTTGCCTGGTCACCATATGCAGCGCGCTATTCAGACAGGACTGGGCGATCTGCCGCCTTTCCGCCGTTTTGGCGGCTTCACCGCCTATACCGAGGGTTGGGGACTTTATTCCGAAGAACTTGGCAAGGACATGGGTTTCTATACCGATCCCTATTCCGATTTCGGGCGTCTGGGCATGGAGCTTTGGCGTGCCGCGCGGCTGGTGGTGGATACCGGTATTCATCACAAGCGCTGGAGCCGTGAGGAGGCCATTGCCTATCTCACGCAAAACACACCCAATCCCGATGGCGATATCCGCAAGGCGATCGAACGCTATATCGTATACCCTGGGCAGGCCACCGCCTATATGATCGGCAAGCTAAAGGTCATGGAATTGCGCGATCGCGCCCGCACCAGTCTGGGCGACAGTTTCGATATTCGAGAATTCCATGAAGTCGTGCTGATCAATGGTCCCGTTCCGCTCGATATTCTGGAAGAACAAGTCGATATATGGATCGCATCAAAGCTGCGCTGACACCGTTGGAATCGGACCATGTCGTTGCAAAACAATGCAATTTATCTTGCAGAGGCCGGAAATCATGCCATAGTACTATCGGGGCGGCGCGGAGCACGGGTCGCACTAAGAGCATAGTGCCGTCCCGATTTTCTCTCACATAGTGACCTGCCACTACAATTTTTGATCGCTGAACCGCGCGACGCTGACTTGCTCACCGGCCGGCGATCAAACTGCCCGGCCGCAAGGGTTCTGTGCAGATCTATGAAATGGCAGTTTCGCATCGTTCAGATGCTAACGACTCGCAACAAGTGAAAATGGCTTGATTGCGCGAGTTTTGCGCATAATTGGCTAATCGGAACGAATTAGTCTGATTAGAGAAGCGTGCGCGAAATGCGATTGTCCAACCTTGCAGATTATGCCGTCGTCATCATGAGCGCGGCGGCCGGACATTGTGGTGGCGGACGTACCAGCGCGGCTGCACTTGCCTGTGAGACCGGGCTTCCTGTGCCTACCGTGCAAAAGCTGGTCAGTAAATTGACCGCGGCAGGCTTGCTCCGCGCTACCCGTGGGGCAGGCGGCGGATTGCAGCTGGCGCGGCCCGCAGCAGCAGTCAGCCTGGCAGACATTGTCGAGGCGGTGGAAGGGCCGATTGCCCTTACCGCCTGTGTCGACGGGACTGAATGCGTGGTGGATCATAATTGCAGCGTCAAACCGCACTGGCCGCTGGTAAATTCGGCATTACGCGGTGCGCTTGCTCAAATATCGCTGGTGCAATTGACGCCCCAGCAGACAACAGAAGAACTGGCATGACTGAAGACTTAGATATTCAAGACCGCGATGCTCGCGAAGCCGCTGCCAAGGCTGCTGATTACGAACACGGCTGGGCAAGCGATATCGAACAGGAATTCGCACCCAAGGGCCTGAGCGAAGATACGGTGCGGTTCATTTCGGCCAAGAAGGGTGAGCCTGAATGGATGCTGGAATGGCGGCTGAAGGCATTCCGCCTGTGGCAGACCATGAAGGAACCGGACTGGGCCAAGGTGGGCTATCCGAAGATAGATTATCAGGACGCCTATTATTATGCGGAGCCCAAGGCCAAGCCCAAGCTCGAATCACTTGATGAACTCGATCCGGAGATCAAGCGCGTATATGACAAGCTGGGTATTCCCATTGCCGAACAGGAAGTGCTCGCCGGCGTAGAAGGTGCGCGCAAGGTTGCTGTGGACGCGGTGTTCGACAGCGTCAGCGTCGCCACCACCTTCCGCAAGGAGCTGGAAAGCGCGGGCGTGATTTTCCGTTCGATCAGCGAGGCGATCAAGGAATATCCCGATCTGGTGAAAAAGTGGCTCGGCAAGGTTGTGCCGCAGCACGATAATTATTTTGCAACCTTGAATTGCGCGGTCTTCAGCGACGGCACCTTCGTCTACATTCCAGAGGGCGTGCGCTGTCCGATGGAGCTCTCCACCTATTTCCGTATCAATGCAGAGAATACAGGGCAGTTCGAACGCACGCTGATCGTGGCCGAAAAGGGGTCTTACGTCTCCTATCTGGAAGGCTGCACCGCGCCGATGCGCGATGAAAACCAGCTCCACGCCGCCGTGGTGGAATTGGTCGCGATGGAAGATGCCGAGATCAAATATTCGACTGTGCAAAACTGGTATCCGGGCAATGCGGAAGGCGTTGGCGGGATCTATAATTTCGTGACCAAACGTGGCTTGTGCCAAGGTGCGCGGTCCAAGATTTCATGGACGCAGGTCGAGACCGGCAGCGCGGTTACGTGGAAATACCCCTCCTGCGTGCTCAACGGTGAAGACAGCGTTGGCGAGTTCTACTCGGTGGCGGTTACTAATAACCACCAACAGGCCGACACGGGAACCAAAATGGTTCATAACGGCAAGGGCTCACGCTCCACCATCATTTCCAAGGGGATTTCGGCGGGCAAGAGCAACAACACCTATCGTGGCCTCGTTCGGGTGGGCGCGAATGCGGACAATGTGCGCAATTTCACCCAGTGCGATAGCCTGCTGTTGAGCTCTGAATGCGGGGCGCACACTGTGCCCTATATCGAGATCAAGAATCCCAGCGCCCAGATCGAGCATGAGGCAACCACCAGCAAGATCTCCGACGACCAGCTGTTTTACGCCATGCAACGCGGACTGGGCGAGGAAGAGGCCGTGGCACTTATCGTCAACGGCTTCGCCAAGGACGTGCTGAAAGAATTGCCGATGGAATTTGCCGTAGAGGCGCAGAAGCTGCTGGCTATCTCGCTTGAGGGGAGCGTGGGGTGACAGAACGCAAAACCCTCAAGGTCCGCGACACAACCGATGCTGATGCGCCTGAGCTTGAGAAGAAGGGCCGCGGCTGGAAGATATCCGACAAGCGGCTCGATGTGCTGCATGATCAGGCGCGCGATATGAAGCGGCACGCTTCCGACGCGCATAAGGCGCTCGCAGCGCGTTTCGCCAAGGCGGATCTGGGGCGCTACACCTTCAAACGCTTCGCCGTGGTGGGCAGCGCGATTGTCGATTTCAATTGTCACAATCTCGGCATGGCTATCGCCATTGACGAGGAAGGCGCGGACGAAAAGCTCGCTCGCCGCCGTGACAAGAGCCTGGAATCGGTCGGTGTGCGGGTGATGCACATCAAGGCCGCCGACATATTAGAAAACATGGACGAAGTCCTCGCCCGTATCACCGCTGGTATGCGTCTGCGCATTGGCGACAGGGGCGACGCCCGCCGCAGGCACGATGCCGAACATCCACGCCAGACCACGCCGCGTTACGATCGTGACGGGAATGGTCCGTCGCGCAGCTACCGGAAAGACTGAATGCTAAAGATTGAAAACCTTCACGCCGAAATTAACGGCAAACCTATCCTCAAGGGCCTTTCTCTCACCGTGAACGCGGGCGAGATACATGCCATTATGGGCCCCAATGGTGCGGGCAAATCCACGCTCGCTTATGTGCTAGGGGGGCGGCCCGGTTACGAAGTGACCGGCGGATCAGTCACCTTCATGGGGCAAGATCTTTTCGACATGGAACCGCATGAACGCGCCGCTGCCGGCATGTTCCTGGGGTTTCAATATCCGGTAGAAATTCCCGGCGTATCCAATCTGCAATTCCTGCGAGAAGCCTTGAATTCCCAGCGCAAATCGCGCGGGGAAGAGCCGTTAACGGGCGGTGAGTTCCTCAAGCTCGCGAAGGAAAAAGCAAGCCTGCTGAAGCTCGACATGGACATGCTCAAACGCAATGTGAATGTCGGCTTTTCGGGAGGCGAGAAGAAACGCAACGAGATGGTCCAGATGGGCATTCTCGATCCGATGTTCGCGGTTCTCGATGAAACTGACAGCGGCCTCGATATCGATGCTCTCAAAGTAGTGGGGCAGGGTATCAACTCTATCATGCGCGACGCGCAAAAAGGTGTGCTGCTGATCACACATTACCAGCGTCTGCTCGATTATGTGCAGCCTGATTTCGTCCACATCCTCTCAGCTGGTGCCATCGTAAAAACCGGTGACGCCGATCTGGCAAGGCAGTTGGAAGCCGAGGGATATGACGAGGTGATGGCGGCGTGAACCAGCTTGCCACCCTGCCTACCACGCGCGACGAAGACTGGCGCTATGCCGATGCGGATTTCCTGGCGGCGGCAGATCCGGCTGCGGTTCACCACTGGCGCACAGTGGACGTGCCACCGGGCGAAACTCGTTTCGAATGCAAGGTTATCTCGGCGGAGGATGGACCTTCCAGTGCGATAGACCGGCTGCGCGTTCATGTCGGGAAAGAAGGCTGCTTTGAAGCTTTCGCTACTATCGCCGGCGGCAATTACCAACGCTTGGAAATCGAAGTTACGCTGGAAGAAGGCGCGCATTTCGAATTCGGCGGTGTGACACTTGGCGGTGGAGACAAGGTGCAGGAATTCGTCACCCGCACGATCCATGCCCACCCCAACGCCACCAGCAATCAGGTGGTTCGCGCGGTGCAGTGGGGCCGCTCGACAGGCAATTTTCTTGGCCGCATAGAAGTTGCGCGCGATGCGCAGAAAACCGATGCTGCGCAAAGCTTCCGCGCAATCCTGCTGGAAAAGGGCGCGACGGCCAATACCAAGCCGGAATTGGAGATTTTTGCTGACGATGTGCTGTGCGCGCACGGTGCAGCGATTGGTCAGCTTGATGAAATGGCGCGCTATTACATGGCCAGCCGCGGTATCGCGCCCGCAATTGCCAAGCGGCTGCTGGTGCAGGCCTTCATCGGCGATGCCTTTGTCGCAATTACCGATGATGCCACGCGCGATAGCATGCTTGATGAAACACTGGCGTTTCTGGAACCAACGCCATGAACACATTGGGCTTTTTCTCCTGTGCTCTGGTGCTGTCGGGTATTGCGGCCTGCACCACCATGCCGGTGCTTGATGCGCCGCCTGCAAGTGATTTCAGCCCACTTTCCATTCCCGACCGGACTTTTGCAGCCGAAGACAGGGTCATCGCGCATTATGTTCCGGCTCCAACCGCAAAAGAAAGCAAAGACGAAGTGCGTATCACGCGCGAAATCGGTCGCGACGGCACTGGCTCTGGCACGCATATTATCCTCGTCACCGCCGAAGGCTATGCTGACGATTCTGTCAGCGGTGAACAATGGCGCATAGTGCTTGACGATGTCGGTTCGGATTATCGCGTTGTAGAGGCGGGCGTGCGATACCAACGTGCCCGCGGAGCCAATTCGGGCTGGAGTAAAAGCCCATGTCCATGAACGAAACCCTATCGCGTTCGCTGGGGCGCAAGATCGATTTTCCCGGGCTGGTCTCCAGCACCGGAACGCCGTGGCATTATCTCGATAGTGCAGCCACCGCGCAAAAGCCCGAAGCGGTTATCGATGCGGTGACACGCGCATTGGGCGCAGATTACGCGACCGTACATCGCGGCGTCTATTCGCGCTCCGCAGAAATGACGCTCGGTTACGAATCTGCGCGTCGCAGGATTGCTGAATTCATCGGCGGGACCGAGGATGAAATCGTCTTCACGCGTGGTGCGACAGAGGCGATCAATCTCCTCGCCTATAGTTGGCCGCACAAGGGCCGCGTCCTGCTTTCCGAATTGGAACATCACTCCAACATCGTGCCGTGGCAGCTTGCCGGATGGCAGGTCGATGTCTGCCCGCTTACAGAGGACGGCCAGATCGATCTCGACGCTGCGGAAACGATGTTGACGCGCGAACATGAGATGGTGGCCTTCGCACATGTCTCCAATGTGCTGGGCAGCGTGGTGGATGCGCGGCGGGCAGCCGATCTTGCACATGCCGTGGGCGCGAAACTCCTGCTTGATGGTTGCCAGGCCGTACCGCGCCTTCCGGTGGACATGGCTGCCCTCGATTGCGATTTCTACGCATTCTCGGCTCACAAGCTTTATGGTCCAACGGGCATTGGTGCGCTGTGGGGAAGGGCGGACCTGCTGGGCGCGATGCCGCCGTGGCAGGGCGGTGGTGCGATGATCGACACTGTCACCTTTGATAACACTACTTTCGCCCCAGCACCGCAGCGCTTTGAGGCGGGCACGCCCGCCATCGTCGAGGCGATCGGATTCGCGGCGGCGTGCGATTACACGACGAAAATCGGACTGGAAGCCATCCACGCACATGAAGCCGCGTTGGTAAAGCAGACGCGCGATGCCCTCGGTGCGATGAATGATGTGACATTGTTCGGCCCGGAAAATAGCGCCGGCATCGTCAGTTTTCTGATCGACGGTATTCACCCGCACGATTTAGGCACCATATTGGACGAAGAGAACGTTGCCATTCGCGCCGGACATCATTGCGCGCAGCCACTCATGGCCAAACTGGGTGTTACCGCCACGGCGCGCGCCAGTTTCGGGATTTACTCTGACGAGGAAGACGTAACCGCGCTGATCCGCGGCATCGAACGCACGAAAAGGATTTTCGGTTGATGAACGACCAGACCGACAAGAAAGATTTCATCGCGGCCCCTGCCCCGAATGAAAAGGTGATCGCTCCAGAAAAGCCGCCGCGTGCACGCGTTTCGGACGCGCCACTGCCTGACGACGAAACAGGGCAGGAAAGCGCAGGTGCGAAGCTGGAACGCAAGCGCGATTATCTGGACGGGTTTCTGGCCAAGAAACCGGAAGACACGCCTGCAGGTGAACCCGGTGGCGAAATACACCAGGCCGTGATTGATGCGCTGAAGGATATTTACGACCCTGAAATCCCGGTAAATATCTATGATCTCGGGCTTATCTATAACGTCGAGGTGTCCAGCGATGCCGATGTCGTCGTCACCATGACGCTCACCACCCCGCACTGTCCGGTGGCGGAATCCATGCCGCAGGATATCGAAATGCGTGTGATGGGGCTGCCTGGTGTGCGCAATGCCGAAGTCATAGTAACTTGGGATCCGCCATGGGATCCGACCAAGATGAGCGACGAAGCGCGTCTCGAACTGGGAATGTTGTGATGAGCGATACCAGAACCCGTCCGGCGCCCAAGGCTGCCGTTATCCTGACTCAAAGCGCGGAAGAACGCGTGGCTGCATTGATGGCGAAGGCTCCCGAAGGTGCCATTGGTGTCAAGCTGTCGACACCGCGCCGTGGATGCTCGGGCCTTGCCTATTCGGTAGATTACGTCACTGAAGAAACGGCATTCGACGAGAAGATCGAAACGCCCGGCGGCATATTTTACATTGACGGCGCAAGCGTGCTTTACCTGATAGGCAGCACGATGGACTGGGTGGAAGATGATTTCACCGCGGGCTTCGTTTTTGAAAATCCCAACGCCAAGGGTGCATGCGGCTGCGGCGAAAGCTTCATGGTTTAGGGGCTTTGCCCCTCATCCCGACAGATCTTCAGGCCGCGCTATATTCCTCAGCGATGAAATCCAGCAATGCCTGATCATATGCATCGACCTTGCCGTTGAGCGCGATTTGCGCATCGAGCCATTCGTTTTCACTTGAAGTGACTGCAGCATCGCTGGCCACTTGGTCCTGTCGGCTGGGCGCACTGGATTTCTTGCCGAAAATCACGCCAAAGGCATTGGGTGCGGCAACGGCCATCTCACCCATGAAGCGACCAACGCTGGCCGAGTTGTCTGCCACAAAAGCTTCCAGTTCGATCGCGCGTTCTCGGCTGATCTGGCCCGAAGCGCTGGAAAATCCCATCAGGTAATTTCCTACACCCTGCACGAACAAGCGCTTGAGTTCAGGCGCGTTGGCGGCGTGTTCGGTCTTATCCTTCAGGCGGAAAAGCACTTCGGCTTCGCGGCGGCTAACGGCCGCAGGACGATCGCTTGCCTGGCCGAAAATGACCCGCCGGACCAGCTTGCATTCGGCTTCGCTTACATGCGTATCCGACAATTCGCCACCGTCGCGGGTGGGACCGGTGCCGGTCAGAACCTCGTTTTCCAGAACATCAAGGACGTAATCCTTGAGCATTTCCGGGACATTCTGCGCCTTTTCGATGATGCGGGTGAGAACTTCGAGTTCGGTCATCGAGCAGACCTTGCCGTCGGCGCGAACCTGATCGACGAGCCAGCGCGCTTCATCTTCGCTGGCATAGCCGCGTGGCTCGCTGCCTTCGAGAACATGCTGCTGGATCGCTTCGACGAAGAAATCGCTCCATTCGGTGCTGGGATTGCTCGTTGCGTGCTGTGCTGCGAAAATCGCTTCGGCCTCCGCGCGGGTCATGCGGCCATCGGCCCAACCGGCGTGGCGCATGGCGAGGATTTCCTCACGCGAAATGCCGCCGTCCTGGGCAGCCTGGCGGGCGATATCGGCGAAATGCATGCTCATAGGTCTCGAAATTCCCTCCGTTCCTATGCCGCTATGGTCGAACAGCCTTAAATTCGCGTTACCATGGCCGCATGGGCTTACCGCCGGGACGAAAGCGCCCGAATGCAAGCCTGCCTGTCGACTGCTGCACCATCTGATCCGCGTCGTGCCTCGATCCAGGTTGCGACCGGAGTTGCGCCGGGGGAGAGTGGATACAGAAAAATATCGAGCACGCATGCCTCTCCAGCAAATTGCAGTTTACGCATATCGCCTTCGACCACATTCAGGCGCGGCTGGCCGAAACGACGCTGCAACGTCCCCGCATCCTCGCGGATAACGCCGCTATAACCGGAGCCCTCCATAATCCGTGGCTGACGGAATCCAGAGACGGGTGTTTGCGGCTGGCTGGGGGGAATCTGCCCGGCGTCGACGGGGCGCTGCGGCGCTGGCGGAGCCTGCTGTGGCACAACGGTGGCGCAGGCGGACAGAAGGAGGCTGAAGGAGAGCAGAGGGAACAGGCGCATATCAGGTAGAACTTTTCCTGCGGTTGGTTCGATGAACAAGATGTGTAGCACTCGCCGCGCCGAGTACGGGCGCGAGAAAATTGATGAAAGGCACTGCCAGCATACCGGCGAACAATCCGCCCATCACGAAACGCTGGCCCCGGCCTATCGGCGGCGCTTGCTGCACGCCTTGCCGGTGTCGCAGCCACACCATGTCCTGCAATTCGCGCCCCAGAAGCACTGCATTGACCAGCCAGAACACTGCGAAAGTGCCAACACCGGTGAACATCAGCGCCAGCGCAAATGGTATGGCGATCAGATTTGAGAGGAGTGCGCGTGCTGCTGCGCGTCCGGCGTTCCTTGCCTGTTCGGCAAATGACAGATCGCGCGCCATGCTCGCTTCTTCCGGATAATGTTGGCGCTCTACCGCCACCACCACTTCGTCGGCAAAGAATTGTACGACGCCCATCGCCACGATGCGCCAGGTTAACCACAGACCGACTACTGCTAGGAGGAAAGAGAGCGCCCCGCGCAATGCCTCGGCCCCTGCAAACAGGCCATCGTCCAGTCCGCTGCGGGTCAAGGCCCAGTCGACCGTGAACCAGCCGCAAGTGGCCAAGATAATAAACACAATCAGCGTAACGCCGAGGCTCTTCAACAAAATGCGAAGCACCGCACCATCGAACAATTGCCCGAAAGCCAGCGCCAATGATGCGGAAAGCGATGCAGGACGTGATGCCATCACCGCTTGCGATTGCGCGGCCCTTCGGCCAAGTCAACGCCGATCCGGCCAATGCTGCCAGAAAACGGACCTTTGCCCCCTTCAGGAGACGACATGACTGCCCCCCGCTACGACGTTATCGCCATTGGAAATGCCGTGGTTGATGTAATCGCTTCCTGCACGGATGAACTCATCGAGGATCTTGGCCTAAATCGCGGTGGCATGACGCTGATCGATGAAGCGCGCGCCACCGAATTATATGACGCCATGCCGCCCGCGCGCGAGCTTTCCGGCGGTTCGGCAGCGAATACGCTGGCAGGATTGAGCACGCTTGGCCTGCAATGCGCTTTTATCGGGCAGGTTGCCGATGATCAGTTGGGCGAGGTCTTCCGCCATGACATGCGCGCCACCGGCATTGATTTCGATACGCCCGCGCGCAGCGGTGAACCCGCCACGGGGCGCGTGATGATTTTCGTCACTCCCGATGGCGAGCGGACGATGAACACCTTCCTTGGTGCAGGCCAGTTCCTCCCTGCCTCCGCGCTGGATGAAGACCTGATTGCGAGCGGCGCGATTCTGTATCTGGAAGGCTATTTGTGGGACCCGGAAGAACCACGCCGGGCCATGCGCCGCGCCATCGAGGTGGCGCGCGCTGCCGGACGCACGATCGCCTTCACTGCCAGTGAAAGCTTCGTTATCGAAAGGCATGGCGATGATTTCCGTGCCATGATTGACGAAGGGCTGATCGATATCCTGTTCGTCAATGAACATGAACTGGCAACGCTGACCGGCGAAAGCGATTTTGACACGGGCGTAAACGCCGTGGCGGGCAAGGTGCCCGTGCTGGTGGCGACGCGCAGTGAAAAGGGGGCGATCGCCGTTGCCAATGGCGAGCGTGCGGAAACTGAGGCCGATCCCGTTGCAAAGGTCGTGGATACCACCGGGGCAGGCGATCAGTTTGCCGCCGGCTTCCTGTCCGGCCATGCGCGTGGCGAACCGCTTGGCATGTGCCTGAGGCGCGGTGCCATTGCTGCGGCCGAAGTCATCAGCCATTACGGCCCGCGTCCCGAGGCACAACTCACCAAGCTCATGGCCGAAAAGCTCTAGCCCATTCTGGCTGTTGCGGGAAAACGCCATGGACGAAGATCGGTGCGCGGCTTGTTGAAGAGGTTCCTCCCTTAAAGCGTAGGACGCACATTGTAATTGAGTGCGCCCAGACGGGTGCTCGCAATAAGCGCTATTGTTCGCGCGCGATTTCGCGATAGCCAATGTCCGTGCGGTAAAAGCCGTCCGGGAATTTGACCTCTTCCACCGCCTTGTAGGCGGCATCGCGCGCTGCGCTGGTGTCAGCGCCAAGCGCCGTCACATTGAGCACGCGGCCGCCATTGGCGATGAGTTTTCCGTCAGTCTGCAAGCTGGTGCCCGCATGGAAGACCTTGACGGTGTCACTCTCTGCAACGCCGGTGAGGTCTATGATGCCGCCTTTTTTCGGTGTGCCAGGATAGCCATTGGCAGCCATTACCACGGTCATCGCGGTCGCATTATCGAAGTGTGGTGCCATCTGCTCGCCAAGGGTGCCATGGGCACAGGCAAGCATGTAATCGGCCAGATCGCTATCCAGCCGCATCATTAGCACCTGACATTCAGGATCGCCGAAACGGCAGTTGTATTCTACCAGCTTCACGCCTTCATCGGTCAACATCAGCCCGGCATAAAGCACGCCGCAATAAGGCATGCCGTCTTCCTTCATCTGTCGGACTGTGGGGAGAATGATCCTGTCCATCGTTTCAGCCAGCTGCGCATCTGTCAGCACGCGGGCGGGGGAATAGGCACCCATGCCGCCGGTATTGGGCCCGGTGTCGCCTTCTCCTACGCGTTTGTGATCCTGCGCGGTCCCAAAAGGGATCACCGCCTCGCCATCGGTCAGGGCAAAGAAGCTCGCTTCCTCGCCATGCATGAATTCTTCAATCACTACTTCTGCGCCCGCTTCGCCAAATGCGCCGCCAAGCATATCCGCCAGCGCTTCTTCCGCGTGTTCCGCTGATTCGGCGATGACCACGCCTTTGCCCGCGGCCAGCCCGTCCGCCTTCAACACAAAGGGCGGAGCAAATGTGTTGAGCGCCTGCCTGCCTTCTTCCAGTGTGGTACAGCGCACATAGGCTGCAGTAGGGATGCCCGCCTTGTCACACAGGGCCTTGGTAAAGGCCTTGCTGCCTTCCAGCTGCGCCGCCTGTGCCGAAGGGCCGAAACTGGCGATATTCGCATCGCGCAGGCTATCGGCCAACCCATCTACCAATGGTGCTTCGGGACCAATAACGACAAGGCCGATATCGTGCTTTTTTGCGAAGGCTATTACGTCTGCGTGATGCGTTACATCGACCAGCGTGATCCTTGCCACATCTTCCATGCCCGGATTGCCGGGGGATACGTAAAGCGTACCGCCTTCGCTTTTGATTGCTCTGGATTGCGCCAGCTTCCAGCACAGGGCATGTTCGCGGCCGCCCGAACCCAAAACCAGGATATTCATGGCTGGCAATTCTCCATACGATGATAATGACGCGAGGCTGGTAGCGGCATCGCGCGAAGGCGACAATTCCGCGCCGCTGACCATTACCGAGATTTCACAAGCTCTCAAGCGCACGGTGGAGGACCGTTTCGGCTTCGTGCGCCTGCGCGGTGAACTTTCCGGCGTGAAGCGTGCAGCTTCCGGCCATCTTTACATGAGCCTCAAGGACGAAAAAGCCGTCCTGGATGCAGTGATGTGGAAGGGCAGCACTGCACGCCTGCCGTTCAAGCCTGAAGATGGCATTGAAGTTGTTGCCACTGGCAAGCTGACGACGTTTCCGGGCCGCTCCAAATATCAGATCGTGGTCGAACGGATGGAGATCGCGGGCGAGGGCGCTCTCCTCGCTCTGCTGGAGAAGAATCGTCAGCGTTTCGAGGCCGAGGGACTATTCGCGCCCGAGAAAAAACGCGCTCTGCCCCATGCGCCCCGGGTGATCGGTGTCGTTACCTCTCCTACGGGCGCGGTAATTCGCGATATTCTGCATCGGCTGGAGGATCGCTTTCCCGCCCATGTGCTGGTCTGGCCCGTATTGGTGCAGGGGGATGCTGCTGCCGGGCAGGTGGCTGCGGCTGTGCGCGGTTTTGGCGCATTGGCGGCTGGTGGGCCCGTGCCTCGGCCCGATCTGCTCATCGTGGCGCGCGGTGGCGGATCGATCGAGGATTTGTGGGCGTTTAATGAGGAGGAGGTAGTGCGCGCCGTGGCGCAATCACCGATACCTGTCATCAGCGCGGTAGGGCATGAAACCGATACCACGCTGTGCGACTTTGCAGCCGACAGACGCGCGCCTACGCCAACGGCCGCCGCCGAAATTGCTGTGCCTGTCCTGCGCGAGATTGCAGCGCAAATTGATGATCTCACCCTGCGCCAGCGCAAGAATGCGCGCCGACCTGTGGATCTTGGTCGCGAACGGCTTGAAACGAGGATGGCGCGCATGCCGACGCAAGAGCAGTTGTTGCAATCGCAGGTCCAGCGGCTCGATGAAGCTGGCGAAAGGCTGCGACGCGGCTTGCTTGACCGGGCAGCCCAGGGGCGTGAAAAGCTGAGTCAGCTTCGCCTTTCGCCAACAATCCTGCAACGCAATCTGCGCGAGGCATCGCAGCATCTCGGTTCAATGCGTCTCGGGCCTGCGCTGGTCACACGCTCGATCGCCGAGGGTAGAGAGCGGTTGGACGCTCTGGCGCGGCTCGCTGGCCAATTGCATCCGGAAAAGCCCCTCTCGCGCGGATACGCCATGGTGCTTGATAGCACGGGCAAGGCAGTCACAAACGCTGCCGAAGCAGGAAGGCAAGCCAGCCTGGGCATCAAATTTGCCGATGGCACGATCAACGTAATCCCCGGTGAAAACCCGCGAAAGTCGCGCAAACTGGCCGGATCGCGGTCTGAAAGCAGCCAACCAAAATTGCTTTGAGCAAAAGCTATCCCTAGATAGGTCGCATGTTGATGAACTCCTCTGAAAACGCCGCCACACTGCTTTATGGCCCCAATGGCTTTCGCGTGATCCGCCCCGGCCACTTCGTGACCTGCGCGGTCAGCGGAATGTCCGTACCGCTGGAAGAATTACGATATTGGAGCGTGGATTTGCAGGAGGCTTATGCCAGCCCCGATCTCGCCACGCGCCGCGTACTCGACGCCAAGTGATCTCTTTTCCCAAGAGGTTCGCCGCCGCCGCGGCCTTTTTGGTGACAGGTTGCACCGTGGTTCCGCAAGCGGACGATGCTTCTGGCGCATCGGCCGGTCCAACCGAGGTAGTGCAGCCAATCGTAACGCCTGCCCCTACCCCCACGTCAATGCCAGCGCCGCAACCATCGCCGCCGCCGGCTGGACCCACCACATTCGTGTTTGATGGCGCGTTGACGCAAGGAGGTTGGCTGCGCGGACAGGCGCCTGACGGCACCGTATCTGCGCGCCTTGGCGAGCAGGAGCTTGCGTTGGATGAACAGGGGCGCTTCTTCGCCGCATTTGATCGCGATGCCAAAAACACTAGCGAACTGGTTGCCAGTTTGGCTGATGGGCGCACTGTGCGCAGCCCCGTGGGCGTGTCCCCGCGTGATTGGGACATTGAGCATATCAATGTTGCACGGCGTCCAAGCGGAGCGAGCGAGGCCTTCATGCGTCGCCGCCAGCCTGAACTCGATGCAATATGGGATGCGCGCACTGCAAATTCGCCGTCGGACGGGTGGCAGCAGGATTTCATCTGGCCGGTCACAGGGCGCATTTCCGGCCGATTCGGTTCGCAGCGTGTGTACCGCGGAGAACCGGGCAGCTATCATTCCGGCCTCGATATCGCCCCCGGCGCTGGCACGCCTTTCGTCGCCCCGGCGGATGGCGTTGTAACACTGGCCGCGCGCGATGAATTCAGTCTTGAAGGGCATCTGATTATTGTCGATCACGGTGCCGGCCTCAACAGCGCCTTTCTCCATGCTTCGCAAATTTTCGTGACCGAAGGCCAACAGGTCCGGCAGGGGGAGCGGCTGGGATTGGTCGGGGCGACAGGCAGGACAACCGGCCCGCATCTGCATTGGAGTATCAAGTGGCACCTTTCCCGGCTCGATCCATTGCTGTTCGTCGGACCGATGCCGTGATCGCTGCACAGGCATGTTCGCGCCACACGCCGATTCGCGGCTGACGGGGGGCCGTATTCGCGCAAAGCGTCTTCTTGCCGCGCTTGCGCTGGCCTTGTCGCTGGCCCCCGGCACATTCATCCGAACCGAACTTCCGCAGAATTTTGACGATAATCTGTATGTGGAGGCGGTAAGTGACTTGCCGGAAACCGTGAGTGCCAACGGCTTCAGGCGTGAAGGGGTGTGGCACTTGACCAGCCCCAATATCGAGTTCGGCGGATATTCGGCTCTTCTCGTGCCGGGGGCTGGCAAAGCGGACCTGTGGGCGTTTTCCGATCGCGGGAGCAGACTGATCCTTAGTGCACCGGACGGGCAGAGCCGTCAGACACCGCGGCTCTCAAGAGTAGGGAACAGGGGCCGGTTGCGCGGGACAATTCCCGATATCGAAGCCGCAGCACATGATGAATCGACGGGGTCTTACTGGCTGGCTTTCGAAAACAGCAATGCGATCATCCGCTATTCGGTTGCCAGTGAATTGGAAGCCTTGCGCGAGCCACCTGAATGGCGGGACTGGCCTGCAAATTCAGGAGCAGAGGCGATGGAACGGCTGCCGGACGGCCGCTTTATCGTTTTGCAGGAAGCCAGCAACACAGGGCTTGTCTTTGATGGCGATCCAACAGGTGATGTCGCCTCATTCGAATTTCGTTATGAATTGCCCGGCGATTATGCAGCAACCGATCTTGCTACACTGCCCGATGGACGCGTGCTGATATTGCTGCGCCGCTTGGCCTTTGGCTATCCCCCATTCACCGCAGCGCTTGCCATTGGCGATCCGCGCGATCTTGCCGCTGGTCACGATCTGCCAATCAGCATGCTGGTCAATCTCGACACGCTATTGCCGAGAGAAAATTACGAGGGGTTGGCAATCGCACCGCAGGATGATGGCGCCATAGTGCTGTGGATCATAGCAGACGATAACCGGGCCTCGTTCCAGCGGACATTGCTAGCGAAACTGGTGTGGGCTGCGCCAGATGCGCACGAAAAAGCGCGCGAGGAAATACCCCGCGCGCCTTCAAATCCTTAAACTGATCCGGGCGATGGGCCCGAAAAAGGCGGTTCAGGCCGCTTCGCCCATCGCCTTCTTCAATTCGCGCTTCACCTTGAGAGCGCGGACGGACAGCTTTTCGTCGCTGGTCTTGATCAACCAATTGTCCAGGCCGCCATTATGCTCAACCGAGCGCAGACCATTGGTGGACACGCGGAACTTGAAGCTGCGATCCAGCTTCTCGCTCAACAGGGTGACCTTCTGCAGGTTGGGCAGGAAGACACGCTTGGTCTTGTTATTGGCGTGGCTCACATTGTGGCCGACCTGACGGCCCTTGCCGGTAAGTTCGCAAATGCGCGACATGGCGAGTTCTCTCGTTCGAAACGGTTAAGTTGAATCAGCGTGTAGCTGGGAAAGGCGGGCGCATACAGGGGGGGTAGAGATTCGTCAAGCGAACAGGTAGCGCGTGGCTATGGCAAAATGGCCCCTTCCCGATCCGATGCGCCGCGCCCTCGCACTGGCGCAAGAGGCCGTCGTTGCGGGCGAAGTGCCAGTGGGCGCGGTGGTGGTCAAGGACGGCATTGTATTAGGCGAAGGCTATAATCTCACGCGCACTGACCACGATCCGACCGCCCATGCCGAAATTGTGGCGATTCGCCGCGCGGCCACTGCTCTGGGTGATGACCGGCTGACCGGCTGCGATCTCTATGTGACGCTGGAGCCCTGCGGCATGTGCGCTGGCGCGATTGCCCACGCCCGAATCGCACGACTTTATTATGGCGCAGGCGACCCCAAGGGTGGCGCGGTCGAACATGGCGCTTGCGTGTTTGAGCAGGCGCAATGTCTCCATCGGCCAGAGGTATATTCAGGTATTGGCGAGGGAGAAGCGGGCAAACTATTGCGCGGGTTTTTCAGTGAGAGGCGGTGAAGAAGAAGATCATCACATCCCCCGCCAGATCCGCATTTCGGTTCCATTACTCGGCCCAAAGCGTCGCCTGTCGCATGCTGCCGGCATGAAGTCCGCACCATAACACAGGCGCATTTCGCGTAGCCAGCCACGCTCGTTCACTACCAGCCCGACATCTTCTGCATCCCAATAGGGGTTTGCTTCGGCAAAGGTGTCACGCACATTGCCAGCGGTCAGGCCGCGACGGCGGGAGAGGCGATCGAAATCGGGCCAGCGCAGGCTGTTCCACAGCACTTGTGTAATGCGCAAATAGGCGCCAGCATCATTGACCATGCAGCTGCCATGCTTGGCCCATTGGCGCGCGACCAGCCGCGTATCGGGCGACATGCACATGGCGCCGCGCATCTCGAGCTGCGTCGGCTGATCACGGGTGGGACACCATTGCGGGTAGCTATTGCGCGGACCCTCCGGCCACAATCCGTGAACGATGAAGGCAAAACGTCCGGCACGGCCCGAGCACTGGCGTGCGTGGCGCGGTTCATCATCGCGGAAGCGGCAGAATTCAGGACTCCAGCTGAGTGATAGTGTGTATCCGGTGATGCGCGTCTGGCGCACGGGCCCATCGCGCTCAATTGCTGGCAGACTGATGCGCCCCTGCGGCGTGCGGCACTGATATGCTTGCGCCAGCGCCGTGGCGGGCAGCAACAGCGTGAGGATAAGTCCAGACACAAGCGTAAACCACCTCATGCGCCCATGCCCCTTTTCATCGCGCTGGCCTGGCGACATTTCAAAGTGGGGTGAAGTCGAGACCGATATCGGCAGCAGGCGCGCTTTGCGTCAGGCGACCAACGGAGACGAAATCGACACCCGTTGCGGCCTTGGCCTTGATCGTATGAAGGGTGATGCCACCTGACGCCTCTGTCTTCACGCGACCCGCCACCAGCGCGACCGCCTCGCGCAGGATTTCGGGCGACATATTGTCGAGCAGGAGACGGGTCGCTCCCGCAGCCAACGCTGGTTCGATCTGGTCAATGCGGTCAACTTCACAAATGATCTGCTCGACGCCTGCATCGCGTGCACGGCGCACCGCTTCGCCGACATTTCCGGCCACCAGAATGTGATTGTCCTTGATCATGGCTGCATCCCACAAGCCCATGCGGTGATTGTCCGCGCCGCCTTGCCGCACGGCATATTTCTCAAGATGGCGCAGCCCGGGAATGGTCTTGCGTGTATCGAGCAGCGTGCAATCGGGATTGTCCATCGTGCGCACATATTCGTGCACCATCGTAGCAATGCCCGAAAGATGCTGCACCGTATTGAGCGCGCTGCGCTCTGCCGTCAGCATCGCGCGGGCATTGCCTGACAGGTGCATCAAATCAGTGCCGGCAGAAACCTGCGCGCCTTCCTCCACCAAAATCGTGATGGCCATGTCAGGATCGAGATGGCGGAAAAAAGCCGCAGCAATCGGCAGACCGGCTACGGTGATCGGATCGCGACTGTCCATCACGCCGGAAAAACGTGCATCGCTTGGGATCACACTTTCGGCGGTGACATCGCGTCCACCATCAGCAAGACCCTCACCAAGGTCCTCCGCCAGAGTTCCGCGAACAAAATGGGCGAGGTCAAAGCCAGTCAGGGGGAAATCGGTCATGATCTATCCCTGCAATGCCCATGCACAGACCGCAAGGGCGCAACCGTACCCGTATAACAGCATCGAAACACGGATTAATGCACGAAGCGCGCTACCACATCGCGATAGGACCGGCTCACCTTCACCTCGGCGCCGCTGTCCAGCACCAGGAAGCACTCGCCATTGGTATGAGGCTTTACCTGCCGCACCCGATCGAGATTGACGATGGTGGAGCGGTGGACGCGCTGGAAATTCTTCGGGTCAAGCCGTCGTTCCAGATCCTTCATCGTTTCGCGCAGGATCAGCGAATTGTCACCGGTGTAGATGCACATGTAATCACCTGCAGCCTCGATATGTTCGATCGAATCGACATCCACGCGGAAGATCTGCCCGCGGTCCTTGACGTTAATCATTTTTTCATACCGGCCGGCGCTATCCCCTTCGCCGGAAATGTCATCAAGGCTTTGCGGGCTGACTTCTGCCAGCACGTCCTTCAGCTTCTCGGCCTCTTCGGCAGAGCGCTTTTCGGCGAGACGCTGGCGGACCCTTTCAATCGTATCTGCCAAACGATCTTCATCGACAGGCTTCATCAGGTAATTGACGGCATTGGCCTCAAACGCGCGGATGGCGTGTTCCTGATATGCGGTCACGAAGACGAATAGCGGCGGCTCAAGGTCCATGACCCCTTTCACCACGGAGAAACCGTCAAAGCCGGGCATCTGGATGTCGAGGAAGACAAGGTCGGGTTTGAGTGTCTTGATCGCGCGAATCGCCTCACGCCCATTGGCGCAGGTCTCCACGATTTCGATGTCTTCATAAGGCTGCAAACGTAGTTGCAGGCCCTGGATGGCGAGCTTTTCGTCATCGACGAGTATGGCGCGTATAGTCATGCGGGGGCTCCGGTCTGGGGGTTTCCGAAAGTCGTTTCCCTTGTACCCTCTTTATTCGACGGGCGGGGAAATTTCTGATGGGAGGGAACAGGTTCATCCTGTTCTTCGATTTCGTAAGGTAATTCGATGATGACTGTGAAACCGCCATCGGGCGGGGTTTCAATGTCGAATCGGTGGTCTTCGCCATAGGCCTGCGACAGGCGCTCCATGATATTGGCAAGGCCCACACCAGTAGAGGAATGGCCGCGTTTTACCGCCTCGGCCGCGTTTTGATTGCCCTGCAATCCCGGACCCGTGTCATACACCGTCAGGCGCAGACGCGAACCGATGACCTTGGCTGCAAGGCTGATGCGCGCGCCTTCTTCCTGAGCAGATACACCGTATTTGATCGCATTTTCGATCAGCGGTTGCAGCAGGAAGGACGGGATGCAGCCGCGCGCCGCATCATCATCCACCCTGAATTCGGTGCGGAGTCGTTCTTCAAACCGCATCCGTTCTATTTCGAGATAGAGTTTCAGCGTTTCCACCTCCTGTGCCACGGTGACCTTGCCGCCCGGCTGGGCGATCAGCGTGTGGCGCAGGAAGCTAGAAAGCTTGGTCAGCATCGCATTTGCGGGGGTTGTTTGTTTCAGCAGCACCAGCGTGCTGATCGAATTCAGCGTGTTGAACAGGAAATGCGGGTTAAGCTGGTAACGCAGCATCGCAAGCTGAGCGCTTGTCGCCTGCGCTTCCAGCCGTTCCAGCTGGTCGGTTTGTTCCTCCACCTGCAGGAAGAAATTAATGGCGAAATACAATGCCGACCACGCGCCGAGCAGCGTCATTGGGAAGATGAAATAGCCGATCAGCAGCTGGGAAAACCCGCCGCTGTCTGGCCGCGCGATCTGAATGACCCATGTCTGCACCGAAGCAAAGAACGCCACCGCTATGGCGAGCAGCAGGGCAGAACTCGCCCAGCTGAGCGGCGATGCCAGCGACAGTATGCGCTTGAATGCAACTGACAGAATCAGCGTGATCGAGAAGCCTGTGAAGGATTCGATGAAAATGATGACAAAGAACGGAAAATCCTGCCCTGCAACAATGCCCGAAACACCACGCAGGGTGAATGCGCCAAGCCAGCCAAGCACTTGCAGCCACCAGAAAGCGCGATTCTTGTCCTTGAAAAACGGGGTGGGCTGGAATGGCAACATGGCCATGCTGCCCTTAGCCGAAGTTGGCGCGCGCGTCAGACGGAATTGCATTGCCAGCTCTCCCCAAATCAGCGGCCTGCCCTAGGAATCGCGCGCCTCGGCGATGGCGACGCCAATTTCCTGCGCGCCGACTGCGCCGTTCAGCACCCTGTCGCCTACAATCCATGCCGGCGTACCTGAAAGTTGCAGAGACTGGCCAAGGAAGACATTGTTCTCCAACTGGCTTTCATAACGGCCCGCGTCGATCGCGGCTGTGGCCTGCGCAAGATCCACGCCTGCCTGCGTTGCAGCTGCTTCTATGGATTCGGGGCTCGGCCCGTCTTGCGCAAACATGGCATTGTGAAAGGCCTCATATTTGCCCTGTTCCGCAGCTGCCAGCGCCATGCGCGCAGCAGCGGCGCTATCGCCTGACAATATGGGGTATTCACGGATCACGACCTTGAGATCGGGGTTGGCAGCCACCAGCGCTCTAACGTCCGCCAGGCTCTGACGGCAGAACCCGCATGCGTAATCGCTAAATTCGACAAGGGTGATGCTCCCTTCCGGATTGCCCAATACTGCCCCGGGGAAAGGCGACTCCAGCTCCGGCCGTAGCGGACCGATGCGTTCCACCATCTCACGCCGCTGTAATTCGGCAATGGCTTCGGGAAGCACTTCGGGATTGGCCATCAGATAATTGCGCGTGTGATCCGGCCCAAGGTTGGCAAAATCCCAAGCAGCAGCACCGGCAAAGCCTGCGCTGAGTGCGATTAGTATTGTTATGATCCAACGCATACTTCTGGCCTAGTTGCGTTGCGCCATACGTTCAAGCTGCGCGCGCGCCTGCAATTGCACGTCCTGTGCGCGAAGCCAGTCGGGCGTGCCCGCGTCGAGACCCTGTTCCGCCACGCTGGCGTTCATCAGCGCGCCTTGCGGATTTCCGGAGAGAATCTGCTGTTCCGCACTGGCGAGCCGGGCGCGGATGGTATCACCGCGCTGCCCGTAAACCACGCCCAGTTGATACCAGGCAAAGGGATTTTCACGATCCCGACCAAGCGAAGCGCGCAGCACTCGCTCGGCTTCGTCCAGATATGATGGGTCTTCAGTTGCGATCAGCGCATGGCCCAGCAAGCTGGCGATCAAAGGGCTGGAATTGGTCAGGCTGGTCGCACGGCGTAACGATGGCAGGGCTTCTGCCACATGACCTGATTCGAGCAGGATCTGACCTTTGAGTTCGAGGAAATAGGGATTGTCCGGTTCTGTCGCGAGCAATCCGTCAATCTCGGCCAGCGCTTCGTCGACATGCGCGCTTTTGTGATAGGCATAGGCGCGGGCATAGCGCGCCGGAACATTGGTAAGATGGGTCGGAAAGGCCTGCAAGACGCGCTCAGGCGGGGCGAGAAAGCCGTAAAGCTTCGCCTTGACGCGTGTGAAGCGCTGCTGGAGATCGGATGCGGTCGGCGTATCCCATGCCGGATCAACAACATAATCCTCGCGCAAGCGAGCGATCCGATTGCCTGATAGTGGATGGGTGCGACCGTATTCCCGCTCGTTATCCTGGCTGATGCCGCGACGGAATTCGTAATTCTGCAGGCGTTCGAAAAACTTCAGGCTGCCGCGCCCGCTGATACCTGCGCCGCTCAGATATTCCGCTCCGGCTGCGTCGGCGCTGGCTTCCTGCGTGCGGCTGAAGGCAAGAAAGCTGCCCATCGCAGCCTGCTGACCTGCCGCAAGCACGCCCATCGCTGCTTCGCCGCCACCGGCAAAGGCCGCCGCCGCTGCCAGCAATGTCGAAAGCAGGGTAATGCGCGTCGCATTGCCCGCACCTTCGGAATATCGGTTAACATGGCCGCCGGTAATATGGCCCATTTCATGCGCCAGAACGCCCTGGACCTCTCCTGCATCCTCGGCCGCATTCAGCAACCCAGAATGTACGAAAATACGCTGGCCACCCGCCACAAAGGCATTGATGGAACTGTCATTGACCAGCACGATTTCTACCGCGCCTTCACCAAGACCTGCAGCTTCCGCCAGCGGATCGACCATGTCCTGCAGCAGCGCCTCTGTCTCAGCATCGCGCAAGACGCTGATTCCCTGCGCCGCGACGGGTTGAGCAATCATAGCCATGGCTGCGCAAAGGGCGAGCAGGCGAGCGAGCAGGGAAGCAATCATGCGCATGGTTCACCCGCAGCCTAGCGCGCCCGGCGCTGAACGGGAAATGAAGAATGCCTTTCAACCCGCGTCTGCGTTTAGCTTTTCCTCGGCCATTTCTTTCGATGTTTCGACTTTTTCGACCACCCGCACAATCTGTTCGGTCTCGTCACCGGGAGAAAAGCCGGATTGGCGCAGGAAATCGATCCCTTCGGCAAAACTCTCGCCTAGCCACAGGGGAATGCCCGCCTTGGCAATCGATTCCTGTGCCAGGACTTCCTCGGTCGAAAGATTCTCTTCCGCTGCCCTGCGCAGGAAAATCGCGGCTACCCGGCCCGGAAAGCGCGTCACCGCATTGGCAAAGGCGGGCAGGTCCCCCTGCGTATCATCGCCGATCAGGGCGAAGCGCATGGTGGGATACATTTCCAATATGGCGTTAATCGCGGCAGTCTTGTGCGCCCCGTGGCTGCCAGAACCGAAAGTCTGGCGGTTCAGCCCCCAATCGCGCAGTTTGAGCGGGCCAAGCGGCAGGCCCTTTGTGCGCTGGAATGCGACAATATAGGAAAACAGGTTCCACGGGCTGGAAGAAATATAGAAGAACGGCCGGTGTGTGGCCGCCATGCGCCTTTTGGCGCGCGATTCGCCTTCGGACACAATCCCGCCACCAAGCTCTCCGTAAAAAATGTCCGCGCCGGACACAGCAATGCGCTGATGCGGCAATTGCGCGAAAATGCGCTGCCAATTGCGTGCGATATTGCGCAATCCTCCGGTGATGCCACTTTCGATGATAGTATCGTCAATATCGGAAATCACCGCCAGATCGCTTTCCCTGCCCGGCACCAACACATGCGCATTCATCGTCTGGGGGCCTTCACTATTGGTCCATGAAAGCGTGGCGATCTCCCATTGCGGATAGGCAGGCAGATCCCACTCTGGAGCAAGCGGCTCGTCAAAATGGACAAACCCCTCTCGATCGCTGACAGTCATGCGCTCCAGCGCGAAACCATCTTCTCTCTCGATCAGCAGGCGGACTCTTACACCTGCCACTTCGCGGCTGGCGAATTGCATCACCATCGTGCGCATGGCCTGCCAGCGCGAACCTTTACCGAAGGCGGCTGGCCTGCAACGCAATGCACGAGCCGACAATACGAGACGTGTCCGGCTGCGGTGTCCGAAATAGGGTTGAAGACGAGTGGCAACCGTGCGCGAAAATACCATGCGGAAGGTGCTAGCCAATCAGTCGAGCCAAGCCCATACCTGTCGCAAACGAGAGAGTAGAATGATCGCCTAACCGATAAGCTGGCGGGCAGCCTTTTCGATGAGCGCGGCATTTTCGGGCACTTCGCCCAATACCACCACATCGCCATTTTCATCGCGGCGAATCATTACCAGAGCAAATTCCTCGCCGGTCTGGGGAAGGGCTGCAAAATCACGGGGTGCGATAGCGCGCAGCTTCTTGGCGATGGCCTTGCGCGGCCCTTTACGCACCGCCCGTGGGGCCTTGCCATCCAGCGTGCGGCGGAAAGCGCGTTCTTCGGATACTACACCTTTCAAACCGCCATCCGCATTCTGCAGATAGGTGCCGAGCGTTCCTTGCGCGATATCATTGCGCTGCGCGAAAGCGAGCACTGCGGCATATTCGGTCAGACGGGTCTTGTCGTAATCCACGCCGAAGACCAGCTTGACCACAGGGGTCATCGGGGCGCGTTCCTGCATGGCAATGCCCGCATCCTGCAGCAATTCGGATAAATCTTCCGGTTCATGCGTGGCGGCGATGGCAAAATCCCATGCGCGGCCGACTGCTTCATACAATGCGGTGCGTGTCCGCTCTTCGCCGCTTCTTGCCTGCTGCGCCATTTCGCGCGCGGCAGCCAGCCAATCGGCTAGCGATTGGGGCATAGGTTGCGGCACCAGCGTGTCGTAATCTGCGCCCTGTGCCAATTCGTTATCCAGCTCAAGCGTGTCGCCGGTATAGGCTGACAGGCCTGACAGATCGAATGAAGGCCGCACTGCCTCGCTTTCATGCGCATTGTCATCGGGAAGGGCATTGGCCGGCCCATCCGCCCAATCGGTGAGATCGGGTTGTGGCGCCGGACGATCAGAGCCGGCTTCCAGCGCCTGATCGATTTCGAGCAGAAGTTCATCAGCAGAGTGTGCGTCGGCCATCTCTTTCCAGTTGATGACGCCGTAAATGTAATCAATCGTCTGGTCATCGCTGGAGAAAGGCAGCAGAATTCCGCGATACAGGATCGTTGCGCTTGCGTTGTTCACATATTCCGCTTCAAAACCGATTGGCGACTGATTGGCCAAGATCTGCATGTAATGATCGGTAATCCGGCTGAGCAAAGAGCGCGGCGTGACCTGCGAAAGCCGTTCGGGCGTGCCGTTTTCATCGGCACATTCTTCTGCCAGCAATTCACCAATATAAGCGATGGACGGGTCTTCGATGCCCTTCGTGAAATCCAGCAATACGCTGTTGGGGCCGAAATCGGGCAAGAGAGTGGGATCAAGCTCCTTGATCGAGGGGAAGTTGCGATCTTCCAGGAGGCTTGCCCAGAAATTATAGGCGCGAACCTGCAGGCGGCGCTCGTCCGTGCCTATTGCAGGCGGCGGCGATTCATCGATCGCGTCCTCTTCATCCTGCATATCGATGCCCGGAGAGGTGAATCCATCCAGATTCTCCACATCGAGTGCAGCGAAATTGTCACGCAAACTGTCCATGCCCAAAAGCCTTTCCCTGGGTTGCAGGACCCTTTTGGCGCGACGTGGTAAATTTTTGATGAAGTTGCGCCGGGTTTTAGTGGCTTTTTTTGAAGCGTTTTCAGGGCAGCTACCCGTAATTCTAAAGCATGTAGCGCATACGTATAGTTTGCTGAAATGGTGAAGAACCTATGGATATGGCGGCCTCTTCAAAATCAGGCGGGCCCATACGCACGGGCGCATCGCGCGAAAATCCAAAACCTTCGCGCGGCATCATGCCCAACGCACGGTCGGCGCGGCCATTGCCGTTTTCATCATGCAGAAGCGCAATGGCATATGTGCCGGGCGCAACATTTTCGAAATGCAGCACCGTCGCCTCGCCAGCCGGCACCACGGTGCGATAGCCCTGTGTCGCATCCTGGCAACGTGGGAAACGATCCTCGTCACGGGTCATGCAGGCGCGCAACATCCCGTCGGTATTGCGCATGTTGGTGATTGTGATCGTCACCTGCGTTCCTGTTACCTCCGCGCCAAGCGGTTCGGCAATCGTCGGAGCAGCGATAATCGCCGTAGCGAATGCCGTTATCAGGGCCGCGAAGCGGGCTGGCCCAATCCCTTGTCGGTGTTGCACAGTCGATCCCACAATCTGAAATAGAGTCCGTAATTGCACCGATATTCGTCATGGTGCCGCTGATGATGGCTAGCCGTTATCAGCCAGTTCCCTAAGCGCGAATGAACAATCCAGCGGGGAAACATTTCCCAGCCCATGTGATTGGTGACACCCATGATGGTCATGATGGCCAGGACCAGCCCCAGGATGCCAACATGGATGGGGATCAGAAAAACCAGCAATGGGATGACGATTGCGCCTGTCACCGCCTCGATCGGGTGAAAGCTCATCGCGGCCCATGCGGTGGGTGGGCGGCTGGCGTGATGCACTGCATGGGCAATGCGAAACCATTTGGGGCGGTGCATCCAGCGATGGGTCCAGTAAAACCATGTGTCATGCGCAAAAAGATAGAGGAGGAGCGAAAGCGGCAGATACCATATCGGATAGGCGGAAAGATCAGTGTAGATCAGTGTCCACCCTCGTTCCTGCCAGCCCCAAGCTACGACGCCCGCGGGCACGCCATAGATTGCTGCCGACAGCAGCGACCATTTGATTTCAGTGATTATCTGGGGGTTGAGCCCATCGTATAATCCGGGCCGGACCCTGGCTGTGGCGAGTGCGAATCCACCGCTTGTCAGCACATAACGCAGCGCGACGATGCCGGTCATCGCGGCGGCGGCAAGGATGATGGCAAACAGCATGGCCCGATAGTCTATAGGCGCAGGCTGCAAGGCTGCACAGCCCCGGCTGTGAGGCCCTTATCCGGCGAGATCACCGCCCCAATTGCTGCATTGCGGATCGAGCGAAACGAGCTGGCGGCGAAGCGCAGTGCGGGCCAGCCGCTCAACCTCCACGCGGCGACGTGCCGCAACAAGCGGGTGGCTGGGGGCAGGGCGCACGATTTCCGCATCATATTCATCGGCCACAATTACGCCGCAGCAATCGGGGCGATAATCCGCGCTTTCAAGGATCTTGCGATCAAGTTCAGGGGGCAGACCCCAATAGAACCGGTCACAAAAATCGAGATAATCCGGCCATTTGCCATCCCCAAGCAGATCGGATCGCGCGGTCTTGACCTCGACAATCACGATCTTGCCCTTGGCATCGATCCCCATGAGATCGGCGCGCCGTCCATTGCGCAGCGGCATCTCTCCGATCATCCATATGCCATTGCGCGCGAAAAGACGACATATCCCGCGACACACGGCACGCGACCGCAATGCAAGAGAATCATCGGAATCTGGGCTTCCGGGCGGGATGGTGAGCGAATCGGGCATGCGCTGAAACTGGAACGAAATGGGAACAGGGTCAAGCGCGAACGCAGGAAACGGCTGGATTATGGCATCGTCAACAGGGCGCTACGGGCAGAATCGAATTCGTGCCACAGAGCAAGGGCGGCTGGGCGGCAATCGCGCCCGCTTGTGTGTATCGCCAGCAGTGCCGCGATGCCCGGTTCCATGATTGCCGCAAGATCAGCCCCGGCCTTGTCAGCGAGTTCGCGGCGGCAAGGCGTGGCGCGCCAGAACATATCCGAATCGAAAGTGCCAGCCGCGTCATCATCTATGCCGGCAAGCATTGCGACAACCTTGCCTGCTTCGCCAAGTGTTGCCCATCGCTTGACGCATGCGTCTGCCTCGCTCTCGCCACCGCCAGTTTCGAAGGGAACGGTCTGGCTGCAAGACAGGTCAAATCCGGGTCTGATAGCGTTCATGTCATGAGCGTTTACCGCAGCATTATTGCCAAGCCGTTAGCAGGAATATTCAACTGACAGAAAACCTGCCCTGCGTGCAATTGCAGCAATGTATTTCACATCTGCCGGCTGCATTTCCCCATTATGGGGCGACCTCATGCTCAAGAGGTAAAGTTTCCAGAAATCCCGAATTCCCTATTTCGCGGCACCGTTATCAGCTGGCCAATAGGGCAAGGACAGTGCCGGATTGGCGATCAAAAAAGCGCTTCAGCAACGGTTCGCCGCACAGATTGCCCGAAACACCCTTACAATTAACCATGTTTGCAATTACGTTCATCTGGCAGAAAGGTTGGGCTGACAGGCAGACCATCCGATGCGTTCGAGATTCACTTGTGCGCCGCTTACCTTATTCAGGAATGGATGGAATTCTGACAACCGGACACGCCAAGGATGGTGGCGGTCGGACGAATAGCCGCGAACACGCAAGACCGGCTTGAATAGTAAAGAGGAGTATTGTGATGAATATTATTTCCAAGGGGCCCATGGCTTTTTCCATTCTGGCATTGCTCGCCGCACCGGCCAGCATTTCTGCCCAGCAGCTACCGCCCCAGCAGGTTTCACAGGGCGAAGATCAGATTGATGTCTATGGCTCCCCCCCGGCCGATCTTTCCGGCCTGACCCAAGGGCCCGAATTCGAAGGCATGATTTCGGCACGCAGGGGCGATGCCATGCAGATCACCGCAGAAGACGGTACCAACACCGTGGTGCGCATTTCTACAGGTACCGAAGTCAGGTCCAAAAGCGGCCTGTTCGGTATGAACCGTAACTCACTTGGCATTGACTCGCTGCTCAATGGGCTGCCGGTGAAAGTGGAAACCGTCCAATGGGGCGGCAATCTTGTGGCAAGCCGTGTGCAATTCCAGAATAACGATCTTGAAACGGCATCGATGATTCACGGCGCGACGTCCCAGCAGTTTGGTGAACATAGTGAAGCGATCGAGAGCAATGCCGCCGCCACCGAGGCGCTGCGTGGCCGTGTTGCCAATATCGACCAGTACAACATCATGGGCACAACAAATGTCTATTATGACACTGGTAAATGGAGGCTTACGCCCAGCTCCAAGGCTGAACTGTGCAACGTCGCTGCCGAAGCAGAAGCAATGGACAACGCTCTGTTGCTGGTTGTTGGCTATACCGATTCTGTCGGCAGCCAGGAATTCAATCAGACGCTGAGCGAAAGGCGCGCAGGCCGCGTCGTCAACTTCCTGCAGCAGGAATGCAGCTGGGCACCATATCGGATGCTCACCCCCACCGGCATGGCTGAAGCCGATCCGCTGGCTGACAACACCACCGCCGAAGGCCGCAGGCAGAACCGCCGTGTTTCGGTAAATATCCTCGTCAGCAAGGCGCTGGACGGGATGTAAGGATCAAGGGGTGGGCACGGCGCCCACCCCTTTTTTCAATGTGTCTGGGTTTCGAGCCGCAATCCTGCTTTGGACATTGGCAATATATTCAAAGGCGGACGGGCGGATGACACCAGCACCTGATCCCTATCCGTTAACGATGATCCCACCGTTCGGATGAAGAACCTGACCCGACATATAGCTGGAATCCTCGCAGGCGAGGAACAGGAAGGCAGGGGCCACCTCATTGGGCTGGCCCGGGCGTCCCATCGGCGTATTTTTGCCGAATTCATCCATGTCCTCGGGCGGCTGCCCTCCGTATGGATTTAGCGGCGTCCAGATAGGGCCGGGAGCTACCGCATTTACGCGAATGCCCTTGTCGACCAGATTTTCTGAAAGAGAGCGTGTAAAGGCCGTGATTGCGCCCTTGGTCGCCGAATAATCGAGCAGATTGTCCGCACCCTTGTACATCGTTACGCTGGTGCAATTGATGATGGCGCTTCCTTCCCGCAAATGTGGCCGAGCGGCCTGAACCAGATAGAACATGGAGAAGATATTGGTCTGGAAAGTCCGGCGTAATTGTTCTTCGGTAATGTCTTCTATGCTATCATCCGGATGCTGCTCACCGGCAATGTTGACGAGTATATCGAGCTGGCCAAGCTCATCGACAGTGCGCGTGAAAACCTCTTTTGCAAAATCCTGGCTTCCCAGATCGCCCTGCAGGCAAATCGCTCTGCGCCCTTCATTTTCGACAATCGACTTGGTCTTTTCGGCATCCTTGGTTTCTTCATCCGCAAGATAGACAATCGCAACATCCGCGCCCTCTCTTGAAAATAGAGCCGCCACTGCGCGACCGATGCCGCTATCGCCCCCTGTAACAATGGCAGTCTTGCCCGCCAGCCTGTCTGACCCGCGAAAGCGTGGCTCCCAATCTGGTTTATCATCCATACCCGCCTCTGCACCAGGCATGCGCGGTTCTTCATTGATTTCTGGCTGGAATGTTTCGCTATCGGTCATATCGTCTCCTCACGTCTGAAAGAAGCGAAGCGGCAAGTTGGTTTCGACGGCGCATGTATTGTGGGAATGGATCGTGCTCTCTATGCGGTAAGCCGTTGAATTCCCGAATTTGTATGCGGTGCTCTTCTGGTTTCCGCGAGTGGCATGACAGGGCCCGGCTTTTGCAATTTGCTCGCATAGCCCTATGATCGGCTAATCATCGAAATTTTATTGAATGTCCGGCGTTCCTGCCAGACGCAGAGATCTGCGAGCCAGTGATTAATGAACTCCGATAGCAACGCGACGCTTTCACCACCTCTTGTCGAACTGCCGATCAAGACTGCTGACCGAGGGTATTATGATGGGTTCAGTCGCGAGGTGACGATCCCGGCCAAGGTTATCGTTTCCCTGTTGATCATGTGGGCGATTTTCTTCCCCGTGAATGCCAGTGAAACCCTGATCGCTGCCAACTCGAATATCATTTCGAGCTTTTCTGGATGGTATGTCTATCTCGTCGCTTTTCTCATGGCGATCTGCTTCGTGCTGGCGATTGTGCCGCAATCGGGACGCTTGCGAATAGCTGCACCGGGCGACAAGCCGGAATTCTCCCGCTTTTCGTGGTTCGCCATGCTTTTTGGAGCCGGCATCGGCATCGGCATGCTGACATATTCGACCGGCGAGCCGCTGGCGCATTTCTCTAACAATCCGGATATCATTCGCGGGACTATGGAAGCGCATTCCCCGGAAGCGGTGCGCCCAGCCTTCATCTATACGTTTCTTCATTGGGGCTTTGCCGCATGGGGCACCTATGCGCTGGTCGGACTGGCAATCGGCTATGTGTCGTATCGTCGTGACCTGCCATTGACGATCCGCTCGGCGCTCGCTCCTCTGTTCGGACTAAGGCTGTCGGGCATCGGGGGGCATGTGGTCGATATCGTTGCGGTTGTTGCAACCATTCTGGGTGTTGCTGTCACAATGGGCCTTGGGGTTGAGCAATTTGTCGCAGGACTTGCGCGATTGGGCTTTGGCGATTGGCTGCAGGATGCTGATGGATCTTCTTCCGCTGCCGCTGTAGCGCTATCGTTGCTCATCCTTATCGGTGCCTCGACGCTCAGTGCATTGTCGGGGGTCGGCAAGGGTATCAAATGGTTGTCCAACCTCAATATGGGGTTGTCATTTGGCTTGCTGGCGCTTTTCCTTGTCGTCGGGTCCGGCTTGTTTGGCGCGAAGACACTTGTTGTCGGGCTTTGGGACTATGTGCGCACGTTAATTTCCAATTCGCTGACGCTGTTTGATAGCGGAAGCGAAGTGGGTGATGCGCTGGTCCAATGGCAACTCGACTGGTCGGTGTTTTACTGGGCTTGGTGGATCGCCTTCGCGCCCTTCGTCGGGATGTTCATTGCGCGGATTTCGCGCGGTCGAACGATCCGGGAATATGTATTTGGCGTCCTGCTCGTTCCTTCGCTGATGTGCTTTGTGTGGATGACCCTTGTCGGCGGCACCGCGATCGATCTTGAATTGAGCGGCATTGCGGATGGGGCCATTGTGAATGCGGGGATTTCCGACCAGCTTTACGCCACGCTTGCAGTGTTGCTCGATCCGGCAATGGCCCAGCTTGTATCGGGTCTCGTGGTGATTTTGTTGATGACTTATCTCGTCACTTCGACGGACAGCGCTATCCTGATCGTCAATACCATCAATGGCGCCGGTGAAACCGATGGCCAGCGCCGGCGTCATATTCTGTTCTGGGGCGGGGCATTGGCGTTTGTGGTTGGCAGCATGCTGATCCTGGGCGGCATAGATGCCATCCGCATTACCATGATTATCGGCGCGCTTCCCTTCAGCTTTGTCCTGGCTCTTATGGCAATCTCCATCCTGAAGGCGGTCGGGTTCGACCTGCTGCGAATACACCAGGGCGTGCCCACGACTGCAGTGGCATGCGCCGAGCATGCGGCGCGCAAGTAACGGTCTTTCAATAGATTTCCCAAGAAAATCGACGCGCGCAATGCTGACTGATTGCAACTTAAAATTTTTATGAACGGGAACAAGTGTAGATCAATTTGAAAATAGTATAGAAGATTTATTTGCATCAATTAATTGATATTACTTGTTAGAAGGCAAGTGTTAGTTTGCTCCCTGATATATCGTTGCAATCATGCAACAGGCCCCTTTTCAATATGGTCATTCCACCCGCCGGCTGTGGTGGCACCTATTTTGGCCTGTTAGTGGAATGATCATCTGGGTCCGTCATGGATCTGGCTGGAAATATCTAGCGATGCGGGTGAAGAATTCTCTGCTCGCATAAAATCGCAATCGAGAAACAGAGGGCTTCTCCACAATGAGGAAATTTACGAGCGGCGCGGCTACCAGCGCGCTGGCCATTGCTGTCGCTACACCCGCCATCGCGCAGGATGCGCCAGAGGGCGCGCAAGAGCGCGCTGGCGGCGTCTCGACCATCGTGGTCACTGCACAGAGGCGCAGTGAGGATCTCCAGGACGTTCCGATCTCCGTTTCGGCGATTGGTGCGAAAGGTCTTAGCGAGCTCAATATCGACACGTTCGAGGATTATCTTGATCAACTGCCAACCGTTACCGCAGGCGGCAGTGGCCCCGGGCAGAGCACGATCTACATTCGCGGTCTCGCTTCGACCACGCCTAATCTGACTACTGCAGGTGTTGCTGGCCTGGCGCCGAACGTCGCGCTGTATCTCGACGAACAGCCTTTGGCGCAGCCGGGGCGTAATCTCGATGTTTATGCTGCCGACCTTGAACGGATAGAGGTATTGTCCGGCCCGCAAGGCACGCTGTTTGGGGCCAGCTCGCAGGCGGGCGTCGTCAGGCTCATCACGGCCAAGCCCGACCTCTCCGGTTTCGATGCTGCAGCCTCGGCTGGCGTCTCCTTCACCAAGGGCGGCGAATCCAGCTACAAGGCCGAGGTGATGCTCAATGTTCCGGTGGCGGACAATTTTGCGCTGCGCGGGGTCTTTTTCCTCGACGATCAGGGTGGCTATATCGACAATGTTCCTGGGCAGCTTACTGCAGAGGAAAGCGGTCGCTTCCGTTCCGCCGGAACCGTCCGCCAGAACGGCGTGCCGGTTTCCACCAATCGTGCAGGCTTCCAGGCTGGCGGTCCTGCACCGGGCACGACCTTTATCGCCGCAGATAATACAGGCCTAGTGGAAGACGATTTCAACGACACCCAATATTCGGGCTTTCGCGTCACAGCGCTTTATGAGCTCACCCCGGATTGGCGTGTATCCGTCGCCCATACCCGTCAGAGTGTGGAATCAGACGGTGTGTTCTTCGCAGACCCGACTCTCGATGGCCTCGATGATCTCGAGATCCAGCGTTATGAGGAAGACCGGATCGAAGACGATTTTTCCAATACCAGCTGGACCGTAGAAGGCCGGCTTGGCGCGTTGGACCTTGTCTATTCCGGTGCTTATACCGACCGCAATACAGAGCAGAATATCGATTACACCGACTATCTCTTCGTCGGTCAGTATCTGCCCTATTATATATGCGATACTGCGGTGGTCTATCCCGGCTATGTGACGAACGCGCCGGCGGATCCTACCTGTTATGCTCCGAACCTTGCGGTCGCCTCCACGACCGACACCACGGTGTTTACTCAGGAATTCAGGGTCAGCACGCCTTCTGACTGGAGAGTCCGCTTTACCGCGGGTGGTTTCTACAGTGATCTTGAGTTGAAAGAGTTGAACAATTTCAATTATTTTTCAAATACGCAGGTGCGCGGTTCGGACGGGGTAACGCGCGGTTTCCTGCCAAATTACCCGCTTACTGATATCAACGCACCTCCCGGCGCTATCAATAGTGCGTCGGCTGGCTATTTCAGCGAAGCAGGCCCGTTCTCGGCAGCCACGATCTTCCGTAATGATATCCGCCGTACCGATGAACAGATCGGCTTGTTCGGCGAGGCATCATTTGATGTGGTCCCCGACTTGCTGACCGTAACCGCCGGGCTTCGATATTACGACATTGAAGTCGATCTCGAAGGCAGTGCGAATAGCTCCTTCTTCAACCTGGCCTCCCCCGTTTTCGGCGCAAACACGGGTGTTCCACTTGCTCAACGTATTGATCAGCAGCGGTCGGGCACCAATATCTCGGCCCAATTCGCACCAGACAACACAGTAGGTGCGCCCGACACTGCTGAAACGAGCGGCGTAATCTTCAAGGGTACGGTTACACTCACGCCCAATCAGGATTTGCTGTTTTACGCGACATATTCCGAAGGCTTCCGCCCTGGCCTGCTCAACCGTCCTGGCGGTGCAGCTGGACCGAACGGTTTCATGGTGCCATTCGCGCTCGAAACCGATGAGGTAAAGAATTACGAAATCGGCTGGAAAACGGATCTTGCCGATGGCCAGTTCCGCCTGAACGGCAGTGTCTTTTATGTCGATGTCAGCAATTTGCAGACGACAATCTTCGATCCGAGCATCACCAATCTGTTCTTCTCGGACAATGCAGCGGATGCGGAGATTTACGGTCTCGAAGCTGACTTCACCTATGCGCCCTATTCCCTTCCGGGGCTGACGGTGGCAGGTGCTTTCTCGATCCTCGACACAGAGATTACCGAAGTTCTGACCCCGACTGACGACGTCATACTCGGATCGGATCTTGCCTTTGCCCCATCGTTCCAGGGAAATTTCCGGGTACGCTACGAGTTTGACCTGAATGGCAATCTCGGCGCATTCATACAGCCGCAGGTCACGCATTCGGCATCAAAGTTCACCGATATTATCGAGATAAACAAGCTGAAGCTTGAAAGTTACACCGTGTTCGACCTGTCGGCCGGCGTGACCAGCGATCAATGGACTTTCGAGGTATTCGGCGAAAACCTCTCAGACGAGCGCGCCCAGATTTCGGGCAATTTCGTCAATGATCGTGCCCGGATCAGCACCAACCGGCCCCTGACTGCCGGATTACGAGTGTCCTTCGACTACTGATCTTATTTGATCGAACCGCAGGCGGCGGGCAGCCCTGATGGCTTGCCTGCCGCTTTGCGTTTCTGGCAAGGTGGTGAGGATGGATAGCAAGGATACGCGGCGGCAAGCTACGCTCGGCAAAGCTCAAGAGGCGCTGCAAAATGGTGATTTTGCCGATAGCCTGCGCCTTGCGGAGGATCTGCTTCTTGTCGAAGCAGCCGATGCGGAGGCACTTTATGTCGCAGCAGTCGCCGCGCGTTATCTTGAACAGTTGGATGCTGCCGAAGCCTATCTTGCCCGCCTGCACACCGCTTCGCCCGAATATGGACGTGCATGGCAGGAGGCCGGCCATCTCGCCCGCGCTCGCGGTGAAACCGAACAGGCCATCGTAGCCTATGCCCGGGCAACACAGTTCAACCCGGCGCTCGATGCCAGTTGGCGTGCCCAAGCCAATTTGCTTGAGGAGACCGGGAGGACGGCTGAAGCACAGGCTTCCCACTCTCAGGCCTCACGAATTGCCACGCTCCCGCGCGAACTCATTGCCGCGACGCATCACCTGCACGAAGGCCGCCTCCTCCGGGCGGAGGAATTTTGCCGCCATTATCTGCGTGGTGAACCAAAACACGTGGAAGGAATGCGCCTGTTGGCGCAGATCGGCATGCGTCTGGGCATTCTCGACGATGCCGAATTCCTGCTTGAAAGCGCGGTCGCTTTTGAGCCGGACAATATCCAGCTGCGGCTCGATTATATCGATGTCCTGCGCAAACGGCAGAAGTTCGACAAGGCACGCAAGGAAGCCGAAGCGCTCTACAAGCGCGATCCAGCCAATCCCCTGTTTCAGTCCAACCTCGCGATCGAGAGCATGCAAACCGGCGATTATGATCGCGCCTTTGAATTGTTCGACGCTGTGCTGGCAAGAATACCTGGCGATCCCGCTACGCTGACCAGCAGGGGGCACGCTCTCAAGACAACAGGAAAGCAGGAAAAGGCGGTTGAAGATTACCGAGCCGCCTTTGGTGCCAGGCCCTATCACGGCGATGCCTATTACGCATTGGCAAACCTCAAGACCTATCGTTTCACCGATGGTGAAATTGCCAGCATGCGCGAGCAGATCGAAAGGCCGGGCCTTGTCTTCAAGGATCGGGTCCACCTCTCCTTCGCTTTAGGCAAAGCGTATGAGGACCGTGAGGAATATCAGGACAGCTTTCGTTTCTATGAGCAAGGCAACACGCTCAAACGCAACCAGACCCGATACAATGCCGATTTGATGAGCGCGGAACTCGCGACGCAGAGGGAATGGTGCACGCCGGACCTTTTCGCAAAACATGAAGGATCGGGCGACAGCACACCCGATCCGATCTTCATTCTCGGCCTCCCCCGTGCGGGTTCGACATTGCTGGAACAGATTCTCGCCAGCCACAGCCAGGTTGATGGCACGCTGGAATTGCCCAATATTCTTGCACTTGCCCACAGGCTGCGGGGGCGCAAGGCAGGTGAAAGCCGCTATCCGGAAATCCTGCGTGATCTAACCGACGAACAGCTAACGAAGTTTGGCCGCGATTTCATTGAAACCACGCGTATTCATCGCCGGGATGCGCCGTTCTTCATCGATAAAATGCCCAACAATTTTCGCCATATCGGGTTGATCCACCTTATCCTGCCCAATGCCAGGGTCATCGATGCGCGTCGAGATCCGATGGATTGCTGCTTTTCCGGCTTCAAGCAACTTTTCGCCGAAGGGCAGGAATTCACTTACGGGCTTACGCAAATCGGTCGTTATTACAGCGACTATGTCGGCCTTATGGAGCATTGGGATGAGGTGCTTCCCGGCAAGGTCCTGCGCGTACAGCACGAAGACATACTCGACGATCTTGAAGGGCAGGTTCGCAAAATGCTTGATCATTGCGGGCTACCGTTTGAACAGGGATGTCTGGACTTTCATAAAACTGATCGCGCTGTGCGCACCGCAAGTAGCGAACAGGTCCGCCGCCCGATCAATCGCAGCGGGCAGGGCGCATGGAAGCCTTTCGCGCCGTGGCTGGATGAATTGAAGACAGCTCTGGGCGATCTGGCCTAGACAAGCCGCGCGCCATTGGGGACTACGCCATCAGGTATGCCCAGCACAATCGCCCCGTCGGCGTCGGGGAAACCAAGCACGAGTACTTCGGAAACAAATGGCCCAATCTGGCGAGGCGGAAAATTGACCACCGCCATGATTTTCTTGTTCAACAGGTCAGACTCAGCATAAAGATCGGTGATCTGAGCGGAGGACTTCTTCACTCCGATCTCAGGGCCGAAATCAATCCGCATCTTCCATGCCGGTTTGCGCGCTTCCGGGAAACTCTCGACAGTGACGATTGTCCCACAACGGATATCGAGTTTCATGAAATCGGCGATTGTCGGATTTTCCATTGCGACCTGGCTTATGGCATGGGCGCGAACCCGTGTCACTTGCAGGGGCGGTTGATCATCTGATTGTGCGAAGAGATATATGTCTACCCACGTCTTGATATTTTTGCCCCGGATCGTCCCGCGATGGATCATGCTGCGAAAATCCCGTATCAAGGTCTGCATTAAGATGCTGGGTCACAAACAGAAGTTTGGACAATTGTATGCCGGGTGGTGGAACCTTCACGCGAAAGCTCATCGTACTAATCTTGATCGAATCTGTGGCGCTAGGTACCGTTGACGCCGCGGCCGACCCGGGAGGAAATACGGAAGCCTTCGTTACCATCAGTCCGAATTCCATCTGCGCGGTATAATCGAAGAATATCGCTCCCTGTTCCAGCGCATCAACCGGAGGCGACACTAGCCAAATGCAGTTTAATGACATCGATTTCATCATTATCGGGGCCGCGAAGTCGGCGACCACCTGGCTCCAGACACAGCTGCAGTCGGATCCGGCAGTCTATATGCCTGACCCGGAGCTTCACTATTTTTCGTGGGAGTATGATCGGGGCCAAGACTGGTATCTGTCGCAATTCAGCGAGGAGGGGCTTAGCAAAACCGTCGGTGAGAAATCCAATTCCTATCTGTATGAGCCTGAGGCGGCGGAACGCCTCCACCGCGATCTGCCCCATGTTAAACTGATTGCACAGCTGCGTAATCCCGTAGAGCGGGCCTATTCGCGGTATTGCATGCTGTTCAGGCGTGGTGAGGTCGGGGCGGATATCGAGACCTATCTCGATCCTACCTTGGGTGAGAATGTCCAATTCCTGGTCGCTGGAAATTTCGCGTCGCACTTGCAGCCCTATATCGACCTCTTTGGCCGCGAGAGGCTTCTTACTCTCTTCTTCGAAGGGGTGATGGATGACCCGGACGCACAAATGTCGCAAGTCCGCGATCATCTGGGCTTGCCGCCGTGCGCTCTCGCGCCCGAGGCTCGGGAGAAGGTAAAAGACAAGACGACACCGCTTGTGCCCGTGCAATTGCGCAAGCGTCTTGCGTGGATGAAGCCGGTAGTGCGTCCCCTGCGCGATACTGCCGTGTTCGAAGCCGCCAGAGGATTGATTGCGCGTGAAACCCAGTACCCGCCGCTGTCGGCGGAACTCCGAAAGCGCCTTAACGAATATTATAGCCCCTCTATCGAGGCATTGGAGCAGATAAGTGGCCAGTCGCTCAACCACTGGTATAAGCCGGTGGATCGGGACAGATGATGCGTCACTCGCCCGGACAGGGTATTGAGAGTAGCTGTCGGTTTGGTCCAGAAACGGCTAAAAGGCGATCATCAGACTCTAAATGTCGCCAAGAGCGTCGATAACGGATTAATCCCCTTTGTGAGGCTGCGACCCCGCACATCGGCTGTTAACTCGGATAGTATAACAGCCATATTTATCTGGACCCCAGCGGTATCGCCGCATCGAATTGCGCTGAGCAAACAGCGCAGAAATCTGTGAGACGATCTTCGCTGGTAAACGCACGCACACGTCGGGGTGAGATAAACGTCCCTTGGGAGCGATTGAGTAACATGAAAAAGTTTATAGTAACCGGCATTCAGATGAGAAACAAAGGCTCACAAGCCATGTTTCTGACCTTGTATTTCGGCTTGAAGGCCATTTACAAGGATTGTGAAGTTGTCGGTTTCGCAAACAAATATGATGAACCTGAACAATATACGTTCAAGTTGCTTCCATATGACTATTTTTCTCGCCTGGTGTTTAAATACAGGTTGAATCAAGTTCCATTGCTTGTTCCTCTCTTGACGCGCTTCGCCAGTGTTTGGCGGAAAAGTGACAAGTGGAACGGCAAGATCGCAGAAATGGAAAAGGCGCTGCGAGAAGCGGACGCTATTTTCGATGCTAGCGGTTATACTCTTGGCTCTGGCTGGTCAAAGCAGGGCGGCGGTATGTTGTTGCAGACGATAAGAATTGCCAGGAGATACAATAAGAAAATTGTTCTGATGCCACAAAGCTTCGGCCCATTTGACTGGGATGAAGAAGATAATGGAGACTTTCTTAAGCAGGTAAAGGAAGAATTGGCCTATCCTGCAAAAATATATGCGCGCGAGACAGAGGGATTTGAATGTCTGAAGTCCCTGGGGCTGAAAAATGTCGAATTATCGACAGACATGGTTATCCGGGAGAAATACTTCCCCGAAGCTGGCGACATTAGCGTAACCGATGATAGTCAGGAGATAAATTACCCTGCTCCGGGTTCTGTCGGATTCATCATAAACGAAAATGTATTCAGGATAGGCGACCCCGAATCGGTGCTTAACCTTTATGCTAAGATACTGAACAAGTTGGTCGACAGTGGGGAGAACGTGTACATTTTGAACACGTCTACCGCCGATATACATCTCGTGGAGAATGTTCTTAACAAGATCACTGATCGAGAAAAAGTGAGCGTGATTACCGGTGAGTATTCGAGTCCCGAGCTCATAGATATCATCGGGAAGTTTAAATATGTAGTCGCCTCACGATATCACTCGGTGGTGTTTGCCTACAGAAGTGGCGTCCCTGCGATCATACTTGGGTGGGCCAGCAAATACACTGACTTGGCGGCACATTTCCAGCAGCAGGATTACGTGTTTGACATAAGAAACCCGGGTGTCGACGAAATTATCGAGAAGATCGACAAGATGGGGGCGAATTACGCGAATGAATCGCAGACCATAAAAGATTGCTTGGAAAACATCCAAAAGACATCGGTGATTCAGCAGGCTATCTCTGCTTTGCAGGAATGAACTCTTCCGGCGGCAAGCCGCAGCGCATTTAGCGAATTACGGGGCGATGAATTTCTTCGCCGCGATTGACGTTAAGTCTGCGCGCATGGAGCCGGGCCGAGTTGTGACAGGTCCTCAATAATCCAGCTGATCGGGTGGATGCGAGCGAGGACCTGTCCACACTTGGCGCAAGTGGGCGCCATAAAACGCGCGACTTTCGTTTAGTCTTCTCGCGCGGCAAAGGCTGCCTTTGCTGCTGTAACGGCGTTCATCGCGGCAGGTACACCAGCATAGACTGACACCTGGAGGACGATCTCGACAATCTCTTCCCTGCTCACGCCTGTATTCATCGCTGCTCGCATGTGAAATTCGAGCTGACCTTGCGCAGTACCCATGGCAGCAAGCATGGCGACCGTCAGCATCTCACGGGTGCGTAGATCGATCCCATCGCGGCTGACTATATCTGCGAATGTGTAACCCATCACCAATTCTGCCATTTCCGGCGAGAAGGCGTCGAGATTCTCCTGTACTTTCTTCGGCGCGCCCGGCTCTAGCCGTTCGAGAAGCGCCATAGCTTTGTCGAGGGGTTTGCTCTCGCGGCTCATGCATTCAATCCTTTCATGCCCTCTGCGGGGTAACGTTCTCCAGCGGCAGCCCCGGGCGGAACGAGGCGGTTCAGTTCTTCGATGTCGTCAGGTGTCAGTTCGACACTCAAAGCACTGACATTCTCTTCAAGATATTGGACCCGTTTAGTCCCTGGGATCGGCACGATCGGAACATCATGCGCTTGTCCCTGAGCGATCACCCATGCCAGGGCGATTTGCGCAGGCTTGCATCCCTTGTCCTCCGCCATCTTTTGCACGGCCTGAACGATGAACAGGTTGCGGCTTACATTCGCATCTTCAAAACGCGGAATGGAACGTCGCGCATCGTCTTCGGCCAGATCTTCCGTGGAATTCATGGCTCCCGTCAGGAATCCTCGTCCCAGTGGAGAATAGGGTACAAAACCGATCCCAAGCTCCCTGCAGGCCGCAAACACGCCGTCCTCGGGATCGCGTGTCCAAAGCGAATATTCCGACTGTAGCGCGGTGATCTGATGAACGGTGTTGGCGCGGCGCAGGGTAGCAGGGCTGGCTTCGCAAATGCCGATGTGCCCGATCTTGCCCTCTTCGACGAGACGGGCCAGCGCCTCCATCGGCTCGTCAATCGGGCGGTCCAATTCGATCCTGTGAATGTAATAGAGATCAATATAGTCGGTCCCCAACCGCTTGAGGGATTTCTCGCAGGCTTCCCGAATATAGGCCGGATCATTGGAGATAACGCGCGCATAAGCGCCAGGCTCGCGCAGAATTCCGAACTTCGTGGCAATCGTGACCGCGTCGCGCCCACGCTCCGCAATCAGGCGCCCGACCAGTTCTTCATTGTGGCCGAGACCATAGGTCTCAGCCGTGTCCAGAAATGTCACACCCAGATCGAGGGCACGATTGAGAGTTGTTAGGGACTGTTCGTCATCGCGCGGTCCGTAAAACTCACTCATCCCCATACATCCCAGTCCCATTGCAGAGACCTTCAGAGGAGCGTTCGATGGCCCAAGCCGCACTTCAGGGATGGGCGTTGCTTCTGTGTTCTTGACCACTGGTTACTCCATATCTTGTGAATTATCGAGAGATACCCCTGCACTCAGTGAACTTGTAGATCGCCCAACGCACTATTACACTGCAAAAATGCAGCATGCCGATTGGAATACCGTCCGGGATTTTCTCGCCGTAGCGCGCACCGGCAGTCTCAATCAGGCTGCGGTGATGCTTGGTGTGAACGCCACGACCGTAGGGCGCCGGGTGGAGGCATTGGAGGCCACCTTGGGCGTTCGCCTGTTCCAGCGAGCACAGACAGGCTTTGTTTTGACCGATGAGGGCCGTGACCTGATAGATCGCGCAGAACAGATCGAAGACGCGGCCATTTCTTTTGAACATCGTGCCGAACAAACTGACAGTGTGAGCGGCCGTGTGCGGCTGGCAACTGCGGAGAACCTCGCCAATTTCATCCTCATACCCGCCTTGGGGACGCTACGAGAGAAACATCCAAACCTTGTGGTTGAGATGCTAACCGACATTCATTCGGCAAATATCCATCGTAGGGAAGCAGATCTGGCGCTCCGCCTGGTGCGTCCGACCCAGGGTAATGTCACCATCAAACGCGTGGGCCAGATGCGCTGCGGCCTCTACGCATCAGCTGCCTATCTGTCGCGGCGGGAGGCCCGGAAAGACAAGCAAGATATAGGTCGCCTGGACTCAGATCAGTTCATCGCTTGGTCAGACGCATATCATGACCTTCCCTCCGCCAAATGGATCGAGAGGACCCTTCAGGGCCGAAGCCCGGCGGCTGTCCTGACGAGCCTCTATGCCCATCTAGCCGCTGCGCGCGAAGGTTTAGGAATGGCCGTACTGTCCGTCGTCAAAACATTTGGCACAACTCGCGGCGTAGGATTGCGGAGTGCGGGCCTCGTCTGGGTTTGATGTTTAGGCGGCGAGCTTGCGGTGTTGCAAGCGCCGATGTTCGAGTGTCTTTCGCTTGATCCTTTCTCGTCGTTTGATGATGGCGGGAGCCCTGCCGAAGTAGGCATCGGCAGGCGTCACGTTGTCGAGGCTTTCGTGATAGCGCTGGTGGTTGTAATGCTCGACGAACGCCTCGATCTGCTGTTCGAGGTCGCCAGGCAGGAAGTAGTTTTCGAGCAGCACGCGGTTCTTTAGCGTTTGATGCCATCTCTCGATCTTGCCCTGGGTCTGCGGATGGAAGGGTGCACCGCGCACATGGCTCATCCGGTTCGCTTCGATGTATTCGGCCAGTTCCCCGGCGATGTAGCTGGGACCGTTGTCGCTCAGCAGACGTGGTCTGTGCAGCACATTGGCATGGTCGCAGCCTGAGGCTGCCAGAGCCATGTCGAGCGTGTCGGTGACGTCCTCGGCTCGCATGGTGGTGCAGAGCTTCCAGGCGATGATGTAGCGCGAGTAATCGTCGAGCACGGTCGAGAGGTAGACCCAGCCCCACCCGATGATCTTGAAGTAGGTAAAGTCGGTCTGCCACATCTCGTTGGGGCGCGTGGTCTGGGTGTGGAACGCCTCTGCCGCCTTGATCACAGTATAGGCCGGACTGGTGATCAGATCGTGGGCCTTGAGCAGCCGGTAGACGGTGGCTTCCGACACGGATTCGAAGCGAAGCGAAGAAGGGCAAGCGGAGCGCGCCCAACTAGCGCTTCTCGTCAGTGAAGCGCACCGCCAGTTCCCTTGGGCTGAGGTCAGTCTGCTCCAGCGCCATCTCGACGATCTGATCCTGAACCTCGGGTGCGATCCTGTTCCACACGCGGATCGGCGTCGATGACCTGTCTGCCAGCGCCTCCGGCCCGCCTTCAAGGTAACGGTCATACCAGCGGTAGAAGGTGCGCCGTGCGACGCCGAGCTGGTCCAACGTGCGCTTGGCCGGGAGATGCGATTGCTCAACGATCCTGATGATCTCCAGCTTCTCGGATGCGGGGTATCTCATGCGTCGTCTCCCCCATCCGCGATCATGCTTTTTTTGAGCAAGCGGTTCTCCAGGATGAGGTCGGCCACGCATTCCTTCAGATCGCGGGCCTCACGGCGCAGATCCCTGACTTCGTCCGTAGTTGCTGCACGGGCGGTGTCGCCAGCCAGGCGGCGTTTGCCGGCCTCCATGAACTCCTTGGACCAGGTGTAGTACAGGCTCTGGGCAATGCCTTCCTTGCGGCACAACTCAGCTATCGAGTCATCGCCGCGCAGGCCTTCCAGCACGATCCTGATCTTGTCTTCCGATGAAAAATGCCGACGGGTCTTGCGGCGGATGTCCTTGACCACCTGCTCGGCAGGCAATTTGGACCTTGAGGATTTGGGCTTCATCTTCGTTCCTTCGTCACTACGACGAAGCCCAAATCCTCCTTAAATCACAACCTCAAATCTGTGCCATAGGTGCTGACGGGGGACACTCGGACTACTGGAAAGTCTGGAAAAGGAGATTGCAGTAGGAAGGAAAAAAGAATGCGAAAGAAGAAGATCTACGAACGCGGCGACTACTATCTCGCATTCGACACGAACCCGGATGGAAAGGCCCGCTCCAAAAACCTCTACATCTTCTATTACGACCGCGAAGGAGGAAGGGGTCGCAGCTATTCAACGGGCACGTCGGACCACGAACTCGCGAAGGAAGAGCTAGATCGTTTCTACGATGAGCGGGAGCGAGGGTTGAAGTTTTGTCCCACGTGTGGCCAAGCCTTCAGCGGCGAACCGTTGCCGCTAGTCGCAACCGCGATTGCCGAATATCTCGAAGAGACGGATTACGCCGCTGCCGATGCGCGACTGAACCACGTGCTTTCCTACATTGAGGACCAAGCCCTAGAGGATGTGCGCTGCGACGAACTCGGCGATGCATGGGCCGGCAAGTTCAGGAAATGGGCGGCCAAAGTCCCCATCGTCTCGCCAAAAGGCATCGAAAGAAAGCGCTCGCCAGGGACCATTGAGGCAAGCGTCTCGATGCTCCGGACAGCGATAAACAGCGCCTTCATCGCTAGGAAGCTGCCCCATCGCGCTACCTTCAAGGTGAAAGCAGCAGAAGACGTAAGCAACACACCGTGGTTCCGTGCATCCGAAGAACAGCTCATTGAAATGTTCCGATATGCGCTCGTCATCGATCCACCGGAGGCGAGCGAGAAGCAGATCGAAAAATGGAAGCGTGAGCGGCGCAACTTACTTCAATATCTGCGCTTGGGTGTTGCGACGTGGGCGCGGCCGGATGCGCTCATGGACTTTTCAACTGATCCGAATCTGGGCCAATGGAATGCGGCGGCAGCTTACGTAAATTTAAACCCTGCGGGTCGGGCGCAAACGAATAAGTACCGGCCACTCGTCAGGGCTCCCAGACAGATGGTCGCGCTTTTCAATGCGAACGAAGGAAAATTCGTGAAAGCGGCTTCAATCAGAACTGCCTTTCGCCAGATGGCCACAACGCTCAACTTCCCCGTCTCTGGCGACGGGCAAAGCGGAGAGAAACTGATCCGTCGCAGCGTCGCGAGCATTATCAGGCCTTTGCTCGAAGCCGAAAAAAGTTGGGATACTCAGGGTCGGCTCATGTTGGGCCACATCAGACCGAACGAGTCAGACAAGTACGCAACGCCATATCATGAGACTTATCTCGTCGATGCGCTTCGCCTCATCGAGGAGTTAATCGACCGCATCGAAGCCTCCGCACCAGGCGCGTTCTCCGAGAATTAGCCGGAGTTTCGCCGGAGCTGGCGCGATCCAGAAATCAGAAAACGGCGGAAAAGCTGGTGCACCCGACAGGATTCGAACCTGTGACCTCTGCCTTCGGAGGGCAGCGCTCTATCCAGCTGAGCTACGGGTGCCGTGTTTCAGGCCGATAAGGCCGGTGCGGGCGATTAGCAATGCCAGCGCCTCGCGCCAAGTCAAAAGCTACTTCCAGCCCTTGTCGAGGAATTGCGCCGCGCATCCTGCGAGGAATGCGGCGCCCTTGGGCATCACGCTTTCATCCACGATCATTCGGCTGGAGTGGAGGCCGCAGCAACCCTTCCAGTCCGCCCCTTCGGCCGCCACACCCAGGAAAAACATCGCGCCCGGCACCTTTTCCAGCACATAGGAGAAATCTTCTGCGCCCATGGTGGGGGCAGGGCGATCTGACCATGGTTCTTCTCCGCCCAGTTCAAGCGCGACCTGTCTGCCAAGGTCAATCGCGCGGGCATCATTGATGGTCGGCGGAAAACCTGGCGTGATCACCACCTCGGCTGTGCAATTATGCGCCTTGGCGATGTTCTCGGCCAATTGGTGCACGGCGCTTTTCACCGCCTCGCGCCGCTCTGCCGAAAGGTTACGCATCGTGCCAAGCAGGTAAACGCTGTCGGGGATGATATTGTTGGTGGTTCCCGCGTCCATTTTGCCGATTGTGATGACACTGGCTTCTGACGCATTGAAGCGGCGCGTGATCATCGTTTGCAAGGCCAGCACGATTTCCGCGCCCACGGGGACAGGATCGATCGCATCATGCGGCATGGAGGCGTGGCCACCGCTGCCTTTCACCGTAATTTCCAGCAGGTCAGCCGACGCGAGCATCGGTCCGTTGCGCCCTTCAATCCGGCCGTGCGGAGCATTCGGCCAGACGTGAAGTGCGAAGGCGGCATCGGGCAAGGGATATTCGGACGTGCCGCCCAGCAGACCGTCTTCCAGCATGAAGCGTGCGCCGTGATGCCCTTCCTCGCCCGGCTGAAACATGAAGCGCACTTCGCCTGCAAGATCGCCCGCCTGCGATGCAAGAATGCGCGCCGCACCTGCCAGCATCGCCGTGTGGGCATCATGGCCGCAGGCGTGCATCCGTCCAGCGATTGTCGAGGCAAAGTCCAGATCTGTATGTTCATTCATTGGGAGCGCATCCATGTCTCCGCGCAGCAGCACACTTGGGCCTGGTTTGGCCCCCTTGAGAATCGCTACGGCCCCGGTGCAGGAGGGCCCTTCGTGCCAGGAAAGCGGGAGATCAGCCAGCGCCGCTTTCACCTTTTCAAGCGTTCGCGGCGTTTCAAGGCCCAGCTCCGGTTCAGCGTGAATGGCGCGGCGAAGGGCCGTGATGGTTCCTTTTTCACCCTTGGCAAGTTCGAGCAAGGCGGCAGTCAGCATTGGTACACTCCCATGATGTCATTGCCTGTTTATGGCGTTTACGGGTCAGCTTGCAATGCGGATATTGGTCCCTATCTTCCGTTTCGCAACTGGCGCGAACCCGCTGCTAGTGCTTTGGAGCGTGACATTTTCGCACGCTGGATGTTGCATACGGATGACAGATTCGTTGCATTTCGACATAAGCCATAGCCAATTCTTGGTGTCAGTGTGTAAAGCGAGCAGGTAATGCAGGGAAGCATCCATCTTTTCGAACGCATGCCTGAGGTCGAGGCGCGCCCTGGCGCAGACGATGAGCGTGCGCTGATGCCATTGCGTGCGCGCCCGCTTGTCGGCCTGATCCGCAATGCACGCAGCCATCGCAATCATGGCGGTGATGGCGCCCATCAGGTGCCGGAAGGCGTAATTGTCACTGCGCCGGGTAAGCGCAGCGATTTGCCCGGTATTCTTGCCGATTTTGCCGAGCGGCGGGTCGATTGCATCGCCATTGACGGCGGTGATGGCACAGTGCGGGATGTCTTGACATGCGGCGCAGGAATATTCGGCGAAAGCTGGCCGATGGTGATTGTGCTACCCAATGGCAAAACCAATGCACTGGCACAGGATCTGGGCATCCTGTCTGCCTGGACGCTTGAAGAAGCCTTGGCGGCGGCAAAGCTGGGTCATATCGTGCGCCGGCAGCCTCTCGTCATTGCAGAGCGTGAGAATGAAAGTGCACAGGTGCGCGGCTTCATCATGGGCGCTGGCGCATTCAACCGCTGCATCGCGCTTGGCCAGAAGTCGCACAAACTCGGCGCGTTCAATGCAGCCGTCGTCGGCGTCACTGCGGGATGGAGTGTATTGCAGGCCCTGCTTGGCGCCAGCAGCAACCCCTGGCGTCGCGGCACACCGATTCGGGTGCGCCTTGGTGATGGCGAGGAACTGACGCATCTTGGCGGCTTGCCGCAGGACGAACGTTATTTGCTCGTCGCCACGACACTGGAAGGCTTTCCCGCAGGCCTCAACCCGTTTCGCTCCGTGATTGAACCGCTGCGGCTCGCGGTGATGGACAACCCCCGGCGCGGATTGCTGCTGCGGATCGGAGCTCTGATGCGCGGCACCGCAAGCGAGGCGACATTGCAGCGTGGCGCGCATGTGCTGGGCACAGAGACGATTGACCTTGATCTGTCAGACAGCTTCATCCTTGATGGTGAAGCTTTCCCGGCGGGCAATTACAGGGTTACGGCTGGCTCGAAACTGCGTTTCGTCGTTCCGTGATCGACCGCGCCTGAGCGGTATCGGATGGTCTTGGCCCGATGACCCTTGCATCTCTTGTCACGGCGTCTCTCTCACGCACCATGGATTCCGCAGCGCGTAGCTTTGCGGCGCAACTGGGCGAGGAAGCGGACGCAATGGCGGTCCTGTTTTACGGCTCCAATCTGCGCACCGGCGCGCGCGAGGGCGTTCTCGATTTCTATGTCCTTCTGCCTGGCGAGGCAGAAACCGGCATGTGGCCGCGCGTCTCCTATCGCGAGTGGGACCATCAGGGTGAGACGCTACGCGCCAAGATAGCGACGATGACGATGGCCAAATTCGCTAATGCAGCAGCTGGCAAATCGCGGGACACCACGATCTGGGCGCGTTTCGTCCAGCCGAGCGCGCTTGCGTGGAGCCGAGACGATGCGGTGGGGCAATCGGTAAATGAGGCGGTGCAGGCCGCCTGTATGACCGCGGCCCGCCTGGCCGTAGCCGCAGGGCCGCCTTGCAGCGCCGAGAAAGATTTCTGGCGCGCGCTATTCCGCGCAACTTACAAAGCAGAATTGCGAGTGGAAAAGCCGGGGCGCGAGGATTCCATCATTGATTTGAATGTCGCGCATTTCGACGGTTTATTGGCTGCAACGCTGGCGGCCGCCAATATCCCTTATTCGCAGAATGGCGAGGTAATCACCCCGATGATGCCCGCTGGTGAGCGCCGACGGATCTTGCGGTGGTGGCACCGGCGCCGCCGGCTCGGCAAACCGCTCAACATAGCGCGACTGGTGCGCGCAACCCGCACTTTCGACGGCGCCGGACGCTATGCCGCCTGGAAGGTGGAACGGCACACCGGGGTGAAGGTGGAGATCACGCCATGGCGCGAAAGCCACCCTGTGCTGGCGGCACCCGGTGTCTTGTGGCGGGTATGGCGCGCAAAGCGCAAGGGTTGAAGAGCACTTGCGCCCGGGCGTTACATATAGCGCATTCTGATCGCCATCGGCTTCACTTCGCGCCCGATCGAAAAGCGCGTCCTGTCTATACTCGGGCGGCCCAGATTGAAGATGTTGATACTGGGGTTGTTTGACATGCCTCCGCCATCGGTGCGGATATCGGTGCTGCCATTGCCATTTACATCATGCCGAATGGCGATGGCGTAATTGCCGGTGGCGGGGACGGGCATGCAAACCTGCATGTTGCCCGCGCGCGCAGGCACTTCGATCCGGTGCAACCAGCGGCCGCGTTCTAGCCAATCGGCATCGGTCCCGCGATAAAGCTGAATGCGCAGGGTGCCGCGCGAAGCGGCGACATCGGTAACATTGATCCACACTGCCGGGCCGCTACCTTGGCAGGGCGCAACCGAATGCCGCAGTTCCTGGCGATATTGCTGGGCGCTGGCGGGAAGCGAAAGTCCTGCAAGAATCACTGAGCCGAACAAAAGGGCGCCAGCTTGGCGAAGAATGCGAGTGGTCATACGTAGTCCTGTCCTGCGAATATTTACCTGTTTGGGAAAGCTGCGCGTGAAATGCCAGTAAGGCACGCCAGTTTTGCGTGCGATTTGCGACACCGCGTCGGTTCCCCTGTTCGCCTCTATTTGCACATTTGGCAGTGAACATCGGCTGAAGAGCGCCGTCAGACCTGCGAAACACGAAGTTTTCCCCCGCGATTAACCTTTTTTGGCCCTGGCCATGCTTGAGCGGCGATTCGCAGATCATTATCGTCGAAAACCAATCATGACACTTCCACTCATCTCGCCCTCGATCCTTTCTGCCGATTTTGCCCGGCTGGGAGAAGAGGTGCGCGCGATTGACGAAGCCGGTTGCGACTGGGTCCATGTCGATGTGATGGATGGCCATTTCGTGCCCAATATCACCATCGGTCCCGATGTCGTGAAGGCGCTGCGCCCGCGCACAACGAAAACCTTCGATGTGCATCTGATGGTTTCGCCGGTGGACCAGTGGCTTGAAGCATTTGCCGATGCCGGTGCCGACATCATCACAGTGCACCCAGAGGCAGGGCCGCATGTCCATCGCACGGTGCAGGCCATTCGTTCATTGGGCAAGAAGCCGGGCATTTCGCTCAACCCGGCAACGCCCGCAAAGATGCTCGATTATCTAATCGAGGATATCGACCTTGTTCTTATCATGAGCGTCAATCCGGGCTTTGGCGGCCAAAGCTTCATCGCCTCGCAATTGCGCAAGATCGAGGCGGTCCGCAAAATGATCGACAAGGCCGGGCTGGACGTGCTGATCGAAGTGGATGGCGGGGTGAACCCCGATACTGCGCGCCAGTGCATTGATGCGGGGGCCGATGTGCTGGTGGCCGGTTCCGCCACCTTCAGAGGCGGGCCAGAGCAATATGCTGCCAATATCGCCGCCTTGCGCGGAGGGGCTGGATGAACGCCGAATCGTCCGGCTTGCGCAGCGATGTGCGGCTGCGCCATGACGCAGGCCAATCCGGGGATCGTTCTGCGAAATTGGCCGATAAGGCCGCTATCGATTTCGGGAAAGATGGCAGCGAAAACCTGCTTGAGCGGGGATTGATCGAAGAGGTGCTGGCGAGCGACTTCGATAGTGACGGGTCTGCCGACAGGCGCGATACGCATGAAAATATCGCTGCCGACCGTGCCTTGGTGCTTACCGACTTCGATCCGCCGTCCGTTTCGGCGGCAGAGCGACTGGTGCGCATTGCCTATCGGCTCGGCATTCCGGGTAGCACGCTGGCTTCACCTTTTCGCAAGCCGCCGCGCCCACGCCTCCTCGCTACGGTTGATAACCCGCTTGGCGGAGAGCGTGCGGCCGGGATGGCGCTGCGGGCGGGCCATTTTTATGTTCATGGCGTCAAGGCGCCGATTGCGCAGGTGGATTTCGGGCCGACTGCCAAGCTGACGCCGCCGTTCGAGCGGGTGATCCATGGCTTCACCTGGCTGCGCGATCTGGATGCCAGCGCTCCGCGCGCCCAATGCTCGCAAGTTGCAGAGCGCGTTCTGGCAAGCTGGCTATCGGCCAATCCGCATCCCGGCAAGGGGCCAGCGTGGAAGGTGGAGCATGCCGGATTGCGCCTGCTTGGTTGGTTGGTGCATGCACCGCTGATCCTTGCTGGCGACAATAAGGCGCAGCGGCAGGACATCCTCAGCGCAATTGAAGAAACGGCCCGTTGGCTTGATCGCAATGCGACACGCGCGCCCGATCGGTTGAGCGAAGTCGCCGCTTGGTGCGCTATTATCGCGGCGGGTTTGCTGCTGCCGGAAGGCAAGCCGCGCCGCCTGTTTGGCGAAGCGGGGCTTGCGCGCGCACTGGGTGAACTGGTGGGCGAGGATGGCGGTGCCCTTTCGCGCAGTCCCGTGGCGCAGATCCAGGCGATAGAGCTGCTGGTCGACCTTGCCGCCTGCTACCGCGCAACAAAGCGCGATGTGCCAGAGGCAATCGGAAAGGTGCTGGCGCTGATGGTGCCGCCACTGCTCGCGCTGACGCATGGTGATGGCGGCCTTGGCAGCTGGCAGGGCGGTGCGGCGGTCTCGGCAAGCAGGCTGGCTGCGCTAATAGAGGCGAGCGGCGTGCGCGCACGCCCTTTGCGTGAACCGCGCGGCTGGGGCTATCAGCGGATTACGGCGAAGCCCGCTGTCTTGCAGGTCGACGCCTCCCCGCCTCCACTGGGGCGCCATGCGCGCAATGGTTGTGCCAGCACGCTGGCGTTTGAATTCAGCCATGGCGATCAACGCTTGATCGTCAATTGCGGCGGCGCTGCTCTGGCGGGTGGACAGGTTCCGATCAGAGTTGAACAGGGCCTGCGGGCGACCGCTGCACATTCGACGCTGGTGCTCGGCGATGCGAATTCCACCGCTGTGCTGCTTGATGGCAAACTGGGTGGCGGCGTCGGCGAAGTTGAAGTCGATCTGCGCACGGTGGAGCTGGAACATGGCAGCGCCAGACGGCTGGAGGCGAGCCATGATGGTTATGCCAACCGCTTTGGCCTGCTGCACAAACGCATTCTGATCCTGCGCGACGATGGCAGCGAGCTGCGCGGCGAAGATGTGCTTCTGCCTTCGGGCCGCAAGGGTAAGCGCGGCAAAGTCCCCTTTGCTATCCGCTTCCACCTTGGCCGTCATGTCGAGGCCACGCTGGGATCGGGCGGGCGCAATGCCAGCCTGCTATTGCCAGACGGCAGCCTTTGGCAGTTCGTCACCGGCGCGCCTGCGCTGGAAATGGAGGAAAGTATGTGGATCGATGGAAACGGCCGTCCGCATCCGGTACAGCAATTGGTGATCCAGGGCCTCGCCTCGCGCGGCGGAGGCAATTTCTCCTGGCTGCTCAAGCGAATGGGATAAGTAATCACGCATGACTGACGTTGCGATCAAGCGGGCACTGCTCTCGGTGTCCGATAAGGCCGGTATTGTCGAACTGGCCGGACGGCTGGCGAAGGCCGGTGTGGAACTGGTATCGACTGGTGGCACCGCCCGCGCGCTGCGCGATGCGGGCCTTCTGGTACGCGACGTTTCCGATCTCACGGGTTTTCCGGAAATGATGGATGGCAGGGTCAAGACGCTGCATCCCGTCGTGCATGGTGGCCTGCTTGCCGTCCGCGATGATCCCGAACATGCCGCCGCAATGGAAGCGCACGATATCGGCGCAATCGATCTGGTTGTGGTCAACCTCTATCCATTCGTGAACACGGTGATGAGCGGGGCGGACCGTGACACGATTATCGAGAATATCGATATTGGCGGACCGAGCATGGTTCGGTCTTCCGCCAAGAACCACGCCTATGTCACCATTGTCACCGACCCGGACGATTATACCGCGCTGTATGATGAACTGGCCGATCATGATGGCGCCACGACACTGCCTTTCCGCAAGCGCATGGCGGCCAAGGCATTTGCCGCTACCGCAGTTTATGATTCAGCCATCGGCAGCTGGTTCGCCTTTGCCGATCAGGGCGAGACATTTCCCGAGTCATTCACGGTGGCTTTCAGCCTTTCATCCACCCTGCGCTATGGTGAGAACCCGCATCAGAACGCGGCGCTGTATCTCCCTGGCGGACCCGCCAGCCCAGGCGTGCCGCAGGCCGAGCAAATTCAGGGCAAGGCGCTGTCATACAATAACCTCAACGATGCTGATGCGGCGCTGGGACTGATGGCAGAATTCGCTTCGGAATCACCCGCCATTGTGATCCTCAAACATGCCAATCCCTGCGGGGTTGCCCAAAGCTCAACTTTGCTTGAGGCATGGAGAAAGGCGCTCGCTTGTGACAGCATATCAGCCTTTGGCGGCATCGTTGCATCCAATGTCCCGCTGGATGGGCCGACCGCGCAGGCGATCACCAAAATCTTTACTGAAGTCGTCATCGCACCGGGTGCCGATGATGCCGCGCGCGAGGCTTTTGCAGCCAAACCCAATTTGCGCCTTTTGCTGATTGACGAGCTGCCCGATCCTGCGCGGCCCGGCCTCGATCTCAAAAGCATTGCGGGCGGGATGCTGGTCCAGTCACGCGATAATGGCGTGGTAGGTGAAGACACGCTGAAGGTTGTCACCAAGCGTCAGCCGAGCGAGGCGGAAATCGCCGATGCGCTGTTCGCCTGGAAAGTGGCAAAGCACGTCAAATCCAATGCCATCGTCTATGCCAAGGATGGGGTGACAGCAGGAATTGGGGCCGGCCAGATGAACCGCCGTGATTCTTCACGCATTGCCGCCATGCGTGCCCGCGAAGCAGCGGAATCGGAAGGCTGGAGCGAACCTCGCACAATGGGCAGCGCCGTCGCTTCGGACGCCTTCTTCCCCTTCGCAGATGGTCTGATAAGCGCAGTTGAGGCAGGGGCGACAATGGTCATCCAGCCCGGTGGCTCCATGCGTGACGAAGAAGTCATAACCGCCGCTGATGAAGCGGGTATCGCCATGGTCTTTACCGGCATGCGTCACTTCAAGCATTGAACGTACAGGTCACTGAGAGAAAGCCGATCCTGTCGTTGAACATGCGCCGCAATTGTGGCGCATGAACGGCGGGCAACGTGCAAATTCAGTCCTTCGTAAGCAATCATTTGCTAATCCAGCTGCGAACAATACGAAACTGTAATGCAATCCGGACCATCCGCTATGACACTCTTTTCCTCTGAACTCTTCCGCTCCTTTTTTGTGGGCTTCGGTGTAACCGCAACCGTGTTGGCGGCGAATATATTGCCGCAACTCGGAGGAGCCTGAAGCTCTTGAATAACCTTTACGCCGCAATTCTCTTCGGAGTTGGGACCCTTTCGCTTGCTGCCACTAGTGCATCGGCCGCAGAAATATTCGATGCGCCGGTCGCTACACGTCAGGCTGACGAACAAGGGTTGCAGGTGGCGATTTTTGCAGGTGGTTGCTTCTGGGGCGTAGAGGCGGTCTTCAGCCATACGCGCGGCGTGACAAGCGCTGTATCCGGTTATCACGGCGGCACCGCCGCCAACGCGATTTATTCGCGTGTGTCCCGCGGTTTTACGCGCCATGCAGAAGCAGTGCGCATCGCCTATGATCCTTCGGTCGTGCGTTACGATCAATTGCTGCAGATCCTGTTCTCGGTGGTTGCGGACCCGACATTGGTCAACCGCCAGGGCCCTGATCGCGGATCGCATTATCGTGCAGCCATTGTCCCCATGAATGCAGAACAGCGCGCCGTGGCGCAAAGCTATATCCGGCAGGTGGGCCGTTCGGGTGAATGGAGCGATCCGATCGCCGTGCGCATCGAAAGCCACCGTCGCTTTTACGAAGCCGAACGCTATCATCAGGATTTTGCACTGCGCAATCCGGACAATGGCTACATCCGTCGCTGGGATGCGCCCAAGGTCGCAGCATTGCGCGCGCGCTTCCCCGGCCTTTACCGTGCACGCTATCGCACCGGTTGATTGCACCTGCTCGCCAGCGCGCCTATGTTGGGCGCATGGCGACACGACATAACCACCACGAACATTCCGGCGACAAGCTGCTGGCCGAAGCTGCAACGGTGCTGACCGAAGCTGGAGAGCAATGGACGACAATGCGCGAGGACGTGTTCAAGGTGCTTGCCGCACAGGGGCGTCCGGTATCAGCCTATGATATTGCGGAAGATGTGGGCAAGGCGCGTGGCAAGCGTGTGGCGGCCAACAGTGTTTACCGTATTCTGGATCTTTTCGTGCGCACAAATCTGGCCAACCGGATTGAAAGTGCCAACGCCTATCTCGTCAACAGCCACCCCGGGTGCCGCCATGATTGCATTTTCCTGATTTGCGATGATTGCGGGCAGGCGGACCACTTTGATGATGACACGCTAACCGATGCCTTGCGAAAGGCAGGGAGGGCGCATGGTTATCGCGATGTGCGCCCCGTGGTGGAGTTGCGTGGCCTATGCCGTGATTGCGCCGCTTAGCCCACGACGAACCGTTCTTTTTTAACGCTTAAGCGTTCATCGACAGGCCAGAAAATGCGGTGTAAGACTGCATTATGACTGCATCTCGTCCGGATACGCCGCTGCTCGACACTGTCGGCACCCCTGAACATCTCCGCAAGCTAGCGCCAGAGCAATTGCGCCAGCTTGCTGACGAACTTCGCGCAGAGATGATTGATGCTGTCGGCTCCACCGGCGGCCATCTCGGGTCCGGCCTGGGCGTTGTCGAATTGACCGTCGCAATCCACTATATCTTCAATACCCCCGATGATCGGCTGATCTGGGATGTTGGCCATCAGGCCTACCCCCACAAAATCCTTACCGGACGGCGGGACCGCATTCGTACATTGCGCCAGGCTGGCGGGCTGTCGGGCTTCACCAAGCGCAGCGAAAGTGAATATGACCCGTTTGGCGCGGCGCATTCCTCTACCTCCATATCGGCAGGTCTGGGCTTTGCTGTTGCTAACAAGCTCAATGATGCGCCGGGGAAGGCGATCGCTGTTATCGGTGATGGCGCGATGAGCGCGGGCATGGCCTATGAGGCGATGAATAATGCCGAACAGGCCGGCAATCGGCTGGTGGTGATCCTCAATGATAATGATATGTCCATTGCGCCTCCGGTAGGCGGACTGTCCGCCTATCTGGCGCGCATGGTGTCCTCCAGCGAATATCTCGGCCTGCGCTCGCTCGCGTCCAAGGTGGCCAACAAGATTGGCCGCCGTGTGCATCATTCCCTGCACAAGGCAGAGGAATATACCCGTGGTATGGTGACGGGCGGAACCCTGTTTGAAGAACTGGGCTTCTATTATGTCGGCCCGATTGACGGGCACAACCTCGATCACCTCATCCCCGTGCTGGAAAATGTGCGCGATAGTGATCAGGGGCCGATACTGGTCCATGTCGTGACCACCAAGGGCAAGGGCTATGCGCCTGCTGAAGACAGCGCCGACAAATATCACGGCGTTCCCAAATTCGATGTTGTCACTGGTGAAAAGAAGAAAAGCGCTGCTGGTCCGCCCGCCTATCAAAATGTGTTCGGGGAAACTCTGGCGAAGCTGGCTGAAACTGACGACCGCATCTGCGCAATCACAGCCGCGATGCCGGGCGGGACGGGCGTTGACAAATTTTCACAGATGCATCCCGATCGTGCTTTTGATGTCGGCATTGCCGAACAGCATGGCGTAACCTTCGCCGCCGGGCTTGCCGCACAGGGCATGCGCCCTTTTGCGGCCATCTATTCCACCTTTCTCCAGCGCGCCTATGATCAGGTGGTGCATGATGTGGCGATCCAGAACCTGCCCGTCCGGTTTGCCATCGACCGTGCCGGACTGGTCGGTGCCGACGGCGCGACACATGCGGGATCATTTGATGTGACCTATCTCGCCAGCCTGCCCAACTTCGTCGTCATGGCCGCCGCAGACGAGGCTGAGCTTGTCCATATGACCTACACTGCTGCCCAGCATGATAGCGGCCCAATCGCTTTTCGGTATCCGCGCGGCAATGGTGTCGGCGTTGAGATGCCGGAGATGCCGCAGCTCCTTGAAATCGGAAAGGGCCGCGTAGTGCGCGGCGATGCCAAGGTTGGCAAAGTTGCCATCCTATCGCTCGGTGCGCGCCTGGAGGAGGCGAAGAAGGCAGCAGATCAGCTGGAAGCCATGGGCCTTGCCACCACGGTTGCCGACATGCGTTTTGCCAAGCCAATAGACGAGGCGTTGATACGTGAACTGGCCGATTCACACGAGGTGCTGGTCACCGTGGAAGAGGCGGCCATTGGCGGGATGGGTGCACATCTTCTGACAATGGCGAGCGACGAAGGGCTGACCGATCCGGACAGTTCGACAGGCGGCCTCAAGATCCGCACCATGCGCCTGCCCGATACTTTCCTTGATCACGATGATCCGGTGAAACAGTATGACAGTGCGCGCCTCAATGCGCCGCATATTGTCGAAACCGTTCTTGAAGCGCTGCGTCACAACAGCGCGGGCGTGACAGAGGCGCGGGCCTAGATCTTGCTGTGTGGAAAGGAATGCGGGTGATCGGTTATGTCATCCTCATCCTTTTGCTTATTTATGGCGGGCTGATTGCGCTGGTCTATCTCAACCAGCACCGCTTTATCTACGCGCCGCCTGTTGCCAGCAATGATGTTCCGTCTGGCTTTCGGAATGTTAGCTATGAGACGCGCGATAGGCTGGAACTGACTGCTGGCTATCTCCCGGCGCAAGACGGATTGCCCACCATCCTGTTCTTCCACGGCAATGGCGCCAACTGGCAATCTTCTGCCTTGGTAACAGCGCGGTTGGCACGCGCGGGCTATGGCATCATGGCCGCTGAATATCGCGGCTATTCAGGCAATGCCGGCACACCATCTGAAGCCGGATTGTATGAAGATGCGCGGGCCGCATGGCGTTTCCTGCGCGAAAAGCAGCGGTTGGCTGAAAGCGAAATTGTGCTGGTGGGCAATTCAATCGGCTCTGGCGTCGCCACCCAGCTTGCTACGGAAGTCCGTGCGCGTGCGCTGGTGCTGATTTCTCCATTCGATAGCATGGAAGAAACCGCCGCACGCAAGCTCCGCTGGTTGCCCGTCCGCCTGCTGCTGCGTGATCGCTATCGCAACGACCAGAAGCTGCCCGAAATCGGCGAACCGATATTAATCGTGCATGGCGAGGCAGATTCGCTCATCGCGCTTGAACAGGCGCAGGCGCTGGCCAAGGTGCGGGACGACACGGTGATCGAAACCTATCCCGAATGGGGCCATGACCTAGTGGTGCACGAACCGGTGCAGGACCGGATCATGCTATTCCTCCAGCAGCAGCACTGACGCCTAGCGCCTGTAGGCAGGGGGCAATTGGCTTTCATCAAGGCTGCGATAGCGTTCGCGCAGGCGGGTCTGATGGTTGTCGAGCGGCTGTTCAACCCCATCGATAAAAACCCTGACCGGTGCAGAGCCGACCTCCAGCGGATCGCCATCCCAAATCACCAGATCGCCATGCGCACCAGGTGCCAAAACGCCGGCACGCCCATCCATTCCCCCAATGGTGGCGGGAATGGATGTGATTGCGGCAAAGGCTTCGCCCCAGCTCAGGCCGGTTGCGCCCGGCACGTTGTTCAACGCGACCATATTACCAGCCTGTTGCGGCAAATTACGCGGATGGTCGCCGCTGCTTTCATAACCGCCGATGGCAACTGTTACGCCTGCATCGACCATGCGCCCGACATTGCTCTGCGTAGCGGCTAGCCGCTCAAAACTTTCGGGCAGGTCAATCAGCGCGCCGGTGATGACCGGCACACCCGCCGCCGCGATCCGGTCTGCAACCAGCCACCCTTCGGTGGCACCGATCAGCACAAGGTCCAGGTCCGGGAATGCATCGCGCAGTCCCAGCACCGAAAGAATGTCATTGGCGCGGTGGACAGCGACATACAGCTTCTGGTCGCCCCTGACGACCGGCACCAGAGCTGCGGCATCAAAACGGGTAAGCAGCACGTCGCCTTCACGCTCCGCCCGCCCCAGCAGGCGTGAATCGAGCGGCAGGTCATCGCCTGTGTCCACGCTGCCATTCCGACCCGCCGTGCGCAATTGCGCATCATCGCCATATTGGCCCGCTTCCCGCAGCGCATTGAGCAGCAAGGCATAAACCGACGTGCGGCTGCCGCCTGCAAGCCGTGCGCCCCGTTCACCCATTTCGACAAATTGGAAAGCGCGCGGACGTGTCACTGCGTCGTAATCAGAGCCAAGATCAATTACCGCGCCCTGTCCTGCAAAGATCGAGGAGCCCGCTGTGGGGGTGACGCTTGCACGTGTCACTCCGCCTGCGCGGCTGTAGCCAAAATCCTGCGCGGCCGGATTGATGGCCGGGGCTACATCAAGTGCGGCACTAAAGGGCGAATCGCCCGCTGCCACATCATTGCTTCCCGAAACTGCATCGACATCCACGAGGCCCAGATTGGTGATCGAGGCGAACAGGCCCGGCGTCACCCAGCTGTCGGTGCCATCAAGCACCGGAACGCCCGCAGGCGCGATTACGTCACTACCGGCGGCCACAACGCGGCCATTGCGCACCACGACAGTAGCATTGGTGATCGGATCGCTACCATCGCCCTTGGCAAGGGTAGCGCCAGTGATGACGATGTCCTGCGCTGCCAATGGCGCGGAGCACAGTGCAAGAGCAGAAATCGCAAGGCTGAAAAACCGAATCATTTCACGTCTCCTTCACCCGGCTGGCCAAGCTCGAAATCGCTCACCGGACGCATGGCGGAATTGTTCATGTCATACATGAGCGCGCCATCAATCCAGACCATTTCCGGACGCGAATAGATGGACAATGGATCACCGTTCCACAGCACCACATCGGCCATTTTGCCGGCTTCGAGACTGCCCGTCATATCAGCAATGCCCATGGCCCGCGCGGCGTTCAGCGTGATCCAGCTGATAACATCAGCATCGGCAATCTCTATGCCCATTCGGCGGCCATCGGCCTGTGCCTTGGCGGCTTCCTGATTGAGCCTCTGGATGCCATTTGCATCATCGGAATGGATGACGACGCAGGCGCCTGCATTATGGATGAGCGCAGCGTTTTCGGGAATCGCGTCATAGGCTTCCATCTTGAAGCCGTACCAGTCGGCCCAGACAGCCGAACAGACATTGTTGTCGCGCAGCAGATCGGCAATCTTGTAGCTTTCCACAGCGTGGTGAAAGGCGGAAACCTGATATCCGAACTCCCTCGCCATATCCATGACCAGCGCCATCTCGTCCGCGCGGTAGCAATGGTTCTGAATAAGGATTTCGCCATCTAGCACGCCCGCCAGCGTTTCCATCGCCAGATCGCGATCGGGGTTCTCCTCCGCCATGTAATCCTGCGCTTCCAGCCAGGTTTCGCGATTGACCGCAAAATTGCCCATACGTGTGGATGGCGCGCGGCCTCTTCCGCCGTAAACGCGCTTGGGGTTTTCACCGCAGGCCATCTTCATGCTGTAGGGCGCGCCGGGAAACTTCATGCCCTGCACGGTGCGGCTGGGCACGTTTTTGAGCGTGACCGAACGGCCACCCATCAAATTGGCAGAGCCGGGCAGAATCTGGAGGCTGGTAATCCCCCCATTGGCCATTGCCCGGCTGAAACCGGGATCCTGCGGCCATACCGAATGTTCCGCCCAGACTTCGGGCGTCGTCGGGCTGGTGGCTTCATTGCCGTCACTATGGGCCTGCACCGAAGGGGTCGGATAGTCACCAAGGTGCGAGTGGATATCGATGATACCCGGCGTGATGAACCTGCCGGTGCCGTCGACGCGGGTATATCCCGCCGGGACGGCAAGATCCGCCCCGCCAATGCCGACCACTTCGCCATCAGCAAACAGCACTATGCCATTGTCAATCCGGCCACCCGCGCCATCATAAATGGTGGCACCCACGACCGCGGTAGGGGTGCCCGGATAGCGCGCATAGGTAGAGGCGTAGGGGGCTGCGGATGCGTCACCAGCGGGGGGAGCGCTTGCCTGTGCGGGGCGTTCAGTGCCCGCTGCCGTGGTGCAGCCTGCAAGCACAAATGCAGCAATAGCCACGAATGCGGTGACAGGGCCGCGCGTTGCAATATGACGGGTCATTCTGCTTATCCGTGAGGTTGATTGGTAGGGTGAACGCCGCCCTCCTGGGCTTCAAGACCAGCGCCGGACCGACCTTCAAGATCGTCACCGACGTTTTCATCCTGCAGCGTATCAAGATGCATTAGCTTCTTCACGAATGGGGCGATCACCATGACGATTACGCCAATGGCCACGGCATACCAGCCAACGGTGGAATAAACCCCGAGCACGATCTGTTTGCCCGCTTCTTCGCCCACGCCCTCTGCACCGGTGGCTGCCGCGATCAGGCCTGCAGCAAAGTTACCGGCAGCCGATGCGAAGAACCATGTGCCCATGATGAGCGAGGCCATGTTGGCCGGGCTCAGGCGGTTCATCGCACTGAGGCCCACGGGCGAAAGGCAAAGTTCGCCTGTCGTGTGCAGCAGATAGATGAGGAAGATGAAGATCACTGGTGTCGGCACGCTGACGCCGACGCTTTCGGCGCCCCACACCAGCACCAGGAAGCCAAGACCAACCTGGATCACGGCGAGACCGAATTTCATCGGAGTGCTGGGTTCTGCACCTCTTCTGGCCAGGCCTTGCCAAACCATTGCGAAAACCGGTGCGAGCAGCACGATATAGATCGCGTTGATTGACTGGAACATCGATGCGTTCACGCCCTGCGTATCAACATGGCGATCAGTGAAGAGGTTGAGGCTGGAACCAGCCTGCTCGAACAATGCCCAGAAGACGATCGATACAAGGATCAGGAACATGGCAGCGAAGATGCGGTTGCGCTCTTCCGGCGCCAGTTTGGTCACTGCCGTGAACAGCACGAAGAGCACCAGTCCGCCACCAAAGATGCCAAGCATATAGCCGACCATTTCCTGATACTGGATCGCGGCCCAGCACAGCGCCACCATGGCGAGGCCAAGGCCATAAATCCCGTATTCCTTGCCGCCGGCAATCCGTTCGGGATGCTGCGATTCGCCCTTGCCGAGGAGCAGTGGCTTGCCGATCACAAAAAAGACCAGCCCGATCAGCATGCCGAAACCGGCAAGGCCGAATCCATATTGCCAGCCCACCGTCTGTCCGAGATAGCCGCAGATGATCGATGCTGTCGCGGCGCCGACATTAATGCCCATGTAAAAAATGGTGTAGGCCGGGTCGCGGCGAATGTCGGTGCGCGAATAGAGCTGTCCGACGATGACGGAGATATTGGCCTTCAGGAAGCCCGAACCCACGATGATGAGCGCCAGAGCAAGCCAGAACACATTGATCATCGGGTTGTCCTGGCCAAGCGACGCATCGCCTTCGAACGCCATGAAGAAGTGACCGAAGGTCAACAGGACCGCGCCGAACAACACTGCCTTGCGCTGGCCGAGGTAACGGTCAGCCAGATAGCCGCCGACAACGGGCGTAATATAGACCAGTGCCGTATAGGCACCATAAATGATCGACGCCTCGCTATCCGAAAACAGCCAATGCTGGACCAGGTAGAAAATCAGCAAGGCGCGCATGCCGTAGTAGGAGAAGCGCTCCCACATTTCGGCCATGAAGAGGAGGAACAGGCCCTTGGGGTGGCCGATAACTTCTTCTTGCGGACGGGTTATCAGGACAAGCCCGCTTATAAGAAAGCTGACCAGTGCGATGACGGCGAAGCGGAAGGTCCACATCTCGAACCCGGAACCGAATGTGAAAAAGAGGCCTTCGACCATATAAATGCAATCCCTCAGAAATTCGTCATCACGCTCTAATAGGCGCGGCTTTCCCGTAAAAGCGGGCACCCTAACGGCTTTTGCGCGCTTGTGAAGCTACGAAGTTGCGCTTGAAACCGCTTTTTTGCTCATTTCCTGCGAAGATGGTGCGCTTGACCTGCCGCGCTGTATTATGGCACTGAAGCACCTGCCATGACAGATTCCCGTCCCGTCTACCTGCGCTTGCGCGAACAGATCGCCGCCGCCATCATTGACGGACGCTATGCCGAGGGAGAAATGCTGCCGTCGGTCAGGGCATTTGCAGCCGATCAGGGGGCCAATCCGCTGACGGTGGCCAAGGCTTATCAGCAGTTCCAGGTCGATGGGCTGATCCGCGTGCAGCGCGGGGTCGGGATGTTCGTACGCGACGGCGCGGCTTCAAAATTGCGTCATAGCGAGCGCGAAAATTTCCTCCGTGAGGAGTGGCCCGCCATTCGTGAACGGATGGGCCGGTTGGGCCTGAAGCTTGCTGATCTTGCTGAAGAAGCCTGAATTTTACTGCAGAAGCGGAAATCTTGTAATAAACTGTCAAAAATATCGTGAAAAATCATTGGCCCCATTGCGCGCGTTGGCACTCTCTGCCAGTCTGCAACGCAATCGGTCTCCGGTCATGATGATCTGGCGATTGAGGTCATGCGGGTCGCGCCCATAACCCGGTCGGGAAATTATATGATCAGATCCGAACTTCTGCAGGCACTGGCGACTGATAATCCTGAGCTTCGGCCTGAAGAGGTCGAACAAATGGTCGACATTTTCTTTGATGAAATCAGCAGGCGTCTCGCCGAAGGCGGACGTGTCGAATTGCGTGGCTTTGGCACGTTCTCAACCCGTCAAAGGGATGCGCGCACCGGACGCAATCCGCGCACAGGTGAGGCTGTCGATGTTCCTGCAAAGCGCGTGCCCTATTTCAAGCCGGGCAAGGAAATGCGAGAGCGTTTGAACACAGATTAAGCAAATCAGTATTCATGTTGATGCCGCAGGCGCTGCCGCAAGGCAGGCTCTGGTCGGCACCTCCATATCTACGCCACCGCAAATTTGCGGCCTGGCAAATCACGTCTGCGCGTAAAAGTCGCTGCGAAGGCAAACCTACTTGGCAAACCGGTCATGCCGGCGCTAGGCGGGGCGGGCAATGTGCGGGCGTGGCGGAATGGTAGACGCCGGGGACTTAAAATCCCCTGTCCCTTATGTGACGTGTGGGTTCGAGTCCCACCGCCCGCACCAGCCTTCATGTGGGCGCAGCAATCAGGCTCAGCCCCGCGCAATTGTAAACGTGGCCTTGATGCGACCTTGCGGAAACCACGCAAGTGCATGCTGTTAATTCTTCATTACCTTGTCCCTATCACATTGTTTCATCAGAAATTGATTGCCTGTTTTGCCAGGTCGTCCGGTGATGAAAGCGGTGAAAGAAGGGTCGATGATGCGAAACCAGCTATGCGGCAATAATCTTGCCCCGGCACAAGATCACACTTCGGTCGATGGACCGGAAATGCGCAATGCTCCACGCTATACGTTGCTGATTAGGGCAGCCAAGCTGGTGACGCAGGCGGGGGAATTCCTGTGCGTCATCCGTGATGCTTCGGAAACGGGCATTTCTGCGCGCATATTTCATCCGCTGCCTTCCGGTCGGCAGATGAGCATAGAGCTGCAGAATGGTGACCGCTACGATGTAGAAATGGTGTGGCAGGATGCCGACCGCGCCGGCTTTCGTTTTGCCCATAGTGCCGATATCCGCAAGATAATCGAATGCCCCAGCCGCTTCGACAAGCGACCGGTGCGCATCAATCTGACTGCACCGGCGCAGGTCGAAATTCAGGGCAGGGCGGAATATGCGACCATCCAGGATATTTCCCAGCAAGGCGCCAAGGTCGCATGTTCCAGCAGCTTCGCGATAGATCAACGTGTGCGACTGATGGCTGATGGCATGCGTAACACATCTGCCAAAGTGCGCTGGCGGGGCAATGGTGCCTGTGGTCTCGTGTTCGAGGAAACTTTCCAATATGGCGAACTCGCCAGCATCGTTTCCCGATTGCAGAGGCAATCGCAAGCTGCCAGATCACTCGCGCGCGACCCCTTGTTAACTACCTCATAACCAATTTCCTTCACTCCCGGTCAGGAAGATAACCGGGGGCTTTCATGCACGATAATGGCCACGACAATGGCAAGACTTTTCACGGCGCGGCGGACGCAGGTGAAATCCAGGTTGATGTTGCGATTATCGGTGCCGGTCCGGCTGGATTGACCGCAGGCTATCTGCTGACCAAGGCGGGGAAGACCGTCGCCATTATCGAAAAAGATGCGACCTATGTCGGCGGCATCAGCCGCACGGTCGAACACGAAGGCTATCGCTTCGACATCGGCGGGCACCGCTTCTTTTCCAAAAGCCAGCAAGTCGTCGATCTGTGGAACGAGATTCTGCCCGACGATTTCATTCAGCGCCCGCGCATGAGCCGCATCTATTACGAGGGCAAATTCTACTCCTATCCGTTGCGCGCTTTCGAAGCCCTGTGGAACCTTGGCCTGTTGCGCTCGGCCATGTGCATGGTGAGTTACGCCAAGGCCAAGCTATTTCCCGCACGGGAGATAAAGAGCTTCGAGGACTGGACCAGCAACCAATTTGGCAAGCGGCTCTATTCGATCTTTTTCAAGACATATACCGAGAAGGTGTGGGGAATGCCCTGCAATGAAATGAGCGCCGATTGGGCCGCCCAGCGGATCAAGGGCCTGTCCCTGTGGAGCGCAGTGGTCGATGGCCTGAAACGCTCGCTCGGCCTTAACAAGTTGAATGACGGATCGGGTAAGCAGGCGAAAACCCTGCTCGAAACCTTCCGATATCCGCGCCTTGGACCGGGCATGATGTGGGATGCCGCGCGCGACAAGATTGTCGCCACCGGCAAAGGCCGGACCATCATGGGGCACGAACTCAAACAGCTCGCTGCCGATGGCGAGAACGGCTGGCGCATGACCGCCTCGGGCCCCGATGGCGATGTCGTGGTGAAGGCCGCCCATGCAATCAGTTCCGCTCCGATGCGCCAACTGGCAGCGCGTCTGCACCCACTGCCCGACACAACGCTGGAAGCGAACAATCTCAAATATCGCGATTTCCTGACAGTGGCTTTGATGATCCGTTCGGAGGATCTTTTCCCCGACAACTGGATCTATATTCACGATTCGAAGGTGAAGGTAGGCCGGGTCCAGAACTTCCGCAGCTGGTCGCCTGAAATGGTGCCGGACGAGAATGTCGCCTGCGTCGGTCTTGAATATTTCTGCTTCGAAGGGGACGGGCTGTGGTCAATGGACGATGCCGACCTTGTCGAACTGGCAAAGCGCGAAATGGACATCCTCGGACTGGTGTCGCCAGAAAAGGTGATCGGCGGCGCAGTGGTCCGGCAGGAAAAGGCCTACCCGGTCTATGACGAGGATTATGCCGCCAATGTCGATGCCATGCGCAGCGAACTGGAGGAACGTTTCCCCACACTGCACCTCGTCGGGCGCAACGGGATGCATCGTTACAACAACCAAGACCATGCGATGATGACGGCCATGCTGACGGTGGAAAATATCATCGCTGGCGAACGGATCTATGACACGTGGTGCGTGAATGAAGACGCCGAATATCACGAGGCCGGAGATGAAGGTGCGTATAAGGCGCTGCCCGAAGGCCGCCAGCAAGTGACAGAGGATCAGGCAGCCGCGCTCAATTCCATGCGTGATGTGCCGGAACGGATAGATGGCAGCAAAATCGCCGATGGCAGAAAGGCCGCCTGACATGACCGCCGCGCTTCTGCGCCTGATCGACATGAGGCTGACGCGCTATATGTTCGCCAGCGTTGGGGCGCTGGCGGTGGATCTGGGCGCATTTCTTGCGCTGTTGGCGCTTGGCACATGGCCCGCAGGTGCCTCGGCAATCGGCTATTCGCTCGGCATTCTGGCACATTGGCTGATGAGCAGCCGCGCGGTCTTTATCGGACATGTTGCGCAGCCCGGTCGCGCCCGCACGCGGCAAAAGGCGCTGTTTGTGGGCTCTGCGCTGATCGGCCTTGCGCTGACCACGGCCATTGTCTGGGCAGGCGACACCGGCGGGATCGATCCGCGTGCTGCAAAGCTGGTGGCGATCGCGGTAAGCTTTTTCGTAATCTGGCGACTGCGCAGCCGCGTGGTTTTCCGCTAGGGACTGCACCCGATGGCAAGACGGGGCGAAGATCTGGGCGGCGAATTTGTGCGCTCGGCGTGGGTCGTACTGGCTATCTGGGCGCTTTATGGCGCTGTGCACCTCGCATTATTGCCCCTGCTCGGCTGGGACGTTCCTGGTCCTGACGAATGGACTCGCCTGTTACAGGTGAGGGCATGGATGGACGGGCAGAGCTGGTGGGATGTCACCCAATACCGGATGAATCCGCCCGCTGGCTTCTCCATGCACTGGTCGCGCCTTGTCGATCTCCCGCTTGCGCTCGCTATTGCTGTGCTGGGGGAAGATTGGGGCATGGCCGTGGTGCCGCTTGTGTGGCTGCTCCCCGTAATGTTTGCGTTGCGCTCGATCATGTTGCGGCTGGGCTTTTCGCGCGTGGCCTATGGCTTTGGCCTGATTCTGCTGCCGCTATTCCCGCTCTTGCCGGGCAGCTATGCCCCGTTGAGCATCGACCATCATGTCCCCCAGGCAGTGCTGGGAGTGATCTGTGCTGCACTGCTGCTGTCTCCGCGCGTCTGGGCCGCTGTCGCAGCGGGTTTTTTCGCCGCGGCATGGGTTGTGATTTCGCTTGAAGGTCTGGTGCTGGTGGCGGTTCTGGCTGGCCTTTATGCGCTGCGTTACCTGGTAGAGGAGCAGCGTTTGCTGCCATGGTTCCTGCTTTCGCTCACCGTGTCAGCGGCTTTTCTTTCGCTTGCCACGCGGCCCAATGCTGAATTGTTCGGCCCCTTTTGCGATATCCTTCGTCCCGGCCACATTGCCACATTCGGTATCGCTACATTGGTGGCGGGTATCGTGCCTTTCCTGCCATTTCAGCAGAATGCGGCCGGACGGCTGGCAGGGCTGGCGCTGATCCCGCTCGCCAGCGTTCCACTTGCCCTGGTTGTGCTGGGGCCATGCGCTGTCAATCCGATGGCGCAGCTCGATCCGGCGCTTGCCGCTTGGTGGCATGGCTATATTGCCGAAGGCCTGCCGTTCTGGGAACAGCCGGTATCGGTCGCAGCCATGCTGATCTGGACCCTGGTGCCGATTATCGGCGGTTACTGGCTTGCCGGGCGTGGCGGAGGTTTTTCCGATGGCGCAGGCATGCCCTGGCTGCTGCTGTTTCTTTTCACATTGGCGGCATGGGCCTATTCGCTCCTGCTTCTGCGCGCTGGCCTGATTGCGCAATTGCTCACCATTCCTTTTGCCGCGGTTATGCTGGCGCTCCTACTGCCAAGGACGCGCGCAATTCCCAGCGCGGCCCCGCGCGCGCTGGCGACGCTGTGCTGCTTCATGCTGGCAACGCCGACGTTTGCGAGCGCGCTGGGCAAGCCGCTCGACCCGCTATTCCCCACTCCGACGATGGCGCGTGGCGCTGCGGCGCCCATGGCCGAAGAACCATGCGATTACGCACAGCTAGACCGGCTGGAGCCGGGCTTGCTGCTGGTGACGATGGATGCCGCACCTGAAATATTGGGCAAGACGGGCCATACGGTGATCGCGGCAAGCTACCACCGCAACCAGCAGCCCATGGTGGATATCATCGCGGCCTATACCGGCACCGATCAGGACGCGCGCGCGATCATTGACACATATCGACCCGATTACGTGATTGCCTGCCAGTCTGCCGTCGACTTCGCACTATACCGCACTGCCACACCGGAAAATTTCGCCAACACGCTGGCGGATGGGAAAGTGCCCGCGTGGCTCACCCCGGTTGCCGGGTTCGATAATGGTGTCTTGCGGGTCTACCGGACGCGTTAAGCGGCGCGGAAATTCATCGCCACGCCATTGATGCAATGCCGCTTGCCTGTCGGACGCGGACCATCATTGAAGACATGGCCCAAATGGCCGCCACAATCGGCGCAATGCACTTCCTGTCGGCTATAGCCGAGCAGACGATCGGTTGAATAACCCACCGCGCGGCCAGTTTCCGCCCGCCAGAAGCTTGGCCAGCCAGTGCCGCTGTCGAATTTGTGTCGGCTGGAATACAGCGCATTGTTGCAGCCCGCGCAGACAAAGGTGCCGCGGCGGCTTTCATCATCGAGGGGTGAACTGAAGGGGCGTTCTGTGCCTGCTTCGCGCAGCACACGGAATTCCTGCGCGGTCAGTCGCTGGCGCCATTGCGCGTCTGACAGGGTGATAAGAAAATTCTGCTGCGCACGGGCTTCTTCACCGCCGCATGCGGCCAGCACGGGAACAGAGACGCCCGCACCCAGCCAGGCGAGAATTGCACGGCGATCGATCGATATATTCTGCATGGTCATGATCTTAGCTTTGCTGGGGCGAACGGTTCCTGAACATCCCCAGCAAAGCCTTGACGGGTCCACGCCTTGTGGCCGCGCGCGGGCCTGATTTCATCACCCGCCTGCGGAACAGCGATGCTCCGGCGCGTACGAAAATCGCGACCCACAATGCCTGCCAGCCCAGCGCCAGCAGGTGCGGCCATAGCGATTCCTCCGCTGCCGCCCGGGCCACCATGGTGAAAGGCGAACTCAGCGGGAATGCCATGGCCGTTAATTCGATCATGCCCCCCCTGTCGGTTACAGCGAGGCTGGCAAAAAAGAACACGAGGATCTGGAACATGGTGGCCGGCATAGACAGCGTCTGGACCTCTCGCACCGTCGTGGCGAGCGATCCGACCGCAAGAAAGATGGAGCCTAGCAACAGATACCCCATGGCGAAATAGAGCGCGAAGAGGAGGAAGAACATCGGCCATCCGACACCCGGATTGGCAAGATCGGACAGCGACATGCCGCCTGCATAAAGGATTGCCGCCCCTGTTGAGCCCCACACCGCAATACCCACGACCGACACGCCTAGCATGGCAAATAATTTGCCCAGAAACACTGCATCCATGGGAATTGCGGCGGCCAGCACTTCGATGATCTTATTGCCCTTTTCCTCCACCAGATTTGACAGCACCATGCTGGCCAGCAGCATGATGAGAAGAAACAATAAAACCTGCCCGCCTTGCGCAGTGCGCAAGCGGCCCGAATTCTCTGCCGCCCCGCTGGTGCCGACTATGGATGTGCCGACCGGCGGATAGGCAAGTGCATTTCCTTCGGCAGCATGCGCGGCGACCATGCCGACCGTGCCCCGCCAGCGCATAACGCGCCCCTCCGTCGCGGTCAGCACCGGCGCGTCAAGCGTGCCTGTGATCACCCCTGCTAGACTTCCTTCGCCATCTTCCAGTACGCCGCGCGCATCATATGTTTCGCCCGGTTGCAGATAGGCCACGGCTACCATGGGCGGTATGGCACCGGGCAATTGCATCGCCAGTTCATCGCGCGCCGCCAGCATTGCATCAAGATCGTCTGCTTGCATGGCGATACCTACATCGGCCACGCCTGCTTCGCTCTGCACTTGCGCGCCAACCCCGCCTGCCAGCCCCATGACGATGGCGGGGAACAGCGGCCCCAGCAGAAAGAATATGAATGCTCGGCTGAACAGGACTGCAGTAAAATCACGCCGCGCAATGACATAGGCGGCGCGCCATAGCGACAAACGGCCGCCGTTCCTGATGGCATTGTCGTCGCTCATGCTTCGCCTCCTGCATCCTGCATGACCATGTCGCGTGCCGCAGCCTCGCCGGCTATGGCCACGAAAGCATCGTGCAGGCCTGCCCGTTCAATGCTGAGTGACTGGATGCCCGCGTCTCCTTCGATCAGCGCTTTAAGCAGCGGTTCGACCCCGCTTTCGGGCAGGGGGAAATTCCAGAAATCGCCCACCCGCCTTGTTTCTGCTGGCAGCGCCGCGCTCCACGGTCCGTCCGAATTTCGCGTTTCCAGCCGAACCTGTGCGGGGATGCGATCGCGCGCTTCATCCACCTTGCCCGCAAATGGAACCTTGCCCCCGGCGATAATGGCAATGCCTTCGCACAATCGTTCTGCATGGGCGATCACATGGGTAGAGAAGATCACCGTCGTGCCCTTGTCTGCAAGGCCGCGTATCAGCACTTCCAGCTTGCCCTGATTGATCGCATCGAGGCCGCTGAAAGGTTCGTCAAACACCACCAGCGCAGGATCATGCACCAATGTGCCAAGCAATTGCACCGTCTGCGCCATGCCCTTCGAAAGCTGGCGGATCTGCTTGTCGACGGCATGGCCAAGCCCGTGGTCTTCCAGCAGCCTTTTTCCCCGCTTGCGCCCCTCTGGCAGCGGCACACCGCGCAATGCGCCCATGAAAGCGATGGCCTCATAACATTTCATCGAAGGATAAAGTCCGCGCTCTTCAGGTAGATAGCCGATCCGCCGCGCAACATCCTGCGGATTATCCGCCCCCAGCACACGCCGCGACCCTTCATCGGGATCAATAATACCGAGCAGCATGCGCAAGGTCGTGGTCTTGCCTGCGCCATTTGGGCCGAGGATGCCGTAGATCGCGCCTTCGGGAATGGAGATATCGACGCCGTCGACCGCCAGCGTGCTGTTAAAGCGTTTGACAAGACCGCGCGCCTCAATCGCAAGAGGGCGCGAAGTTGCGATATCCGGCACAGAGCCTGAATCGGTGATAGGGGTCGCCATATTCATACCTTAGCCGCTAGACGAGACGAATGAACGGGACACTCCCGCAATATGGTTAACATGGCCGATACGCGCTTGATTGAACATCGCTTCGAAACACGTTTGCGCAATAAGGCGCGTGAACTGGGCTTCGCCTCTGTGGGAATCGCGCCTGCCGCGGATGACCCGCTGCGCGCAGAACGGTTGCACGCATGGCTCGACAGCGGGTTTCACGGCGCGATGGGCTGGATGGAAGACCGCGCCGATGTAAGGCAGGGGCCCCAGAGCATGTGGCCCGCCGCGAAAAGCGTAATCGCGCTTGGCATGTCTTACGCGCCCGAAATTGATCCGCTGGCGCTGGAAGGCGATGCGGAAAAGGCGCGAATTTCGGTCTATGCGCAGGGCCGCGATTACCATGATGTGCTGAAAAAGGCGCTGAAGGCGCTGGCGCGCTGGCTGTGTGAAGAAGTGCCGGAAACGCAGCTCAAGGTGTTTGTCGATACAGCGCCTGTCATGGAAAAGCCGCTGGGTGAAGCCGCCGGGCTGGGTTGGCAGGGCAAGCACACCAATCTTGTCAGCAGAGAGCATGGCAGCTGGCTGTTTCTCGGCGCGATCTATACCACGATAGAGCTGACGCCAGATGGCGACCATGCCGATCTGTGCGGATCATGCAGGGCGTGCCAGGATGCCTGCCCGACCAATGCCTTTCCGCAGCCTTACCAATTGGATGCACGGCGTTGCATTTCCTACCTCACCATTGAGCACAAGGGGCCGATACCCGAGGAATTTCGCTCTGCTATCGGCAATCGCATCTATGGCTGCGACGACTGCCTGGCGGTGTGCCCGTGGAACAAATTTGCCGATACCGCCGCGCGCCATCTCGCTTTTGTCCCGCGAGGAGAACTGGCTGCGCCTGAACTTGCGCAATTGCTGGCGCTGGACGATGTGGCATTTCGCGCAAAGTTTTCTGGCTCTCCGATAAAACGGATCGGGCGCAATCGCTTTGTGCGCAATTGCCTGATCGCTGCTGGCAATAGCGGCAATAATGCGCTGTTGGATCAGGTGGCTGAATTGCGATCTGACCCTGATCCGGTTGTCAGCGAAGCGGCTGATTGGGCCTTGTCACGCCTCAGCGCAGCTCCTTGAGCTGCTTTTCGGTATCGGCCAGATCCGCCGGATCGGCTACGCATCGCGCCTCGATCAACTTGCGGCCCTGCACGTAATCCTTGGTGCGATTAACTGCATCCACCGCGATCACGCGCCCTTCCTTGAGGTAGATAACGGAAAAGCTGCGTTCTGCGGGATCGCCGCGCAAAACAGTCTCATCATAGCCAATATTGAGCCCGGCAGTTTGCAGACGCAGATCATATTGATTGGACCAGAACCACGGAAAGGCAGAATAGGGCTGTGAATCGCCGCAGATGCCCTTGGCCACCGTGGTGGCCATGTCGTGTGCGTTCTGCACGCTCTCTACCCGAATGACCGCTCCTTCGGCATAGCTGTTACCATGCGCCGCGCAGTCTCCGATGGCATAGACCTTCTCAAGGCTGGTGTGACAGGTTTCAGAAACATCAACGCCATTCGCGCCCGCAGCGCCTGCCGCGATTAGCGGGCCGACGGCAGGCACGATGCCAATGCCCACCACGACCGCATCGCATGGCACTTCCTCACCATCGCTCAGCACCACGCCGGTGACGCGGACTTCACCTGTCAGGCGTTCAACCTCTACGCCCAACCGCAGATCGACGCCCTGACGGCGGTGCTCTTCTTCGTAAAAATGCGAAAGTTCCTCGCCCGCCACGCGGTTCAGCACGCGATCCATCGATTCAACCAAGGTGACATCGCGGCCCAGCTTGCGCAGGACGGCGGCTGCTTCCAGCCCGATATAGCCGCCGCCGATCACGACGAAACGTTGGGCGCCGTCATCAAGATCGGCAAGCAGTGCGTCGACATCGCGCTTGTCACGCACGGCGTGGACGCCATCGAGATGGCCACCGGGGCATGAAAGCCGGCGCGCATCGCCGCCTGCCGCCCAGATCAGCCGACCATAACCGATTGTCTCGCCCGAACTGAGATGCACCTCGCGCTGTTCCGGATCGATCTTGGTGACGGCCTCGCCCAGCATCAGCTCGATATTTTTTTCCGCCCAGAATGCCTCTGGCCGGATAAGCAGACGTTCAAACGGCTTTTCGCCTGCCAGATATTCCTTAGAAAGCGGCGGCTTTTCATAGGGCGGCACGCGATCGCGGCCTATCATCAGAATCGAACCCTCGAAGCCGTGTTGACGCAGCGCGATAGCCGCCTGTGCGCCGCCATGCCCTGAACCCACGATGACAACATCATGATTAATCATGGCGCGAGCGGTGCGCAAAATCAGTGCTCGCGTCAAGGTTGATAGGTAGTCTAGCCTTGCAGCATATTACGTGCCTGGCTGGCGATTTGCGCCAGCATGGCCGGAGCGACAGGTGTAGCGCCGCGTGCCCGCGTAATCATTCTGCGGAACTGTGCGATGACATGGTCCTGCTCCTCCGCCCACTCTTCGATCAAGGCAGACGGATCGCCCGAATTCTTGCCGCGCTGCTTGGCAAGACTGCGCAGGAAATCAAACCGCATCTGCTGGAAATCGCGCGCCAGTCCGGCGACGAGCAGCCGTTCCCACGGGTCAGCGGGGCTCATCACTGCAGCGCGCGATTGCGCCCAGTCAATGCCCAGAAGCGCACCCAGTTCGATAAAGCCTTGCGCCAGAGCGACAGGATGAATGCCCGTATCGCTGGAAAGGCGAGACAGGCCAATGGCACCGTCCACAGCAAACAACCGGGCGACCATATCGGCCGGCTCCTGCGTTGCGCCCTTTTCAACCATGCGCGTAGCGATATCTTCGATATGCTTGCGCGCTTCGAGGCCGAGCAGGTTATCGGCTTTGTCGACCAGTTCATTGACCATGCCGCCGATCTCTGTCGCAAGTTGCGAGGGAGACAAATCGCCCGTTCCCGCGCGCAGTAGATCAGCCATATGTCCGCGTAGCGCCAATGCCGCCTGATCGAACAGCATGAGCCGCGCTGTTTCCGGCATCTTGGCAGTGTCGAGCATTTCCCACACCCGATCCATGCCAAGCAGGGCGCTGGCACCCACGAATGCCGCGCCAATGGCGTCAAGCCCGGCACCTTCTTCTTCGGCAAGTTCGAAGGGGTGTATCATACCCATGCGATTGACTAGCTTGTTGGCTACAACCGTACCGACAATTTCATTGCGCAAGCGGTGATCGAGCACCTGCCGGGTAAATTGTTCCTGCATCTGCGGCGGGAAATCGCCCAGAACCAGCGGGTCTGACGCATCATCGGCCGCAAGTGCGCTGCCTTCTACGGCATCCTGCAGGACAAGCTTGGAATGCGACAGCAGGACCGCGAGCTCAGGCCGGGTGAGGCCCTGTTCATCGCCAGCGCGGCGCGCCAATGCCTCTGCATCGCCTAGCCCTTCGTTGCGGCGGTCAAGGCCGCCATGTTCCTCGAGCATTTCGATGACACGCGCCTGTGCCCCGATTGCCCGGCTGCCGCCCTTTTCGGCAATAGAGAGCGCCAGCGCCTGAAGCCGGTTGTCTTCGAGGACAAGCCCGGCGACTTCTTCTGTCATGTCTTTCAGGATGGCGTTGCGGCGTTCTTCAGAAAGTCGTCCCGCGCGCCGTGCCGCGGTCAGGGCGATCTTGATATTCACTTCATTATCGGAACAGTCCACGCCTGCAGAATTGTCGATGAAATCGGTGTTGATCCGCCCGCCATGCAGCGAAAATTCGATCCGTCCTGCCTGCGTTGCACCCAGATTTGCACCTTCGCCAATGACCTTGGCACACAGATTTTCCGCATCGACACGCAGGCCATCATTGACCGGATCGCCAACATCTGCGTGACTTTCATGGCTGGCCTTGATGTAGGTGCCGATCCCGCCGAACCAGATGAGATCAGCCGGGCTTTTCAGGATGCGGTGGATCAGCGTTTCAGGATCAAGCGCACCGTCTTTCATATCCTCTGCCGGAATATCGAGCGCCTTGATTGCTTCTGCCGAAAGCTCAACCCGCTTGAGCGTGCGCGGATAGATGCCGCCGCCTTTCGACAGCAGATCTTCCTTGTATTCGGCCCAGTTTGATCGTTTCAGTTCAAACAGGCGCTTACGCTCTTTCCAGCTGACAGCCGCATCTGGGTCGGGATCGATGAAGATGTGACGGTGATCAAAGGCGGCAATCAGCTTGATCGACTTGCTGAGCAACATGCCATTGCCGAACACGTCACCCGACATATCGCCGCAACCAACCACACGAATGGGATCGACCTGCACATCGACGCCCATTTCGAGGAAGTGGCGCTGCACGGAAATCCAAGCGCCGCGCGCGGTAATGCCCATGGCCTTGTGATCATAGCCATTGGAGCCGCCGCTGGCGAAGGCATCGCCCAGCCAGAAATCCTGCTCCATCGCGATGGCATTTGCCGTGTCGGAGAACGTCGCCGTGCCCTTGTCTGCCGCAACAACGAAATAGGGGTCTTCGCCATCGTGGATCACCACGTCTGCAGGGTGGACAACTTTTTCGTCAACGATGTTGTCGGTAATGGACAGGAGACTGCGGATGAACAGAGTGTAGCTGGCCTTGCCTTCAGCAAACCAGCCATCGCGGTCAAGCGCCGGACTGGGCAATTGCTTGGGGTAGAAACCGCCTTTTGCACCGGTCGGCACGATGACAGCATTTTTCACCTTCTGAGCCTTCATCAGGCCGAGAATCTCGGTGCGATAATCATCGCGCCGGTCGGACCAGCGCAGGCCGCCGCGCGCCACTGGCCCCGCACGCAGGTGCACGCCTTCGACGCGGTTCGAATATACGAAAATCTCGCGCCATGGCACGGGCTTTGGCAGGCCGGGGACAAGCGAGCTATCAAGTTTGAAGGCCAGCGCCTCATCTGCCGCAGGAGCAAAGGCATTGGTGCGCAAGACAGCGCTGATGACCGCCCAATAACGGCGCAGCAGCCGATCATCATTGATCGCCATGACTTCGGCCAGGCCAGCGCGGATATCGTCTTCCACCTTGGCACGAGCCTTTGCGCGATCATTCTTGAAAGCCGGATCATGCATGGTGCGGAACAGGTTTATCAGGCCGCGCGTGACATTTTCCGCACCCGCCAGTGCATCGACCACCGTATAGATTGTAAAGGCGACGTTAGACTGGCGCAGATAGCGATAAAAAGCGCGCAGCCAATTGGATTCCTGCCCGTCCAGCGCAGCGGAGATGACAAGGCGATTGAACACGTCGTCCTCTGCCTTTTCATTGAGCACACAGGTCACGGCATGCTCGATAGTCGGCGCGCGCTCCAGCACGGTGCCCGCTTCCATGCCCGCAGGCAGGGCAAGCACGAAATCGTGGATCGTGCCGGTGTCATCACCGCTCAATTCGCTGGGAACTTCGGAAAGAACGCGAAAGCCGAAGTTTTCCAGAGCAGGCACAGCATCGGACAATGGCAATGAGCCATTGTGCTGGTAAATCTTTAGTCGCAGCCGGTCTTCGCCATCCTCATCCTTGCGGTATAGCCTTGCATCGCGGCCCTGCCCGCTTTCTTCGGCATGGGTAGCAAGCTGGCGCAAGCGGACGATATCCTTCGCCGCTTCGCCTGCGCCATAGGTGGCGCGGTAAAAGGAGGGGAAGCTCTCGGCATAGCGGGCGGCAAGCGCGGCGGCCCTATTGGGTTCCTCGCTGGCGGCCAGCGCTTCTTCAACGGCATCGTTCCAGCCGCGCAGCATTTGCTGCAAAGCCTTGTCGATCGCTTCAGTATCGGGCGCGCCGTGCTTTGTGCGGAAGTCCATCACATACCGCAGCAATGCAAGATTGCCGCCTTCGACCATCATGCTCCAGTCGAGCGTGGTCGCCCCGCTTTCGCGTTCGAGCAAGTCCTGCACCTGCAAGCGGACACTGGTAGAAAGCATGTCGCGCGGCAGCCACACAAAGCCGAACACATGGCGGCCGAGGGGCGCAGTGACCAATGTTGCGCGCGGACGAGGGCGATCAGCCAAAGTCATCATCGCGGTGGCAACGCGGGTGATGTCATCGTCCGAAAAACTGATGATGAGATCGTGTGGAAGCGCCGTCAATGCATGGACAAGCGCCTTGTAATCATGGCTGCCAGTATCGAAATCGAGCCGTTCCATGATGGCCTTGAGCTGTTGGCGTAGAACCGGTACGCTGTCAGGCGACGCGACGAGCGCGGCGCTTGTCCAGATGCCCGCATGGATCGAGATCGCCTCTACGCGGCCCTTTTCCAAAACCGGCACCACGAACAGGTCGAGCGGTACGCGGCGGTGCACCTTGGACAGGCGGTTGGCCTTGATGATCAGCGGGGCGCGGCCAGGCGCGCCATTCTCTCCATCAAACCAGGCAAACGCCTTGGCATAGGCATTTTCAGCAAGAACATCAGGTGTCGAGCGGCGACAGATGCCCAGTTTGTCAGTTTCCTTGCCATCGCGATTGCGGGTGATGTGGCCCAATTGGGTCAACATCCCGCCCGATAGCCAGCGCAGCAGAGCGGCGCCTTCAGCATCCGAAAGGCGATCCGCATCGGCATCCATCATGTCGTGCATTTGCGGCCAGTCGGAGACAGCGGCCCGGACATCTATGATGGATGCACGCAATTCCGCTTCCAGGGCGCGCCTTTCCTTGGCGTCGATCCGCTCGGTCTCGAGATAGACCCAGCTTTCCTTCTTTTCTCCAGTGCCATCGCCTTCAGGCACGTCTTCCAGCTTTTCATCCTTGCGGCGCACCGGAATGATCGGATGGACCAGGACATCTATCGAAAGCCCGTGCGCGGCCATGACAGCGCCGATCGAATCGACCAGGAACGGCATATCCTTATTGATGATCGCAATGCGCATGAAGCGCCGCCCATCGGTGGCAGAACGCACGGAAATGGATGGCTGGCCCTCCTTGCGCTCCCGCGCGGTTTCTATGACGAAGGCGGTGGCATCCTCCAGCTGCTTCCCTTCAAGCGAGAATTCGCCCGGCAGAATTGAATCGCTAATCCGCGTGGCCAGCGTCTTGGCGAAGGCGCGTTCCTTTTTGGCAAGGGTGGCTTTGGCTTCGCTGGCGCTCTTCGTGCTGGACATTGCTGGCATCTCTCCTTGGATCATCGACGCATCGACTCGATAGACCTACCCGGTGGCCTAGCTGAAGTTCCCGTGCGGCTCTATCTCCGAGGGTCGTGCGATGCACGGGAAATGTTTCAGCAGAAACCAAATTCCCTGCGTGATTTTCAGCCGTTCAGCGCATCCATGGTGAGGGCCAGAGATGCCTCGCGTGCGGCGGGGTCAAATGTGGGGCCTGCAACGATTATCTCGTCAGCCTGTGTCCGCGTAATAAAGCTTCTGACCCGGTCGCGCACAGTGGCAGGAGAACCAACGGCGCGCGCTTCGTCCCTGCGTTCAAGCATGACGCGCACCTTGTCAGGAAGCATGTCGCGATAGCCCTCGACTGGCGGTGGCAATTTGCCGGGATCGCCGCTCATCAACTGCACGAACGACTGGTCCTGTGAACTGGCCAGCAAATGCGCTTCGGCATCGGTCTGGGCGCACAGGACGCTCATCGCGGCCATGACATGGGGCTTGTCCAGACTTTCCGACGGGCGAAATTGCGAACGATAGGTCGCCAGCGCCTCGTCCAGCTGCTGGGGGGCAAAGTGGCTGGCGAAGGCATAAGGCAGGCCAAATTGCGCGGCGAGCTGCGCGCCGAACAGGCTGGAGCCAAGCACCCACATCTGCACCTTCGCCCCGCGCCCCGGTGTCGCGGCGATGGGCAATTGCGGATCGCCTGCAAAAAGCGCGCGCAATTCGGCAACATCCTGCGGGAAATATTCCGAAGCGGCGCGCAAATCCTTGCGCAGGAACTGTCCGATGACAGGCGCGGAGCCAGGCGCGCGTCCCAGTCCCAGATCGACGCGGCCGGCGAACATGGCATCGAGCGCGCCGAATTGTTCGGCGATCACGAAGGGATTGTGATTGGGCAGCATGATCCCGCCCGCGCCGATGCGGATGGTTTCAGTCAGATGGCCGATATGCGCGAGCACGACCGATGTTGCGCCGCCCGCTATTCCTTCGCTGCCATGATGTTCTGCTACCCAGAACCGCTTGTAACCGGCTTTTTCCGCTGCCTGCGCCAGCCTGCCCGCATCGGCAATGGCCTGCGCCACATCGCCACCTTCGCGAACGGGGACGAGATCGAGAACCGAAAAATCGACTGCGCTCATGCAAGTATCTCCAATGTACGTAACAATAGCGCGATATCAGTATCGCGCGACAAGCGGTGATCACCGCCCTTTACCAAGGTGACCTGCACATCATCGCTGGCAAGCGCTGCGGCAAGGCGGAGCGAGGTATCGGGCGCCACATCTGTATCAACCTGCCCGTGCAGCAGGCGCACCGGACAATTGAGCGCGATTGGCGCATCCAGAAGCTCATGCTTTGCCGCGTCGTTCCAGAATAGCGAATGTGTCGGCGTAGGATCGTAGCCATAGGGATTGTCTTTATAGATGGTCTGCCCGCTCTTCAGCTGGGCCTTCTGCTCTGCGGAGAAGCCCCAGTCCGAGAAATCAGGCGCACTGGCAATGCCGACAAGGCCAGCAAGCCGCGCGCCCAGCTGCAGTCCCACCAGCAGCATCAGCCAGCCGCCCATCGAAGACCCCGCCACAACGATCCTGTCGCATTCGACATGCGCATCAATGAGGGCACAGACCTCCTCTTGCCAGCGCGATAGCGAACCGTCTGCAAAATCACCCCTGCTTTCCCCGCATCCCGAATAATCGAGCAACAGACATTCACGGCCCGTTGCTGCGCAAAGATCGAAAATTGCCGTCGCCTTGCTGCCCGCCATGTCGGACATATAGCCCGGGAGGAAAACCACTGCAGAGCCGGTGCCTGATGCTTTTGGGGGAGTGTGCCGAAAGGCAATCTGCCTGCCATCGGGCAATGGATGGAACTGTGTTTCGATCATCACACTAAAGTATGGGCTGCAAATCAGCAGTCACAAGGGCGAATGCACTCTTGGCGCGCGCCTTCGGACTGACTAGGTGGCATGGCATGACCGAATTGCTCAAAATCAGCCTGCCCGATGGTTCCGTGCGCGAAATGGAAGCGGGAAGCACACCCGGCGACGTTGCCGCCGCGATTGGACCCGGGCTTGCCAAGGCCGCCATCGCCGCGCGCGTGAACGGCGAAGTCCGCGACATAAACCGCCCTTTCGATGGCGATGCGGAACTGGCGCTCATCACATCGCGGGACGAGGCAGAGGCGCTGGAACTTGCCCGTCACGATTTCGCGCATGTCCTGGCAGAGGCGGTGCAGGCCTTGTGGCCCGGCACCCAGATCACCTTTGGCCCTGCCACCGATGACGGCTTCTATTACGATGTGAAGGCGCCCGACACGCGCGACCCTTTCTCGGTCGACGACTTGCCCGCGATCGAGGAAAAGATGCGCGAGATCATCAAGGCGGACAAGCCGCTGACGCGCGAGGTGTGGACCCGCCAGCAACTGATCGACAAATGGGTGGCCGAGGGCGAAACCTTCAAGGCCGAATGGGCGCAGGAATTGCCCGAGGGCGAGGAACTGACGGTTTATCGCAGCGGCGGGGACTGGCTCGATATGTGCCGTGGCCCGCATCTTGCCAGCACCGGCAAGCTCGATCCCGAAGCCTTCAAGCTGATGCGCGTTGCAGGTGCCTATTGGCGCGGCGATCAGGCAAATGCGCAGCTGACGCGCATTTATGGCACCGGCTGGCTTAACAAAAAGCAGTTGAACGCGCATCTCATGCGGCTGGAAGAAGCGGGCAAGCGCGATCATCGCAAGCTGGGCCGCGAAATGGATTTGTTCCATCTTCAGGAAGAGGCGCATGGCAGCGTTTTCTGGCACCCCAAGGGCTATCGCATCTGGCGCGAGCTTGAAGCCTATATGCGCCGCAAAATGGATGGCGCGGGCTATCAGGAAATCAAGACTCCGCAGGTGATGGATGTGCGCCAGTGGGAGCAATCCGGCCATTGGGGCAAATATGCCGAAAACATGTTTGCCGTGCCCGATATCGTGCCCGAGGTGGATGAAGACGGTGCAGCAGCCACGCCGAAGATTGCCGCCGATGCGCAGTGGATGGCAATCAAGCCGATGAACTGCCCGGCCCATGTGCTGGTCTTCAAGCAGGGCATCACCAGCTATCGTGAATTGCCGATCCGGCTGGGCGAGATGGGCTGCTGTCATCGGAACGAACCGCATGGCGCGCTGCATGGCCTGATGCGCGTGCGCCAGTTTACGCAAGATGATGCGCATATTTTCTGCACCGAGGAACAGGTGGTCGAAGAAGTGCGTGCGTTCTGCCGGCTGGCCGACGAGGTCTATCAGGACTTCGGATTTTCCTATCACGTCAAGCTGGCCCTGCGCCCTGGCCAGCGTTTCGGTTCGGATGCAGATTGGGACAAGGCTGAGCAGGAATTGCGCGATGCCGTGGCAGAAGCGGGCATGGCGAATGAGGAATACGGATGGGAGGAACTTCCCGGCGAAGGTGCTTTTTATGCTCCCAAGCTGGAATGGCATCTGACCGATGCGATTGGCCGCACATGGCAGGTCGGCACCATTCAGGGAGATCGCGTGCTGCCCGAAAGGCTCGATGCAAATTATGTCGGGGAGGATGGCGAACGTCATCGCCCGGTCATGCTCCATCGCGCCATTTTCGGCAGCTATGAGCGCTTCATCGGCATCTTGATCGAACACTTCGCTGGTCGACTACCGGTGTGGCTTGCGCCGGTGCAGGCGGTTGTCGCCACCATCGTATCCGATGCGGATGAGTACGGGAAAGAAGCGGTCGCCAAGCTGGAAGCCGCGGGCATTCGCGTCGAAAGCGACTTCCGCAACGAAAAGATCAACTACAAGGTGCGTGAACATTCTTTGGCGAAAGTGCCGCACCTTCTGGTGGTGGGTATGCGCGAGGCTGAGGAGGGCACCGTTGCCGTGCGCACGCTGGGCGAGAAAGAGCAGCGGGTGATGAGCCTCAATGACGCCATTGCCCTACTAAAGGATGCCGCCACGCCGCCGGATCTGAAAAGCTGAACTCCGCCTTCGGCTCCTCGCCTAAGAGCGATGCCGTAATTGTGCTTATCTAATTAGCTGGAGAGCCGAGCCGCCTTCAGGCGAAAGGCAGGGCCTGGCCTGCCGCGATCAGCGCAAGCGCGCAAAAGCTCACCACGGCCACGCGTGCATATTCATGCACATCGGGGGCAAGATTGCGGGTGTAAGCGATAGCGTGGGCCATGGCCTGATTGTCGCTTTCAAACCCTAACAAATAGTTAAGATGCGCCCTTGCGCCGCCTATTCCCCAGCGGCACGTGCTGGCTGGCACAGTGAAAACTGCCGCCGCCCGTCAGCACGGCATCGGCGCGCAGCCCCACAGCACTGCGTTCGGGAAACAGAGAGCCGATTGCGGCCACAGCGTCTTCATCGTGCGGGGAGCCATAGGTGGGCACCACCACCACATCATTACAAATGGCGAAGTTCATGTAGCTGGCAGGTTCCGCATCATCCTCATCGCCAATTAGTCCCGGCGACGGGACATCGCGCACGTCCAGTCCGAATGCGCGCGCTTTTTGGCGGGCGTCGGCATAGACCGCTGCATTGGGATCGTCTGCTCCGCTGGTGACGGGAATGGCGATTGTGCCGGGCGCGACCATCCGCGCGAGATTGTCCACATGACCATCGGTATGATCGCCCGCCAACCCTTCGCCCAGCCACAAGATGCGCGAAAAGCCGAGGTCGCGCTGCAGATTGCTCCATATCTGTTCGCGTGAAAGCTGCGGATTGCGATTGGGGTTGAGGAGGCATTGCTCGGTGGTAACCACGAGGCCGGTGCCATCGCTTTCCACCGCGCCGCCTTCCAAAATCCAGTCCGCCCGCGTGTATGGCATATCGCCTGCCTTGGCGAGCGATGGGCCGGTCTCCTGATCGCCTTCGAGGAGATATTTGCCGCCCCAACCGTTGAACCCGAACCCTTGCGCGCGGCGGGAGCCATCACCCTGCGGCACGACCAGCGGGCCAGTATCGCGCAACCAGATATCGCCATAGGGATGCCGCTCCAACGCGACTGCGCCCGAAACGAGGCCGCGCGCCGCTTCCTCTGCGCTTTCATCGCGAACCACCAGGCGCACCTGTTGTCCGGTTTCTGCCACGGCATTGGCAAAAGCCGCCATCTGCGCCTGCGCGGGCGCAAGATTGAATTCCCAAAGGTCGGCATGGGCAGGGAAACCGATCCATATCCAGTCCTGCCGTGCCCATTCGGCGGGCATGGCAAAGCGCGTTGTATTTTCCATTGCTTCAGCAGCCGGTCGACGCCGAAGCGCAGCTGGCATCGCGGATGGAACGGAATTCATCCCCAGCATTCCAATTGGGCCAATCACCTGTCTCGCCCAAGGCGCGGGCAAGGCGGAAGTAGAGATCAAGGTCCTGCATTACGCCAGCCCAATCCCAGCTATCGGAATATTCATCTCCCGCTGCGTGATAGCGATTGGTGTTGTAGTCCAGATACGCCGCTTCGCCAGCCTCCGAGCCGCCTTCAACAAGCGTCTGTCCTGATTTTACATAGAACATCGGCACGCCGCGCTTGGCGAGGCTGAAATGGTCCGAGCGGTAATATCGTCCGGCCTGCGGGGCCGAATCAGGCGTGGCGCTACGCCCTTGCGCCGCGAGCGCCGTAGCCAGATAGCTGTCGAGATCGCTCTTGCCGCCGCCGATCACCGTAACGTCCTGTGCTTCGCCCAGCACATAGAGCGCGTCGATATTGACGCCGCCTACCGTGCGGTCGAGCGGGAACACGGGGTTCGCGCCGTAATATTCAGAGCCGAGCAGACCGGATTCTTCGGCAGTCACCGCCAGGAACACCTGCGTGCGCGCGGTCGGTCCGGCGGCTGCATGGGCCTGCGCCAGTGCGACCAGCGCCGCGGTGCCAGTCGCATTGTCGACCGCGCCGTTGCAGATCTGGTCCTCGTCTTCAGGAGCGCCGCAGCGTCCCAAATGGTCCCAATGCGCGGTATGCAGCACATATTCCGTAGGCCGCTGGGTGCCCGGCAGAACTCCGATCACATTATTGGAAGAAAAGCGCCGGACGGCGTTATCGAAGCTGGTCGACAGGTCCAGTTGCAGCGGGACAGCCGTAAAGCCCGGCTGGCTTGCCGCGCGCACCATTTCGGCCATGTCCATGCCGGCAGCGGAGAAGATCTCACGCGCGGCATCGGCCTGAATCCAGCCGTTCATGTCAGTAGCATTTGCGCCGCCATCGCCGGTGTCAGCATAGGCCTGCGCCCCCGTCCACCCGCCTTCAACAACGTTCCATCCATAGCTGGCTGGAAATTCCTCGTGGATGATGATGGCAGCGGTCGCACCTTGCCGTGCGGCCTCTTCATATTTGTATGTCCAGCGCCCGTAATAGGTCATCGCGCGGCCATTGAACGGGCCTTCTAGCCCTTCTTCAGCGTAGTCGGGATCATTGACAAGGATGAGCGCGGTTTTGCCTTCCATGTCGAGGCCCGCATAATCGTTCCAGCCGCGTTCGGACGCGTTGATGCCGTATCCGACAAACACCAGTTCGCTGTCGGCAATCGCGGTCCGCTCCACCTGCGGATAGCTGACGCCAACCCATTGGCTGCCGTGTTCCAATTGCAGATCGCCCACCGTCAGCGGCGCGAAATTGCTGCTGGTGATTTCTACCAGAGGCACTTCTTGCAGCCAGCTTGTACCATTGCCGGGTTGCAATCCTGCAGCCCTGAACTCTTCTGCCAGATATTGAGTAGTGCGCGTGCCCCCCGGCGTGCCCGGTTCGCGCCCTTCGAAGGCATCGGAAGAAAGCGTGCGCGTGACATCCTGCATGGTTTCAAGCGAGATTTGCGGCGGTTCCTGCACCGGAGTGGTGGAGCAGGCGGCAAGCGCCAACAGCGCGGCGGGGGCAAACTTGCGGATCATATGGACCTCTTCTGGTCTTGAATTGCGTGTTGCCAACCGGTTTGGCACCGTGTGCGATGCGGGGCAAGCTGTGGCGCACCCCTTGCCGCGCGGCGCGGCTGCGGGCAGGACCGATCGCGATGAAAGCAGATCTCACATGACAGGCCCGGATATGGCTGGGGACTGGCAATCGGCAATTGACCGTGCGCAGAAGCATTCGCCCTTCCTGCGGCTGGCGCTGGAGCGGCGACCGGAACTTGGCGAAATGCTGAAGAAGGGTCAGGGCGATGAGGCGCTGGCAGTTGCCAAGGCAAGTGGCGAGGGCGCGGAGGATACAGGCCTCGCGCTGCGCAGGGAGCGATTGTCTCTGGCACTGGTGCTGGGGGTGGGCGATCTTGCCGGGGCCTTTCCGCTGGCACGGATCATGAAGGAATTGAGCGCTTTTGCGGATCGCGCGCTCGATTCCGCAATGCTGGCTGCAGTGCGCCACCGTGTGCCAGATGGTGACACCACCGGCTTTATCGGGCTGGCATTGGGCAAGCAGGGCGCGGGCGAGCTGAATTACAGCTCCGACATCGATCCGATCCTGCTGTTCGATCCCGATACCCTGCCCCGCCGCGAGCGGGACGAGCCGGGCGAGGCGGCGCAAAGATATGCCCGCCATCTGGTTGAATTGCTTTCGACCCGCACCGGTGATGGCTATGTCCTGAGGGTGGATCTGCGGCTGCGCCCGGCCAGTGAAGTCAGCCCGTTGGCGCTTTCGTTCAATGGTGCAATTTCACATTATGAAAGCTCTGCGCTGGCGTGGGAACGCGCTGCCTTCATCCGCTCACGCGCGGCAGCGGGTGACATCGCGGCGGGCCAGCGGTTTCTCGACGATATCCGCCCCTTTGTCTGGCGCAAGAGCCTGGATTTCACTGCAATCGAAGAAATCCGCAGGCTGACCGCGCGTATCCGTTCTGCCTATGATGGTCCGCGCGAACCAAGGCCGGGGTTTGATATCAAGCGCGGGCGGGGCGGCATTCGGGAAATCGAATTCTACGCGCAGACGCACCAGCTGATTTATGGCGGACGTATGCCGGCGTTGCGCTGCAAGGGCACGCGAGAGGCACTTGATGCGCTGGCTGCGGCGCAGATCATCAAACCGGACGACGCGCAATTGCTCGGCGAAAGCTATGACAGGCTGCGCACGATAGAGCACCGCTTCCAGATGGTGGATGACCGCCAGACCCATGAAGTGCCCGCCAATGCGGATGCAATCGACAATGTCGCGCATCTCGATGGCCTGCCGGATGGTGCGGCGCTGCTGGATGAGCTTGGCCGGATCTGCGGTGCGGTGGCGCAGGTATATGACGATTTGCTTGGCGAGGACGATGGCGCAGATGGCGCGACCACGGTCAATGTCCCACAGGCTTTCGAGGATAAATTCCGCGCCCGGGTGGAACATTGGCGCGGCACTATCCGCGCCTTGCGATCAGGTGAGGCGCGCAAGGCCTTTGCCGCCATGCAGCCCGATCTGTTGCAGGCGCTTGCCGATGCACCCGAACCGGCGCGCGCTCTGGCGCGATGGGAAACCTTTCTCTCGCGCCTGCCTAGCGCCATCAATCTGTTCCGTCTTTTCGAAGAACGCCCTGGCCTGCTCGACAGGGTGTTGCGCATCCTCACCCGCGCGCAACCATTGGCCGACGAATTGGCGCGGCGGCCCGAATTGCTCGATGCATTGATCGATGCAAGTGCGCTTGATCTGCCAGGCGAAGTAAATGCCTTGGCTGCGCGCATGGCCCGCAGCGAGGAAAGCGATTACGAAGCGCGCCTCGATCGTCTCCGGCAGGTGGTGGGCGAAGAACGCTTTGCTCTAGGCGTGCAATTGATCGAATGCCGTCACGATCCGCTCGACATTGCCGAGGGCCTGTGCCGCGTGGCGGAAGCCGCGGTGGCGACAGGAGCGGATAGCGCTATACGCGAATTTCAGGCGGCGCATGGTGTCATTCCTGATAGTGAACTGGTGATATTGGGACTGGGGCGGCTGGGCGGCGGGGCGCTGACCCATGCATCCGATCTGGATATCGTGTTCCTGTTTACAGGCGATATCGGTCTGGAATCGGATGGCCCGAGGCCGCTTTCCACCGCGCTTTATTACAACCGCCTCGCCACGCGTGTCACCGCCGCCCTGACTGTCCCCACCGCCGAGGGGGCGCTCTATGAAATAGATACGCGTCTTCGACCGGAGGGCAAGCAAGGCCCCCTGGCAGTGGGGTTTGAAGCCTTTGCCAAATATCAGCATGAAAGTGCCTGGACTTGGGAACATATGGCGCTCGCCCGCGCACGTCCGATCTATGGCTCTGATGGCGCGCGTGATGCATTGGCGGGCATCGTCCGCGATGTGCTGACTGCCCCGCGCGATGCGGCAAAGCTGCGCGATGATGTGCTGACGATGCGGGCGGGAGTGGTGAAGGCGAAGCCGCCGCAAGGGCCGCTCGATGTGAAGCTGCTGCGCGGCGGGCTTATGGATTCTGAATTTCTCATCCATTACCTGCAATTGCGTGAACGTATTGCGCTGGAGCCGGCGCTGGAAAAGGCGCTTCGCACGCTGGCCGATGCAGGCCTGTTGCCGGCGAGCCATGTCGATGATCACCTTGCGCTTACGCGTTTCCTCGTGGCCGAAAGGCTGTTCGCCCCCGATGGGAGCGAGCCGCTGGAATCGACCCGCGCCGTGATGGCGAAGGCTTGCGGACACGAAACCTATCCGCAACTGGTTGCATCCTTGTACGAATCGCGGCGCAATATTGCAGCACAATGGCGCGCCCATTTTGGTGACGAACTGGAGATAGAATGATGAGCGAGAGGCCCGATACCGGGGACAAGATGCCCGATATTGCCATGCAGACGCCTGATGGCGACAGCGTGAAACCTTCTGATTTTAAGGGGAGGAAGCTGGTCATGTTCTTCTATCCGAAAGACGATACCCCTGGCTGCACCACCGAGAACAAGGACTTCACTGCGATGAAATCCGCTTTCGACGCAGCCGAAACAGAGCTGTTGGGGGTGAGCAAGGATCCACCCAAAAAGCATGAGAAATTCATTGCCAAACATTCCCTCGCAGCGCCGCTCGCATCCGATGCAGATGACGATGGCATTGCGGAGGCGCTGGGAATCTGGGTGGAAAAGAACATGTATGGCCGCAAATATATGGGCATGGAACGCACCACATATCTGATCGACGCGGAAGGCCGAATTGTGCAAGTGTGGCGCAAGGTGAAGGTAAAGGGCCATGCCGAAGAAGTGCTGGCAGCCGCAAAGGCGCTGTAAAGACGCCTTCAAACCTTTTCGGCCCCGCTCAACCCTTTTGGGCACCTGTGACGTGTGGCTGCGATTCGCGAGCTTTCGCACCGCCCTTGACGCCGGAAACTGCCACGCTTCGCCGGGATCAAGCTATTCCATTAGATTCACGGTGCGACACGGTAAAATCGTGCAAATCCATGAAAATCTGCCCGGAATCGGCAGCAATCGGAATTTTCTGAGGGTGCGATAAAGCGGTGTTTCAACGACTCGGCGCATCTTGCAGCCAGTCTGCCGCGCGATAGCTGCGCTGGTATTGTGTAGTTAACTTTTAACCGCATACATCAAACTCAAGAGACGGCGGGGGGTTCCGACGTTTCACAGAATTTTTCCGCGACGCCACGGACGGTATGTGCGCGGTTAAGAAGCAAGCGCGCAAGCGTTTGAAAAAAAAGAAAAAGGGATCGTATGTTCGCCAAGATCACTAGCCTCGTGGCTGCCGCGGCCGCACTAATGGCAACTCCGGCAATGGCTGAAACCCGTGACGTCAGCGGTACAATCCCCGTCAACAATGTTTCTCAGGGCGGTCTCGACAATGAATTCACCGAGCTGTTTGCCAGCTGGGAAGGCATTGAGAACGGCGGCACGATGACGGCTACCGGTGAAGTGACCTCCACCCAGTTTGCAGTTTCCGTGCCCTCGCGCATGCCGGTCGACGGCGTGACGCTGACCAGCGGCTTTGGCATGCGCAATCATCCGATCCTGCGCCAGCGCCGCCGCCATAATGGCGTGGATCTGGCTGCACCGCGCGGCACACCTGTTTACGCCACCGCAGATGGCATTATCGAAAAGGCGCAATATTTCGGGTCCTATGGCAATTATGTCCAGATCGGCCACGGTGCCGAGATGGAAACACGCTATGCCCATCTATCGAGCTACACCGTAAGTTCGGGCGAGCAGGTCCGCATCGGCGATCTCATCGGCTATGTCGGCTCCACAGGCCGCTCCACCGGACCGCATCTGCATTATGAAGTCCGCGTGTCCAATGAAGCGGTCAATCCCATTCCCTATATGGTTGCCAATCTCGATGCTGACGAGGATGAGCGCGCAGCTCGCGGCGGCCCTGAATAAGCGGTCTGACCGACATCGACAGCATATGAAAAGGCGGGCCCAATGGTCCCGCCTTTGTCATATGTAATTTAGATGGAAATGCGCGGGGATTATCGCGCCAGAAGCCGCTCTGCAATTGCGCGAACTTCCGCACCAAGATCCTCACGCTCAAGAGCCAGCGCCAGCGTCGCTTCCACAAAACCCGTCTTGCTTCCGCAATCATATCGCTGACCGTTGAAAGTTACCGCGTGGAATGGCTGGTCGCCGATCATGCGCGCCATGGCATCGGTCAGCTGAATTTCTCCACCTGCACCTTTGCCCTGATTTTCCAAGGTCCGCATGACCTCGGGCTGGAGGATATAACGGCCCGAGATAATCTTGTTTGAAGGCGCTTTGTCCGCCGGTGGCTTTTCGACCAGTCCCCTGACCTCGGTTAGCGCACCGCTGACTTCGCCCGGATCAATCACACCATAGCTCGATACTTCATCCTGCGGGACTTCCAGCACGGAAATAAGATTGCCGCCAACTTCATTATAGGCCTCAATCATTTGCGCCATGCAGCCCGGCTGGCCCACCATCATCTCATCGGGGAGCAGGATTGCGAAAGGCTCGTCTCCGACGATGGCACGGGCGCACCAGATCGCGTGACCAAGGCCTAGCGGCACCTGCTGCCGCACGGTAATGATATCGCCCGGCGTAAATCGGCTGGATTCCAGCACTCCCAGATCCTTACCGCGTTCCGCCATGGTGGATTCCAGCTCATAAGCGATGTCGAAATGTTCGACGATGGCAGTTTTGCCGCGGCCGGTGACGAAGATCATCTGTTCAATTCCCGCCTCGCGCGCCTCATCAACTGCATATTGGATCAGAGGCTTGTCGACGATGGGAAGCAGTTCCTTGGGTATGGCCTTGGTGGCCGGAAGGAACCTTGTGCCAAGCCCGGCGACAGGGAAGACAGCTTTGCGAATGGGTTTGCGATTGCTCATGCGATAGTCATGCGAAATGGGCGCTGCGCGGTCAACCGTGATTGCAGCAAGATAAGGCCACTAATATTATTGGCCTCAGCCAGAACCAAGTCTTCGCTTGCGCGTTAAAAATGCAAAAGAAAGGAAGGCTGTCATGTTAATGAGACTCGTAGCACTCGGAGCCGTCGGCTATGCTGGCTATCGTTATTATGAAAAGAAGCAGGCTGAGAAGAATGAAGCTTTTGCAGCTGATGAAGCGGGCGGAAGCAATTTTGCGCAGGTCCGCAACGCAGGGCCGGATTCAATGGCCAGCAAGCCCGCCAAGGATACATGGGACGAAGTTGACGAGGCCAGCGACGAAAGTTTCCCTGCCAGCGATCCGCCTGCCAATTATTGATCGCGCGATTTCAACAGATCTGCCGCAAGCCAGAGCCTGACGGCAGTTGCGAGGCCGGGCGGATTGTCAACGACGATCCGCTCGGCATCGACGCGCGCGATAATGGCGTTGAGCGGAAGGCTCTCCCGCTCCGCCACGCTCTGGAGCATGTCCCAGAATAATGGCTCAAGACTGATCGAGGTCTTGTGACCCGCAATTTCTACCGAGCGCTTTACGGGCGGATGATAAGGTGTCTGCATGGGCAGCCATCATAAGACAACGCAAGCTTGGCCCATACGAATTTTTTGGGGTGGCTGGCGATAATCCCGCAGACCAGACCGAACCGGGCATGCGATCTGACTGCAGGATAAAGATGGCCGGGACCATTCATTCACTGACCGATAAGGAAAAGGTACCTTGCGGCTGATCCTGCAAGGTCATGATGCATAATCGATGGCAAGCGAGCTTGGTCTTTCGGTTCACACCATCAATGCGCGCCTGCGCAAGGCGCGGCGCAAACTCCAGGTTACCAGCAGCAAGGAAGCCGCCCGCCTGTTGCTCGATGGAGAGGGCGCAGAACACAAACCTCTTGTATCCATAGATTTGGGGGGCGACCCGCCAGGGGGAAACACGTCGGATGAAGCAGCACCGGAACACGGTGGAAAGGCGAGGCTATCCCTTGTCTGGATAATCGGAGGACTGCTCATTATGATACCATTTCTCGCAACAATAGCGTTGCTCACCTTCACGCCCGGAAACGATCTGCGCGAAACGACGGCAGAGCCGGCGACTGTATCTCAAAATGATGGCGCTAAGACTGCCCGCGCGTGGCAGGCCTTGCTCGATGCAGGTGATTGAGAGGAAAGCTGGGACAAGACAGCGCAATCGTTTCAGGATCTCAATACGCTGGGGGAGTGGGCACAGGCATCGCAAGAAGCAGGGCGCCGCTGGGCGCCATGCTGACTAGAACTTTGGTCGCGCAGGAAAGCGTGCCAGCACCTCCCAAGGGCTATCTGGTCGTAAGATTTCACACCCGATTTGAGAGCCGGGAAGCAATAGAGACGGTGTCTCTGATGCGTGAAAACGGCGAATGGAAAATCGCCGGGATCACGATCTCGTGACAATGCGAACGGGCGCGTGCTGGAAAGGAAAACGCGCCCCTTCGAATCAATACATGTGCTGACCGCCGTTGATCGACAATGTCGACCCGGTGACGAAGCCGCCATCTTCCGAGGCGAGGAAGCTTACGCCGCGAGCGATTTCTTCCGCCTGGCCGAGACGACCGACCGGGATTCTTGCCACGATCTTTTCGAGCACGTTTTCAGGGACGGCAGCCACCATGTCGGTGTCTATATAGCCCGGCGCAATCGCGTTGACCGTGATGCCGCTTCGTGCACCTTCTTGAGCCAGCGCCTTGGTGAAGCCGTGGATACCGCTTTTGGCAGCGGCGTAATTGACCTGGCCATATTGCCCTGCCTGCCCATTGATCGAACCGATGTTGATGATGCGGCCCCATTTGCGGTCTTTCATGCCGGCGAAGGTAGCCTTGGCCATGTTGAAGCAACCGCCAAGGTTGATGCGCATGACATCATCCCATTCCTCATAGCTCATTTTGAGCAAGGTGCCGTCACGTGTGATCCCGGCATTGTTCACCACGATATCGATAGGGCCGACATCCTCTTCGATCTTCTTGCAACCGGCTAGCACGGCTTCGTGATCGCCCACATCAACCTTATATGCAGGAATGCCGCATTCATCGGTGAAAGAGCGGGCCTTCTCCTCATTGCCGGCATAGATGGCGACGACGGTGAAGCCGTCATCCTTCAACGATTTGCAAATGGCCCGCCCGATACCGCGCGTCCCCCCAGTGACAACTGCTATTTTGCTCATTCTATTCCTCTCCAATCATTAGCCGGATTACGCTGTGATCCTAAGCAATGGGAGATATATGCGCAAAGAAAAACCCCGCCAAAGCGAGGTCGTGCATACAAATTCATAGAGCCTTCCTGGCGGAGTTGTCAGAAGCGGAATTGGGTGCCGACGTAAACAGCCTGGCTGTCTTGCTGATCAATATCTGGCAGGGGAACAATCTCGCGGTCCTGTTCATAACGGACGCCTGCAGTAATATCGAGATTGTTGGTCAGGCGGTAACTGCCGCCGAGATCAAGAAGCTGGTCGCCCAAATCGCCGCGTGTCGTGGCAGAGCGGTTTTCGTCCATTTCAACGCGTGCCGCAAAGCGGCTATCATTCTTGCGAACGGTGCTGCGCGGCGCATAGGTGGACAGGTCGGGAATGGCGGCATCCGAAAGCGACCGCGACAAGGATACGCCTGACGCAGCAGTTCCGGTGCCATTGCTGGCCACGCGGCTGGCAAGTTGTGAAGAGCTTTGCCCAAAGCTGCCATAGCCACGGGTAAGGCCAAGATTATAGCGCATCGGTGTCACACGAAGGCCGCCGGACACATTGGCAGCGTCCCGCGATTGGGCCGTAACGCCCGATGCAGCAAGCGCCCGCGCCGATTCCTGATCAATCCGCACGGCAACCGTTACGGATCGTTCGCTGCGCGCGCTGGTGGCACCTGCCGGAGTAAAGCGCATCATGCGCCCCCGCCCGCTAGTGCCGTCAGCAATCATCTGCGCGACAGCAGGATCGGCAGCGGCGGGTGTGAAAGAAAATTCATTCACGGATCCGGGCGCATCATCTTTTTCGAGAAGTCCGAAAGCAAAGCCTGAGCTTGGCAAGGCAACAGCCAGCAGCATGGCAGACGCTATAAGCGCCACCTTGCCTGACAAACTGTTCCCATCGAAAGCCATAATCTAGATCCGTAATCCCCTATCGCTGGACAACGCATGAACGAAAGAATCGATTCGAACGTGCTCCTGCGACTCATTAACTAGCCATCCCTGCGGCCTTTTTCTACAAAATGTGTCTGATGTTTGAGTCTTTTTTCAAACTGTTGCCGCAACGGCACAAGAATCGCTCTGTTCCCGGCCTGCACTATCGGCATTCCGGGCATTAAGCGCCGGTTCACGGGCAGGGCGCGCATTTGTGCGCTTTGTTACGCTTCGCCTTGCCGCGCGCCTTCCGCCTTGTATAGAGGCGGCAAGCCGGGGCGGCCTTGCCCCATCACGCGATTACAGGACTTCAAATGGCACAAACCTCCATTCGCCCGTTCAACAAGACCCGCCGGATCGCTGCTGCGGGCCTGCTCGGTTTCGCCACTCTCGGCCTCGTGGCCTGTGGCGGCGGGAATGACGAACGGGTCCGTGCCGATCTGGCGGCTGCCCAGGTGACATCCATCGGGGTGAATTCCTATCTCTGGCGCGCCAGCCTCGAAACGCTGTCCTTCATGCCGCTGACGCAGGCGGACAGTTCCGGCGGCGTGCTGATCACGGATTGGTATGTGAACCCGGACACGCCGTCTGAACGGGTCAAGGTTTCGGTGGCCATTCTTGACCAGACCTTGCGTGCCGATGCCCTGCGCGTGGCGGCCAGCCGCCAGGTCTTGCAGAACGGCACCTGGGTGGAGGCTCCTGTGCAGGCGGCCACGATACAGCGCCTTGAAGGCATCATCCTTACCAAGGCGCGCGATCTCAGGCGTTCCACCGTCAACTAAGTCCCGCTAGGGGGCCATGCATGAATAACGAACGATTCGACCCGTCTGTTGCCGACAGGCGCTGGCAAGCCGCGTGGGACGACGCCCGCTGTTTCGAGGCTGATAGCAGCAGCACCAAGCCCAAGAGCTATGTGTTGGAGATGTTTCCTTACCCCAGCGGGCGCATCCATATCGGCCATGTGCGTAATTACACGATGGGCGATGTGCTGGCGCGCTATCGCAAGATGCAGGGGCATGAGGTATTGCACCCCATGGGCTGGGACGCCTTTGGCATGCCGGCTGAAAACGCGGCGATGGAAAAGGGCGTGCATCCCGCCGGCTGGACCTACAAGAATATCGAGACGATGAAGGGGCAGCTGAAGCAGCTTGGCTTCGCGCTCGACTGGTCGAGAGAATTCGCGACCTGCGACCCTTCCTATTACGGGCACGAACAATCGCTGTTCCTGGATCTGTTCAAGGCAGGGTTGGTTTACCGCAAGGAAAGCGAGGTCAATTGGGACCCGGTTGACATGACAGTGCTCGCGAATGAGCAGGTCATTGACGGCAAGGGCTGGCGTTCGGGCGCAGAGGTCGAAAAGCGCAAGCTCAACCAGTGGTTCCTCAAGATCACGAATTTTGCCGATGAATTGCTCGAAGGCGTAGGGGGCCTTGATGGCTGGCCGCAAAAGGTCAGGCTGATGCAGGAAAACTGGATCGGCAAAAGCCAGGGTCTGGAATTTTCCTTTGACCTCTCCAATGGTGACAGGCTGCCGGTCTATACCACACGGCCCGATACGATCTTTGGTGCCAGCTTTGTTGCGGTCGCTCCGGATCATCCATTGGCCGAGAGCGTTGCCGCCAATAATTGCGATGCCGCAAAATTCATCGACATGTGCAAGCGCGGTGGCACGACCGCTGCTCAACAGGAAACGGCTGAAAAGCTGGGCTTTGACACCGGTATCGGTGCAAGGCACCCGTTCACTGGCAAGCATCTGCCCGTCTATATCGCCAATTTCGTATTGATGGATTACGGCACCGGCGCGATTATGGCGGTGCCTGGCCATGACCAACGTGACTTTGAGTTTGCGATCAAATATGGTTTGCCAATTCCCCGCGTCGTAGCCGCGAGCGAAGCAGAGGCGGACAAGGAATTTGTCGGCGAAGCAGAGCCGGGCGACGGCGTGATTGTCAATTCGGATTTCCTCTCCGGAATGGAAGTGGAAGACGCCAAGCGCGCGGTGATTGCGCGCGCTGAAGAAGAAAATTGGGGCAAGGGCACAACCGTGTGGCGCCTGCGCGATTGGGGCGTGAGCCGCCAGCGTTACTGGGGCACGCCGATACCCTTCATCCATTGCCAGGCCTGCGGCGTGGTGCCGGTCCCCAAGGACCAGCTCCCCGTCAAACTGCCCGAAGACGTGGATTTCTCCTCTCCTGGCAATCCGCTGTTGCGCCATCCGAGCTGGAAGAACGTTGCCTGCCCCGATTGTGGCGGCGAAGCACAGCGTGAAACCGACACGCTCGATACTTTTGTCAATTCAAGCTGGTATTTCCTGCGCTTTGCCAGCCAGCCTGATGACGCGCCTTTTGACGCTGCGGAAGTCGCGCAATGGATGCCGGTCGACCAGTATATCGGCGGGATCGAGCATGCGATCCTGCACCTTCTCTATGCCCGCTTCTGGACCCGCGCGCTGGCGAGTATTGGTAAACTTGACGTGACCGAACCGTTTGCCAGCCTGTTTACGCAAGGCATGGTCACGCATGAAACCTACAGCCGCAAGGATGGCGCGCGCGAGACCTATTTCACGCCAGCCGAGGTGACGCGTTCGGGCGATGGCGCAATGCTTAGCGCGGATGGCCAGCCGGTCAATATCGGCAAGGTCATCAAAATGTCCAAGTCGAAGAAAAACGTCGTCGATCCCGAGGATATCATCCGCGATTATGGTGCCGATGCGGTGCGCTGGTTCATGTTATCCGACAGCCCGCCCGAACGTGATCTGCCGTGGTCAGAAGCGGGCATAGAGGGTTGCGGGCGTTTTGTTCAGCGTTTGTGGCGCATGTTTGGCCAATATGATGACAGTGCATCGGGCGAAGACAAGGATCTGGCGCGCAAGACCCATCAGGCGATTGCCGCTGTGGCTTCGGATATTGAGGCATTGGCTTTCAACAAGGCGGTTGCCCGCCTTTACGAACTCACCAGCGCAACGGAGAAAGCCGCGCCTTCAGCAGATCGCAATCATGCGATCCGCGCCCTGCTGCTGATGGCATCGCCGATGATGCCGCATCTGGCAGAAGAGGGCTGGGCAGCAATGGGCGGCAATGGGCTTGTCGCGCAGGCACCCTGGCCCGAAGTGGATGCCGCACTGCTGGTGGAAGACGAAGTCACCATCGCCGTGCAGCACAAGGGCAAATTGCGCGATACGCTTACAGCCCCTAAAGGTGCGCCGAAAGAAGATCTGGAGGCGCTTGCACTCGCTAGCGATAAGGTCCAGCGTTCGCTTGACGGGGCTGCAATTCGCAAGATTATCGTGGTGCCCGACAGGCTGGTGAATATTGTGACATGAAACGCTTTCTCGCTCCGCTAGGCCTTCTTCTGGCTCTTTCTGCCTGCGGCTTGCAGCCTATCTATGCTGGCGGCTCCAATGGCGCCGTTGCGCGTGGTCTTGCGCAGGTCGAAGTCGCTTCCATTTCGGGCGACGAAGGCTGGCTCATGCGCAATGCGCTGTCGGACAGGCTTGGGCGGGGCAATGGTGAAGGCGGTGCGCAATACCGGCTCGACGTGGTTCTTGATGACCAGCTTGAAGGGCTGGGCCTGCTTACTGACGACACGATAGGCCGCGAAAGGCGCACGCTGCGCGCCCGCTATCAATTGGTCGACACAAGCGATGGCACGATCATTGTCGATGCAACCGCCGGCTCCGACGCTGGTATCGATGTGGTGGGCAGCGAATATGCGACGATTGCCGCAGAACAGACCGCGCTGGAAAATTTGACGCAGGAAGTCGCGGATCAGATCGTCGTGCGGCTGACGCGCACATTGCGCGCAATGCAGCAGTGAAGGCGACCCAGCGCGATTACGCCCAAGCCGCGAAACGCGCGGCAAAGAAATGCCGCCTGTTCTTCTTTTGCGGGCAGGATGAAGCCGGCGCTTCAGCAGGCGTTGCCAAGCTTGTGGAAACGCTTCCTGAAGCGGGAGAGCGAGTTGATCTTTCGGGCAGCGATCTGAAATCCGATCCGTCGAAACTGGTCGACGAAGCACGTTCCACTTCACTTTTTGGCGACACGCGGCACATTGTTGCGCGTGTTTCAGGAGAAGAAGCGCATGATGCAATTGCCGCTTGGGCTGAACTGGTGGATCGCGGCGAAGTAGAGCAGGGCTGGCCGATATTCATCATTGCTACTTCGGCAACGGATAAATCGCGCAGTGCCAAACTGCTGTTGAAAAGGGACGATGCGCTGGTCGCAGTCTTTTATCCGCCAGATCTGAAATCGATGACGGCAGATGTTCGTGCCATGGCCGATGCATCGGGGATGCGGCTTGACGGCGTGCTGGCCGAAGCAATCGCCCGCGCGGCCGGTCTGGATGTACGGCTGGCGCAATCGGAAATCGACAAGCTGGCGCTCTATCTCGATGCCTCTCCGCAATCGCCCAAGCTTGCTGACCAGACCGCTTTTGATGCTATCGGTGCGAAAACCGAGGAAGATGGCTTCATGCCGCTCGTCAATGCCGCACTGGGAGGGGAACTGAACAAGCTGCCGGCGGAACTGGCGCGGATGAAGGAAGTCTCTCTCAATCCTGTCGGCGTGGCACTGGCGATGGAGCGGCGTGCAGCCCAACTGGCCATGCTCGCGCCCAAGATGCGTCACGGTGACAGGATGGATCAATTTCTCAAGGCGAATGGCGTGTTCTTCAAGGAGCACCGCGAGGTCGGCGACCAGCTCAAACGCTGGAGCGGCGGCAAGCTGGAGCGGCTTGTCCCTCGTTTGGCCGACCTGCATCGCGCCCTGCTGGCCAATAGCCAGACGGCCGAGTTGCTGCTGGCCCGAGAACTGGTGCAAATCGCCCATTACGCGGCGGCGCGCCGCTGAACCTGGCGCATTAGTGCCACAGTTCGCCTCTTTCTGCTGCACGAAAGATGTAAAATGGCCAATCGGAACGTTATCAAGTGCTAAGTATTATTGCTTAGACACAAAACGATAACCTCAGGGCGCTGACATGAAATGGCAGAAAATGTGAATCTGCGGATTGTCGAGCCTGAATCGCTCGACGGGAGAACGGATGAGGCTGTTGAGCCTTTATTCTTTCTGTTCGGCGACGATATTTCCGAAGAAAATGCGCGGGATCAGCGATTTTCGCGTGCACCAGAAAACGGATTGGCGCGTTCGCTCGCGACCTTGCGGCTGCGCGCATATCTCGCGCTTCTTCTGGGTGACGTGGTTATTATCCTCGGCAGCTTCTACGCAGTTTCCGTGAGTTTCTTCGGCACCCTCACCAATATCGCGCGGCTCGAAAGCGGGATGCTGTCAGCCTATGTGATCCTGCCGCTTTATCTGACGATCGCACTGTATAATGGCACCTATTCCAGGCGATCACTCACCGATTGGCAATTTACTTCTTTCAAGGCAATCATGGCATTGGCCCTTTCGGCCGCATTGCTCAATCTTCTGGCATTCTTTGTAAAGAGCAATGCTGACCTGTCGCGCTTTGTCTTCGTGACTGGCATTGCGATGACCGGGCTGGGCATTGTGGTCATGCGCGTGACCGCTGCAAAGCTGATCGTGCGACATTTCGGGCCCAGCCCGATCAACAAGCTGGTCATTCATGCTGGCGGTCCGCAATTCACCTTGCCCCATGCCTACCACATTCGCGCAGAGCAGCATGGACTTGCGCCTGATATGGAAGATCCGATCACGCTTGACCGGTTGAGCAAATATTTGCGCAATATGGATGAGGTGATCGTCAGCTGCGAAGAAGGTCAGCGCGCTGCCTGGTCGGAAGTTCTGAAAGGCACGGGCGTCCACGGCGAAGTCGTGCATCTCTTGTCACGTGAAATCGGCGCACTCGGTGTTGTCCATCATGATGATGCGGGTATTTCGGCGCTTAAGGTTTCTGCCGGACAGCTCGGCATGCGGGCAAGAGCGGCCAAGCGTCTGTTCGATCTCGCCGTGTCAGGCGCAGCCCTTGTTCTGCTTGCGCCGGTGATGCTGCTGACAGCGCTTTTTATCAAACTTGAAGATGGCGGCCCGGTGTTTTTCATCCAGCGCCGCATGGGGCGCGGCAATGAGTTCTTCAATATTCTCAAATTCCGTTCCATGCGTATCGGTGATGCCGACGGTAATCGCTCGGCATCGAAGGAAGATGAACGTGTGACGCGGATTGGCCGCTTCATTCGCAAGACAAGTATCGATGAACTGCCGCAGCTGCTCAATGTGCTGCGCGGGGATATGTCAATCGTCGGTCCGCGCCCCCATGCGCTTGGCTCCAGGGCTGGCAACAAACTGTTCTGGCAGGTGGAGCGCAGATATTGGCAGCGCCACGGCCTGCGTCCTGGCATCACCGGCCTTGCGCAGGTGCGCGGCCATCGCGGTGCGACCGATACCGAAGAACATTTGAGTGACCGCCTGCTATCGGATCTGGAGTATATTCACGGCTGGAGCCTGTGGCACGATATAGCAATCGTGTTTGCAACTGCCCGGGTGCTCATTCATGATCGTGCGTTCTAGGCGATCAGCGAGGATTTGACCTCGGATCTGGCGCGAAACATGTGACGTGTTAAGGGCCGCAAGTATACAGGCAGGATTGACAAACTCGATGGTGAAATTGCTACGAACTCCGCGTGGATATGCGAAAGTCGCCGAAAGCCTCATATATTCCCGCAAGCCCGAGTTCGTGATCATCGGCACGGGGCGGTCCGGCACCACCTATTTCTCAGAACTGCTGACAGCATCCGGCCTTTCATGCTCGCATGAGGGCTATTACACCGTGAAGGGACCGACGCTGTATAACACGCGGCGCCAACCCGATGCGCAATGCGATGCATCATGGCTCGCAGTCCCTTTCCTGCCCGATGACGAAGTCACCGCGGTCCATGTTGTCAGGGACCCATTCGCAGTCATAAGATCGCTATTCAGCTGCCACTTTTTCGATCTTGAGCATTTGGAGCAGGCCACCGATGCCGTGACGAGGGTCAGGGCCAAGTTTACGCGGTTCGCCCAAAAGCACTTCGAATTTACCGGAGACCCATTGCGCGATTCGATGCGCTGGTATTCTGATTGGAATACGCGCTGCGAAGCCATAACCGACAAGCGCGTGGTCATAGAGCGTGTCGACCAACAGCTTTCCGATTTGAGCGAATGGTTCGATGTGGACTGCGAAAAGGCCTACCGGATCGTCTCGCAATCGGCCAATGCGCGGCCTGTCAGATTGCTTGATCCTGATGAGGAATTGCAGCGTAAGCTCGCAAACTACCCTGAATATCCCGAACTGGTCAAAGTCGCTGAACGTTACGGCTATGCAGTTTAGGGCCGGGAACGAGTGCCTTTCAGCCTCTTCTTCATGATGTCCAGTGTGCCTAGCGCGCTTGCCGGAAATGCGCGCAGGTAAATCATCAGGGCTGAGCGTGCTTGCTCCAATCGCCCAGCGGACAGGTGGCGCAAAACTTCAATGGGGATATAGCCACCCAGCCGCCTTTCCCAGCTACGCTCGAGCGCGGCTGCCGTATCGCTCTCGCCCGCGGCCTTGCGCACCACGCCCAAAGAGGCTTGCATCATCGCCGATACCCGGTGTGTCGCTTGCCCGTCGTGCCTGCGATAACGGACCGCCGGATGGCCGTGGCAATATGCCTCCGCTCCATCGGCAAGCAGCCTGGTATATAGTTCGAAATCCTCGCACAGCGACAAACTCGTATCGAACCCGCCTGCTGCGCGGATGTGCGCGGTCGAAAATGCAGTCTGGCTTGGCCGTGGGATTGCGCCGTTTAAAACCATGTCGAGGTCCTGCAGCCCCGGCTGGAGAGGAACCTTCTTCAGCAACTTTCCAAAGCTGTCGATTTCTTCGATACTACCATAAACGAATGGCGCATCAGGATATTGCGCAAAGGCTGCGAGGGCGTGTTCGATCGCTGATGGTAAGAGAATGTCATCTGCATCAAGGAACCACACGAAAGGGGTTTCCACCAGCGACAGACCGTGATTGCGGGCAGCCGAAACCCCGGCATTTTTCTGACTGACAAGCCGCACTTGGGGGTGCTGGCCAACAACTGTTCTGGTGTCATCACTGGAACCATCATCCACCACGATTGCACCGGCAAATCCTTCGCCAAGCGATTCGAGTGATTGCAAGGTTTCGCCGATAAAAGACCCGGCGTTATAGGCTGGTATGACTATGGTGAGCACGCAGGTTCCGTCGCTTTGGGTTTGACAGGCTTGGAAGGGCAATGGGGCATCTTGAAAATTCGCACGTCAGCTTGTCGCCTGCCAAGGTGCATGAAGCAGTCTTGCGCATTTGACGCATCTGGCCAAACTGCCTTCAAGCCGGAACAGAGCGGCATCCTATCGAAAACGGCAGACCCTTGAAAGCGCAAATTCGCCCTTGCAATGCGCGTGCAACCTGCGAATTCACCATGAACCGCCAGCCTGCCAATCGCCGACGATACTTCACCGCTGCCTATGGATCCGTCATGCAATGCCTTGTCTATTTGCCGCATAGCTACTCGGGCAGGGGCCCGGCTGAAAGCTGTGTTCGGATATTGGCCGGCTTTGCTGAAGAGGGGATTGACGCGCATCTTCATGTCGTGCGTGCGCGCATTCCCATTCCCTCCCAGATACAAACACATCAATCGGCAGGACTGATCCATCGGCTGCTGCCGTGGCGCTTTATCGGCAGCTCGGCAATTCGCCGCCACAGTCGCGCATTTGCCGAAGCGATTGACCGTGCGCCGTCCGACGCGATTGCGTATTTCTGGCCCAATGTTCCTGCTGATCTTGTTTTGAGAGCCCGCGCGCGCGGTCTCGTCTGCGTGCGGGAAATGATCAACAGCCCGCTCGCTACGGCCAAGCCTTTGCTCGATAAAGCTTATGCCGAGGCGGGCATCGCGCCCGATCACGGCCTCACCGATGAAATGGTCGCGCGCGAGAATGAGGAACTGGCCCTGCATGACTATATTTTCGCTTCCAATCCCGAGGTTGAAGCGGGGCTGAAACGCTTGGGCATCCCTGCACAGAAAATTCTGCCGACAAGCTTCGGGTGGGACAAGGCTCGCTTTGCCGCACGCCCCGCGCCCCCATCGAAAGCGCGCCCTTTCCGAGCTTGCTATGTTGGCACGATCAACGTCCGCAAAGGGGTTCATGAATTGCTGGATGGATGGAACGCGGCGGGAATTGATGGGGAGCTTTGGTTCGCCGGTTCGATCGATGAATCTTTGAAGAAGTGGTTCGACGAACAAATCGCTGCTGATGCGCGTATCACTCATTTCGGTCATGTGGACGACATTGCTGCGTTTTACCGGCAATGCGATGTGTTCGTTTTTCCAACCCATGAAGAAGGCGGTCCGCAGGTGACCTATGAGGCGGCAAGCTGCGGATTGCCTGCCGTAACCACTCCGATGGGCGCTGCCCGCCTGACAAGGGATGGCGACACGGGGATTGTCATCCCAGTCGGAGACAGCGAAGCAGTTGCCACAGCATTTCAGCGCTTGTCTGACGATCCGGTATTGTGCGCCCGGCTCGGTGAGAATGCCGAAGTGGCCGCAGCCCAATTCGAATACGCGGTGGTCGGAGCGCAGCGCGCGCAACTACTCAAAAGATGCGCAACGCGCTCTACTGCGGACTGAGCTGGAGCGCCGGATCGCCGGTCTGCACGTAGTGATGCAGGCCTGCGATCAATTCGGAATAATCTGTCGTTACCGGCTTAATTTTCATAGTGCGCGCAAGCTGAAGCGCTGCTGTAAGGCTTTCACCATCATGTGCCGACAGCACCAGATCGCGTTGCTCGAAGACTTCGCTAATTTCCGACTGGTGATCGTCATAATGCTCTCCCAACGAAAAGCGTCGCGGAATGACAATCGTGGCGCAATTGGCCCGAAGCGCCGTCAGTATCGACCCGGTGCCGCCGTGACAGATTACGATGCTCGCTTGCTGTAAAAGCTCCTGCAACTCTGCAAAGTCCAAGGCTCGCACCAGCCGCACTCCGGCTGGCGCATCGGGTAATGTTTCAATATCGCCAACCTGCAGGATCACATCTTCGGATATCAGCCCGTCGCGCTTGGCGGCGAGCACGAGATCGCAAAGACGTTGAAACGGGAGTGTCGCCCCTACTGTGGCGAAAACGAGATCCTGTTTGGTCGTCTCGGTAACCTCAATGGGCCGCAAGGGATCGCTCAGAAGGCTGCCCGGCCAGTTTTCCTGTGATTTGCGCGATTGGGCAATCCGCACATGCGCGAGCGGCCCGGCCATGCGGGCAAAGGCACTTGGCCTGTCAAACCGCGCGAAACTGTCGAGCAGGATTATCTTGGCGCTGAGCAGCCTTGCCCACAATACAATAAAAACCTGCGATCCTGCACCGGTTGTCAGCACGATTTCGGGACGCCTTCGACGAATTATCCAAAAGCTTTGCCAGAAGCTTGAGACCGCGCCCCTCAACATGCGCATACCTGCCCCGAGCCGAGATTGGCCCAAGGCGAAATGCGGCACAAATTCGGTGTCATGTTGCTGCGCAATGGATTTGCCGAGCGCAGTGTTTTCGGTAACGAAAAAGTGCGGATAGGCGCTCCAGAAACCTTCAAGGTCAAGCAATTGGCGCACATGCCCGCCACCGGAGGCGGCAAGGCATAGCAATGGGGCATTGCGGCGTTCTGCATGCGGTTTCTTCGCCATGTCTAAGGTTTCCGGCGACCGGTTCGGTGAGCATTTCTAGCGAAATGCCTGATGGTAAATACAGCGCAGGTCAGGACCGCGAGGACGATGGCGGCCTCGGCCAGCCAGTTAAGCCTTATCGGACCTGAATAGAGGAAACGATCAAAGGCGTGCATTGAAACGATACGAAGTGCGTAAAGCGGCGCCATGCAAAACGCCGCCATGATAGCATAGCGCAGGAAGCGCTGCGGCGGATCGTGCCACGGTCGGGGTCGTTTCCACCAGCAGGCCAGCACAAACAGGCAGATCAGTATGATCCCAACAGCCATGATCGGCGCCTGAAAGCTCCACCTGTCCTGATAGATGTGAGAGTTTTCTGCCCATGCCCGCAGATATTCACGGGCGCGATTTTCCCACGCCAGCACGCGTGCAATCATGAGAAGTGCAAACAAAGCTGCGACGCCAAGCCAGGATAGACCTTCATAGGCGGACCGAGACCGGCGGTGCGATACAAACCCTGCCCAGCAGCACGCCAATATAACGCACGCATATAGGGGGAGCGCCACTACAGAAACCCACGTCATGTCGCGCGATAGAACCTTTAACTGCCGATTGCAGATGCGCTTTACACTAGTAGACAACACTTACCAGTCCGGGTGCTGCAGTGCAGTGATAACCCTTGTGCTGGGAGGCGTGCACGTCTAGCAATTAACTGTATTACTAAGGGTTGTCCCGTGGCATCGGTATTGCGGGAAAAATAACAGAGCAAGGAAATTTGGGCGTGAAGTGGCAGTATTTTCCCTTGGCGGGCATCGCCAGCTTGCTTTTGTCTGCCTGCGCTTCAGGGCCTGACGTCACTCCCGGTATAGCGACATCCCAACCTGTGTCGACGCTTGGTCAGGACAGGTATCAAACCCGACTTGAAGATACCTACGCAGTGCGTCCTGCCGATGTCATTTCGGTGTCGGTCTTTCGCGAAGCTGAGATGTCTGTTGATCGGGTGCCGATTTCAGCCGCGGGGAACGTGTCCCTACCACTTATCGGAACGCTCAGTGTTGGCGGGATGACGCCGGCCCAGATCGAGGAAGTGGTCGAACGCAAACTTCGCACCAGCTATCTGCGTCATCCCGAAGTCTCGGTTAACGTCATTGAATATGCCAGCCACATGGTCACGGTGGAAGGATCTGTAAAAGACGCTGGCCTCTATCGTTTCCAGCCGGGGACGCGGTTGTCTGGAGGCATCTCGCTTGCTGGCGGACCGGAACGGACAGCTGATATCGAACAAATCGCAGTCTTTCGGGACACTCCCGAAGGTATCCATATCGCAAAGTTCGATTATCGTGCCGTGCAGTCTGGACAGATGCTCGATCCCGTTCTCCAGCCCGGCGATCGGATCGTGGTCGGCACCGATTCACTTTCAGTCCTGTGGCAGGACGCTCTCAGGGCGATCCCCGCGTTCGCCCTTTTCACACGATTTTGAGTAGAGACTGATGACTTCGAGAATGCTAGCAGACGATGGGCCCGCCCCAATGGTAGACCGCTATCTTCCGCAGGATACGGCGGTCGAAAGTCCAAATGGCGCTTATGGCACCGCCTCTCGCAGTTTCTTCACTTTTGCAACGATCCGCGGAATTCTGTGGCGCCAGCGGTTTATAATCATTGGCGCAGTTGCACTGGCATTGCTGGCGGCACTCATCATAACCTTGCTGACGCGCCCTATTTATCAGGCTTCTTCGACAGTAGTGTATCAACCTCCGGGCACCTCGATCATCGAAGGCCAGGATCTCGAACCCTACATCTCCACCAACGAAGTGGCGCGGCACATGGAAACGCTGGCTGGCGTGGTCGTCAGCCGTTCGATGGCCATGAGCGTCGTCGACAACCTCAATCTTTATGACAGCGAAGAACTGCTCGGCGAAATGCTCGAACAGGGGCGGCCGCAAAATATGACAGAGGAGGCGTGGCTAGACCAGCGGCGTAACGCTGCTGCGGGAATCTTGCGTGGAGGTGTAAGCGCGCAGACGCCGTATGACGTCCGCATCATGACAATCAACTTTGCTTCGACTGATCCACGTCTCGCAGCGCGCATAGCCACCGGCTATGCAGATACATTCGTGCAACGTGGTATCTCGGATACTTCCGAGACAAACGAGTTTGCACGGGAGTTTTTGCAGAAACAGATCGCTGAAATACGCGAGGAACTTCGCAGTCGCGAAATTGAGAACAATAGCTATGCGCGCTCCAATGGCCTTATTGCCATGCCTGACCCTGTGGGAAGTGAAGATGGAGCGAATTCGGGCCAAACCCAAACGTTAACGGCCACCAATCTTGCCAGCATAAATGCCACATTTACGCAGGCGCGTGTTGCCCGTATCGAGGCCGAAGAACGTTGGCGCGCCGTCGAAAATGTGCCCGCTGGCCGGATACCCGAAGTCCAGGCCAGCGGCGCAGTGCAGGCTCAGCGCGCCCAATTGGCCACGATGCGCGGTCAACTCTCTGATTTGAGCCAGCGCTATCAAGACGAATATCCGCCGCTGCAGGAACTGCGCGCCCAGATCGAAACGACTCAATCGCAATTGCAGACGACTGAAAACGAGATCAAGCAGAGCCTTCGCAGTGCATATCGCATTGCATTGCAACAGGAGCAGGCCCTGGGTGAGGAAGTATCGCGCGTATCTGATGAGGCGCTCAATGAGCAGGATCGGCGCGTGCAACTCTCGCTGCTCGACCGCGAGGCCAGTGCATTGCGCGATCAGCTTGCCAGCCTCCTTGCGCGCTACAATCAGCTTTCCGCTGCATCCACGTTGCAGACCAGCAGCCTCACCAAGCTGGACCCCGCCAGTGTGCCATCCTCTCCTAGCTCGCCTAATCTTCTCCGTAATCTCATTGCGGGCCTTGCCGCCGGCCTTGCCCTTGCTGGCGGACTGGCAGTCTTGCGTGAAACGCTGGATGACAAGCTCTATTCGATTGACGATATCGAAACGCGGATTGGGGTGAAGGCACTGGGCCAGACGCCGCATATCACCGAGAACCTCGATGATGCGCTGGAGAACCCGTTTAGCATCCTGAGCGAAGCGTACTCCTCTATACGCGCGACGCTTGACTATAATGTCCTGCGCGACGGAAAAGAGATCATCCAGATCACCAGTGCGGAGGTAGGCGAAGGAAAGTCAACAACCTCTATCGCACTTGCGCAGCGCTATGCGGCAGTTGGTAAAAAGACTTTGCTTGTCGATATGGATTTGCGCCGTCCTGCCCTTGCCCGCAGGCTTGGCATTACGAAGAATAAAAGCGCCGGCCTGATCGATGCGCTATTTAAACGCGCACCGTTGGATAGCGCCATCATCAAGGGCGCAGACGGTGGCTTCGACCTATTGCCAATTTCGGAAAGGCCGGATAGCCCGATTTCTGTCCTGTCTTCGGGACTGGTGCCGGAACTGCTGGCTCAGCTCCGCCTGAAATACGACACGATCATCGTTGACAGTTCGCCCTTGCTGGGTCTGGCCGATGCTCCGATGCTTGCGCGCTATGTCGATGCAGTTCTGCTCATCGTCGAGGCCAACAGGTCGCGCGCCGCGCAAACCCGTGCCACTATCCGTCGTCTGGGCGAAGTAGGCGTGGAGCCTGCAGGGATAGTTCTGACGAAGTTCAAGTCTCTCGAGGCGGGTCAGTCTTATGACTACAAATATCGCTATTACGAATATAAGGCTGACGATTAGGCCACGGATACAGAGAAATGGCTGAAAGCGCTCAAGCGAATGGCAGCCGCATTCAACCGTCTGGCAAGCTATTGCGAATAGTGCATCTCAGCACCGATTTTCCAGACAGCCTCGATGAGGCGAAAACGCCGGTAATCCGCCATCTGATAGATCTGACGCATAATCAGTTCGATCATCATGTCGTATCGATAAATCGAAGGTCACCGCGTGTGCGTGACCTTGGCAAGCTGTTTGCCCAGGCAAAGCCGGCAAGGCGGACGCTCATTTCCAGTCAGCCATTTTCCTATGGAACAGCGGCCCGTTACACAGCACCGGGCAAGGGTATCCTCCATGCCACCATGCTAAAAGCAGTCGGCAGATGGTTGAGCGAACTGGTCGCCACGAAAGAGCGTCCCGATTTGCTGGTCGCACACAAATTGACCATCGAAGGGATCGCAGTGCGTGAGGCTGCTCGTCAGCTAGACCTGCCTTATGCGGTCTGTTTGCAAGGCAATACCGATTCCAAGATTTTAAAATATCGCCCGGACTTGCGATCAAATTTTGCCGACGTCCTGCATAATGCGGAGGTCGTTTTTCCCTTCACCCCATGGGCATTGCAGGATGCTGAGGCCAAACTCGGCCAGCTTGGGCGACCTGCGCGCTTTCTGCCTTGTCCGACTGATCTTGATGAATGCCTCGCCCCGCAAATCACTGGGAGCGGATTGGTAAGCGTTTTTCACTTGAAAAACCGCAGGCTCAAGAACCTTTCGGGCATGGTGGCCGCGATACGGAAACTCGCCGTCGATAATTGCGCCCCGCGCCTGCGCATCATCGGGGGAGGCTCCGATATCGACGTATCCGAAACACAGGCTCAAATTGCATCTGTCCCGCAGATCTCACTTGCCGGAGCGATGGAGCGGGAAGATGTTCGCTCGGCATTGTACGGGTCGACAGGACTTGTCCTTCCCTCACACCGCGAATCATTCGGTCTCGTCTTTCTCGAAGCCCTCTTCGCAGGAGCACCCGTCATCTATCCCAAGGGTACGGCCATCGATGGCTATTTCGACCAGAAAAGCTTCGCCATTTCAGTCGACGCGAATGATCCAGCGGCGATTGCTCAGGCAATGCGGTACCTTTGTGCGAATGAAGCCAGATTGAAGGCAGATTTGCGCGAATGGCAGGGATCGGCTGAAGCGCGGAAATTTCAGAGGCCAGCTATCGCGACGCAATTTGCGCAAGGATTGAGAGACGCCTGCGGCGCTTCTGTTCAGTAACCAGCGAGCCAATCTTTGCGCTGCCGCCAGACACTTCTCCAGACTTCAGCCTTGCCCTTGTCATAGCCGGGCACAAAAGAGGCAAGCCGGCGAATGGCGATCCATAACCATAAAAGCCCAATACCAATCGGCACCATCGAGCTTTCCCAGTGATCGCGTATCAGGCTGGCCTTTGAACGCATGACTTGCACCACGCGCGTATCGCGATGTGTTGCCGATGCGCCGCCCAGATGCATGATTTGTGCATCGGGCGTTATCATGTGGCGATAACCCAGTTTCGATGCCCTCATGCACAAATCCGTTTCCTCGCCATACATGAAATAGTTCGGCTTGAAGCCGCCGAGTTCGTGCCACAATTCAGTGCGGAGCAGGAAAAAGCAGCCCGTCACCAAGTCGACTTCGCGCACGCTGTCACGCTGCCAGCCGCCTATGCCCTCAGGGTTGAAAACCGGGGACTGCTTGAACATCATCGAAAGGCCGACAGCCTGGCAAAATATGCTCCAGGGGGTCATGCGGTTCCAGCACGATGTTGGATTAAGGCTGCCATCGGCAAACACTGTCCGCCCGCCGTAAATGCCCATATCAGGATGCTGCTGCGCGAACGCGAGCAGGTCCTCAACCGCATCTGGATGCGTTTCTGTGTCTGAGTTGAGAAGCAGCATCCACTCTGTATCGATGGACTTCGCGAGGATATTGTGCGGCTTGCCGAAGCCCAGATTTTCCTCGCTACGCACCAGTTCAAGCTCAGGGAACCGGGCCGCGATCGCATCGGCGGAACCATCCTTCGAGGCGTTGTCCCAGATGATGACCTTCATGGCTACTGCCCCAGCGTTGGCCAGCAGGGTTTCAATCGCCCGCAGCGTCAATTCGCGCGTGTTGTAGCTGACGATAATGACCGTGACTTCAACAGGCCCGCTATCGGAATTCATCAGGCACTTATCCCAACACGCTTAGGAAGATTGAGGCGTTCCGCGCATACAGCCTGTATGCTCTGGCTGGCAGCCGCTGGTGGCAAGAAAAAGCCTTTCCTACGCACCGCGCACTGCCATAGCGGCATCGGTCCTTAAAACGCAAAGGACTATATGAGATGCTGGATAAATTTGCTGAATACCGCGACAATCCCATGGCGCCCGCCAAGCACTGTTTTGAAATTACCCCTCACGATACGCAGACATTTGCCCTCGTTACGAAGGCAATTTATGTCGGCGCTGCAGGCGACATCACTTTGAAACCGTTGGATTCGTCGGCTGACGTCGTATTTCGAAACCTACCAGAAGGCAGCTTCATCGACGTACGCGCCACCGCCGTACGCACGACAGGGACTACCGCTCAACATCTCGTGGGCCTCGCTTGATGGCAGGGCTTGGATTTGGTTTCGGAGCACGCTCTTCCAACGGTGGGGGAGGAAAGGGGCGACAGAAAAATGCCACACCCCTGGTCGCACCGGTCGCAGCTTGGAATGGCACGGCTGGCAGCGGCTTTTCTTCCGCGCCAGAGGACCCCGCCCGCACAACGGCCAAGCCAGCGTGCCGCCTGCTGGTGGTGCCCTGGCAGGTGTTTACCGACGAATTGACGGTCGGCGTATTTGCCGCCGCGAGTAACGGCGGCACGCTGCTCGACAACCTTGGGCTGGAAAAGGTGATCTTCCATTTCGAGGGTGCCAGCGTGGACGTGCTGGCTCCTACCTACCACAGCTTCATCGATGCCAATGGCAGCACCGTGAAGCATTTGGGCTGGTGGGCTACGCTGAAGCGTCCTGCTGGCCATGTAGGCGATTTCGACGAAGCGAACCTCTACGTTGAAGCCGTGCCTTCGGATGCCGCGATGCAGCGCCGCGTGGTTGGTCCCTATGTGTTTTTGCCAAGCGCCACGCTGCACGATGGCAGCGTCACCGTTGCGCCTAGCGGTGCGGACTTTACGACACTTCAGGGGGCGCTCGATGCAACGAATTCAGCTGGCTACAAGAACCCGCGCATCACTTTTACTGGTGATGGGAACTACCAGATTGTGCTGGCTGGTGGCGCAGCTGCCGGATGGAACACGATTGACGCGGCGCCCGGTGTAACTGCAACGATAGTCGGACCGGACAACCCGGACTTTGAAGGCCTTTCAGGCAAGGGCAGACAACGCATCAACGGCACGCTCAAGTTCACCGGCAGCGGCATCGTGATCGACATGGCCGAATACATCGAACTTTATCCCAATCATCCCACGCGATATCCCTGGTTCGACGGCTGCCGCATCACTGATAGCAAGGGCTTCACCGCTTCATGGCGCGGGCGGCACAAGGCAAACTTTGTCGGCTGGGCGATCAAGGGCGAAAGCTATTTCACCGAATGCGAGATCGACAATCTGTTCAACTGCCCCGACGATGCCGTGCTTGCACGCGGTATCCATGTCCGCGATTGCTATAACGACGTTTTCAATGATGCGCTGTGCGTCGTCGGTTGCAGGGTCGAGGACCACGACGGTCGCTTCTGGAACGACAATCGCCTCGCCATGACCGTCACTTATACCGGGCCCGAAGCCACGGCGTATATTCAGCGCACGTCCAGCGTGGGTGGCATTCGGATCAATTGGGGAGCCAACAGCGCCGATCTGACGATTGGCACGACTGAAGCAGACTACGCTGCCAACACGAATTACTCGGTGCGGAACGTGGTCGATTTCATCAATAGTTACTCGGCTGATGGGTGGTCCGCTACGCTGATAGATGACACCCATTGGGCTGCTTCGCTGTGCAAGTTTAACAAGAAGGGCGCAGGCTTCTCTGCCACCAACGTGAAAGACGCGACGCTAAGCCTTTACACGGCCTTCGATATTCATGCCGACATATATCAGCGCGGCAATTCCGGCACCTTGGAAAACGTAGTCGTGTACGGCAATTATGGTCATGATATCGTGGCGCAGGACCTGTTCTTTGCGGGTGCCATGCGCGATACGATTGCGATCAACAACGCCTTCCATAACAAGACTGATGCCAGCACCAGCATCGATTTGGCGAGCCAGCTCAATAGCGCGCATTCGCACGTCGTGGTCGCGCACAATACCCTTGCGAGCCAGCGGTTCGTCTTGCGCAACGACTTGAATTATGACCCGGATGCCTATTGTCTGTTTGCGAACAATTCGATCAAGTCGTTTACTTGGTCTGCCACGGCAGATGCTGACCTTGAGGTGGCGGACAACCACTTCATTTCCGGTTCCGTCCCTGCTGGCTCTGTCGGCACCACCATCGGCGGGTCTACCGATACGCTCTATACCGATGCTGCGAATGGCAATTTCACGCCAGCGGGAGACTTGCTGACCAATTCTGCTGGTCCCCTGGCATATTATGATTTCGCGGGTGAAACTCGGAAGGGGCAAGCAGCGAAGGGGGCGTTGGACTGACGTCTTGCACCCAGACCGAATGCGATCAGCGCTCTGATCGCCTGAAGTTTTGAAATAACCTCTGCCAGAAATCCTTTGGCAGCAGGACAAACGCGTTGGCCGCAGCGATCCCGCCCAAAATGGTGGCTGCGGCCAATGACGCTATCCAGCCGTAAAGGATTTCGTGCAGAGCGACCGATGCGACAAGCGCGCCGAGGCTGGCTGCTATCTGGCCGACAAAACGCCAGTCGATCATGTTTTCCCGAAAGCCGATGATGATGAATTCCACTGCATATCGGGCAGAGAAAGCCAATGCAGCTCCCGGCAAGCCAAACTGCGCCATAGCGACGTAAAGTACCGCCAGATAGGGAACGACTTCCAGCACATAAAGTACAGCAACATATCGCGAATCCCCGCGTGCCATCGTAAAATTCTGCATCACACCGCTCAGTGATGCGAACCAGAACCCCAGGAGGAGGATACGCGCCAGAAGGACGGAGCGTTCATCAAGTTCATTTCCAAGCCACAGATTAAGAAGCGGCTCGACCATGCAGGAAAGGCCGATGAGGATGGGCGCAAATCCTGTCGCGAAAAGCAGGAGATAGCCCCTTGCGGCTGCGCGTGATTGTTCAGGCCCCAGTTCTGCCATTTTCGGAAACAGCACAATAAGAACTGCACGCGGGATCATCTGTAGCCGGCTGGCTATCTGGAACGGCACCGCATAAGCGGTCACGGCGATTGCGCCTAATTGCGCACCAATCAAGGCCCTGTCTGCCATGACCATGGCGGGTCGCGTGACTGACAGCGCCATGACCCATTTGCCAAAGCCCACCAATTCTCGCAGTGCATCGCGGGCGATCTTCACGCGATGGCCGCGCAACATTTCTTTCCAAAGCCCATAGGCGGCAGGCAGTGTGCCGAGAAAGCGCGCGAGAAGTGTGGCGAGAAGCAGATAATAGAGATCTATCGTCCAAAACAGGGCACATGCCAGCGGCAGCAATTGCGACGCCGAATTGCCGACGAAACTACCAAGCGTCGAATATCCGAACATCGCTCGCCCTGCCAGGCAGCCATACATTGCGGCAAAGATTGTCACCACGAATGTGCAGCCGCCCATTATGACAGCCGAGGCCAGCAATTCGGTGCGTACCTCTTCGCTCACTTCCAGCGGTCCGGCAAAATACAAGGTGGCCAGGACGTAGGTTACGACGGCCAGAACCAGACCCATAAATGCGCTGGCGGCCAGCGCGGTCCATGCCGTTGCGATCTGATCCTCCGCGCGGCCCCTGCCCAAGGCAGCGATACGCTGGGTTGCAGCACGCGCGATCCCGAAATCTGCCTGCCCGACATATATCAGCAACATCCAGCAGACTGCCAAGACGCCGTAGCGTTCAGCCCCCACGGTTGAGATGAACACTGGCACGGTAACGATCGTGATAAGTAGCGGCAGCGCAGTGCTCGCAATTGAGTATGCGCTGTTTCTCGCGACTGCCATTACAGAATGCCAGCCACGCTTACGTTGTTGCAGCGATATTTCGCGGCGCGGCGCCCACTGTTGCCCTGCCCGAAACTGGCGCTCCATTAATCTGCGCGGATTTCATGCCAGCGAGCGAGGCGCCAATGCCCAGCAGACACATCAACCAGATCTTTCCGTCGCTGAAAAATGTCACAGTGAACGCGCCGAAGAACAACAGCAGAATGGAAAAGTTCGCCCCTACAAACATGTTCCGTTCCAAAAGCGATTGCGCCTGAACTGCGCGCTTACCAAGCCCGATCATAATCATGACAACGGCAGCGATCAAAAGAAGCGGGGGAATAGCGCCGCCACTAATGCCCATCGCGAGGAAGTGGGCATCGACGCTTGGCGTCAAATGTTCCGGCCGTTCGAACAGTTCACGGCCAATGCCAAACCAAGGATGATTTTCTACTGATTGAAGCCCGTAATGCCACGTTTGTTGGCGCGTGTATGCCGTCGCTGGATTGATTGTGAGGCGCGATATGACGTTGATGATGCCGCCACTGCTGACGAAGTGCAACGAAATCAGGATTGCAACGACGGTTCCGGAAATAACAGGCCAGCCGATGGCCACGAACCTCCGTTTGATCGCATCGCCCGCGATCAGACCTGCTGCAAGCGCAAGCGACATGATCGCGGCACTGGACAAGGAGAAAAAGCCGCAAACCGCGCCGAGGACGCCAAGAATACGAGGCGCCGACCGGATCCCGCTCATGACGAAGGCAGGAAGCAGGCTCAGCAACATAAGGCCGCCAAGAATTGGATGACCGAATGTTCCATACGACCGCAACAGGCCCATTCGCACCTCGGTGCGGAAGTATAGGGTCGTGGGAGTAGGGCCTTCTGTATAATCGAACACCGGGCCAAACACGCGGGCGAAAAAAGGGCGGGCAATCAGGGTGTGAGACACGCTTTCAATTACCATGATAGCGCCGGCGAGAAAAACTGCCGGAGCAATCATGATGAGCACTCGCCGCGCATCGGTCAGCGATTGGATCGCCGTGCGCGCTATTAGATAGGATCCGACGGTATCGACGAAAACTGTAGCGACTGGGGTCAAGCTTTCAGAAAAGCCGTACACCACGGTCAAGGCGAATGCGGACCAAGTGGCGGATAATATCACAAGATAATCGATTAAGCTGAAGCGCATCCGACCTGCAAATATTTGCGCGCCCACAAAGATCAGCGAAGGCAAGATGACGAGCCGGTAGGAATAGATCTGCAAATCGCCGATCTGCAGCCTGACCTCTGGCGGGAACAGGAATGCCACGTAGACCAACGCCACCAAAGGCAGGACTCGTGCGAGTGGCGGCCTTTCTTGCTGGTTCATTGGTGAAGCCTGTGCTCGCATCATTAATTCCGACGATCTGAGGGATTGGCGTCTGCCACATTGGCAAACTGATGCCGCAACCGTATCGATCGATATCCTTCGTAGAGGGTTGGGAAGCTTCTCAAAAGCGAAAAGACCCTCCGTTTGACACGTTCTTTGCAAGTTGAAACCGTCGTGCGGTCTGCCTGACAGATGGCGCTGATGTCCGCCGGGTCGAGTGGCGGACGCGTTTCCTTGGGGGCGAGGATGGCTTCGGAAAGGATTTCCACGCTCTTTCTGGCGCGATCCTGTGCAACTTTTGACCGTGCTACCAAGTCACTTGCACCCGAGGCCGCGAAGCAATCGGCCAAATCATCAAGAGAATGAAATACGCCGTCGTCGATTCCGGCGGCCAGCAGGGTCTGGTAGTGCTTGCCGTTCTTTTTGCCGTGGCCGGAATATACCGACATCGGCAAAGCAAAGGCCGCAGCGGTAACCGCGCCGTGCAATGACGTGCCAATATATCCGGCGGAACGAGCAATCAGCGCGGCGGTATCCATGACATTCTGGCGATCTTGCGGCAGGAAATAAAGCGTGTCGGCCAGTTCCGGATACCGCGCCGCCAATCGGGCGCCGGCAATTTCCAGAAACCGATAATCTTCGAGGAAATGACAGACAGGCACCATCAACGCCTTTTTCCCTGTCGCCTTGAGGACCTTGGCTACCTCGTCGCACCACTCATCCAGCTCGGCGGCAAAATAGGAATTGGTGGCCTGCACCGCGATGTAGCTTCCGCATTCCAGCCCATCGGGAAGCAGACCCGCGCAGCGCCGTGTCCAGTCATCCTGCGAGAGCATATCCGGCAGGAGGAAGACAGGGTCTACATCGACCGTAAATTTCTCATCCAAGCGCGAATGCGAGCTGGCATCGCGCAGGCTTATCCGGTCGGCCGATTCCAGTAACCGCGCTACCAAGCTATTGTCAGCAGGCCCGTTACGCACACCGACACTGTGCGCGATGAATTTGGTCGTGCTGGTAGTCGCCGCCATTGTCGGGACCAGCCACAGCCGCAAATAGTGACTGAGAGTGGAAAGGGGCACGATGTAGGTGCCGCTATTGTGCCCGCTCGACAACGTCTCGCCGCCGGTCAGGACTAGCACATCTTCGTCAAAGCTGGCCGCGTCAAGCGTGGCGGGCAAGGCTAGCACTGTGTCGAAGCTCAGGATGCGTGCAGCACGCGCAAACGGCGAATACAGCGTAAAGCGCGCACCCGGGATGCGCTTGGCGATTTCATGAGCATAGAGCTCCGGGAAAAGGCAATCGCCGTAATTATCGACATCAAATGTGCCGACCAAGCCGATCTTCACAGGATCTTCCGGACGTCGCATCGTCATGCAGCTTGCTCCACATCGATCGACATGTCGGAAGCAGAATTGTCAAAGCACTCAAGCAGCCACTTCGCCAGCGCGCGCTGGCCGCGCGCATTCAGATGAAGCGCGTCACGTTGCAGGTATGCGCCGCCTTCCGCAGGAGGCTGAAACGCAGCCGCCGGGTCTCGAAAGGCGACGCCTGTTCGTAACGCAACAGAACGCATGGCATTGCGATACGGCTCGATGCGCCTTTCGATGGCGCGGCTGCCGCTGGGCAATGCTGCTAGCAAAAGCACTTCGATGTCCTTTTCTTGAAGGTAGGCAATCGCCTGTTCGAGATCAGCCTTAAAGGAGTCAAGTGTGCGCGGCTCCTTGGGCGAAAGCCAGCCGCGCGGGTCAGCATCATTCGTCCCGAACATCAGCACTGCCACAGTGCTGTCGCCTGCCTGTTGCGCCTGACTCAAGGCATCCTGCGCGGGCGCTCCGCCACGGGCGCGATTATCGACGATGATCTCTATCGCGGCGTTTTGCGAAAATACGTGCGGAAACGCTTCGAGCGGGCTGCCAAGCCTGACGCCGGACATATTGCTATCTCCCAAGAAAAGGACGCGCGTCGGCTGCGAAGGCAAGGTCGGGCAGGCATGAACCGGGGCAAGGGGTTGGGCGAGTTTCATGCGCGATCCGCCACGCGTCCAACCGGGCAATTCATCTCGCACGAGCACTGCGCCTGCAATGCCAACACAGATGCCGATGACCATCAAGGTGATACCGATGCGCTTCATGAGGATCGCTTCGTATCGCGAAAACGAATGTTATTGATCGGCGCTTCGGGCAGTCGGCCATAAGCCAGAATGCCGCGGCATTCTCGCACGACCTTGGCCGGATTGCCGGCGACGATACAGTCGGAAGGCATATTGTCGGCAACGACTGCGCCCGCGCCGACAATGCAGCGATCGCCGATAGACACGCCGGGAAGGATGACAGCGCCACCGCCGATGAAGCATTGCGCCCCTATTGAAACCGGTTTCACAGCGCCTTCTGAATCGCGTGAGAGAATCATGACCTTGAAGGCCACCAGTGTTTGCGCGCCGATTGCAATTGTCTCTCTTGCGCCAGACACAAAGTGTGCGGAAAGGGAAACCTGCGCGCTGGGATCGATCTTCACTCCCTGGCGCAGCATTAGCGTCCGGCGCCTGATAGCCAGCAGCCAATGGCGCAGCCGCCGTATCTGGTTGAGCGAACGCATCAGGCGATTGTCGCAGCTAAGCGGCGGGCGCGCTTGCCAGTCTTTCGCGGCGACCCTATCGCGCGGATATGGTCGATCAACGTCTTACCAGGAAATTGCCCAGATCCCTGCGGCAGAAGGTGCAGCGGCTGGTTCACACCCGGATCTGGAAAATGGACATCCACCCTTCGGCGTGGATTGCCGACGATGCGCTGATTGATCGCACCCATCCTGCCGGGATACACATCGGCGCAAACTGCGTGATCGATCACCATGCCGTGGTTTTGACCCACGATATGTCGCGCGGTCTTTATTGCGATACGCGCATTTGTGACGGTGCGCATGTGGGGGCTAGAGCAATCGTTTTTCCGGGCGTGACGCTGGGTGCCGATTGCCGCGTCGATCCCGGCGCGGTCGTCACCCGCGATGTTGAACCGGGCCAAAGAGTTGCCGGCAATCCGGCCCGCCCTGAAGAAGGCTGAAAAGTTCAACAAGCGGTCCCTATCGCCTTCCACCACTTTTCGTTGTCCAAATACCAGTGCAGCGTTTGGCGCAAGCCATCATCGAATGTATGGGCAGGTACGTAGCCCAGTTCACCGCGCGCCTTGCTTTCATCGATTGCGTAACGGCGATCGTGACCTTTGCGGTCAGTGACGAAGGTCTTGAGTTCGCTCGTGGGGCGCCCGTTTGCTGCGGGGGCATCCGGATAGCGCGCCGCAAGCTCGTCCACCTCGGCAAACGCGCGATCCACCTCGGCGCAGATATGATCGATCACCGCCATATTGGGCAGTTCGGCGCCCCCGCCGATATTGTATGTTTCGCCCGATCGACCCTTGGCAAGACAAGCATCGATCCCGCGGCAATGATCTTCGACATGTAGCCAGTCGCGCACATTCATTCCGTCACCATAAATCGGCAACGGCCGCCCGTGCAGTGCATTGAGCAGGAACAGCGGGATCAGCTTCTCGGGATATTGATAAGGCCCGTAATTGTTCGAACAATTGCTGGTCGTTATCTCCAATCCGAAGGTGTGGTGATAGGCGCGCACGAGGTGATCTGACGCCGCCTTGGATGCCGAATATGGCGAATTGGGCTGGTATTGATGGGCCTCGCTGAACGCGGGATCGTCAGGGCCGAGCGAACCATAAACTTCATCGGTGGAGATGTGGTGGAATCGATGGTCCAGTCCGGTCCCATCATCCAGCCAAACGGCACGGGCAGCTTTGAGCAGGCTATTCGTGCCAAGTATATTCGTGTCGATGAAGGCATCCGGTCCGCTGATGGAGCGATCGACATGGCTTTCAGCGGCAAAGTGGACCAGCGTTGAAATTTCACGCTCGCGCAGCAGGTTTTCGACCAGATCAGTGTCGCGGATATCACCCTTGATGAGCTCTGCCTGCTCAACACCGGCAATCGTGGATTCATTGCCCGCATAAGTCAGGCAATCGAGCACGACCATTGCATCATCCGGGTGATTTTGCGCCCAGTAATGAACGAAATTCCCTCCGATAAATCCGGCGCCGCCAGTTATCAGCAGATTAGCCAAGTGCTTTTTCCTCTAGTAGCATCCGGCGCAGATTAGTGCGCCAATGTGTATAGCCATCTTCCAGCAATTCGCGTGTCTTGCTGCAGTCGAGGAGCGAGAAAGCGGGCCGGGCAGCCGGGGTGGGATATGCGCTTGTCGGGATCGGCGCGATGGGGATCGCCGATGCAAGCAGGCCCAGCGCAAGCGCCTCTTCCTGGATCGCGACGGCGAAATCATACCAGCTGGCAACGCCGGCATCGCTATGATGGAAAGTGCCAGCGGCATCGGCTGCTATCAGCCCCCAGATCGTACGGGCAAGGCCTGGTGCCCAAGTGGGCGCGCCTATCTGATCTGCCACTACGCCCAGCGAAGGTTTTTCCTGCATCAAGCGGAGCATGGTGCGTACGAAATTGGCACCGCCTGACGTGTAGACCCATGCCGTGCGAACCAGCACGTCGCCATGTGCGAGATGATCCTCACCTGCTGCCTTTGTCCGCCCGTAGACGGAAAGGGGTTTGCGCGTGTCATCGGGGCGATATGCGCGGCTGGATGTTCCGTCGAATACGAAATCGGTCGAGAGATGCACCAGCTTGCCCGCAAACGCCTCGCGCACATTCGCCACAGCATCTGCATTGATCGCGCGGGCCGCATCCTCATCGCTCTCAGCCTTGTCGACAGCGGTATAGGCAGCAGCATTGATTACCAGGTCAGGCGCGACTTGCTCCATCAATTCCTTGACGGCGGCGCGGTCTGTCAAATTGCAATCATCGATTTCGATTGTGTGCAATATCGCATCTTCTGGTGCGGTTGCAGCCAATGCGCGGCCTAATTGCCCTCTCGCGCCTGTGATCAGGACTTTCACGCGAAAGGCTCCAATTCCGCAAGGCGTTTGCCAGCGCGATCCTTGGCGGAAAGCTGAATATCCAGCCCATCCAGCGGCCAGTCGATACCTACGTCGGGATCGTCCCATGCCAGCGAATGCTCATCATCCGGCGCATAGGGCGCATCACATTTGTAGAGGAATTCGGTATCGTCTTCCAACGTCAGAAAACCATGTGCAAAGCCCCTCGGGACCCAGAACAAGCGCTTGTTTCGCGCGTTCAATTCCACGCCGGTCCATTGCCCGAAGTTCTGCGATGACTGGCGCATGTCGACGGCCACATCATACACCGCGCCAGTTATGACGCGAACAAGCTTGCCTTGTGCGCCGGGCTTCTGAAAATGCATTCCGCGTAGAACGCCCTTCTGCGAGAGAGAATGATTGTCCTGCACGAATGCGATATCCAGCCCGGCTGCGGCAAATTTGCCCGCATTCCAGCTCTCCATGAAGAAACCGCGTTCATCGCCGAACACCTGCGGCTCTATGATAAGCGGGCCTTCGATATCGCATTCGATGATGTTCATTAGCGCGCGCCTTCGCGCAGCAATGCCATCAGATATTCGCCATAGCCCGATTTCTTGAGCGGCGCGGCGATAGCCTCGAGCCCGGCATCATCGATAAATCCCTGCCGCCATGCGATTTCTTCAGGACAGCAAATCTTCAGCCCCTGTCGCTCCTCGGTGATGCGGACATAGCTGGCAGCATCAAGCAAAGACCCGTGTGTGCCTGTATCAAGCCATGCAAAGCCGCGACCCATCATCTCCACCGACAATGCGCCATCATCCATATACAGCCTGTTGAGGTCGGTGATTTCCAACTCACCACGCGGAGACGGCTGGAGATCGCGGGCTCTGTCAACAACGGTTCCGTCGTAGAAATACAGGCCCGTTACGGCATAGTTGGATTTGGGGTTGGCAGGTTTTTCCTCGAGCGAGGATGCTCTGCCTTCGGCATCAAACGCGACGACGCCATAGGCCTGCGGATCGTTGACGCGATAGGCAAAAACACTCGCGCCGGTTTCGCGGCTCGAAGCGCTCTGAAGTAAACCAGGCAGGCCATGGCCATAAAATATGTTGTCACCCAGAACGAGCGCGCTGGGATTTTCGCCTATGAATTCCGCGCCGATATGAAAGGCTTGTGCCAGTCCTTCCGGCTTGGGCTGGACGGCATAACTGAGGGCCACGCCGAAATCCGAACCGTCTCCGAGCACTCGCTGGAACTGGTTCTGGTCTTCAGGTGTGGTGATGATGAGGATATCGCGAATGCCCGCCAGCATCAGCGTGCTGAGCGGGTAATAGATCATCGGCTTGTCAAAAACCGGCATCAGCTGTTTCGAGACGCCTCTGGTCAGCGGATAGAGCCGTGTGCCGGACCCTCCTGCGAGGATGATTCCCTTGCGTTTGTGCTGCATCGTCTGCTTTTCCGCCATCCTGATCAAATCAGTTCGTTAGGTAAGGGAAGAACCTTAGCGCATTGCAACGGCCCCTGCCCGCGTCAACCGCTAATCTGCTGTCTTGCAACGAAGTATACAGCCTCTTGCGCCTTGCAAATAGAGGATATGAATTGCACTGAGGCTTGCGCCGAGTAACCATCCCGGTTGAACGCTTAAACGGGTAGCAGGATTATGGCGCCGCAGATTGATTCTTGGCTTGCTTCTGAAATGGGAGAAGGTGGCTCTGCTTGCCTTCCCGATTTCTATAGTGATGCCTCAATCGATCTGGCGATCCGCCGGATCCGGTTTCATGGCATTTCTCTGGCCCTTTGTGATACGGTAAAAAACGTAGATAAGTGGCCGCCCCGATTGCGTGGCTCGGTGCTGGACGAAGCGCAAATGCAGGCCTTGTGGGAGGAATCGCATCTCCGCATGCTCCGCCAGCTTTTCGACGCTTTTGAACAGGAGGGTATCCAAGCTGTCGTGATGAAGGGGACTGCGCTGGCTTACAGCGTATATGGCAATCCCGCATGGCGGCGCCGCGGCGATAGCGACATCCTGATCTGCGAAACCCGGCTTGAAGACGCGCGTAGGATCTTGCGCCGCGACGGTTTCAACCTGTCGCCGCCACCACACGGGCTGTTGTTTCAGGAAAGTTGGTATTTCGACACCGGAATAGGGTTTGAGCACGTAGTCGACCTGCACTGGCGCGTGGTGGATTCTCCAAGGCTTCAGACGGTGTTGGGTGCTGACGATATGCTAGAAAACAGCATCCCGCTTCCGCGCCTGCATTCGTCCGCCTGGGCAGCCGATCCGGTGCGAGCGCTGGTGCAAGGTGCGTTTAACCAGTGTGAGCATAGCATATCGGGCTATGCAATAGAGGGCGAGAAAGTGCCGGAGGGCGATCGGCTGATCTGGACAATGGATTACCGGTATCTGTGCAGGACATTGGATGATGAACAGTGGCAAGAACTGGTCCGGCTGGCTGAACGCCACGAGATTTCTGCTGTCATCTGCGCGGCGCTGGATCAGGCTCGTGCGCTGTCGGAGGATTGCGTTCCTAAACCAGTGTTTGCGCAATTGGCTGACAGGCGGCAGGGCGGCAAAGTCATGTCGTATCTTACGCAGGCAAGCCGTCGACGCAGGATTGCCAGCGATTTAGCAGCCAGCAGGGGCATAGGGGACAAGGTGTCTTACGTCTTGCGCCTGATGTTGCCTAATGACGATCATTTGCGCAGCACCTTTCCCCATGCCCGCAACTCACCGAAATTCTTGCTTCGTCTGCGTTGGCTGGTCCGGGCGATGTTTCGCCACCTGAAGCCGGATTCCGCATGAGCCAGATCCATTTCCTGGTTGAAAGGGCTTTGCGTTTTCGTACTGAACTTGCTCGCATCAGTGCTCTGCAGGCAATGGGTGCACTAACGACCCTGACGTTACCGTGGCTGGCTGGGCAATTGCTTGGCGGAGTTGTGGAAGCGCGCATTGGCAGCACTTCCACCATTGTTCTGGCGCTGGTTGCACTGTTGATACTGTCGACACTTTTCAAGATATCGGGCGCAATGGTGTCCGCCAGGACCTCCGCAGTTATTCTCGCTCAATTACGGCTCGACACCTATCGCAAGATCCAGCGTCTGCCGATGAAATTTCACAACCGTAGCAATCAGGGCGAATTGCTATCGCTCATGACTTACGAAATCAGCCGTCTCAGCGATTTCCTGACTAACACCATTGCCACTGTTCCGGCCATGGTGCTGACCGCAGCAGGCGCCATTGTGATCCTGTTTGTAATCGATCCTTTGCTGGCGCTACTGATTCCGATTCTTGTGCCGATTTTCTATATTCTCCTGCGATTTTCCGGACGTAAGCTGCGGGCGAACGCCACGAAGATGCGCGACGCCGAGACTGAGGTGTTCAACAAGGCGGAAATGCATCTCGAAATGCTTTCCGCAACAAAGGCGTTCGCGGTGGAGGATACGCAGTTTGACCTTTATACCGCGGCAATCGAAGACGCGCGGCGCAAGAGTGCACTGAATGAACAGATCAACTCTGTAATTTCGCCTCTAGTGGGGCTCATCGCAGCATTGGCCGCGCTGACTGTCATATTGCTGGGAGGATTACAAATTGGCGAGGGTGGCAGAACACCAGGAGAGCTTTTCAGCGCCCTTTTATATGCGGCACTGCTAACCAGGCCCATTGGCCAAATGGCCGAACTGTGGGGACGATTGCAGCTGGCGCGGGGCACATTGGCGCGGTTGCAGGCCGTCATCACGCTGGAGCCTGAGCAGGGATATGACCGAGGCTTGTTGCCGGACACAGTCCGCGGCGCACTTGCCTTTCGCGACGTCCATTTTTCCTATCCCGGTCGCCAGGTCACCTTAAGGGGTGCCAATCTTGAAATTGCTGCTGGTGAAGTGATCGCAATCACTGGCGAAAACGGAGCCGGGAAATCGACACTCGTCAATTTGCTGTTACGTTTTTACGATGCGGATCAAGGTCAAATTACACTGGACGGGACGCCAATAGAAAACCTTCAGGTTCAGGCGTTGCGGCGATATATCGGCTATGTGCCCCAGCGCACCATGCTCTTCAGTGGAAGTCTGCGTGAGAACGTTGTTTTCGGGTGTCCGCAAGCAAGCGACGAGCAGATTGCCGAGGCGCTTCGACTGTCGCAGGCGGAAGCTTTTGTTGCGGATCTGCCCAAGGGGCTGGATACCCAGATTGGCGATCATGGCGTGCGGTTGTCTGGCGGGCAATGCCAACGCATTGCGCTTACCCGGGCATTGCTGCTGCACCCACAGATCATCATTTTCGATGAAGCCACATCAATGTTCGATCTCGAAAACGAGGCGCTCTTCGTTAAAGCGATCAAGGGTGCCTTATCGGGGCAAACCGTAATTATCATCACCCATCGCAGAGCCTTGCTTGCCCTGGCAGACAGGATTGTAAAGGTCGTGGATGGTCGATTTGAAGAGGTTGCCGCCTCCTAGGCTGCCTGCTGGTTCACCAGCCCGCGCTCGACAAGGTCTTGGATCAAGGCCGTAACATCGCGCTCGATAGTTTCGCGCTTCGCGTCGAACTGCTGTTCGATGGTGTCGCACAGCTCACCAATGGATTTTTGACCGGCATCGAGTGATTGCCACACCTTTCCGCCCACTTCATTGAGGCCGAAATAAATGCCTGTGCCAAGGTCGAGGAGAATTGTTTCTCCGCCTACCTCGCGCCCGACCACATCGTCACCCGGTGCAAAACTGCCTTGCAAATCAATCGCGTCAGTCATTTTGTTCACCTGTTACCAGTCTCGATACCGTGTTGATCACCTTATCCAGTTCGGAATAGCGACGCGGATAGTCAAGCGCGAAGCTGTTCGTCCCCTGTGCAAGCTCCGCTATCCTGCCAAAATGGGCCTTTAACCGATGCCGGTCATCGACATCGAGTATGAAAGAGTGCCGCATCAGATGGGTGAGCGCCTCTGCCGATTGCATGAGTTCGATGCTCGTCGTTTCGCTTTTGCCGGGGCCAAGCAGAAACAAGGCGGAAAGCTGGCACGGCTCGGACCAATGGGGAAGATCCGATCCTGCCGGAATGGCAATCTTGGCCTCATCAGCCGGCGCTGGTCCGCGTGATAACAATTGGGCGGCGCTATCACGAAACAATCGCAGTACGGGGCGGCTGGGGAGTATCGTATAGCCATCCTCATCATGCCTGATTGAAAGCACATCTTCGGTGAGGAAAGGATGGCCTGGGCGCGCAAACGCACCCGCAAGCGTGGTCTTGCCGCCGCGCGACAGGCCAAGAAAACCGATAGCGCCATTGCCGCACCTGACCGCGCTGCCGTGCATATGTAATTGCCCGCGATGATTGTTCAGCATCGGCACGATGGAATTATGAAACAAGACGAGCACTTGATCCTGGTCATCTTCGCGAACAGGGATACCCTCAACTGCCAGGCTATCAGCATCGATGATGAAATCCGCCTGATCCGGGAAGCGAACGCAATAGCCGGTTGCGGTGCGATAGAATTGCGCGGTTTCATAGCCGTCTGGCGAGAGCCAGCGGTCATAAGGTGAATTGGGTAAAGGTTTCTGGGGCCTGGGGCCCAGCATTGAGAAGACCGTCAACTTTCGGTCCCCGCGCCCAGTTCGGCACGCAGGAACCGCGAAATTTCCTCTGGTGTGGCGAAAAGTTCCGGATAGGTTTCAAGTACCAATGCTTCAATCTCGTGAGCCGTGCGTTTATTATCAATCAGCTCGAGAGTCTTGAGGCGCGCGGTTCCCCTGCTATTCATACGCAAAGGTGATTCCGGCCGCGTCTCCAGATCCTTGTCGGTAAGAATGCGGCTTTTCCAGGTGTTCATTCGCTGAATCGGCGCGCCGTCTGCGGGTGTCACCGTCCAGGCAAAAATCCCCTGACCATGACGGATACGGAAGGCGATATCGAAGCTATCGCCCTGCTTCACTTCAATAGGGCGCTGCAGCGGGAAAAAAGCCTGCGGCCGCCTGATGCTTTCCGGAACGATCGGTGAATTGGTCATCCACACATCATCAGCCAACTCGCAGTCAAACCATCCAGCAAGGCCATGCAGCATGCAGTCCCTATCAGTCGTGAGCGTAGCCGAGAACGATAGTGCTTTCTCAACATTTTCATCGAGACGCACTTCGCCCAAATCGGCTTTTTCAGGAAGAATGGCCTGGAATGTGGAGTTTTTGATGCAGGTGTATTGGTCGGCCAAACCCGAACGATCCACCGTTTCGCGCGCGATTTCTATCGCGTCCGAGTGATCGATGCCCCAAACATGGCGAGCGTTGTGTCGCACACATTGGATGCCTAGAACGCCGAAGCCACAGCCAAGGTCAGCCAACGCTTCGCCGCCAGATAGAACACTTGCAATGGTGCGGGCATAGGCATCGTATCGCCGCGGTAAATGGAAATAGCTGAGATGTTCTGCAAGGACCTTAGACATATCTGTCCAGCTCAGCCGGTGATGCTAACCCAGGAAACCGGCGTAAAAATTGGCCCCACCCTGCATCGCAAGGTAAGATCAATGAATTCCACGCGATATCAACCCAGCATTCAAACTGAGGTCATAAGTAATTCGCGAATGTCGGATATTCAGGCGAGATGGTCAGAGTCTCGTCTGGCCGAGTTGGCCATCGCCCCTTGTGCCGCCACTACCGCCGGTAAGGTTGCGAACCGAGCCAAATTCCTTCAGCTGCGGCGTAGAATAGCGAGCCTTGCCCGTATTAATACTTGTCTTGGTAGTCATATCAGGTTTCCTCGTCGCGCTTTTACGCCATCTTTCTATGCAGATAGAGCGCTGCAATTACGTAAATACCCCATAGCTTCCAGATCGGAGTCTCGTCAATCGATAGTTCGCCCCACGCTTCCATCAGCTTATCTATTTTGTCCCGCTCAACAAGACATTCAAATCCTGTATTTTGCGCTTCGACGAGTAATGCGTGAATACCTTCAAGGTTCCCGTCAAAGGTTGTGCTGAATTCCGCTTTGCAGTTTCGTTCGGCAATCTCCCGTGGCAAAATTCCGACGAGGGCCCGCCGATGGATGTATTTGCCAACAGACCCACGCAGACGCATGCGTTCCGGCGTTGTCGCTGAAAATTCGATAAACTTACGTGAAAGCATCGGGTGCCGTGTTTCAAAGCCAAGGCTAGCCGATTGGCGCTCGATCAAATCTAGCGCGAGCGGCAGGAAGGGGAAGGTAAGTTTCTGCACCTTGTGTCGATCACGGTCATGTCTTGGCAAAGAGTCGTCGCGGGCCTTGCTGCGCCGATCGAGTTCGGCTCGCATCTCGGGTGAAAGCCAGGATTCGTCGAGATTTTCAGCATGCGGATCTGACGTGTGCTGCCTCAATTTGGCGCGCAATCGGGCAGGCACCAGCGGACGCAAGAAGCCGCGGGCGACGAGTTCAGCTGTTCGCGGTTTGCCCAGGTCTCGCAAGTCCGCGCGCAGGCTTGTCATGAAGCCAGCAGCATCGCCGCCGCGCAGCGCCTCTCCATAATAACGCCGCGATCCGTCGAGCCATTGATCGCCGCCAACACCTGTAAGTTTGACCATGCAGCCGTCAGCGACCAGTTGCTGATCCATTTCCAGCGACATGGCGCCATTGGGATACGTAGGGATATCGCGATATTGTCGCGCCTGCTCGTTGAACCAACTGAGCGGCGGTCGGGCAAGAGGGAAAGAGCTGATATGTCGACCTGTTGTGCGAGCCACGGCATCGACGAAGCGCTGTTCATCTGCTGGCGAGCCTTCCGACCCTCTCAATGTGTAGCCGCGCAGTTCGTGGGAGCCTAGTTCACCGCGTTTCATCAAAGCGTTCGCCATGACAAAAATTGCCGATGAATCGAGCCCGCCGCTCACTTCGACAGCCAGCGGCGAATGCGTGCGTGAAGCTCTTTTTACGCAGTCTGCAAACACTTCGCGGTAGTGCTCGAAATATTCTCCGTCGCTGCGATAGTTTAGCGTTACCTCAGTGGGCAGCGACCAGTACCGCTTGATCGATAGCTGTCCGCCAGCAAGTTGCAAATTGTGAGCGGGCGGCAGCCGTTTGACTTCGCGCCAGACAGTTTCATCGATTGAATACCAGCGATCTGACATGATTTCGGCCATGAAACCGGGGTTCGGTTGCGGCTCACGACCCAGCGCTGCCACCACCGCGCCGGTGCTTGAACCAAACGCAAGCTGAATCCCGTCAAAATGATAATAGAAGGGGCGCAGGCCCTGATGATCGCGCACACAAAACAGTTCGCGCTGTTTGGTGTCCCAAATGGCGAATGCGAATTCGCCATCAATCCGGCTAGCGCATTCGCGTCCCCATAGGCGGTAAGCCTGCAGCACGAGTTCTGCATCTGCGGCCGAGCGAAGACGCGATCCGGCCTGTCTCAGCATCGCCGTTAGTTCGGCATGGTTCGCCAGATAACCGTGCAATACAACTACCAGATGGCCGTCCACACTGGCCAGCGGCTGCTCGGCTTCCAGCGCTTGCGCCGTACTGTAAAGCGGGCGGTGCGTTAATGCTGCATCTTCGCCTTGCCAGTTGAAGGTGTCGGCATGTGAGGGGGCGGGAATCGCCGCGGCCATTGCGCGGATTAGCTCAACCGTCGATGCACCACCGCCCGGCCTGATAATGCCAGCAAAGCCGCTCACTTCAATTTACCTGTTCGGATCCCATCCGGCAAAGGTCTTGGTCGACCGTGAAGGTCGAGATAGGCTGGGTCGCCCATCTTTGCCTTCAACTGCGTCGACAGCATTGTTCTCTCCTGTTCGTGAGTCCTGACCTTTGCTCATCTCCACGCATCCCTGCGACAGCGCGATGACAATGTCGATACTTGGCCAGCGCGCTTGCGCGTGACATAGCCGCTTCATGGCCTCTGATGCACCAGACGATCCGATAGCGCGGCCATTGTCGGCGCCAAGGCCGGCGGGGGGAATGACCGGGTTGGCAATGTTGTGCCTGCGCGCCATCAAACATCTCGTCACAGCCCGCTTTCAACATCATAATTTTCATACGAATGATGTCGATGGGCGTAACACGCGGGCGCAACTGCAAGGCCGCTCGCCAGCAAATGCACACTCTTTGGACCGCAATATGGTGCTTGAACTGTCCTGGGTGCTGCCGCGCGTAGCGTATCGCATGCCCTTCCGTTCCGATTGCCTTGTGCAGGCCATGGCGGCGCAGGACTGGCTGTTGGAACAAGGGATCGCCAGCAGCATTGTCATCGGGGTCGTTGGCGGGGAGGGCCGCGCTTTCGAATCACATGCCTGGCTGACGTATGGCAGGGAAATAGTTACTGGCGGAGATGTCGAAGCTTACCGGCCAATTCTTGGCTAACGGCGGCAGGCTGTGACTTTCTTGCGACGGTTAAGTCCGCGGAAAGGAACTTTTTACGCATTTCCCCGTAGTTACCATTGCGCGGCATGCTGCATTGCGGTATTGCTGAATTGTTGAATTGATTTTGGAGCCGTTGAAATGTTGAAGAAATTTCTTGCCGCAACCGCCGCTGCTGGCCTCGTGTTGGCACCTATTGCCGCACAAGCCAATACGCGTGCGGATACCGCAGGTGTCTCGCTCGACCGTGCTTCTGCTAATATGCCAGCTGGCGAAAATCTGGGTGGCGGGAGCGATGCGCTGCTCATTCTCATCGCGCTTCTGATCGCTGCCGGCGTCGTTGTCGTCGTGATTGGGGATTCTGATGAAGACGATGCTTCGCCGGGTACTGGCGGCTAGACTGCACGTCACATCCAAACGCTTCAAGGGCAGCTCGCAATCTTCATTGCGGGCTGTTTTTGTTTGTGCATCAATCGCCTCTCTTACACATCCGCAATTTCTTGCTGATTTGACAGGCAAAATTTAACTGAAATCGCAATGACGCTGGAGCCGCACGCACCGATGCCGGGCAAATCGTTTTTCCGCCTACGGATTGGCATCGTGCTGCAATTGCAGGCCCTGCTGGCGCTTGCCATTTCTCTTGGCGGAGGCGGTGTTGCCTATGGTCTCCATAATCTCGCTATCCAGCTTTTCGCCCTTACCATCCTTGCGATGAATCGTGGTGCGGTAGTCGGCTTTGCTCGCAATGGACCACGCTGGCTGCTTGTGCTGGTGATTGTCACTATGGCTCTGCCTCTTATCCAGCTTGTCCCGCTGCCTTCCGGATTATGGCAGGCACTTCCGGGTCGCGAATTGGTGGTAGCAAGTTTTGCCGTGCTCGGGCTGGAGGAGGGGCAGTGGTTTCCTGTCAGTGTAGACAGGGCGCGGACACTCGTCGCCTTTTGCGGCACGCTGGCACCGGCTACGATGATTGTGCTGGGGAGCATGCTGGTTTTACCTGACAGGTTACGTCTCGTGCGAACTTTTATCGTGCTGGCATTGGCTGCGTTGCTTCTGGGTATAGTCCAGCTCGGCTCGGCCAACAGCTTTGGCCTGCTTTATCCCATCACATCCAAGCCTGATGTTCTCTACGCCACATTCGCCAATCGCAATTCAACGGGCTTGCTCTTCGTGCTGGCGCTCGCTCTTCTTGTGGCCAGCCCCATACCCCATCGCCGCGAATGGTTGCTGGCGAGCGTAGGGGCAGGGTCCATACTTGCGGTAGGCGTCATCATCACGCAGTCACGATCTTCCATGGTGCTGCTGGCTATCGTCCTGGCATTCACTGCCTTCAGAGTCGTCTCAACCATATTGAAGGGCCGGCGAGGGGCACGTCCCGTTGTTAATCCTGCAGGGATCCTTGCTGGCGTTGCTGGGCTCGGTATCCTGCTCGCAATTCTTGGCTCTGCCGCGATGGGTGGGCGTGCAGCAGACAGCTTTGAGAGATTCACCCAAGGTCAGACCGATCGCCCGGAGATGTGGGAGGATGGCATCTACGCTGCGCAAGCATATTGGCCTGTGGGCAGCGGCATGGGCACCTTCGATGAGGTGTTCCAGGTCTATGAATCGCTTGAATACGTTTCTCCGCGCCGCGCTGGCCGGGCGCATAATGATTTTATCGAAATTGCGATAGAAGGCGGCATCTTTACCTTGCTTCTGTCGCTCGTCTGGCTCGGCTGGAGCGCTCGTGCTGCGCTCGGAAACAGCTTAGCTGGTGCGAAGTGGCTGAATTGGGGTGCAGGCGTAGGGATCGGCTGCATCGCGCTGCAATCATTGCTGGACTATCCGCTTCGCAATCAATCGCTTTTATGTGCGGCGGCGTTGCTCATTGTCCTGCTTGCCCCACTGCCAAGGGATGCAACATGATCTACAGGCTGTTCTGGTTTGCTACCATCGCCGCGCTTGCGGTGGTTACCGTCTTCGCGCAGCTCGATCGCAAGGCGCGCTTTGCGCCCGCCCTCGCGCCGATAGTGCCAGCCGCCTTCAGTGGTTTCGCTGCTGAACAGCGCGCACGTATTGCCCTGGTGGTGCAGGATGGAGCGACTGCAGAGGCCGAAGCGCGCGCTCTGGTAGAAAAACGCCCGATTGCGGCAGAGCATCTGGCGAAGCTGTCGCTGGCAGCCGCGATGAACGATCATGGCGACACCAGTGTTGCGGCGCTTGAAGCGGCAAGCGTGCGCGGATGGCGGGAGCCGATTGCGCAATATGCGTCCGCCCGGGCAGCGCTGGTAGAAGGCGCGCATGACATTGCCGCCCAGCGCGTAAGTGCATTGCTTGCCACTGGCAAGATGAACGAACCGGCACTGGATGTAGCCGCCCGGCTCATTACGACACCGGAAGGCCAGGAGGCTTTTGCCCGCCGTCTCGCAGCCTTTGGCCGTTGGCAGGCCAACGCGCTTTCACCGCTGTCCCAGAAGGCCGACCCTGCCGATTTGGCCGCCACACTCGCGCTCGCGCTGGACCAGGGTGCGAACCTTGATTGTTCGCACCTTCGTCGCGTGACCGAAACTATCGAAAAGTCCGAAGGCGAAGAGGTCGCAACCGCATTGCGCGAACAATGCGATGCGCGCTGAAAGCTGAGGGCCTAGTTACTTTCCGGGACTGCAAAGGTGCCTGAAACTCGTCCCGCACTTTCACCATTTGCGGGCTGCGATCCGGCACCGTCGACGCTGGAAAGCCCTGAGTTGAGATCGATTACCAAGCGTCCACCATTCAGCGTATCGCTGCCGCGGCGCAGTGCCACGCCGCCCGAGAGCACGATCACGCGGCGGTTGAAATCATAGACGCCGGCATCGCCCCGCGCACGCTCGCTCCCGCGCTCGACCACTACACCGCCGGTTGCGTCGATCCTTTGGATTTGCAAGCTGCCTGCGCTATTGTAGGCAACAGTCGTGCGGGCTGCGGTCAACCGCAGATCGCCCTGCCGGATCACCACATCTCCTGACAGCACAACGCGGTTCTGGCGATCCTGCAATTCGATCCGGTCAGCAGCGTAAGAAACTGGCTGGCTTGAATCGAAACCGGCAATATTCTGCGCACCAGCGACTGAACCAAAGCCCAGTGCGGCAATGCCGCCTGCCAGCAAGCCACCGGCAAGCCCGCGCAGCGCAAGACGTGACAGGGCAGGACGATTGTGGGCGTTGGTCTGTTTCATTGTCTGCTCCGTCATCAGTGTAGGTTCTTGTCCGCTGCGCATCAGTTCATCCCGCTTGGCAAGCGGAGTTTCCCCGGCACCATGACCAGCCTTGCCTCGCCGTCAAGCAGGACAGTGCGTTCTGCAAGATCAGCGCGCATGGAATTTGCTTCGAATGTGCCTGCCGGAACCACGCCGACAACACGTCCCTGACCCAGCACCGTGCGGTTAGCCAGGTCCATCGTGACGTTGCGGGCGGACATTTGATAGCCATCCGCAGCGGTAAATTCGACAAGGCCGGGCACTATCACCTGCTGATCATTGATTTCATAACTGCCCACATTGGCGGAAAGCACTGCCGGCCCTTCGGGCAGCACTATGCGTGCGACCAGTCTTTCAAGTTCGACCTGCGGAACACTGGCACTGCGCTGCACTGCCTCACCTGCCATCAGCGAAAAGGGGCGCCCCTGCTGGTCCTGCCCGCGATACATTGCATCGTCCACCCGCAGTCGATCTTCCGCAATGGCGACCTTGTTGCGATCAAGCAGGAAGCTGAGTTCACCACGCGGGCTGAGCGGGGTAATCAGCATCATTGCAGCGATCACGCCGACCAGGGCAGGCAGCCCTATCGCCATCGCGCGCACGATTCGGTCCAGCGCACCGCCCGGCGCGGCAAATGCCTGGCGCTTCGTGCGCATTTGGTCTGCCTCGAGGGTCATCGCCTAATCCTAACGCCCGAGCAGATTACTCATGGCTGAAAATATCCTTGTCGGCCCATCCGGCCATGTCGAGCTGCGCGCGGGTGGGGAGGAATTCATAGGCGGCTTGCGCCAGTTCCATCCGGCCTTCGCGTTCCAGCCTTTCGATCAGCACTTCGCGCAAGCGGTGGAGGAAACGCACGTCAGAAGCAGCATAATCGCGCTGCGCCTCATTCAATTCGGGTGCGCCCCAATCGCTGGATTGTTGCTGCTTGGAAATATCCGCGCCCAGCAATTCGGACACGATCATCTTGAGCCCGTGGCGGTCAGTGTAGGTGCGCACCAGCTTGCTGGCGATCTTGGTGCAGAAAACCGGTGCTGCCACAACGCCCAGATAATATTGGATCGCCGCAAGATCAAAACGGGCATAGTGATAAATCTTCACCCGTGCAGGATCGGCCAGCACCGCTTTCAGATTGGGCGCATCATAGGCGCTGCCCTTGGCAAAGCGCACCAGATGTTCGTCCCCCCCCCCATCGGAAATCTGCACAAGGCACAGCCTGTCGCGATGGGTAATTAGGCCCATGGTTTCGGTATCGACAGCCAGGGGGCCATCAGCGAGCACGCCTTCGGGAAGGTCTTCTTCGTGAAAATATACAGCCATGGCCCGCTCCCTTAGGCGTATTGGGGATTGGAGGGAAGGGCGGCTTTGCGTGAGGCGATACTCCGCCTAAACCCTGATGCGTGATCGAGAATATTCCCGAAAGCTGGCGAGCCACGCTGGAGCCTGTAATCTCCACGCCCGAAGCGCGGCGGCTGGGCGGCTGGCTGCGCGAGGAAGAAAATGCGGGCAAGGCGATATTTCCGCCGCAGGGGACGCGGTTGCACGCGCTGGAACTGACCCCGCTGGATAAGGTCAAGATCGTCATATTGGGGCAGGACCCCTATCATGGGCCGGGACAGGCGCATGGCCTCAGCTTCTCGGTGCCCGATGGGATCAAACCGCCGCCATCGCTGGTAAATATTTTCAAGGAGATGGAAAGCGATCTTGGATTGGCGCGCCCTGCGCAAGGTAATCTGGCAGGCTGGGCGCGACAGGGTGTGCTGCTGCTCAACAATACACTGACCGTGGAGCAAGGACAGGCTGGCAGCCATGCCCGACGCGGCTGGGATGCGATCACTGATGCCTGCGTGATGGCAGTGGCACAGCGCGAAGTGCCGAGCGTTTTCATCCTGTGGGGCAGCCATGCCCAGGCCAAGGCAAACCGCATCGCCGCCTTGCGCGATAACAACCGGCATTTGCTCATCAAGAGCCCGCATCCCAGCCCGCTTTCTGCCTATCGCGGCTTCTTTGGCTCGCAACCGTTCAGCCGTGCCAATGCCTTTCTTGCAGATCATGGCCGGGGCCGTGTCGACTGGCAGATCTGACGGGCGGTAGATGGCGGCATCAGGGTGACAAAGGTTACACTGGGTAACCCTCTCCATGTGGCTAGAAGTGGTTGAAATATAGGCAGGAAAAGATGGAGGCGTATGGGTGACACATGCGGCGGTATTTCTTGCGAATGTCGATCGGGCAAACATGCTGCGGCTTTGACAGACCACCATGGTGTAGGACACCATGCCTGCTATGACAGTTGCTGACGCCAGACTGGCTCTGAACGAGCGCCTCGCTGAACTTGATCGGCTCGACAGGCTGAGCGCCGAGGGGCGTGAACCCGTTACCCTTCAACAGGATAGCGTTGGGCGATTATCACGCATGGATGCGATGCAGCAGCAGGCCATGGCGCAGGCCGAGGGCCGCCGCCGACAGGCTGAAAGAGCGCGCATCGCCGCGGCAATTGCACGGCTTGAGGAAGGCGAATGGGGTTTTTGCATGACCTGCGGGGAGACCATAGCGCAAGGCCGCCTCGCCAATGATCCGGCCGTGGCGAATTGCATCGGATGTGCCAGCGCAAACCAATGAGAGGGGCGGTGCTGTCCACGCCCGCCCGCAACTTGCCGTGTGGCAACAAATGCCCGCAATCAGCGGGGTAGTTCAGTCACGCCCATCAATGCCTCATCCACGCTGGCTGCGCATTGGCGGCCTTCGCGGATCGCCCAGACAACAAGGCTCTGGCCGCGGCGCATGTCGCCACAGGCGTAAACATCGGAATCGCTGGTACGGTAATCCTGCGTATTGGCATCGACATTGCCGCGATCGGTAAGATCCACAGCAGACTGATCAATCATGCCTTGCTTGCGCGGACCGACAAAGCCCATGGCGAGCAGGATCAGATCGGCAGGCAGTGTAAATTCAGTGCCTTGCACTTCCTTAAGCTGGCCTTCGGACCAGTCGGCCCGCACGCATTTCAAGCCGGTGACAACACCATCCGTGCCGATGACTTCCTTGGTCAGCACGGCCCAGTCGCGCTCCACACCCTCTTCATGGCTGGAGGATGTGCGCAGCTTCATGGGCCAGTCGGGCCAGGTCATCAGCTTGTTTTCACGCTCCGGCGGCTGCGGCATGATTTCTATCTGGGTCACGCTTTTCGCACCCTGACGGTTCGATGTGCCCACGCAATCGCTGCCGGTATCGCCGCCGCCAATCACGATCACGTCCTTGCCGGTCGCGGTCAGTGAACCACGCGGAGCAGCGCGCGTTTCATCATCGCCGGCATTGCGTTTGTTCTGTTGGGTGAGGAATTCCATCGCCAGGCGCACACCGGGCATTTCCGCACCGGGAATTTCCAGCCGCCGCGGATGTTCCGCCCCGCCGGCAAGCACCACCGCGTCAAAATTTTCCTTCAGCGACTTGATCGAGACATCAACGCCGACTTCAGTGCTGGTGCGGAAGGTAACGCCCTCTGCCTCCATCTGAACCGCGCGTCTGTTGATCTGGAGCTTTTCCATCTTGAAATCGGGGATTCCGTAACGCAGCAGGCCTCCGACACGGTCCGACTTTTCGAGCACGGTGACCGAATGGCCCGCACGCGCCAATTGCTGCGCGCAGGCGAGACCCGCGGGGCCTGACCCGACGACGGCCACGCTCTTGCCGGTCTGGCGATCGGGCACTTGCGGCTTGATCCAGCCTTCCTGCCACCCGCGATCGACGATGGCGCATTCGATGCTTTTGATCGTCACCGGCTGATCTGTGATGTTGAGGGTGCAAGACGCTTCGCACGGTGCCGGACACACGCGGCCCGTAAATTCGGGAAAATTATTGGTGGAGTGCAGCACTTCCAGCGCATTGCGCCAGTCACCTTCGTAAACGAGGTGATTCCAGTCCGGGATGATGTTGTTCACCGGACAACCGTTGTGACAATAGGGAATGCCGCAATTCATGCACCGCGCCGCCTGATTTTTCAGGCTTTCCTCGCTGTGCGGGATTGCGAATTCCTTATAATGCTTCACCCGCTCCTTGGGATCGTCATAGGTACGATCCTCGCGGTCAATTTCGAGAAAACCGGTTTCCTTGCCCATTTTTCTGACCCTTATTCCGCAGCGACGCTGGCAGCTTCTGCACGCTCGGCTTCGAGCTGCTTCAAGGCGCGGCGATATTCTGTCGGCATGACCTTCACGAACTTGCCGATGCTGTTGTCCCAATCATCGAGCAGCGCTGCTGCCCGGGCAGAGCCGCTGTGCAGCTTGTGCCGTTCCAGGAGGATGCGAAGCCGTTCGGCATCATGGTAGAGCGGATCGCCCATGCCGAAATCATCGACAGTGGAGGGCCGCTGCTGCGGCGCCCCCCAGGAATGTTCCTGCCCTTCGATTTCAGTGCCTGGTGTAGCGATCGGTTCAAGATCGACCTGCGCCATGTTGCAGCGATCGCGAAAGGCGCCATCGGGATCATAGACATAGGCAAGACCGCCGCTCATGCCGGCTGCAAAATTGCGGCCTGTCGACCCCAGCACGCAGACCACGCCGCCCGTCATATATTCGCAGCCATGATCACCCGTGCCTTCAACCACGGCGATGGCGCCCGAATTGCGCACGGCAAAGCGTTCACCTGCCACGCCCGAGAAATAGGCCTCGCCCGCAATGGCGCCATACAGCACGGTATTGCCGACGATGATATTGGTCAGCGGATCGCGCCCGACATTTTCCGGCTGGCGCACGATGACGCGACCGCCCGAAAGCCCCTTGCCGACATAGTCATTGCCATCGCCCACCAGTTCCAGCGAAACGCCATGTGCCAGCCACGCGGCAAAACTTTGGCCGGCGGTGCCGGTGAATGTGATACGGATCGAATCGGCGGGCAGTCCCTTGTGGCCATGCGCCTTGGCAATCACACCAGAAAGCATTGCGCCCGTCGTGCGGTTGCGGTTGCGAATTTCGCGCTCGATCTGCACCGGCTGGCCATCATGAATGGCAGGCTGGCATGCCTCGATAAGTTCATTGTCGAGCGCGAGATCAAGCCCGTGATCCTGCGTTTGCGTGTGGAAGGGGAATTTGCCCTCAGGCAGTTCCACATTGTGCAACAGTCTGGTCAGATCCACACCATCGGCCTTCCAGTGACGGATGGCGCGGCGCATATCGATAAGGTCCACGCGGCCAATCATATCCTGAACCGTGCGGAAGCCGAGCTCAGCCATAAGCTGGCGCAATTCCTCTGCAACGAAGAAGAAGTAATTGATGACATGTTCGGGCGTGCCGACGAAATGCTTGCGCAATTCGGGGTTCTGGGTCGCCACGCCAACAGGGCAGGTGTTGAGATGGCATTTGCGCATCATGATGCAGCCCGCTGCGATCAGCGGGGCCGTGGCAAAGCCGAATTCGTCTGCACCCAGAAGCGCACCGATGGCAACGTCGCGTCCGGTGCGCAGACCGCCATCGACCTGCACCGCAATGCGGCTGCGTAGATCGTTGAGCAGCAGGGTTTGCTGCGTTTCGGCAAGGCCGATTTCCCACGGGCTGCCGGCATGGGTCAGGCTGGTCAGCGGGCTGGCACCCGTTCCGCCTTCATAGCCAGAGATCGTCAGATGGTCCGCCTTGCACTTCGATACGCCTGCCGCAACCGTGCCCACGCCCACTTCGGACACTAGTTTGACCGATACGCGCGCTGCAGGGTTCACATTCTTCAGATCGTGGATGAGCTGCGCCAGGTCTTCGATCGAGTAGATATCGTGATGCGGCGGCGGTGAAATGAGGCCCACGCCCGGCGTTGCATGGCGCACTGCGCCGATCCGCTTGTCGACCTTGTGGCCGGGCAACTGGCCGCCTTCACCGGGCTTGGCGCCCTGTGCCATCTTGATCTGGATATCGTCCGAATTGGCAAGATATTCGGTCGTGACACCGAACCGGCCCGATGCGACCTGCTTGATCCGGCTCCGCATGGAATCGCCGTTTTCCATCGGCTGGAACCGGAACGGTTCTTCGCCCCCTTCGCCGGTGTTGGAGCGCCCGCCGATGCGGTTCATGGCAATGGCCAGCGTCGAATGCGCTTCATGACTGATGGAGCCGAAGCTCATCGCACCGGTGCTGAACCGCTTGACGATGTCTTCCGCGCTTTCGACTTCATCCAGCGGGACAGCATCGCCAACGGGTTTCAATTCCATCAGCCCGCGAATGGTCAGCAGGCGTTCGGACTGTTCGTTGATGGATTTGGCGAACTCTTCATACTGGTCCCACTTGTCGCCGCGCACTGCATGTTGCAGCTGGGCGATGTTGGACGGGGTCCAGGCGTGTTCTTCGCCGCGCAAACGGTATTGATAGATGCCGCCCACATCGAGCATGTTGCGATAGATGGGGTTGTCACCATAGGCGGCGGCATGGCGGCGCACCGTTTCTTTGGCGACTTCGGCAAGACCGATGCCTTCGATGGTTGTGGAAGTGCGCGTGAAGAACTGGTCGACAAACGCGTTCGACAGGCCGACCGCATCGAAGATCTGCGCTCCGCAATAGGATTGGTAGGTCGAGATGCCCATCTTGGACATGACTTTCTGGATGCCCTTGCCGACCGCCTTGATGTAGTTTTGCTCGACCTGTTCAGAGGTCAGTTCGGGTGCCTTGGTGCGGCGGATATCTTCCAGCGTTTCAAAGGCGAGATAGGGGTTGATGGCTTCCGCGCCATATCCTGCCAGCACGCAGAAATGATGCACCTCGCGCGCTTCGCCGGTTTCGACCACGATGCCGGTCTGCATGCGCAGGCCCTGCCGGGTCAGTTGGTGGTGGACAGCAGCCGTGGCGAGCAATGCGGGCATAGGAATACGGTCTGGTCCCTGAGCGCGGTCTGACAGAATCAGGATGTTCTTGTCCTGCAGCACGGCCTCTGTGGCGGCCCAGCACATTTCCTTGATCGCCATTTCGAGGCCTTCGGCCCCGCTTTGGGCATCCCAGGTGATGTCCACCGTAGCGGTGCGGAAAGCGCCATCAAGGCGGCTTTCGACCGAGCGGATCTTTTCCATCCCGCGATTGGTCAGGATCGGCTGGCTGATTTCGAGCCGCTTGTGCGTGCCTGCATCATGGCCGAGCAGATTGGGCCGCGGACCGATCATCGAGAGCAGGCTCATCACCAGTTCTTCACGGATGGGATCGATCGGCGGGTTTGTTACCTGGGCAAAGTTCTGCTTGAAATAATCATACAGCAGGCGGCTGCGCTTCGACAGGACAGCGATGGGCGTATCTGTGCCCATAGAGCCGATGGGATCATCGCCCTTGATGGCCATGGGTTCAAGGAAGCGGAAGATATCTTCCTGCGTATAGCCAAAGGCCTGCTGGCGATCGAGTAGGCTGACAACGTCTTCCTGCACCGCATCGGCATCGGTCTCTATCGTGTCGAGATCCTTCAGCTTGTACTGCGCGGATTCGAGCCATTCCTCATAGGGATGCGCGGATGAAAGCTCTGCCTTCAGCTCCTCATCCTCGATAATGCGGCCCTGTTCGAGATCGATCAGCAGCATGCGGCCCGGCTGCAGACGCCACTTGCGCACGATATCCTCTTCGGCAAAGGGCAGCACGCCGCTTTCCGATGCGAGGCAGACCAGATCATCCTTGGTCACGCAGAAACGTGCCGGACGCAGGCCATTGCGATCAAGTGTGGCGGCGATCTGGCGGCCATCGGTGAAGGCAACCGCGGCGGGGCCATCCCACGGCTCCATCAATGCAGCGTGATATTCGTAGAAAGCCTTGCGCTTGGGATCGATCAGCGGATCGCGCGCCCACGCCTCCGGGATCAGCATCATCATCGCATGCGCGAGGCTGTATCCGCCCAGCAGCAGCAATTCGAGCGCATTGTCGAGGCAGGCGGTGTCAGATTGGCCGTGCGGTACGATGGGCCACAATTTGTCGAGATCGGCGCCCAGTAGATCGCTTTCCATCGTCCGGCGGCGTGCGTTCATCCAGTTCACATTGCCGCGCACCGTGTTGATCTCACCATTATGTGCGATCAGGCGGAAAGGCTGGGCCAGCCGCCAGCTGGGGAATGTGTTGGTGCTGAAACGCTGATGCACGAGACCCAGCGCGCTTTCGCAATCGGGATCGCGTAGATCATCATAGAAAGAGCCGACCTGGTTTGCCAGCAACAGGCCCTTATAGACCATGGTGCGACTGGAAAAGCTGGGCATGTAGAGCTTTTCAAGACCCGGCATATCGTGCTTTTTTGCCAGTTCCTTCAACGGGTTCTGCGTCTGCTTGCGGATCACGATCAGCTTGCGCTCGAACGCGTCCTGATCGGGGCAATTATCTCCGCGTCCGATAAAGCACTGCCGCACGACCGGCATGGAATCGAGGACCGCCTTGCCCAAACCGGTGGTGTCGGTTGGCACATCACGCCAGCCAATCAAATGCTGGCCTTCCTTGGCGATGAATTTTTCGAACTGTCCGGTGATGAAATCACGCGCAGCCGCCTCTTGCGGCATGAAACACATGGCGACCGCATAATCGCCTGCAGGCGGCAGATGCAGTCCTTCGCTGTCGGCCCACTTGCGGTAAAGCTTGTCAGGTATCTGGATCAGAATGCCCGCGCCATCACCAAGCAAGGGATCGGCGCCCACCGCGCCGCGGTGATCGAGATTGGCGAGAATTTCCAGCGCCTGTGACACGATACCGTGCGATTTTGCGCCCTTGATATGGGCGACAAAGCCCACACCGCAGGAATCATGTTCGTTTACAGGATCATAAAGGCCACGAGCGGCGGGATACTCGGTCAATCTTAAGCTCTTCCGGTTGCGGGCGGGACCGAAAACGCGCCCCGACACCGGTTTCAACGGCAACGAAACGCGAATCAACCGCCCAGGGCTGCACGATAATTACGCAGAAATCCCTCATGGCGACAGGAAGTGCATTTTGCAAGTTTCCGTTGTGGCGCATAAGAATGCGGCACGAAATCGCGGAATTGTCCGCTATTTGCCCATGCGTTGTAGATTCAGCAAGGCATCGCGCAAAGCCCGTTCACTATCCTTGTTCGACCGCTCTTGCTTGTCCTCGGCATGCTGCATCTCATGCAACGCTGCTGCGGGGCGATAGGGGTTCTGGGCCGTAGCCAATACGCCATAACCAATATCGCGCCGCTTTGCAGCCTTGCCTAGCGGGAGAGAGAATGAGGCGGCGATTTCGCCAAGGTCATCGCTATAATCTTCATCACCATCTTCCAGCGCGGCCACGCGGCCAAGTTCGGCCATGCGATCAAGATTTTCTGTGGGTGCGGCCTCCCCTGGCTGGTCAACAGCCGGGGCGGAAGTGACTTTGACTTCGCTCTGGCTGTTATCTTCCGGCGCGATCACGGGCGGTCCACCAAAATAGGTAGCCATAGCTTCTTCTGCGTCATCGGCGGGCGCGGCATCGAAATTCAGCGGTCCTTCGCCCGTGCGTGGCGCGATGCCGGTCTTTTCGTCCACAGGTTCGGCAGCGGCCTTGCCCTGCTCCGCGGAGGGAGCCTGATTGCTGGCGGCGCGGCGGGCACTCCAGCTGCGGTGTTTTTCCAGCGTTTCGATCAGCTTTTGAGCGAGCTGCAGAATATCGGTCTCTACCTCGGCCTCGGCGGAATTTTCCGCAGCCTGAGCGGCCTCGACAGGCTCATCCTGCGGATTGTCCATACCTGTCTGCCTGAAGAGAGATGGCGGCGAGAATTCGAGGGGGGCGTCGGCAAATTGTCCGACATGACCGGGTTCCTCCGTGCAGGAGTGCGGCGTTTCGACAAGATCGGTTTCGTGCGGATTTGTGTCGCCGGTGTCTGGTGCGCGGAGCGGACTGGCTGGCTTTTCGGTCTCGTCCGACCAGCTCGCTTCTTCGACCAGTGGCGCATCGTCGGTAGCGGCAAGCGCTTCTGCGCTCACTCCAGACTTTTCATCCTCTGCTTCGTCGTAAAGAGCCTCGCTCCAAACTTGCGCGGCATCAGGCATGGCAGAGAAATCGGTGTAATCGAGCGTGTCATCCCCCTCCCCGTCTGCGCCGGGCAGTGGCGCGGCGAGCGGGGCGCCTGGCGCATCGACCTCGGGAAGGGTGAGAGCGCGCCGCCTGCCATGCGTGGGAGCTAGAGCATCCGGCTGCGCTGGGTCATTGATCTCCTGTGCAATATATTCGGCGTTGTCTTCGGCGAAAACCTCTTCACCGGTCTCGGAGTAGGGTGCTTCTTCATCGTCGATAATCGGTGGCAGCGACAGCGGCGCCTTTTGGGCGAGCATGCGCGCCGCAAAAAAGCCCAGCAATGCCCCGACAAGGGCGGCCGCAAGCGCGATAGCAGCGCGGGCGGTGAAGCCCAGCGGCGGGGAGGCGGCGGGCACTATTGCGGCGATACCGGTAGCACCCACGATCCGTTCAAGAAGCTGTATCGGAAGGATGAACATCCCTACGCCCATGAGCGCGGCCAACCATAATGCGACCACCGCAGGAAAAGCAGGGTGCGCGATGACGGGCGGCCGTTTTCTGCCGCCTTTGTCCTTGGCCTTGTTCAACGGAAATAATGGCACGTCTGCGTCCTGTCCTTCGCCTATGCCCCACTTTTTCGCGCCAATGGTTCAGGCGGCGACGGAATCGGGAGTGTTCGAGGCTCCACCTAACAATCTTTGGTAAACGGATAGATAACGCTGTGCATTGCGGTGCCAATCGTGATTGTCGCGGACATGAGTCTTTCCGCGCTGGCGCATGGCATCCCAATCATCGCGCCGGTCGAGCAGATCAGCCAGCGAAGCAGCGCAGGCGGCAGCATCATCGGGTGGAAAAAGCATGCCGGTATCGGCGTGAGTCACAAGCTCCCGATGTCCACCCACATTGCTGGCGGCGACCAATTTCATCTGTGCCATTGCTTCCAAGGGTTTGAGGGGGGTGACAAGATCGGTCAGCCGGCTGCACTTGCGCGGATAGGCCATCACATCGGTCAGCGCGTAATAGCGTTCCACCTCACCATGCGGCACGCGGCCGGTAAAGCGGATGGCATGGGCGGCAGGGGAGGCCTTCGCATGAGCTTCCAGCGCCTCTGCCATAGGTCCGCCGCCTACCAGCAACAGCCGTGCATCGCCGTGGCGTTCCAGAAGCAGCGGCATCGCGGCGATGAGATCGTCCAGCCCTTCATAGTCATAGAAACTGCCGATAAAACCGATGACTGGCCCATCCCCCATGCCAAGTTCTTGCGCCAGGGCCGCGTCGCGCGGTGCAGGCGTACCGAACATGGTCAGGTCCACGCCATTGGGCATGATGCCAATCTTTGCCGGTGAAACGCCGCGCGCCACCAGATCATCCTTCAGCCCTTTACAGATGGTCATCACCGCGTCAGCGCAGCTGACCGCCATGTTTTCCAACTGGCGGGTGAGCCGATATTTGATCGAGCCTTCATGCGTTGCGAGATTGCCGACGGCCGCATCTTCCCAGAATGCCCGAATTTCATACACCACCGGAATGCCCAGCGTCTTGCCAGCGCGCACCGCGGCAAGCCCATCAAGCGCGGGTGAATGGGCGTGGAGGATATCGGGGCGCCAATCCTGCGCCAGCGCCATGATGGCATCGGCCAGAGCGCCGATCTCTCGCCATTCCTTCAGGCCGGCAGGCCCCTGCGCCTTGCCCGGCGTGCGGTGAAAGGTAAGAGCGTCCACTACTTCGGGCGAGGCGCCCTGTTCACCATGCCGCAATCCGGTGATTCCGCGCACGTCCAGCCCCAGCGCCTGCTGCGCTTTGAGGATCGCGCGCGTGCGGAAGGTATAGCCACTGTGAAGCGGTAGGGAATGATCGAGGATATGCAGGATACGCGTCATCGCATGGGCAATAGCCACATCTTGCTTAACGCCGCGTCAAGAGCTTGGGCGTAAGGTCAGCGCCAGCCAGTCTTGCGGATCCATTTATCGTGATCGACATCTTCACCATTGCCCTGAGCCACGGCCTGATCCTTCTGGCCGCATGGCGGCTGCTGTTCCGTGATGATCTGGATCACGAAGTCTCTCCTGCCGATGCACCTGAGCGCCCGTGGCTGAAAAACCAGTCCGCCGCGCGAAATCAGGGTGGGCACAAGGACAATGATAGCGCGGCCGATGCGTGATCTTGTTCTCCTCGCATTTGTTGCTGCCGTTTTGGTGATGGGCTTCAAACGCCCATTCCTGTGGGTGCTTCTCTATATCTACGTGGATATCGTATCGCCGCAGCAGATCGGTTGGGGGATCATCACCAGCCTTTCGCTCTCGCTCGTCACCTTCATCGCGGCCTTTGCCGGATATGTCTTGCTGGACAACAAGCAGGGCAGCCGCCTGACTTTGCAGCAGGGCCTGATTATCGGCCTGCTTGCCTGGTGCGGCTATACGACGCTGGGGGCGGTGTTCCAGGATACCGCTTGGGAAAAGTGGGACTGGGTCTGGAAAAGCCTCTTTTTCGCCGCTTTCCTGCCGCTCACCCTGCGCACCCGGCTCAGGCTCGAAGCTGCCGTGCTGGTGTTTACCCTTTCCATTGCCGCCATCGCCATCAATGGCGGTATCAAGACGGTGCTGGGCGGGGGCGGTTATGGCACGCTGACGCTGCTGGTGGATGCCAATTCGGGCATTTACGAAGGCTCCATCATATCGACAGCCGCTATTGCCACCATCCCGCTCATCCTGTTTCTGGCGCGGCGCGGCACCGTGTTCGCGCCCGGAAAGCTGGTCTGGCTGTTTTGCGCGGCCCTGATCCTTTCGTGCCTGCTTATCCCCATTGGCACCAATGCACGCACGGGGCTTGTCTGTATCGCTGTTCTGGGCGTGCTGCTCATGCGGCAAGCGCGCCATCGTTTCGTATTTGCGGGCCTGGCGAGCGTGGCGATGGTTCTGTCATTGCCATTCCTCCCGCAGGAATATGTCGAGCGAATGGGCACGATTACCGGCTATCAATCCGATGAAAGCGCCTCCACCCGGATCGCGGTGTGGAAATGGACCTATCAATATGCGCTGGCGAATCCGATGGGCGGAGGATTTGACGCCTATCGCGCCAACTCCTTCACCTACCAGATGCCAGAGGTAATCGGCGAGGGGAACAATCGTCAGGTCACTTATCGCGAAGTGACAGATGAGGCGCGCGCATATCATTCATCCTATTTCGAAATGCTGGGCGAACAGGGCTGGCTTGGCCTGTTCATGTGGTTGCTGCTCCACGCATTAGGCCTGTGGCAGATGGAACGCATCCGCCGCCGCGAAAGCGCCAAACATGCTGATCGCGATATCTGGATGCACGATCTGGCAACAGGTCTGCAGCATGCGCAGATCATCGTGCTGGTCGGCGCGGCCTTTGTCGGTATTGCCTACCAGTCCTTCATCTTCCTGCTTGTCGCAATGCAATGCGCTTTGTGGAGCCAGTGGCAGATGAAGCGCAAGGGCGCGGGCAAGGCACCGCTGTCGCAGCGGCTGGACGAAGCACGCAAATCCACTGCCATCCCCGCGGCCTGAGACATTTCGCCTGCGCAACGCAATCCTCGACAAACGGGGCGCACCATAGGATAATCCGACGCCATGGACGCGGCCGCCACATTGGGCATTATGGAAATATTGGGGCTTGCTGCCAGTGCCAGCCTGCTGGCCGGGTGGCGGCTCTATATCGTTATCCTTGGCACCGGGCTTGCGATGCGCAGCGGGTTTTTACCTCTGCCAGAACATTTGGAAGCCTTGCAGGTTCTGGCCAATCCGTGGGTGCTGGGCATTGCAGGGCTTGGCGCACTGGCAGAATTCTTCGCCGACAAGGTGCCCTGGCTCGATACGATCTGGGATACGGTGCACACCGCTGTGCGGCCGGTAGGCGGTGCGATGCTGGCGCTGGCCATTGTTGATCCGGGTGATCCCGCAATGCAGGTGATCGCCTTTATCGCAGGGGGCGGCGGCGCGCTTCTGGCGCATGGCGGCAAAGCGGGTACGCGCACTGTCATCAATGCCAGCCCCGAACCTGTCAGCAATATTGCCATGTCCACGGCTGAAGACGTCGCGACGCTGGGCCTGATGTGGTTCGTTTACGAATATCCGTGGGCCTCTGCTGGCGTGGCGGCAGTTCTGCTTGCGCTGGCCATCGGAATGGTGCTGGCGGTCCGGCGGGTTCTGCGCCGTATATTCAGGCGCAATCAGGACGCCTGAATATACGGCGCTAAAGCTAACCCACCTTGGGGTTTGCGCGCATCCATTCTTCCACGACCGGAGCGATTTGCTCACGCCATTTGCTGCCGTTGAAGATACCGTAATGGCCTACCTTGGGCGCAAGGTGATACTTCTTCTTCTTCACCGGCAGATGTTCAGCCAGATCAAGCGCGGCGCGCGTCTGCCCAATGCCAGAAATATCGTCCAGTTCACCTTCGATCGCCAGCAGGGCAGTGTCACGGATCGCATCGGGATCAATCGCCTTGCCGCGATGCACGAATTCGCCCTTGGGTAGCGAATGCTTCTGAAACACGTGTTCAATGGTCTGAAGATAGAATTCGGCAGTCATGTCGCAGACTGAAAGATATTCGTCGTAAAACTGCTTGGTGCGGTCCGCACTGTCATGGTCGCCCAGCGTCATGTGTTTGAACATCTCGTAATGACTCATCATGTGATCGACGAGATTCATGCTGATGAAGCCAGCAAGTTGCAGGAACCCGGGATAGACCTTGCGGCCAGCCCCCGGATAATTGCTCGGCACGGTGGCGATCACATTGTTCTTGAACCAGCTGAAGGGCTTTTCCATGGCCAGATCGTTCACGCCGGTAGGACTGGCGCGCGTGTCGATCGGGCCGCCCATCATGGTCAGCGTGGCCGGACGGCACTTGTCCTTGGCAGCGCCCATCACGGCTGCAGCGGCAAAAGCGGGCACAGAAGGCTGGCACACCGCCAGCATATGCGTGTTGGGGCCGATGAATTGCAGGAATTCGATAAGATAATCGATATAATCGTCCAGATCGAACCGCCCTTCCGACAGCGGGACAAGTCGGGCATCGGCCCAGTCGGAGATATATACCTCTTGATTCTGCACCATGCGCTGCACCGTTCCGCGCAAAAGCGTGGCGTAATGCCCGCTCATGGGTGCGACAATCAGCAGTTTGGGCGCATTGTCGGGCAGATCATCGCGGACGAAACGCCGTAATGAGCCAAAAGGCTTTTCGAATACGACGGATTCCGAAATCGGCTTCAATATGCCATCGACATCCACCGGCTCTAGATCGAAATCGGGTTTGCCGCGCTCTTCATGCAGATGGGCAAAAACCTTCAGCGCGCTCGCAGCAGCTGGACCGGCGCCGAAGTAACCCATTGGCAAAGCGGGATTGTTCAAAAGATTCGCGCCGACCATTGCCCAATTGCTGGCAGAGCCAAGCAAGGCGCGCTGCATTTCATATGCGGAATAAAGCAAGACTGATATCTCCTGCGAAATGACCTGAAGGGCCTTCATGCCAGGCACTTCTTGGGGGTGCCATTAGCGATTTAGGCTTTGAACATGCCCTTAAATGGGAGTTGTTGCAATGCAGCATGAGGCCGATGGGTCCCCGAAAGTGCAAAAATCTTGGACAGGGGCCGCTTGACGAACGCGCCCTTTTAGTTAGTGCGCTGGCGGACATGGCTCTTCCCAAAACGCGAGACGACAAAGGCAAATCCGGCCCCGCCGCGAGCAAGAGCCTGCGCCCGCTCAAGATGATCGCGCGTGAAGCGGCCAAATACCCCTTGCAGATCGCACTGGCGGTAATTGCGCTGGTGGTCACGGCCATGATCACCTCACTGGCATTGCCAACAGCAGCCAAGCTCATCGTCGACCGGGGCTTTGGCGGCGAAGGCGATGTCGGGCGGTGGTTCCGCTATCTGCTGTTGCTGGTCAGCATATTGGGGCTGGGCACGGCGATGCGTTTTTATTTCGTCAGCTGGGTGGGTGAACGGGTTGTGGCGGACGTCCGCTGCAAGGTTTATGAAAACCTGCTGCGTCTGTCTCCGTCCTTTTTCGAAAAGAACAGCCCGCGCGAGATTTCCTCCCGCATGACAGCCGATACCGCAGTTATTGAGCAGGTTGTGGGGACGACCGTTTCGGTGGCGTTGCGCAATTCGATCATGGCGGTATTCGGCACGGCCTATCTGTTCTGGCTTGCCCCACAGCTGGCGGTGTGGCTGCTGGCAGGCATTCCACTGGTCATTGTCCCCATCGCCCTGTTCGGCCGGCGCCTGCGCGATATCAGCCGGTCCAGCCAAGACCGTGTGGCCGATGTGGGTGGCATCACAACGGAAATCCTGTCGGCCATGAAGATCGTGCAGGGTTTCAATCAGGAAGAGCGCGAGGCAGGTCGTTTCGGCGACGCGGTAGCGCGGGCCTTTGCTACTGCGCGCATTCGCATTCTGGTGCGTGCGGTGATGACGGCAATGCTTATCACGCTGATTTTCGGTGCGCTCACCATCCTGATGTGGCGCGGTGCCACCATGGTCAATGAAGGCACGATTACGGGCGGCACGATCAGCGCCTTTGTCCTTGCAGGAGCAATTACCGCTGGCGCATTCGGCTCGCTCACCGAAGTTTTTGGAGACTTGTTGCGCGGGGCAGGGGCTGCTGGCCGCCTGAGTGAATTGCTGGAGGAACGGCCCGAGATTGTCGCGCCTGCCCGTCCGCAGCCGTTACCGGAACCTGCTCGCGGCAGCCTTTCGTTTGAAAAGGTCACTTTCTCCTACCCCACGCGCCCTGCCGAAAGCGCTATCAGCGATTTTTCCCTGGTGGTGGAGCCGGGTGAGTCGGTGGCCATCGTCGGCCCTTCGGGCGCGGGTAAATCGACCATTTTCCAGCTGGTGGAACGGTTCTATGATCCGCAGGAAGGCCGCATCAAGCTGGATGGCGTCGCGCTGACGCAGGTCGATCCCAGACAGATTCGCCAGCGCATGGCCATTGTGCCGCAGGAAGGCATATTGTTCGCCGCCAGTGCCCGCGACAATTTGCGCTACGGCGCATGGGATGCGGATGAAGACGCAATTTGGGAAGCGGCCCGGGTCGCCAATGCAGAAGATTTTCTGCGAGCCTTGCCCAATGGTCTCGACACATTCCTTGGCGAAGGGGGCGCGCGCCTTTCGGGCGGCCAGCGCCAGCGCATGGCCATCGCCCGTGCGTTGCTGCGCGATGCACCGATCCTGCTGCTGGACGAAGCGACCAGTGCACTTGATGCAGAAAGTGAGCGGCTCGTGCAGGACGCGCTCGAACATTTGATGCAGGACCGCACCACGCTGGTCATTGCGCACCGGCTGGCCACTGTTCGTGCGGCAGATCGGATCGTTGTGATGGAGGATGGACGCATTGTCGAAACCGGCGATCACAACAGCTTGAGCGCCGCGGGCGGCCTCTATTCCCGCCTTGCCGCGCTGCAATTCGATGACGCGGCGATGGAGCGGACCCAGACCGATTGACTGATCGCCAAGGCTTGCGTCGATGAAAATCGGTGCTTAATCGATTTGGTAACGACAGAAACAATGGGTCTCCTTTGGCTAGGCAACGATACTCTTTCGCCAAACTGGGCCTTCATCAAACGACTGATCCGAAAACGGGGACCGCCTTATGATTCGCATTTTTCTTGCCACGACAGTTTCAACCCTGGGTCTTGCGCTCGCCGCGCCGGCCATCGCGCAGGACGAGGCTGATGCCACGCCGACGATGGATTTTGGAACATGGGGCGTTTCGCCCGATGCGCTCGATCCCTCGGTGGATCCGGGCGACAATTTCTTCGACTATGTCAATGGTCGCTGGATCGCAGCCAACCCCATTCCTGCTGACCGTGCGCGCTTCGGCGCATTCGACATGCTGGCCGAAAAATCGACCCGCGACATAGAAGCGCTGGTTGCAGAACTTGTTGCGTCCAATCCGGCACCGGGCACGCCCGAGCGGCGTATCGTTGATGCCTATAACGCTTATTTTGATGTCGCGGCGATTGATGCTTCCGGCCTCGCGCCCGCGCAACCCTATCTGCAGAATATCTTTGCCGCGCCCGATCTGGCCGCGCTTGCCGGACTTTCCGAAGAACCCGGTTACCCCACGCTGGTGAGCGCCGGTGTGACCGTCGATGCCCGCAACCCTGATTCCTATGTCGCATCTATCGGGTTTAGCGGAATGGGCTTGCCTGACCGTGATTATTATCTCGTCGACAGTGCCGACAATCTGGAAATCCGGGAAAAATACGTAGATTATCTCACCTTCCTTCTGGGACAGGCCGGTTATCAGGATCCTGCCGCTGCTGCGGTGGCGGTCTATGCCTTTGAGCATGATGTGGCAGAACTGGAATGGGCGCGGCAGATGTTCCGCCTGCCCAATCTCACCTATAATGAACTGACCCCGGCAGACCTTGCAGAACTGGCAGGTGATTTTCCGATCCAGGCCGTTCTGGAAGCAGGCAAGCTAGCCGGGCAGGAGCGGTATCTTGCTTCCCAACTGCCGCCGACGGCACAGGAAATCGAGGAAATGGAGCTGACGCAGGAACAGCTCGACATGATCGGTGGCGGCTTGCCAGCGATGATGGAGCTATTGACTACCACCCCGCTCTCCACGCTCAAGGCCTATATGGCCGCGCAATTCCTGTCGAATAATGGTGCTGTGCTTTCAAGCGAGATCGACGCTGCGACTTTTGAACTGTTCGGACGCACTATCAGCGGCCGTGAAGAGCAGCAGCCACGCTGGAAGCGCGCAATTTCGGCGGTTGGAGAGCAATTGGGCGAACAGCTTGGCGCGCTCTATGTCGAACGCCATTTTCCCGCCGAAGCCAAGGCACGGATGGATGCGCTGGTGGCCAATCTGCAACGGGCCATGCGCGCCGACATCGAAACCAATGAATGGATGACCCAGGAGACTGTTGCCGAGGCGCTGACCAAGCTTGAAGGTTTCACCCCGATGATCGGCCATCCCGATGAATATGAGACCTATGACGGCCTTGTGATCATTGCGGATGATCCGCTGGGCAACCGGATCAGTGCGATGCGCTGGTCGATCAATGATTCGCTCGAACGCCTACCCGGTCCGGTCGACCGCACACGCTGGGGTATGTTCCCGCAGACGGTGAATGCCTATTATTCGCCGGTCTTCAACCAGATCGTATTCCCTGCAGCCATCCTGCAGCAACCCTTCTTCGGCTTGGAGGCGGATAAAGCGGTCAATTATGGCGGAATCGGAGCGGTCATAGGGCACGAAATCGGTCACGGCTTCGACGATCAGGGCTCGCAATATGATGCAACCGGCACATTGCGCAATTGGTGGGAGGCGCAGGATCGCGAGGGGTTCGAAGCCAAGGCGAGCCAGTTGATGACGTTGATCGAGGCTTATTGCCCTGTCGAGAGCGAGGAAGGCCCGGTCTGCCTGCGCGGGCGCCAGTCCATTGGTGAAACGCTGGGCGACGTCGTTGGCCTGCAAATGGCTTACAATGCCTATCGCCTCTCGCTGGATGGCGAGGAAGCGCCTGTGATTGACGGGTTAACGGGCGACCAGCGCTTCTTCCTCGGCTTCGGCCAGATCTGGCGCTCCATGGAGCGGGAGGCGAGCCTGCGCAGCCGCGTGATGACCGCCAATCATCCGCCGGGCGAATTCCGCGCCAACAATGCCGTGCGTCACCATGATGCCTGGTATGACGCGTTCGACGTTACCGAGGACGATGCGCTGTACCTTCCGCCCGAGGAGCGGGTGAAGATCTGGTAGCACTGGCGCAAACTGCAAATGGACGGGGGCGAGGCTTGACTTCGCCCCCGTTTCTGTTTTGGCGAGCGAGCATGGGCGGCGCTTCGCCGCAGTTTATATTGGATCCAAGAGCGCAATGACCTTTCTCCAGCTTCTGCTCATCGCTGTGGTCCAGGGCATCACCGAATTTCTGCCGATTTCCTCTTCGGGACATCTGATCCTGATCCCCCATCTGACCAATTTTCCCGACCAGGGCCCGATGATCGATGTCGCGGTGCATGTGGGATCACTGCTGGCGATCATCATCTATTTCTGGCGCGATGTGCTGGGTCTGGCCAAGGGCGGCTTCGCCAGCATCGGCATTGGCAAGGAACCTGAACAAAAGCGCTTGTTCTGGTGGGTGGTTGTCGGCACCATACCTGCCGTGGCGGTCGGCCTGTTTCTCAAGCTTGGCGGCTATCTCGAGAGTTTCCGCATCACCGATCTCGTGGCGGTGAATCTGATTGTCTACGGCCTGCTGCTCGGCGCGGCGGATCGCTGGGGCAAGCAAACCAAGAGCTATGAAGATGTGACCTGGCGCGATGCGCTGCTGGTGGGCCTCGCGCAGGCAATGGCGCTGATACCGGGCACCAGCCGTTCAGGTTCGACCATGACCATGGCCCGCATCCTCGGCTACAAACGGGTAGAAGCGGCGCGCTTTTCCTTTCTGCTGGCGATACCTGCGGTGGCCGGCGCAGGTCTGTTGGCCGCGCTCGATTTGGCTGAAGCCTCTGCACAGATGCAGACCGATGCCTTGATTGCGGGCGCGCTGACATTTGTGGCGGCATTCCTCACCATGGCGTTTCTCATGAACTTCCTGAAGAAAGCCTCGATGCTGGTATTTGTGGTTTATCGTGTGGCGATGGGCATAGCGCTGCTGGCCTTCTTCTGAAATGCGCCATGAGGGCGACCGAAAGCTGCAAGAAAAAAATTCGCGAAATATGGCGGAACAAAGGCGAGCTTAGCCTGTTATGCATGAGTAACGGCGCAAGAGCATGTCGCCAGCCACCTGGTTTTCCGGTCATTTCAAATGTCCGTGGTTATTCAGGCAGTAAGGCGGGGCAATCAATTGCTATGCTGTTACGCCGTAAATGCGCAGATTGTGGCCTAAATGTGTTTTTGTGGTTCAATCTCGTAGTTTTTCCGCTAAGGCTACTGCGGTCCGGTCCAAGACACCGGCAAAATTGCAGTTTACCAAGGTTAAGGGCAGGCCTCGTGGCCAGCTCACCATGAAGGGAAATACTGATGAAGAAGATTATCGCTTTCGCCTCTGCCGCAGTTCTCGGCCTCGGCGTCGCCGCTTGTGACAGCCCCGCTGAAGAAGCTGCTGAAGAGCAGGCTGAAGCCATGGAAGACCAGGCTGACGAGATGGAAGATGCCGGCGTTCTGACTGACGAAGAAGCCGACGCTATCGAAGCTGAAGCTGACGACATCGAAGATGCCGCCGAAGGTGACACCGATGCGATGACCGAAGACATGGAAGAAGCCGTCAACTAAGACGCTTTTTCGCATTCTCGCGATTAATGAAAAAGGCCAGCCCCGATGGGTGCTGGCCTTTTTTGTGTCTGGCGTGAAAGTGCCGGTGCGCGGGGGACGCAGATCAGACCGGTACAGCCGCGCTGCCCCGCCCGCCACGCAGGAAATATTCCTGACTGCCGCGATGCAGCACATTGTCGACATCGATCACGGCCGAATTGGCATAGGTAAACCCGGGCCCAAGGCTACGGTAAAGCCGCTCGAAATCGCGCTCCACCGTCTGACGGTAAAGATCGCCAAAGCTCTCGATCACGAAATAGGTCGGCTGCAAGTCGTCGATGACGTAATCGGTGCGCATTACCCTGTCGACATTGAGCATGATGCGGTTGGGCGACTGGGCTTCCAGCGCAAATACAGCCTCTGTCGGGCCAGAGGAAATGCCCGCCCCGAAGATGCGCGGTTCACCATTTTCCATGATGAGGCCGAATTCCACTGTATACCAGTAAAGCGCGCCCAGTGCCTTGAGCCGATTATAGCGCATCGCATTCCAGCCAGCACGGCCATATTCCTGCATGTAATCGGCAAATGTCGGATCGGTCAGCAGCGGAACGTGACCGAATACGTCGTGGAAGACATCCGGCTCTTGAATGTAATCGAATGTCTCGCGCGTGCGGATGAAATTGCCTGCGGGGAAACGGCGGTTGGCAAGATGCCAGAAGAACACATGGTCTGGGATGAGCATGGGCACGGGCACCACGCTCCATCCTGTCAGCCCGCCCAATTCCTCGCTCAGGCGGCCAAAATCAGGCACGCCGCCCTTGCCAAGATCAAGCTTGTCCATGCCAGAAAGCATGGCCGAACAGGCGCGGCCCGGAAGGATATCCATCTGCCGGGCGAAAAGATCGTCCCACACGCTGTCATCTTCGGAGGAATAGTGTGTCTGCGCCGGTTCCAGCCAATCTTCCCCCACATGTGTGGGCCGCTGGAGCGGGGCGGTAAATACGTCCGAAGTAACATCCGGAAGCGCGGCATATTGATCTGGCCCGACATCATTATGCTGGGGCGCGGCGAGTGGTTGTTCGGCAATGGCGGTCATGCGCATCACCCTACCACAGGGCGCGCTTACAAGCCAGTTTCAAGCGTTACCATTCAATGACTTGGCGGCGAAGATGGCATGTCGGATGTGGAAGCTTCCGAACTGTTCGCGCCTTTTACTGGCGGCAGACGTTCTTCGAGCATTTCGGCCGCTTCGTTCACGGCCTGCCGTTCATCGCTTGTGGCGCCTTCGGGCTGCGACAGTTGCGGCGCATCCGAACATGCCCCAGGCAGCGCGCCCAACACCAGAAGCATTGTGGCGCGCCACCTGAAGGAGTGCAGCATTACTGCGCGTCTTCGGCAATGTCCTGCGCGGCCTCGGCAGCCTGTGCAGCATCGAGCGCATCGTTTGCGGCACTTTCCGCAGCATCGGCGGCGGCTTCAGCCTGATCTTCATTGGCCTGGATCTGCGCTTCGGCTTCTTCTTCGGTCAATCCGGCTTCGGCGTCCTCAACAGGTTCAGGCACATCGGCCATCGCTTCGTCTGCCGGGACTTCGACTGTGTCGGCAACGGCGTCCTCCGATGCGTCGGTGCTCTCACCGCATGCAGTCAACGCAAAAGCAGCCGCAGCAGCGACAAAGGCGAGCTTCTTCATTACAATCTACCCCTTTAGGTATATTTCGAGATGGCAGTTCCTTAGCGCAGTCGATCCTGCGTGGAAATGCGATTGTTCATGGGTGGCGGCGGACGGCCTGTTCTGCCAGACGGGCCGTGATGCAGCCATCACTCTCCTCTCCCGCCGATCTTGCGCAGGCGCGCAGCGAATTGCGCCGCATTTTCGGGTTCGATTCCTTTCGGGGCGTGCAGGAAGATGTGCTGGCGCGGGTTCTGGCGGGCCAATCGACGCTGGCGGTAATGCCGACAGGTGCGGGCAAATCGCTCACCTATCAATTGCCCGCCACCATGCTGGAGGGCACCTGCGTCGTCATATCTCCGCTGATTGCACTGATGCACGATCAGTTGCGCAGTGCGCGGGCCAATGGAATTGCCGCTGCCACGCTAACCAGCGTTGATAGCGATTGGCGCGAAACGCAGGATGCCTTTCGCCGGGGTGAGCTGGATTTGCTCTATGTTGCGCCGGAAAGGGCAAGCCAGGCCGGATTTCGCGATATGCTTTCCTCGGCAAGGGTGGGGCTGATTGCGGTGGATGAGGCGCATTGCGTTTCGGAGTGGGGGCATGATTTCCGCCCTGATTATCGCCAGTTGCGCGGATTGCTCGATGCCCTTCCACACGTCCCGCGTCTTGCGCTAACCGCCACTGCAGATGCACATACCCGCGCCGATATCCTCAGCCAGCTCGGTATTCCGGCAGATGGGCTGGTGCTGGCAGGCTTTGATCGTCCCAACATCTGCTACACCATCACCCAACGCGACAATCTGGCGCGCCAGATCACCGATCTGATGGCAAGCGAGCCGGGGCCGGGCATCGTCTATGCGCCGACGCGGGCGAAGGTCGAAAAGCTCAGCGAACAACTCGCCGATGCAACAGGACGGCCTGTCCTTCCCTATCACGCGGGGCTTGATGCGCAGGTACGGCGCGATAATCAGGCAGCCTTCGTGGCCTCTGAAGACATGGTCATCGTGGCGACAGTCGCCTTCGGCATGGGGATCGACAAACCCGATGTGCGCTTTGTGGCGCATGCGGGCATCCCCAAATCGATCGAAGGATATTATCAGGAAACCGGGCGCGCAGGGCGCGATGGTGATCCGGCGCGCGCAGTCATGTTGTGGGGTGCTGGCGATTTTGCCACAGCACGTCAGCGTCTGTCCGACGTGGAGCAACACCGCCTTGCAGGAGAGCGCGCACGGCTCGATGCGCTGGCCGGGCTGGTGGAAACGCCGACCTGCCGCCGCGCAGTGCTGCTGCGCCATTTCGGGGAAAATCCACCTGTCAGCTGCGGCAATTGCGATAATTGTCTTGCCCCACCCAAAGTCACCGATGTCACCGAACTGGCACGCAAACTGCTCAGCGCTGCCTATCGCACCGGCCAAAGCTTCGGCCTTGGCCATCTTGCCAATGTGCTGACAGGCAGCGCGGACGATCGGGTGCGCCAGAAGGGGCATGACAAGCTGTCGGTCTTCGGTATCGTTGAAGGCGATCAGGCTGCTCTCCTGCGCCCGCTGGCAAGGGCGATGCAGGCGCGCGGAGCGCTTGTCTCCAATGCCCATGGCGGGCTGGAACTGGGTGGGGATGCCCGCGCTATACTCACAGGTGAGCAAAACGTGGAAATCGTCCTGCCGCCAAAAAAGCAGGGCCGTGGCCGCCGCAATGGCGGGGTCGCGCTCAACCCCGTGGGCGATCGGTTGTTCGATGCCTTGCGCAATTTGCGCCGCGATCTGGCAGCGGAGGCAGGCGTGCCGCCCTATGTCGTGTTTCACGATGCAGTGTTGCGCGACCTGGCATCACGCCGTCCTTCATCGTTGGCTGCCATGTCGGGCATCGCCGGCGTGGGCGAGAAAAAGCTCGCCGCTTTTGGTGATGCATTCCTCAAGGCTATCCGCGAAAACTGAAGGACCCGCTGGCCTTGGCAAACAGTTAAGCAACTTGGGGTATCTTTGCGGCCATGATGAACCATGCCGTGCCTTCGCCTTACCGACCAACCGCAGTTCCATTTGCCAGAGGCATGGCGCTTGCCGTGGGTGTAGTGGCGATGGCTGCAATCCCTGCCGCAGCCCTGATCGCGCAGGACCGTGCGGCACCTTATACGGTTGCGCAGACCGGGCAGGGTTTCGACAGATTGCAGGATGCGGTCGATGCGATAGGTGATGCGCGCGGCACGATCACCATCGCGCCGGGTCGGCACAGCCAATGCGCTGTGCAGACATCGGGCACCATATCCTTCTTCGCAGCCGATCCCGGCTCAGCGATTTTCGATGGTGTGACCTGTGAAGGCAAGGCGGCGCTGGTGCTGCGCGGGCGCAGTGCCGAGATATCCGGACTCGTCTTTGAAAACATGCGTGTGCCCGATTTCAATGGTGCAGGTGTCAGGCTGGAAGCCGGCAATCTGACAGTGACCCAAAGCTGGTTTCGTGACAGCCAGCAGGGCATTCTGACCGCCAGCGACACCTCTGCACAATTGATCATTGACCGCTCCACCTTTACCCGGCTCGGCACGTGCGAAGGCGCGGGTGGCTGCGCGCATTCGGTCTATACTGGCGATCTTGCCCATGTCCGCATCACCAATTCCCGTTTTGAGCAGGGTCGCGGCGGACATTATGTAAAATCGCGCGCGGCGCGGGTCGATATCTCCGCATCCAGCTTTGACGACGCGGCCGGGCGTGTGACCAATTACATGATTGACCTGCCCGGTGGCGCCTCCGGGCAGATCAGCAATAACTGGTTCGTCCAAGGTGCCGATAAGGAGAATTACTCGGCTTTCATCGCGGTTGCTGCTGAAGGCCGAAGCCATGATTCTGCCGCACTGATGGTGACCGGAAATGATGCCCGCCTTGCGCCCGGTGTTGATCGCAACACTGTGTTCGTGGCCGACTGGTCTGGCGAAATGGGTGGCATCGGTGAAAATACGCTCGGCAGCGGTTTGACGCGGTATGAGCGGCGCTGATCAGGAACGCTATTGTCGCCTTAACCGTTGATCGGGCAAGGAGATTTTCAAATGGCCGGTGGTTGGGCGCGCGATGGCGCGGTTCAGGATCAGATAGATGACAGCGTAAACGATGCCGTGGCAGCTGCCAGAGCACGTTTGCCGAAGGGCGAAAGCGCAGAATATTGCGATATTTGCGGTGAGGACATTCCGGAAAAGCGCCGGCTCGCCATACCGGGAGTTCGCACCTGCGTGGAATGCCAGTCCGGTAAGGACAGGCTGGTGAGCCATGCTGCCTTCAACCGGCGCGGATCGAAAGACAGTCAACTCCGCTGATAGCCTGATACCTGCGGGGATCTGATCTTTATTTGAGCAAATGGCCCGCACGGTCACGCTTCGTGGCGAGATAGCGGGTGTTGTGCGGATTGGCGGGCAGTTCATGCGGCACGCGTTCGATGACCTTGACCCCGGAATGTTCCAGCGCGACGACCTTCTCAAGATTGTTCGTCATCAAGCGGACCTGCGGCACCGCCAGCAGGTGCAGCATGCGTGCAGCCAGTGGGAAATCACGCGCTTCTTCGGGAAGGCCAAGACGGCGATTGGCTTCCAGCGTATCCACGCCTTCATCCTGCAGGCGATAGGCGCGCAGCTTGTTCACCAGGCCAATGCCGCGCCCTTCCTGCCGCATATACAGCAGAATGCCCCAACCGCCTGCTGTCACCTCGGATGACATGGCCGCCAGTGCTGCATCAAGCTGCGGCCCGCAATCGCATTTGAGACTGCCGAAAATATCGCCCGTCAGGCATTCGGAATGCAGGCGCACCAGCGGCGCACGATCCGATGTCTGTTCCCCCAGCACAATGGCCACATGTTCGCGCGTATCATTGATAGAGCGGAAGGCGACGATTTTGGTCATTTCCTCATGCGCGATGGGGAGATGGGCGCGCGTGGCAATGGCGAGATTTGCAGGGTTCGACCATGCCTCCAGGTCCGCTGCGCTGAGCGTGGCCGGCTCAAGCGCCGCATCGTTTTGTGGGGTCGCAACCGGATCGACAGCAAATGCAGGCAGTACGCCCGCTATCCGGGCCAGTTCAAGCGCAGCAACAGCTTCGCCACGCCAATCAAGTTCCTCGGCCATGAACGGGCCTTTAAGTGGGCTGGCAAGATCCAGTGACGGATCCGCGACTGGCAAGGCGGAGCCGAGATCGAGCGGTTCTGCGGCGCGGATCAGAACGGGTGAATGTCCATCTGCTGCCGCGCGCTGATTGGTGAGACGCAGGGTTTCGGCGCGGGCGGCTGAAATCAGCAGCCGCTGCGAGGTAATTTCGCGCAGGGGCGCTGTTTCCACTGGCAGTAACAACGGTGCTGTGCCCACGCGAATCGGCCAGCCATGGCGCAGCGCGTCCACCGCCTGCGCCACGCGCCGCGCGGGAGAAGCGGAGGAGGCCGGCGACCCGGTCAGAGATCGAATTCCGTGATGAGGGGAATATGGTCGGAAGGTTTCTCCCAATCGCGCGCATCCTCGCGCAGCCAGTGGCGGGTGGATTGCGCCGCGAGATCGGGGCTGGCCCACATGTGATCCAGCCGCCGCCCGCGATCATTCGCCTTCCGGTCCTTTGAACGGTAGCTCCACCAGCTGTAATAACGATCCGGATCGCGAATGTGCTCGCGTCCGATATCGGTCCAGCCATGCGCATCCTTGAACCGTTGCAGCGTTTCCACCTCCAGCGGCGTATGGCTGACGACCTTGAGCAATTGCTTATGGTTCCACACATCGCATTCGAGCGGGGCAATGTTGAAATCGCCGACAATCATTGTGGGACGATCTATCGCGTCAGCCCAGCGGGTCATGCGCTCGAGAAAATCGAGCTTCTGTCCGAATTTCGGGTTGATCACCCGGTCAGGCTCATCTCCGCCTGCCGGGACATAGACATTCTCCACGATCATGCCCTGATGCTGGGGAGATGTCAGTTCCACCCCGACATGACGCGCCTCGCCATTGTCCTGCCAATCATGACGGGAAAAATCGCGAATCGGAACACGGCTGACAGTTGCGACCCCGTGATAGCCTTTTTGCCCATGAACGGCGATGTGCTCATAACCAGCGTCAATAAAGGCCTGGTAGGGGAATTGGTGTTCCTGGCACTTGATTTCCTGCAGGCAGAGAACGTCAACCGCCTCTTCTTTCAGAAAACGTTCCACGATCGGCATGCGCAGGCGAACGGAATTGATATTCCATGTAGCGATAGAAACCATGTGCCGGCTTTAGGTGCATGACCTGCTGCCAGCAAGAGAGATGGACTGGCGATATGTGGGTGAGGGAGGTGGCGGGCGGATAGCGCACAAAAAAATCCCCGTCGCGGGGGCATTGCGACGGGGATTCGTTTTAAGCGTTCGTCACGCTTTGCAAGAGACGGCTTTTTGAGAGGTAGGGCAACAGGGGGGAAACCCGCCTCACCGTGTCTTGTTTCCTCAAACTAGGGGTTAAGTGCTGCCAGGCCAATGATTTTCGACAGTCACTTGTCGCAAATTTACAACGAACTGCCGCCAAATCGTCTATCCGGGCCGACGGGATGAGCGGCGCGGATCGCGATAGGTAAAGGCGCTATTGGGCACAGACATCCCGTATTGGTGATTGCGCAGGCGCACCGTAGTGCGCGTATTCTGCGCATCCAGGGCGACCCAGCTGGCGAGTTTCAATCCACCCGGCGCTCTCGAATCTTCAGCGAAAACAAGAGTAATCACACCGAATTCTGGACGGTTGGGGTCACGCACTTCCACGCTGATGACATTGTTGGTGGATGATGGTTGCAAGCTGCCATAGCGGCGCATGTCCCGCTCTGGATCCAGCAATGCGCCCAGCGGCGAGTTGCGAATCGGCCAGCGCTCGACCTGGTTGACGTCATAATCGACCAATGTAAGCGCCCGTCCGTCGGACACGACCAGCATATTGACATCGTCTTCATATTCGAAGCGGATGCGGCCAGGATTGCGCAGGGTCAGCACACCGGCAACGGCATTGCCGGCCCGGTCCGTCTGAGTGAAATCTGCGCGCATGGTGGTGATAGCCCGCAGCGCAGCTACGGCGCGATCGAGCTTGTCAGCCTGCGATTGCGCGGCAGCGGGTGCTGTGGGCACCGCCAGGCTTGCAGGAACGGCCAGTGTCACCGCGCCCATCAGGGCAACGGCAAATGGCTTCGAGAAATAGTGTTTCAACTGGATCATGCTCCACTCCTTAGGGGTGCAGCATTGAACTGTCACTGAACTCGCGTGGTTCCCGCCGTTCATCGAATCAGTCGGAGAGGTGCCGGTAATGGGCCGGACCAAGAGCCGCGTGGCTTACTTGATCTTGCCTTCCTTATATTCGACATGCTTCTTCGCAACCGGATCGTATTTGCGGAACACGAACTTTTCGGTGTGATTGCGCGGGTTCTTCTTGGTCACGTAAAAGTGGCCGGTGTCCGCGGTCGAATTCAGGCGGATTTTAATAGTTGCGGGCTTCGCCATGGTCTTGCTTCCGATTAGCTGGTGAGGGCCACAGCGGCCCGAAAACATGCGGGCGACGCACAGCGCCGCCCGTTCCGAGCGCGCCAATGCGAGAGAATCGGGGAAAAGTCAAGCCATGCGCGTGGTCATTAACGTCTGCAGATTACAGATCGACCTTGCCGCGCAGTGCCTTTTTCATGCCATGTGCCTTTTTGCCCGCCAGCCGCTTGGTCTTGCCGATTCGGTTGACCCGCGTCTTCGCCCGCTTTTTCGGCTCCTTTACGGCAGCGTCTATCAGTTCGGCCAGTCGCTGACGTGCATCGCGCCGATTGGCTTCCTGCGTGCGGTGATTGCGCGCATCGATCACAATATCGCCTGCACTGTTCATCCGGTTGCCTGCCAGTGCCTTTAGCCGGTGAAAGATGGGCGGCGGCAGTGCCAGTTGGTAGATATTCACCCGCAATTGCACCGCGGTTGCCACCTTGTTGACATTCTGCCCGCCAGGACCTGACGCGGTGACGAAATTCTCCTCGGCAATGGCATTCGCCTTATCGAGGATGCTGGCCATTACTGCGCCCCAAGCGCCGCGAAATCGGCGGGCAGCGGTGCGGCAGCCGCGATATCGGGCTTGCCTTCGCGGGAAAGCGATAGGGCGCTGGCATGCAGCATGGTGCGCGGCGCGCGCGCATCCTTGTTGCCATAGACAGGATCGCCCAGCAATGAGCGGCCAAAGGCGTGTTCGGCATGAACGCGAATCTGGTGGGTGCGGCCCGTTTCGGGGCGGAATTCGACCAGTGTCAGCCCGCCTTCCAACTCCGCCCTTTTGGTCCAATGCGTAACCGAAGGCTTGCCCTTTTTCGCCACGATCATGCGCCAGCCTTTTTCCGCGCTGCTTATCTTGGACAGGGCGAGATCGATGGTGCCCTCCGCCTCCTCCACAGGCCCGGCTACGATGCCAAGATAGGTCTTGGAGACCAACCTGGCTTCGAACGCGGCGTTAAACCGCTTCAGCGACTTTGGATTTCGCGCCAGTAGCAGGCAGCCGCTGGTATCGGTGTCCAGCCGGTGGACCGCTACCGGTTCGCGCTGGAAGCCCAGCCTAAGCGAATCGAGATGATCGGAAAGCGCAGCGCCGCCCTTGCGCGGGGTTTCAATCGGCAGACCGGCAGGCTTGTTTATGACAAGCGCTTCACCGTCTTCAAACAGGATGGGGATGTTCATGCGCGGGCTTTACCTGCAAGCCGGGCGCTTGTCGAAGGTGTAGCTATTGCCCAATCAGCGCCTTTTCGATTCGGTCCATTGCAGTTCGAAGAGATTCCTCGCTCGCGGCAAAGCTGATGCGAAAGCCATCACGTCCACCAAAGGCGCTGACCGCCACCACGGCAACACCATGGTCGAGCAAATGGAGCGCCAGCCTGTTATCGTCCCGGCCAAACCGGTCCATGATCGGCGCGGCATTGACAAGGCAGTAAAAAGCGCCGTCGGGCATGGGAGTCGACAGTCCGGGAATGGCATTAAGGCGTTCCACCATCATATCGCGCCGCCCGCGCAAGATGGCGCGCCAGTCGGCGAGGAAATCCTGCGGCCCGGCAAGGGCGGCCACGGCAGCGGCCTGGCTGATACTGGCCGCATTGCCGCTGGAATTGCCTTGCAGACGCGTCATGGCTTCAAGCAGCCAGCGTGGTCCGGTGGTCACACCGATACGAAAGCCTGTCATCGCGTGGCTTTTCGACACGCCCGAAACGGTCAGCACGCGGTCCTTCAGATCAGGGCAAAGCGCTGCCAGCGTGGCGTGATCCTGCCCGGTATAGCTGAGCGGAGCGTAAATATCGTCTGAAAGCACCATTACCTGCGGGTGGCGTCGCAGCACATCCGCGATGGCGTGCAGCATGCCTTCGGGATAGACCGCGCCGGTTGGATTGCCGGGGCTGTTGAGCAGCGCCCATCTGGTTTTGGGCGTGATTAGCGCCTCCAGATCGCTGGCATCGAATCGATAACCGTTTTCGGGATGTGTCAGCAGCGGGACAACCTTACCGCCGCAGAAGCGCACGATTTGCGGATAGCTGACCCACCAGGGGCACGGCACAATCACTTCATCGCCTGCGCTGATCGTTGCGGCCAGTGCTTCGAATATCGCTTGCTTGCCGCCGGCAGTCACGATGACATCGCCTGCTTCAGCCGCAATGCCCAGATCTCGGCGAAAATGCAGCGCGGCGGCTTCTCGCAATTGGGTGGTGCCCATAACCGAGGTGTAGCGCGTATCGCCCGCGTCGAGCGCATCCTTGGCAGCAGCGATAACATGGGGCGGCGTGGCGAAATCGGGTTCACCTACGCTGAGCGAGATGATGTCGCGCCCATCGGCCTGCAATATGCGAGCGCGGTCAGTCATGGCGGAGGTGGAGGACGCCTCTATCCGTTGCAGCGCGTGGCTGAGCGGGGGCACAGTCATATCAGAACCGCTGGCAGCAGGCCGCGAAGAGCATTGCCGAGGAAGAAGCCATTTTCCAGATCAGCAAGCGTCAAATCCGCTTCACGCGCACGCCCTCCTTCAATAAGTGAGCGGCGCAGGACCCCCGGCAACAGACCCACAGAGGCAGGCGGCGTCAGCAGCACGCCATCTTCACCTTCGACAAAAATACTGGTCCGGCTGCCTTCGGCAACCTGGCCATCCTCGCGCACCAGCAAGGCCTCGAATGCGCCTCGTTCGCGTGCGACATCGGCCGCGCTTTCGTAAAAGCTGCGGTCACTGCTCTTGTGTTGCAGCCGCCAGTCATGCGCGACCGTGGGATGTGGCAGCGCGATGCATGAGACGGGATCAGGAAGCGGTGGCGGCAAAGGTGCACTTTCCAGAGTAACAGCGCCGCTGCGCGCCAGCACAAGCCGGACCTTGGTATCTGCCTCCAGTTCGAAACACAGCGCCTGAATGCGATTGCGCGTTTCATGCCTGTCAAAGGAAAAGCCGAGCTCTGCGGCGCTCGCTTTCATCCGTTCCAGATGCAATTCGAGCAGTTTTATCCCGCCGTCTGCATCAAACCGCATGGTTTCGATCAGATCGTGTCCACCGGCAGGGCCACGCACGAAGGCGCCCTTGATCAGGCATTCGCGCCATTCACCCATCGCATCGCTATCGGCAACGATAGCACCGCCCACACCCAGCACCGCCTTGTGGCGCAGATTTTCGCCCGGGGTCAGGCGGATGGTGCGGATAGCGACATTGAAGGCGGCATCGCCCGTCCGATCCACGCGGCCGATTGCGCCGCAATAGCCCCCCCGGGGATCGGGCTCGACCGTGTCGATCAATTCCATTGCGCGGATCTTGGGCGCACCGGTGATGGAACCGCAGGGGAACAGCGCGTTGATCACATCTATCGCGCCCTTGCCTGATTGCAGCTGTGCACTGACGGTGGAGACCATCTGGTGCACGGTGGGATAGGTTTCCACGGTGAAGGGATCATCCACATTTACGCTGCCCGCTTGTGCCACGCGCGATAGATCGTTGCGCATCAGATCCACGATCATCAGATTTTCTGCACGGTCCTTGACCGAGGCGCCAAGTTCTTCCCGGATTGCCGCGTCTGCTGCCGGATCGGCCACGCGTGGGCGTGTGCCCTTCATTGGTTTCACCCGCACCTCGCGCCCCTTCAGCGAAAAAAACAATTCGGGGCTGAAGCTGAGGAGGTAATGTGAACCGTCAAATATCATGCCGCCATATCCAGCCGCTGCCGTGGGACGGATAGCGGCATAGATCGCCAGCGGATCACCCCTTGCAGGGCCAGCCAGCGGGAAGGTGAGATTGGCCTGATAGATGTCGCCTGCGCGGATCGCGTCCTGCAAGATCTCGAATGCCTCGCAATAGGCACCGGGTGGAACTTGCGGATCGAGCGGGCCGATACTGGCGATGCCCGACGCGCCCGCATCGCTATGGGCTGCCAGCCATTGCGCCATATCCGCTGCAGCAATGGTTTCAGGATCGTCAAACAGGCCAAGCCACACCAGCGGCCCGTTTGCGCCGCTGCGCGCGGGCGCCAGCTGTGCCAGTCGTGCTTCCAGCGCAAGCCCGGCCTCATATCCGATGAAACCCGCCAGATGCCCGCCGTCTTCCACGCGCGCCTTTTCAGCAGCGGCAAGAACGCCTGCCACTTCGTCAGCGCGCCGCGCCACAAAGATTGCGCGCGGGGCTGAAAAGAACTGTGCATCGCTCGCCCCGTGGGTGCGCGCGTCATCCAGCAGGACAAAGGGGGTCTTGCCATCCATCTGCCCCGCTCTAGGGTTCCTGCAGGAATCGGGCAATACGATAGATAGGGAACAACATGGGCGATATTTTCATTGGCAATGACCTGGACGGGAACCGGCAGGCGCTCGATCTTGGCCGCGCCAATCGCCACGGGTTGATTGCGGGCGCGACCGGCACGGGGAAGACGGTGACACTTCAGGGTCTGGCCGAAAGCTTTTCCGCCAATGGTGTGCCGGTCTTCGTGGCCGATGTGAAAGGCGATCTTTCGGGTATCGCCATGCCTGGTTCCGCCGATTTCAAGAATGCCGACAAGCTGGAAAGCCGGGCGCAGGAATTGGGCATGGAGGATTACGCTTATTCCGATAATCCGGTGGTTTTCTGGGATTTATATGGCGAACAGGGCCACCCGATCCGCACTACGGTTTCCGAAATGGGTCCGCTGCTGCTTTCCCGCCTGCTCGATCTCAACGATACGCAGGAAGGCGTCTTGCAGATCGTTTTCCGCCATGCAGACGAGAACGGTCTGTTGCTGCTCGATTTCGAAGACCTGCGAGCCATGCTGTCATGGGCCTATGATAATTCAAAAGAGCTTTCAGGCGACTATGGCAATGTCTCAAAACAGTCGGTCGGCGCGATCCAGCGGCAATTGCTGAGTTTTGAATCGCAGGGCGCAAATGGATTTTTTGGAGAGCCTGCGCTGGAGATCGACGATTTCCTCGCTTGTGATTCCGAAGGGCGCGGTATCGTGAATGTGCTGGCGGCGGACAAATTGATGCGCAGCCCGAAGCTATATGCCACCTTTCTCCTGTGGCTGCTTGCCGAATTGTTCGAAAGCCTGCCCGAAGTTGGCGATGCTGAAAAACCCAAGCTGGTGTTCTTCTTTGATGAAGCGCACCTATTGTTCGATGATGTCCCCAAGGCGCTGGAGGAGACAATCGAAAGGGTTGTCCGCCTGATCCGATCAAAGGGTGTAGGTGTGTATTTCGTTACGCAAAATCCAATCGATATCCCCGAAGAAATCGCCGGTCAGCTGGGCAATCGCGTGCAGCATGCGCTGCGCGCTTTCACACCGCGCGACCAGCGCGCCATTCGGGCGGCGGCGGAGACTTTCCGCATCAACCCCGATCTTGATATCGCCACGGCGATCACCGAACTGCGCGTGGGTGAGGCGCTGGTATCGACGCTGGATGATGATGGTGCGCCCACCGTGGTCCAGCGCACATTGGTCAAGCCGCCGCGCAGCAGGCTCGGCCCTGTCACGCCCAAGGAACGCGCAATCATGCAGTCGATCAGCCCGGTTGCCGGCAAATATGACGAACGGGTAGATCGCGAAAGTGCAGAGGAGGTGCTGGCCCAAAAGGCACAGGACGCCGCCATGACCGCAGAAGAAGTTGAAGCCAAAGGGGAGGAAGAGGTCCGCAAGCAGCCGCGCAAGACCAAGAGCATCTGGGAAAAAGCGCGCACCCGCGCAATGGCCGCTGCTGCCGGATCCATGGCCTCGGTTGCCGCTGCCGCTGTCACGGGCCGCCGCAGCCGCGCTAATCCGACGCGCACGGCGATTACATCAGGCGCAGGCTCACTCGCGACCGATCTGGCGGGTCCGCTGGCGGGCCGCTTCGTGCGCAATATCATTGGCGGGTTGATGCGATAGCGTGTCAGCGTGTGCTGAAAGGGACTAACTTAGCGGAAGCCTGATTTCCGCCAGCAGCCCTTCTATAGTGCCATCCTCGCCGATATGATTGGCAAGCTTCAACGTGCCGCCATGCTGTTCGGCAATCGCCCGTGCAAGCGTGAGCCCCAGCCCCGCGCCGCCCGTTTCGCGATTGCGCGACGTGTCGCCTCTCGCAAAGGGTTCCATCATGGCGGCAATCTCAGTTTCGGGAATGCCCGGCCCCCTGTCGGCGATGCGGATGACTGCCTCTTCGCGGCCATCCCGCGCGGTTCCGCGGGCAAGCTCGATGCGCGCTTCCGTCCCGTAACGCAGGGCATTGCTGATCAGATTGCGCAAAGCCCGGCGCAACCATGTCGCGCGAAGGGAAAGGGCCATGCGGCTGGTCTGACCAAGCGTAACTTTCTCACCCATGTCCTCGAATTCTTCCACGACAGAAGCAACCAGTGCGGAAAGCTCCGTCCGCTCCAGCGGATCGCTTGGCCGACCCACGCGGGCAAGCGAGAGAATATCGTCGAGCGAAGTCGTGATGTCCTCGATCGTGGCGGCCATGCGTGCGCGCTCTGTCTCGTTCTCAACGCTTTCAATACGCACGCGCAGCGCGGCCAGCGGCGTTTTCAGATCATGGCCGATTGCGCCCAGCATCACGTTTTTTTCATCAAGCAGCGCAGCGATGCGCGCTTCCATTGCATTATGCGCGGTGATGAGCCGGCGTGCATCGCTCGGCCCTGAAGGTTCTAGTGGTGGTTCGCCGTCGAGCGTGCCCCCGAACCGTTCCATGCGCGTTGTGAGCTGGCCTAGCGGGCGGGTCAGGCGGCGCAGCAAAATGGCAAGCCCGCCAATCAGCACGATATAAAGAATGAGCGTTTGCATGACGATGCCAGCCAGCGCGCCTCTGCCCGGCTTTCCGCGCGGTGCTCGCGCCACCAGCCATTGCTCTTCACCGGGGCGTTTCAAACCGGCGATTATCATTTCTCCATCGGGTTTCCACCGCCGCAGGGCAAGATCGGGATTGCGTTCCAGCCGCCGCAACATGAATCTGTCTTGCGAATTATGGCGAGAAAGTACGACCAGCTCTTCAATCTCGACATCTTGTTCGATCAGCAGATTGCGCAATGCTTCCTCGCGCACGCCATCGCGCATTTCGGTCTGCGCGAGCGGTGACTGGAGCACGCGTTCGATACCGCGTTGACCACGGCGGTTGCGCCGGTCCGGCCTTCTCTGGCGATCGTCCGGAGTAGCGACCAGCTTTAGGGCGAGTTCATTGATCAGCGCGTTTTCAATCTGCCGTTGTTCGGCGCGGAACAGCAGCACTACTGAAATGGCCTGCGCCACCAGCAGTGCGACCGCCACAGCGAGCAGCATCTGGCCTAGTAGACTGCGCGGGAAAAAACGGGCGGACTGTTTCTGGTTCATGCGAAAAAAGTCAGTCGACAGAAGGAACGATGCGTCGCACATCGCAGGCAAGACGATACCCGCCGCCCCAAACGGTCTGTATCAGTTTGGGATCGCGGCTATCCTGCTCGATCTTGCGGCGCAATCGGCTGACCTGATTGTCCACTGCACGATCAAACAGATGCGCTTCGCGCCCCTGCACCATGTCCAGCAGCCGGTCCCGGTCCAGCACCTGTCGCGGGTGATCGAGAAAGGCCAGCAGCAGGCGAAACTCGGCAGAAGATACTGGCACGACTGTGCCTTCAGGATCAGTCAGCCGCCGCTTCAGCGGATCAAGCTTCCAGCCGTCGAACGCATAATGCGCGTCTGTTTCCTTCGGCGCAGCGGGCGCGCCCTTATTGGCGCGGCGAAGGACCGAACGGATACGCGCTACAAGTTCACGCGGTTCAAAGGGTTTGACGACATAATCATCCGCGCCCACTTCCAGACCGACGATGCGATCGGTTGCCTCGCCCTTGGCGGTGAGGAATATGACTGGCAGATTCTGCGCTTCTATCAAATGGCGGCACAGCGAAATCCCGTCTTCCCCAGGCATCATGATGTCGAGCAGGACGAGATCCGGGATGTCATCCTGCAACGCTGTGCGCGCCTTGGATGCATCTGCGGCTTGCTCCACGGCAAACCCCTGGCGCGAGAGATACTCGGCCAGGGGTTCACGCAAGCTGGCTTCATCATCCACCAGCAGCAGTTTTACCTGCGGTTCGTTCACCGGCGTCCGCCGCGACGGCCATCGCGTTCGGCATGCTGGGCGCGCCGTTCTTCAGCGGTAAGAGTGCCGTCATTGTCGGCATCAGCGCTGTCAAACCGGGCGAGGGCAGCGGCGGTAAATTCAGCCTGGCTGATGGCACCATCACTATTGGCGTCCGCCTGCTGCATCATCTTGCCACCCATATGTCCGCCACCATGGCGACCCATGCGATGTCCGCGCCTGCCGCCACGCTGGCCGGCCTGCTCGCCACGTTCGGCACGGCGGGCATCACGGTTTTCGCGGCGTTCTTCACGTGCGGCCTGCACTTCTTCAAAGCTGAGCAGATTGTCGCCATTGGCGTCCTGCTCGGCAAAGCGGGCACGGGCACGGGCTTCTCGGTCGGCTTCGTTGATAACGCCGTCGGAATTGGCATCCATGCGTGCAAAACGCTCGGTTGCGCGGGTTTCGGCAGCGGTGCGGGTCATGTCCGCGCCGCGCTGGCTGTCTTGTGCATAGGCTATGCCGCCAACGGTCAGACCGCTTGCAGCAAGCGCGAGGATAAGGGACTTTTTCATGTAACTCTCCACTTCAGGTTCTACGGTAGAGTAACGAGGCGCCGACTTTAAGGGGGGGAGGGAGAAGGACCGGCGCCCCGCCACTCTTGAGAACCGTTCTAGAGGGAGGTTGTCGCAGGTATTTGCCCAAATAGGCTGAAATTGTCGCAATTTGTCGCAGTTTCGCCGCGGCGTTCATGCAGGGGTTATGCTGCGCCCCGTCAGCGTAATAACGCAGGCCATATCGTCCACACTATTCGATCCCGTCCACGATGGTTGCGGCTGTGTCGTGGCGCCCATAAAGGATGGTGCCGTAGCGGCGCGCCGTTAGAGCGGCTGGCACGCAGCCTCAAGCCAGGCAAGCGTATCGTCATCGAGTTGCGGCGCGAGCACTTCACGCACCTTGGCGTGATATGTGTTCCACCAGTCAATCTGCTCGGGGCTGAGCATATCCTTGTCCACCAGAGTGCGGTCAATCGGCACCAGTGTCAGCGCACTAAAGCCCAGCCAATCGCCTTCCATGCCGTCAATTGTGCGTTCTTCCACCAGCACGAGGTTTTCGATGCGGATGCCGTATTCGCCGGCCTTGTAATAGCCTGGCTCATTGGAAAGGATCATTCCGGCGATCAGTGCCTGATCGGTTCCTGCCTGCCCGCCGCGCCCCTTGGCGATGCGTTGCGGCCCTTCGTGCACGCCGAGGAAGCTGCCCACGCCGTGGCCAGTACCATGCGGATAATCCACGCCCGCCTGCCATAGATATTGGCGGGCAAGCACATCAAGCGCGGAACCGGAGGTGCCGGTGGGGAAAATCTGCGTGTCGAGCGCAATGTGGCCCTGCAAAACGCGGGTGAAGCGATCCTTCACTTCTGCCGGCGGGGCATCGGGGCCGATCCACACGGTGCGCGTGATATCCGTTGTGCCATCCTTGTACTGGCCGCCCGAATCGACAAGATAAACGCTGTTAGGCGCAAGCGGCAGGCAGGTTTCCTCGCTCACGCGGTAATGGCACTGTGCGCCATTGGAGCCTGCACCCGATATCGTATCGAATGACAGATCTACCAACTGGCCCGTTTCCTCCCGGAAACCATAAAGCTTTGCGGCGGCGGACAATTCATCCACCGTGCCCTTGGGGCCTTCGCCAACCAGCCAATGGAGGAAGCGGCTGACCGCGGCGCCATCGCGCGCCTGCGCAGCGCGGTGGCCTTCCTGCTCGGCCGCGGTCTTGATCGCCTTGGGCAGAACGGCGGGATCGGTTTCGGCAAGAACGGCGGCGCCCACGGCATCCAACCGATCAAAAATGGCATAGACCGAGCGTTCCGGATCGACCGCCACGCGCTTGCCTGCCAGTTCTGCAAAGGCATCGGAGAAGGCGTCACGGGGGCGAATCCGCACGGCATTGCCGAGTGCGCCTGTCACTTCGTCGGTCACTTTTTCGGGTGCGATGAACCAGTCTGCCGTTCCGTCTTCCTGCACTACCAGATACGACAGGGCGACAGGAGTGTGATCGACATCAGCGCCACGAATATTGAGTATCCAGGCCACCGAATCGAGCGCGCTTACAACCACCGCATCAAGCTTTTCAGCCTTTAGCCAATCAGCGATCTCGCCGCGCTTGTCTGCGCTGGAGCGGCCTGCCAGCGCATCATCCTGCACAAAGGCAGGTGCGGTCGAGGGTTCGGGCTGGTCGGCCCACACTGCATCGATCGGATTGCTGTCCAGCGCGACCAGTTGCGCGCCGGCCTTGTCCAGCCGCGCGTCCATGGCATTGGCCCAATCGCGTGTGTGAAGCCACGGATCAAAACCGATCTTCGCGCCTTCAGGGGCGGTTTCTGCGATCCAATCCGCTATCGAATCTGCAGGAACGCTCTTGTAATCATACAGCTTGCCATCAACCTGATCGCGCACCTGGATGGTATAGCGCCCGTCCACGAACATGGCGGCATTGTCCTTGAGCACCACAGCCGCTCCGGCTGATCCGCCAAAACCGGTAAGCCAGGCCAGCCGCTGGGCATAGGCACCGACATATTCGGAAAGATGTTCATCGCTGATTGGCACAACGAAACCATCAAGCTTGCGGCGGGCAAGTTCTTCCCTAAGGGCGGACAGGCGGGCTTCGTGGGTCTGCATCAACATGGTATAATTTTCCGGTTTGAACTGGTTTCATTCGGTAATAGAACCCCGACATAGTCCTTTGCCCGACAGCTTTCCAGCCGCGGCAAGGTGAGATGAGCCTGCAAGGAGAGCAGACATGCGTATTTTTCGTTTATTGAGGCTTGCCGCCGCGCTTTGCGCCGCTACGTCGCTCCCAGCAATCGCCCAGGAAAGTGATATTGAACCCTTGAATTACGATACCAGCATCCAGCCGCCACGCGCCGAGCAGCGCGACCATAGCTTTACCCGGCACGGCATAACCATTTCTGATCCGTATCACTGGCTGCGCGACGATAGCTATCCCACTATCGATGACGAGGATGTGCTCGAGTATCTCCGCGCCGAAAATGCCTATTTCGAAGCGCAGATGGACGGGCGCAAGGCGCTGGTCGATACGCTGTTTGCAGAAATGCGCGGGCGCATCAAGGAAGCGGATGCAACTGTTCCGCAGCGCGACGGGGATTTTGAATATTGGTCCGAATTCGAGGAAGGCGGGCAATATCGCAAATTCTACCGCCGCCCCGTGACAGGCGGGGATGCACATCTCATCCTCGACGGACCGGCACTGGCAGAAGGGCTGGAATATTTCAGCCTTGGCGCATTGTCGGTCAGTGAAGATGGGCGCTATCTCGCCTATTCTACCGATACGACGGGCGGCGAATATTATACCGCTTTCATAAAAGATCTGCAGTCCGGCGCGCTTCTGCCCGACAGGATCGAAAATGTGAATTCGGGGCTGGTATGGGCGGCTGATGATGCGATGATCATTTATGGCCGCGCCAATGAAAACTGGCGGGTGGACCGCGTCTTCGCGCACAGCGTGGGCAAGGATGCGGCTGAAGACGTCCAACTTTATCACGAAGAACAACTCGGCTTCACCGTATCGCCCGGCCTTTCATCAAACCGCGAATGGCTGATCATCGCGGCGGGTGATAATGAAACCAGCGAAGTGCGTCTGCTGCCAGCCGCCGATCCGCTGGCTGAGCCGCTGCTGGTGCGCCCTCGCAAGACAGGCGTCGAATATGATGTGGACCTGCGGGAAGGCACGCTGTTCGTGCTCACCAATGACAATCACGCGAACTTCCGCCTTGCCACCGCGCCCATTGCCAGCCCTGCCGAATGGACCACGCTGATCGAAGGCTCGGACCAGTTCTACCTCACCGATTTTGATCTGTTCCGCGATTTCTATGTCACTGAAGGCCGCATCGCAGGCCTCGATCAGGTGCAGATACGTTATTATGATGATCCGGCGCGGGTCGAGACGATCGCATTTCCCGAAAAGGCCTATTCCGCCGGTCTTGGCAATAATCCTGAATGGGCGATGGAGAAGTTGCGGCTGAGTTACGAAAGCCCCGTCACGCCCGACACGGTGTATGATTACCATGTCGCCAGCCGGACGCTGGATACATTGAAGGTGCAGGAAATCCCGAGCGGCTTTGACCCTTCACTCTATACGGTTGAGCGTATTCAGGTACCCGCACGCGACGGAGCGATGGTGCCGGTCAGCATCGTCTACCGCAAGGATCGCGACGACATGAATGGCGGGCCAGGCGGGCCGCTGCATCTCTATGCCTATGGTGCCTATGGCTATGCCATCCCGCCGGGCTTTTCGACCACGCGCCTGAGCCTGGTGGATCGCGGCTTCGCCTATGCCATCGCCCATATCCGCGGCGGGGACGATCTGGGGCGCAACTGGTATTTGCAGGGCAAGATGGAACAGCGGACCAATACCTTCAACGATTTCGTTGACGTTGGCCGCGCGCTTGTCGATCGCGGATTGACCAGCAAAGGCCAGATATCGGCCAGCGGCGGATCGGCCGGTGGCGAATTGATGGGGGCGGTAGTCAACCAGGCGCCCGACTTGTTCGGCGCAATTGTGGCCCATGTGCCTTTTGTCGATGTGCTTAACACCATGCTCGACGAAAGCCTGCCTTTGACGCCCGGCGAATGGCCGGAATGGGGCAATCCTATCGAGAGCAGGGAAGCTTTCACCCACATCCAGAGCTATTCGCCCTACGACCAGACGCGGGCGCAGGATTATCCGCCCATGTTGGTCACCGCCGGATTGAATGATCCGCGCGTCACCTATTGGGAGCCGGCTAAGTGGGTTGCAAAGCTGCGCGAAGTTAAGACCGACGACAATATCCTGCTCCTCAAAACCAATATGGGAGCGGGCCATGGCGGCAAATCGGGCCGGTTCGAAGGCTTGCGCGAAACGGCAGAGGAGGTCGCCTTTATCCTGTGGCAATTGGGCGTGACTGAATGAGCAATCGCTTCACGCGGACATTCACTGCCTTGTCGGAACACATCGACATTAACGATCATGTCAACAATGCGGTGTGGCTGCGCTGGATGGAGGATCTGGCTGAAGCGCATTGGGAAGCGCAGGCGCGCCCGCAGGATAAGGACAAATATGTCTGGATGGTCCTGCGCCACGAGATCGATTATCGCGGCAATATCTCCGAAGGCGAGGCCGCGGCAGGCGAAACCGTCATTAAGGACGGTCCGCGCGGGCCGCGCTTCGACAGGCATTTCAGTTTTGCTGACGACAGCGGGAAAGAACTGGTTCGCGCGAAAACCACATTTGCCATGATTGACAGGGCGAGCAGGCGACTAACGCGGGTTCCTGCCGAAGTCGCCGCGCCCTTTGCACCCGCAGGCGGCTGGAGCGCGGATTAGGCTGCCGCGCGCCGATCATGTCGCCGCCGCTCTTTCTTCGGATGCGCGTCAAACAGCTTGAGCCGTTCACATACAGTGCGATTGCGACCCGTGGCCTTGGCTTCGTAAAGAAGTTTATCGGCCCGCTGGTAAATCATGTCGAAATTCACGCCGCCCTTTCTGGATGAAAACACTTCGGGGGCATGGATAATACCCATGCTGGCAGTCACCAGCCTGTCGAGTGCGATGCTGCGCGAAACGTGGCGGGTAATTTCCTGCCGGCGTTGCTCAGCCCGATCAATGGTATTCCTGCCTCGCATGAAAAGCGCGAATTCCTCGCCGCCCAGCCGCACCACCAGCGTATCCTCGTCCGGCTTGAGCGCGATGGCGACTGCGCGCAGCACTTCGTCCCCTATCGAGTGGCCATGCGTGTCATTGATACCTTTGAAATGATCGAGATCGATCACTGCGACGGTGTTGAAACCTTCATCAGCCAGCGCATCGAACCGTGAAACGATGGCGCGGCGATTGAGAAGCCCGGTAAGCGGATCATGATCGGCGAGATTTTTCAGCATGGCGGCATGGGCCTGTGCCCGGTCGCGCTCACGCCTGATTACCAACACCCGGTCGACCACGCCCAAGCCAGTGACAATCACTTCAAAGACGGCGCCAAAGCGGAACATCCATATGCCTTCAATATAGGTCAGCTCTGGGATCAGCATCGTTGCAAGCCGAATAACGCCCACCGCCATCAGCGGAGCCCATGCAATTGCCTGGAACCAGACCGAGCGGCTTTTGCAGCGAAGGGCATCGACCACGCCCCAGCCGATTACGCCAAGGACTGGTAGGAAGGTCAGAAAATACAGTTTGAGCGAATAGGGCCGAAGCACTTCGAAGCCCGCGATGCGGATTATTGTTACCACGACAATCATATAGGCGAGGTAGGTCAACATTTGCCTGATGCGTGGGTTGAGCCTGTCCGGTTCGATGAAGGATGCAAAAAACATGATGCAACTGATCACGACGAGGCTGAAGCTGCCGACTGCAAGGGCATGCAGGTGCCATATCGAAAGCCCGACAAAGGCAACCAGCGTCCCGCTCGTCAGCAAATGTGCGGCCATGCTGAAGGCTAGCAGGGCGTGCCACAGCAGGAAACGTGCTTGTAAAGCGCGGAAAAAAGCCAAATCCAGCAGGATAGGAAGCAATAGGAAGCCCGCTATCATCGCCACCAGTAGCAATTGTGCCAGCGTATCCGGCCTGTCCTGCTGCAATTCGGCCACGATCTGCGTTTCGAGACCGAGCGCCTGATATTCCGGCGCATCGAAAATCGCATATTGTGCGATTACATCATTCCCTGTGGCAGGCAGTGGTATTGCAAAGACACCGCCGCCAACCTGCGGTTCGATTGTGGAAGAAGGGTGGCGCCGGACTAATGCGGAACTATCCTCACGCACCGATACCAGCGTTACCGCATCGAAAAATCCATTACGGTTTTCCAGATATCGCGCATCGTCTTGTGCGGCGAAATCGAACCGTACTGCGATGGAAGATGTACCGCGCTCCGGGATAGAGCCGTCACATTGCCATTTCAGCGGGAGAGTATGGATCTGCGCCGGATCGGCTGACGCCGGCAATGCCGCCTGACAGGGGGAAGGTTGCGCAAACGCTGTTTCCGGCGCCGCACAAGCCAACGTCATAGCCGCAACGGCCCAGAAAACGCTTACGATTTTAACCCACATGGCAGCGCGGTAAACTATCGATCCTGCCAATATGTTAACGGACGTTTAGACTTTTGGATCAGGCGATAGCTTCCTCGATGGAAAGCAGGTCATAGCCCAGTTCATGCGCCACGGCCGGATAGGTAACCTTGCCCGCATGGACATTAAGGCCCTGTGCCAGATGCGGATCGGCGCGCATCGCTTCCTTCCAGCCAAGATTGGCGATGCGGATGGCGTGCGGCAGCGTCACATTGTTGAGCGCATAGGTGCTCGTCCGGCTGACAGCGCCGGGCATATTCGCCACGCAATAATGTACGATATCGTCTACCACATAGGTAGGGTCATCATGGGTGGTGGCCTTGCTGGTTTCAAAACAGCCGCCCTGATCGATGGCGACATCCACCAGCACCGCGCCCGGCTTCATCGTGCCGAGCATGTCGCGGCTGACAAGCTTGGGAGCAGCAGCGCCGGGAACCAGCACCGCGCCCACGACCATGTCGGCCTCTGCCACTGCCTCTTCCAGATTGGCCTTGCTGGCAAAGCGCGTGCTGGCGCGCGCTTCGAAATGGGTGCCGACTTTTTCCAGCACTTCGGGATTGAGATCCATGATGATGGTATCAGCGCCAAGCCCCGCGGCCATTTGTGCAGCATTGAAGCCGACCACGCCGCCGCCGATGATGATGACCTTGCCCGGCATAACGCCCGGAACGCCGCCCAGCAGCACCCCGCGTCCGCCATGCACCTTTTCAAGCGCATTGGCGCCAGCCTGGATGCTCATACGGCCAGCCACCTGGCTCATCGGGGTCAAAAGCGGCAGGCCGCCGCGCGATCCTGTCACCGTCTCATAAGCAATCGCGGTTGCACCGGATTTAACCAGATCGGCGGTCTGTTCGGGATCGGGCGCGAGGTGGAGGTAGGTGTAAAGCAGCTGGCCCTCGCGCAGCATGGCGCGTTCACTGGCCTGCGGCTCCTTGACCTTGACGATCATCTCGCACTCGGCGAAAATTTCTTCCGCCGTGTCGACCACTTTGGCACCGCGGTCTCGGTAGCTTTGGTCAAACGCGCCAATGCCGCCGCCAGCGCCGGTTTCCACCCAGACCTCATGCCCGTTCTGAACCAGTTCGCCCGCGCTCTCCGGTGTCAGGCCGACACGATATTCGCGGTTTTTGATTTCCTTGGGGCAGCCGATACGCATGGGTCAGATCTCCTTGGCGAGTTTCGTTACATCTGAAACAATATTGCCGCAACCCGAAAGGATCGTGCAAATTGCTGCGCAGCGCCCGCGCGTGTAGTTTTCAGGCCAGCACGTCTTCAATGCCGGGCACAGTAATGGTGCGCGCGCCGCCGTAATCCTCATGTACCACGATCAGGCCGGTGCGTTCGAGATGTTCGAGCAATCGGCGGATTCGGCCCGGCGATGCAGTGCCATAAACCTGCGCCAGATGATCTTCATCGGGCGTGCCCTGCCCTCGCGCGGCGGCGACCACGATGGCAAGATAGGGTGCCAGCACATCGTCTGCCACATGCTGCGCCATGCGCTCTATCGAAGCCTGCGCCTCATCGTCGAGCTGATGGATACCAGCGCTGGCAAAGGCGAAGCGGCGGCGAAAACCGGGCATGTCGATATGGGCTGACGGAATGCCGCGCTCGCGGCAACGCGTCGCAAAATCGCGAAACTGGGTGCTGACTGGCCTGAAGGTCGCGCCTTCTTCTGCCGCCATGTCGCGCATCACGCTATCAATGTCGCCGGCGGGCATTGCGGTCGCGGCCTCTTGACCCACTGGCGCGCGTTCTTCCGCCTTTTTGGCGATGCTTTCCACCAGAGTTTCGGCGGCAGGTGGAGCAGGCGGCGCGGGCGGCGGGCGGTGCACGGTTTCGGCGGCCTCCTCTGCCAGTTCAGCGTGAAGCAGTGCGCCCATTTCCTCCGCTCCCGTCTGGGGCAGCGGGGCAAGCTCGGCTGCGGCATTCTTACCGCCCGATTTGACCTCTCCGATATGCACCGCCACCGGACGCCGGCTGATCGCCGGGCCAAGGCCAAGAAAATGCCCGCGCTGCAGATCGCGTATCCGCTCAGCCTGCCTGCGGTCCATGCCGAGAAGATCGGCGGCGCGCTGCATGTCGATATCGAGGAAAGTGCGCCCCATGAGGAAATTGGAGGCTTCGGCGGCGACATTTTTGGCCAGCTTGGCAAGGCGCTGCGTGGCGACGATGCCCGCCAACCCGCGCTTGCGCCCGCGGCACATGAGATTGGTCATGGCCGACAACGTCATGCGGCGCGTGTCCTCGGCCATTTCCCCCGCGGCGGAAGGGGCAAACATCTGCGCCTCGTCCACCACCACAAGCGCGGGAAACCAATGTTCGCGCGGGGCATCGAACAGCGCGGTGAGGAAACTGGCAGCGCAGCGAATTTGCTGCTCGACCTCCAGATCGTCCAGCGCCAGCACAACAGAAGCGCGATGTTGGCGGATGCGGCCTGCCAGCGCCTCTATCTCGCGCGGCGAATAGCCTGCGCCTTCGATAACGACGTGATCGAAATGGTCGGCAAGGCTGGTAAAATCGCCCTCGGGGTCGATCACCACCTGTTGCACCAGCCCTGCGCTCTGTTCGAGCAAGCGGCGCAGCAGGTGCGATTTGCCGCTTCCCGAATTGCCCTGCACCAGCAGACGGGTCGCCAGCAGTTCCTCAATGTCGATGGGCACCGCCGTGCCGTGGGAATCACTGCCTATTTCAATCTGAGCTTTCACGCATAACGGGATAGGTGAGGCAAGCCGCGCGGCCTAGCCATGCTATCGGGTTTATCCAGCGATCTGTCGGCTTTTTGCCCGGCAGCGACGCATCGCCCTCTCTTTAGGAGATAACGCCTCAGCTAAATTTTTCGCCCGCCAGCACCATCGCCCGGCGAAGGCCCTTCTGGTTGATGTTCTGGATTTCAATCCCCGGGTGGGCATTCACTTCCAGAATCATCGGGCCGTCATTCTCATCGAGAATAATATCCACGCCAAGGTAACCAAGGCCGATGGCAGCGCTGCATTTCGAGCTCATGTCCAGCACCTTGTCCCACTCGGGAACCTCGAAGCCGATCAGCAGGGCCTTGGAATCGGGATGATGGGTAATTTCTTCTCCGACACACATGGCCCGCGTGATGATGCCTGTATCGATGTCCACTGCCGCTCCGATGGCGCGCTGGTGCAGGTTTGCCTTGCCATCCGAGGCATTGGTCGGGATGCGCATCATCGCCATCAACGGATGTTCGCGCAAGGAGATGACGCGCACATCGGGCAGGCCTTCGGGCACCAGCTTCGTAATGCGCGGGTCGGCGCGTATCAGCGGCTCTATCAGGGCCGCGTCCTCGGCTGCGGTATCGCCTGAGAAGCCGCCATCGACGATGCGGCGAACGTGATGCATGACGTCTGCCGGGGTGAGCTTGGCACCCGATCCCTTGAACCAGTTATTACCTTCGCGCCGCAGAGCCAGCAGGATGCCATCGCCCTGGCTGCCGCGTGCCGGTTTGATCGCCCAGCTTTCCGGAAGGTCGCGAACCGGATCGAATTCAAGCAGTTCCCCATAGCTGGAGATGACGCATATTGTTCCGGTAGTTACGACCCCGCCAGCGTTCAGGGCTATCTTGGCCGCCACCTTGTCGCGCGCCTCCTCGATCGCCCAGCGCGGATTGTATTTCGCGATAATCGAATTGCGCAGATTGATTCCCAGTATCTCGTCCAAATGGCCCTTCTGGGGCACTGGTTGCGGCAAGGGCGAAGTGCGGCGTTTTGATGAACGCTTGGCCGAAGCGGGGCTGCGGGAAAGCAGGCGTTGCGACCATGGCAGCTTGCTCATCGGCTCCGCTGTCGCCCCAATCTCCACCCCAGTCTTCGCCCCGATTTCCGTCGCGGTCTTCGTCGCTGTTTTCATTTGCGGCACCGTCGCGTTCGTCGAGCGATGTGAGAACATTGGCATTGCGTCTTCCTTCAAGCCAGATGGGGGCGAAACGTTTGATCTCCGACATGCGCAGGCCGCGATATCGACCGAGCAGGGCAATCGCGAGACCGGCGAAACCGGGCAGCACCAGCGGAGAAATTTCGATCAGCGTCAGCGCGACCTGGCTGACCATCACGAACTGGATCAGCAGCGCGAGGATAAGCGTTTGCAGAGCGATATTCGCAGCTTCCTTGGCGCCGTCCTTTTCCCATTGGCGGTGCCAGCGCTCGACCACCAGCGCCGTTACGACAACCGGGAAGGCATCAACCTGCAATTCGGTGTCGAGGACAACCTGCAAGCCAGCCAGCACGAACACCACGAAGGAAATCAGCACGCCAAGAAAGCCCACGCGCGTCATGCGCAGTTTGAGCAGCATGGGTGCAGCAAGCATACCAACGCCGACAGCCGAGATCAGCACTATCGGGCCAAAGATTGGGCCGATCTGGAGAAAAGCGATGGCGATCAGCATGGGTGTGAACAGGCCAAAAGCCTTCATCCCCACAAAGCTGCGCGCGAGCACCACGAGAAAAGCGCCGATGGGCAGCGCCATCAACAGGTTGGATGGCTTCATGCCCCACACGGCGTAAGACACCGCACGCTCGCCGAGCGAGGAGGGCATCTGGAACGGGTCGTTCGTATTGGCGACGCCGAGAAACGCCAGCAACAAGATGGCGCCGATCACGCCGGCGCCGATCAATGCAGGGCGTCTGACCTGCGGAGTAGCTTTCGCAAGGACTCGTCGCAGCTTACGCCAGCGGCTCAGCCGCCATTTGCGTAACGCTCTAGAAGGCATAGCCGATACTCAAGCTGAAACGGTAACCTTCACGGTCGCGGACCGGCTCATTACTGTTGGTGACAATATATTTGGCTTCAGCTTCGATCCGCCAATTGCTCGGCCACCAGAGCAGCTCTAACTCGGGCACGACCTGCGTATCCTTGCGCGGACCGTCCTCATCCGTCAGCCGCCCGTCGAAACGCGTCTGCCGCAAGGAAAGTGCAGGTCGCACGCGCAGGTCTCGGTTGAGCGGGTGGGTGTATGAAACATCAACAGATTCGCGGGTGTAGCTGCGTGCCGGATTAGCCGAATTGATTTCCTCGGCGCGCAGGTCGAAATTGATGTAGTGATAGCGGCCCATGCGGTGGCGATAGCCAAGATCTGCGCGCGCGCCCTCGCCATGTGTTGATGTTCCGCCAGCGCCTCTGCCGTCATCATATTCGCGGTCGCGCCAGGTTCCGCGCAGACGGAAACGGTGAGCGCGCTCGGGTTCATATTCAACCTGCGCGGAAACCTGGGTTTCATCGGTATCGGTGGCTTCGACGCTGACAAGATCGTCATAGACCCGGCCACGCAGAGCAACCTCCCAATCATCATCAAGCTTTTGCGTGATACTGGCGGTCAGCCGATCGCGGTTGAAATTGTCGCGGCCCGTCGCATTGTCGAACCGCTGGACCTCGATACGGTCTGCTTCCACGCGGAATTGCGTAGTATCATTGCCGAATTCGACACCGACATTGCCCCGCAGATAACCGCCGTCGCCATTGATGATCAATTCATCGTCGCGATCCTCGCTTTGTGACAGGACAATACCCAGCTCGACGCGGGCATAGGGTTCCAGCGCCCATGCGTTCTTGCCATCCTGCGCGGCGGCAGGTGCGACCATGAATAATAGCGATAGAGCGGCGCAGGCGATGTGCCGAGGACGCATTGCAGATATGATTAACCATCGGAGCATGGTCAGGGCCATTACGGAGTTAACGGTTTACAATCCGCTAACTCTAACCCGCCATTTCAATCGTGAGAGGGTGCGGCCGTCAGCCCTTTCCGCGGGTCTTGGTAACGCCCATCTTTGCATGCCCTTCCAAAAAGGCGATAATCTTGCCGGCCACATCGATGCCGGTCGCCTTTTCCACCCCTTCGAGGCCGGGTGAAGAATTGACTTCCATCAGCACTGGTCCGTGATTGGACCGCAGCATGTCAACGCCGCAGACATTGAGGCCCATATGCTTGGCCGCGCGCACTGCGGTTGAGCGTTCCTCTGGTGTTATCTTGATGATTTGCGCGCTTCCGCCACGGTGCAGGTTTGAACGGAAATCATCTGCCGCGCCGGTGCGCTTCATCGCGGCGACAACCTTGCCGCCCACCACCAGCGCGCGAATATCGGTGCCGCCCGCTTCCTTGATGAATTCCTGCACGAGGATGTTAACATTGGCCCCGCGAAACGCCTCGATCACGGATTTCGCGCTGCTCATCGTTTCGGCCAGCACCACGCCAATACCCTGCGTGCCTTCAAGCAGTTTGATGACTACCGGCGGGCCGTTGACCGCCTTAATAATCTCTTCAGCCTGCTTGGGATCATTGGCATAAGCGGTAAGCGGCAGACCCAGCCCGTGCTTGGCGAGGATCTGCATGGAACGCAGCTTATCCCGGCTGCGTCCGATGGCGACGCTTTCATTCAGCGGCCAGATCCCCGCCATTTCAAACTGGCGCAGCACGGCCAGACCGTAATTTGTAATGGATGCTCCGATACGCGGGATCACCGCTTCATAGCCGCTGATCGTTTCCCCATCATAGGTGATCGTGGGGCGATGGCTGGCGATGTTGACGGTGCAGCGGGTGGTGTTGAGAATATCGAGCGTATGGCCCCGCTCCTCGGCGGCTTCGACCAGGCGTTGATGCGAATACAGCTTCGCATTTCGTGCAAGCATGGCGATTTTCATGGCTTATGTCCTACGGCTGGCTGCATGCCGGGGGTTTGCAGCCATGAATGGCCCGAATCGACTACAAAACGGCGACGCAGCGATGACCTGCCGATGAGCATCGGAAATTTCATGTCTGAACGATCCGCCAGGCTGATTTCCGCGCGGAATGTCAGCGTTCCGATCTTCAGCGGTGTCTTGATGATCATCCGGCGCTGAGTCTTGCCGTTGGAACTGGTGATGCCGCGCCAGTCCACATGCACTGCCTCGCACACCTGGCGGACGTGCTGATCACCAAAATCGACGGCAAAACGGACAAAATTCTCTCCGTCCCGCGCGAACTGGTCAATGATGATCGCGTGGAGGGAGGAGGTGCGTGCGCCGCTATCTATCTTGGCGGGGACGCTCTTCAGGCCGAGTTCGGGCAAATCGACCTTCTCGCGCCAGCCGACGGTGGCAAGGGGATTGGAACCAGCTTTTGCGAGCGGTTGTGCGGATTCTTTATCCATTCACCAGATCTAGAGCGGATTTCCGTCGCGGTCGCGGAAAATTTCGCGGCGGCCGACGTGATTGGCCGGGCCCACCAGTCCTTCGCCTTCCATCCGCTCAATCCATTTGGCGGCAGTGTTGTAACCAACACCCATCTGGCGCTGGAGCCATGATCCCGAAGCCTTCTGGTTCTCGATCACTATTTGGCAGGCCTGCCGGTATTTACGTTCTTCCGGATTATCCGATGCGGTAAATTCATCTTCAAAGTTGAAACCACCATCTTCAGGTTCCTCGGTGACCGAATCGACATAGGCGGGCGCGCCTTGGCCGCGCCAGTGATCGGCCACCTTTTCCACTTCCTCATCGCTTACAAACGGACCGTGGACGCGTTTGAGCGCACCGGTATTAGGCTTGTAGAGCATGTCACCCTTGCCCAGCAATTGCTCGGCACCCTGCTCGCCAAGGATCGTGCGGCTATCAATGCGGCTGGTGACGTTGAAACTGATGCGGGTTGGCAGATTGGCCTTGATGACGCCGGTGATCACATCGACGGAAGGGCGCTGCGTCGCCATGATAAGATGGATGCCCGCAGCACGGCTCTTTTGCGAAAGGCGCTGGATCAGCACCTCGATTTCCTTACCAACCGTCACCATCAGATCGGCCAGTTCGTCAACGATCAGAACAATCTGTGGCAGGACCTCGTAATCGAGCTCCTTTTCCTCGACTACGGCCTCGCCCGTTTCGGGATCGTAGCCGGTCTGCACGGTACGCTTTAACGGCTTGCCCTTGGCGGCAGCTGCAGCGACGCGTTCGTTGAAGCCGACAAGATTGCGTGCGCCAATCTCGCTCATCATTCGATAGCGACGCTCCATCTCCTCCACCGCCCATTTGAGTGAGCGCACCGATTTGTGCGGTTCTGTCACCACGGGGGCAAGAAGATGGGGAATATCGTCGTAACTTTTCAGCTCCAGCACCTTGGGATCGATCAGGATCAGGCGACATTCGGCTGGCGTAAAACGGTATAGCAGCGACAAAAGGATGCAATTGAGGCCAACCGATTTGCCCGATCCGGTGGTGCCCGCCACCAGAAGATGCGGCATGGCGGCAAGGTCTGTCACCACGGGTTCACCTGAGATGCCCTTGCCAAGAATGATCGGCAGGCCGCCGTTCGATCCGGCGAAAGCTTCGGAGCCGACCATCTCCCTGAAATTGACCATTTGCCGGTTTGCATTGGGCAATTCGATGCCCATGACGGTCTTGCCCGGAATGGGCGCGACGCGGGCGGAAATCGCGCTCATATTGCGGGCAATGTCCTCGGCGAGGCCAATCACCCGGCTCGCCTTGATGCCGGGCGCTGGCTCCAGCTCATACATGGTGACAACAGGGCCGGTCTTGACCGCGGTAATTTCACCTTTGACATTGAAATCATCGAGCACGGTTTCAAGCAGGCGAGCATTGCGTTCAAGTGCCAGCTTGTCGAGCGCTGGCACCTGATTGGCCGGGCCTTCTTCAAGCAGATCTATGCCAGGCAGATCATATTCTGCGAACAGATCCTTTTGCGACGCCTTGGTAGCGGGGCGGGCGCGACGCGGCGGGCTGGCCGGATCGCTGATTTCTGGCGCACGTCGCGGCGCTGCGGGTTCTGCATCGTCATCGGTGTCATCGTCGCCATCACTATCCACAGCGGCATCCTTTTCAGGGCGCCGGCGCTGTTTGCGCGTAGCTTCTGCCTTGAACGGATTAGCTGAATTGGTGAATTGCGACCGATTTTTTATCCAATTCGGTATGGTAAGGAAACGTGACCAATCCACTGCAAATACCCGTCCGGCCAGCGTCGCGCCGCCCAGCAGCGATGCCACACCGGCAGCAAGGATGGTCCAGAAGCGTGCGGCCTCGGGCAAAAGATCGGCAATTGCGCGTATGCCCGCCTCGCCCAGCAGGCCGACAAGGCCGCCAAAACCCGCAGGCCATCCGTGATTGCGCGGCTCCGTCACCAGGGCTAGCGTCGTTGCCAGCAAGGCCATGCCCAGCAACAGCATGGCCACGGCGCCCCACCACTTACCGTCCCAATATTCCTCGAAATCGGCATCGCGCCACAGTTTGCGCGCCGAAACATAGGTTAGCGGCAGCAACAGCACAGAGGCCCAGCCAAAGCTGATCAGCGCCAGATCGGCGGCAAAGGCGCCAGGCTTGCCCATCCAGTTATCGACCACATCGCCCGCAGCCGTGGATAATGATGGGTCGGTCTGACTGTAGCTGAGCAGGGACAGCGCGAGAAATATCGTAAAACCATACAGCAATACCGCGCCTGTCAGCTGCGCACTGCGGGCCAGCGAGCGGCGGAAAGCTGCGCGCATGTCTGCACCCTGATGTGAGGCCCGCGTGGCCATGAACTGTTCCCTTACATTGCGTCCCTTCGGCTAGAATCCCACAGCGGGAGTCCCCGGTCAATGATGTTTGCCGATCAGCCTGCCCATGTGGCACAAATGCCGTCAATGGCGGCCCAACACGGCCAGTTAAGCCTTTTGGCGCGGGCCGCATTCATGCCGCCAAGCGCCACGACCGGCATCTGCGCATGGCTGGCAAGGGTACGAAACCGCTGTAAGCCTAGCGCCCCTGCGTCCGGGTGCGAGCGGGTGGGGAAGACCGGCGAAACCATGACGGCATCGGCACCAGCCCTGTTGGCCTGCGCAATTTCGCCCATATTGTGGGCAGTTGCGATGGCAAGCAATCCGGCGCGGCGCGGGGCAAGGGCGAGCGGCGCGCCGTAAATACCGTCTGCGCCCCATTCCGCGGCAGTCTGAGCACTGTCCGCAATGATGACGATATGCCCGGCCCGCCTTGCAATTCGCCCGAGCGCGGCGAACCGGGCGAAGCGATCTGTCGGTGCAAGGTGATAATGGCGGAATACCAGCGCAGAGCCAGCGGGCATATGCGCCAAAGCAGCATCCAGATCGCCATCATTGCGCTCATCGGAAATCAACCAGAGGCGCGGGAGGGACTGGAAAGCCGTCATCACCCCGCTATAGCGCTCAGATGGATCAAAGTGCCAACAGCAACAGTCCGGCTGGCCGTCTTGCTTGTGTCGAAGCAGAAATAGCCAAGGCCTGCAGGGGCGCCCGCCGCGAACGCGAAGACGTAACGTTGATTGCGGTCAGTAAAATGCATCCTGTGCAAGCCATAACCCCGCTTATTGCAGCAGGTCAGCGCGTCTTTGGTGAAAACCGCGTGCAGGAAACACAGGAGAAATGGCCTGCCCTGCGCGAAACAACGCCCGATATCGAGCTGCACCTTGTCGGCCAGCTGCAATCGAAAAAGGCCGATGATGCCGTGGCGCTGTTTGATTGCATCCACTCGCTTGATCGACCGAGCCTGATCAAGGCGCTGGCCAAGGCATTCGACAAGGCGGGCCGACAAGTGCCCTGCTTCGTGCAGGTCAATATAGGGGACGAGCCGCAGAAGGGCGGATGCGCGATTGCCGAACTTGGCGCGCTGGTGGCCTCTGCCCGCGATGCGGATATCCCCTTGGCGGGCCTCATGTGCGTGCCCCCGCTGGATACAGAGCCTGCGCCTTTCTTCGCGCTTATGGCCAAGCTGGCCGATGACCTTGGCCTGGACGGGCGCAGCATGGGGATGAGCGGTGATTATCCGATCGCCATCATGCTTGGCGCAACACATGTGCGCGTGGGCACCGCCCTTTTTGGCGCACGCGCATAGTTGGGTCTCCAACCGCTGGCCATCCGCGCCGATGTTGACGCAAGGTGCCTGATCGCGCCACAAGCCAAACCTACAGATGTCCTTTCATACGGGAACCCATACCATGAGCCGCCAGCTTTCCACTTTTATCGCCTTGCCCGCACTCAGCCTGCTGGCCATGCCCGCGCAGGCGCAGGATGACCAGAACCCCTATGCCGTCTGTGCGCAGATGGAAGATGATGCGGCGCGCCTGGCCTGTTTCGATTCCACTTATGCAGAACAAGTCGTGGTCATTGCAGAGCACGAGGAACGTGTGGCAACCGAGCGCGAGGAAATTTTTGGTTTCCGCGAGCGCGATGACGAGATTGAGCGTGCGGCCGCCGAAGAAGCCGCCGTTTCCGCCACGGTGAGCGAGGTTTTGCGGGGCAATCGTCGCTCTCAGGTATTCCTGCTCGACAATGGGCAGCTATGGCGTGAAATTGACGGATCGACCTTGCGCAATCGCGTCCGCGAAGGATGGCAGGCCACCGTCACGCGCCATTGGAGCGGGGCCTATGAAATGCGTTTCGAAGGTCGGTCCGGCTACCTTAGGGTTGCCCGCCTCCGCTGACGCAAGACCTTAAAAGCTAAATGAAAAACGAACCTTAACCATTGGTATTATATAGGGGAGGAATTCATTCGATAATGAGTCTTCGCAAAGAATTGGATGATCTGAAATGGAACATCAAAGCCGATATGATCCGAATGCATCCTCGGACGGGTCCGGGCAACGTCGCGCGCATGGACGTGCCAGGGTCGCTATCTCCTGCGAATTGAAGATTGGCACCCGGGCATGGCACAGGGCAAAGCTGGCAGATCTGACGCCATCGGGTTTCCAGGTCGCCACATTTGACGCACCCGCGCGCGGCACGCCGCTCTATATCCGTTTTGCAGGTTTGCAGATGCAACATGCCGAAGTGTGCTGGGGCAAAGATGGAATGGTCGGTTGCCGCTTCCTGTCAGAATTGAGCAGCTATGTTTTTGAGCACATCGTGGGCACTGTTTCTGCCAACTGACAATCTGTCGTCGATTCAGGCGCGGATTTCCAGCCAGGCCCGAAATTACTGAGCCGCTTCGGCCAGTTCGGCTTCACCCGCCTCGATCGCATCCAGCAGCGCACGTTCCAATTTGCGTAGGCGCTCTGCCGAATCGACCTTCATACCGAGCAGATCCGTGACGTAAAACGTATCGACTGCGCGTTCTCCATAATGGCTGATATGCGCTGAATTCACCAACAGGCTCTGTTCGAACAGAGCGCGGGTCAGCCGGTTTAACAGAGCAGGGCGATCGGTTGCATTCACCTCTATCACGGTAAAGCGGTTGGACGCGTCATTGTCGAAGACGACATTGGCGGCAACCCGGAAATTTTCCGCTCGCACTTGTTTGAGTGGGCGTTTGGCCAGCCGTGGCACCATGTCGATCTTGTTTGCTAACGCGTCTTCAATGGATTTCTTCAGCCGCATCAATTGGGCTGCTTCGCTGAATGGTTTGCCGAGCGGATCCTGCACAATGAAATTATCGACCGCCTTGCCCACGCGATTGGTGTGGATGCGCGCATCGATGATATTGCCGCCGGCCAGGTGAATGGCCCCCGCGATACGGAAAAACAGGCCTGGATGATCATCGCCAATCACCGTAACCATAGTTGCGCCCAGCGCTTCGACAAATTCGGTGTGGATCGACAGTGAATGCCTGCCTGCGCGTGCTGCGGCATAATGCGGCAAATTGATGGCGATCACTTCTTCGGATTCGGCAATCCAGTAGCTGTCACCGAACATGTCATCGAGACTGGTGACGAGACTGTCCAAATCGCCCAGCATTTCTGCAACGCGTTCCTTTTTCTCGGCAACGCGTTGCGCCCGGCCATGTGTCTTGTGGCCCAGGCGCAGCCGCTGCTGCGCCGCTTCAAACAGGTCTGACAGCAATTGGCGCTTCCAGCTGTTCCAGATCCCCGGTCCGACGGCGCGGATATCGACTATGGTCAGCACCGTCAGCAGGCGCAGCCGTTCAAGGCTCTGCACCTCGGCCACGAAATCGGTAATGGTCTTGGGGTCGGAAATATCGCGCTTGAAGGCAGTCGCGCTCATCAGCAAGTGAAAGCGTACCAGCCAGGCGACGAGTTCGGTTTCTTTCTTGTCCAGGCCGAACCGCGGACACACCTTATGCGCGACACCAGCGCCCAGCACCGAATGATCGCCGCCACGACCCTTGGCGATGTCGTGCAACAAGGTGGCGACATATAATACGCGTCGATTGATGAGCTTGGGCAGGATGTCACTTGCCAGCGGGTGGTCTTCCTTAAGCGCCCCGCGCTCTATCTCGCTCAACAGGCCGATGGCGCGAATCGTGTGTTCATCCACCGTGTAGTGGTGATACATATCGAATTGCATCTGCGCGTTGACCTTGCCGAAATCAGGGACAAAACGGCCAAATACGCCCGCTTCGTTCATCCAGCGCAGCACGTTTTCGGGATCGTTCCGGCCAGCGAGTACATCCATGAAAAGCGCATTCGCACGCGCATCCTTGCGCACTTCTGCAGTGATTAGCGCGGCATCGCGGCGTGCCATGCGCGTGGTGCCGGGATGGATTTCGAGACCCTCGCGCTCCGCCACGGCGAATATTTCGACAAGGCGCACCGGATCCTGTTCAAACCAGTCATTTGACGGCGCAGCGATCCTGCCATCGGTAATGACATAGCCTTCTACATTGCGCGTTTTGCCGGGCCACATATTGGCAATGAAATCAGCCATGCGGCTCTTTTCAGCGGTCTGATCTTCCATATGCGCAAGGAACACGCCGGTAAGATGGCCGACATGTTTGGCTTGCAGAAAATAGAACTGCATGAAGCGTTCGACCGCGCTCTTGCCCGGCCTGTCAGCATAATTCATTCGGGCGGCGACTTCGCGTTGCAGATCGAACGTCAGGCGGTCTTCAGCGCGACCGGCGATCGTGTGCAGATGCGCACGCACCGACAAAAGGAAGCCTTCTGCGCGGCGAAAGCTGCGATATTCGCGTTCGGTGAAAAGTCCCTTCTTGACCAGCTCTGCCGCGCTTTTGACGCTGTGGACATATTTGCCCATCCAGTAGAGCGTCTGGAGATCGCGCAGGCCGCCCTTGCCATCCTTCACATTGGGTTCGACGACATAGCGCGAATCCCCCATGCGCTTGTGACGGGCGTTGCGTTCAACCAGCTTTTCCTGAACGAAAACCGCTTCTGTGCCGGGCACGACTTCGTTCCAGAATTGCGCGCTGGCCGCGTCATATACTTCCTGGTCGCCCCACAGAAACCGGCCCTCGAGCAAAGCGGTGCGGATTGTCAGATCCTCCTTCGCCATGCGCGAAGCCTCTTTGAGAGACCGGGTCGAATGGCCAACCTGCAAGTTCAGATCCCACAGATAATAAAGGATCGCCTCGATCACCTGTTCGCACCAATGGGTAGGCTTGTCAGGCGTGATGAAAGCGAGGTCGACGTCGGAATATGGCGCCATTTCTCCGCGTCCATATCCGCCTACCGCCAGCAGTGCGATGCGCTCTCCGCTCGAACGGTTGCCGGCGGGATAGACATCGTCAACCACGTGATCGTGCACGAGGCGGATCAGCTGGTCGATCAGAAAAGCCTGTCCATGGGCATGTTCGTGCCCCGCGCCGGGCCGCTTCGCCAGCCGCTCCATCAACTCCTTGCGGCCGCTTTCAAGCGCCTTGCGCAATTCTGCAACAATGGCCTGACGCCCGTCAGATACGCCCTGCTCTTTCACGATCCGGGCGATTGCGGAGGCGAGTTGGCGGCGATCAACGATCTTGCGCTGACGGGGGATGCTGGGAAGGCTCACGATCCGGAAAATAGGCGCAAATTGCGCCATATGCAAAGCACGCATTTCTGCACTTCCGCCAAGCAGGGCTTTCGCGCAGCGCGGCTCTATGCCAAAGCGCCTGTAACCAAACGGGCCGCGCGCGGTCGATACCCCAAGGGGCAAGAAGACAATGCTGGACATGCTGGCAACGGCAACGGGCGGGGCAATCGAGTGGAGCGAACTGGGTCTGAAACCCGGTCTTGACCTCGGTTTCTTCACGCTGAAATATTATTCGCTCGCCTATCTGGCGGGGATCATCTTCGCTTATTGGCACCTTTCCAGGATGATCAAGGCCCCCGGCGCGCCAATGGGGCAGCTGCATGTGGACGATCTGTTCTTCTATTGCACGCTGGGCATCATCCTTGGCGGACGTCTTGGCTATGCCACGTTTTACGAGCCGAGCCTGTGGACCGATTTTTCCGGCGACGGCTTCGTTTCGTGGAAAGTTCTGCGCCTGTGGGATGGCGGGATGAGCTTCCATGGCGGATTGCTGGGCGTGGTCGTAGCCATCGGCTGGGTCAGCTGGCGTGGCGGTCTGCCATTCTTGCGCGTATGCGATTATATCGCGGTCAATGTGGGCCTTGGCATGTTGCTGGGACGCATCGCCAATTTCATCAATGGCGAATTGTGGGGGCGGGTTGCTGGGCCAGACGTGCCGTGGGCAATGATCTTCCCCACCGATCCGCTGGCGCTGCCACGTCATCCCAGCCAGCTTTATCAGGCGCTGGGTGAAGGCCTGCTGGTGCTGGTGGTCATGCTGTGCCTGTTCTGGCTGACGCGCGCGCGGTTTCGTCCCGGCCTGCTGGTGGGCGCCTTTACCGTGCTCATCTCATCCGCGCGCTTTGCCAATGAATTCTTCCGCCAGCCTGATGCCCAGCTTACTGAATTTGCCATGCGGACCGGCCTCAGCATGGGCCAATGGCTGACGATACCCTTGATCCTGCTCGGCATCGTGCTGGTGGCCTGGGCGCTTTCGCGGCGTGAATTGGCGAGCGGCAGGCCGGGCACCACGGCGCGGCCCACGGTCAAGGGAGCGCCTCCTGAAATTGACACGGAGGTGGTTTGAACCTGCCGCCAGACGATGCCGCCAAGCCGGATCTGGGCGATGTTTTTCGCCGCCTGATTGCAGCAACAGGCCCGATAAGCCTGCTGCAATATATGGGCGAATCAAATGCCCGCTATTACGCTGAACACCCCGCTATTGGCGGTGCAGGGGATTTTGTCACCGCGCCCGAAATCAGCCAGATGTTCGGTGAACTCATCGGCCTGTGCCTGGCAGATTTGTGGCAGCGCGCAGGCAAGCCCGAGCCTGTCCATTATATCGAACTGGGTCCGGGCAAGGGCACACTGGCGCGCGATGCACTACGGGCGATGCGCCAGCAAGGTCTCCACCCGCAAATGCATCTGGTTGAAACATCGCAGGCCATGCGTGAAGCGCAAATCGCTGCCGTGCCCGGCGTCATCCATCACCATGATCTCACCACTGTTCCGCAAGACGGCCCGATCCTGCTGGTGGCCAATGAATTTCTCGATGCCTTGCCCGTGCGCCAGTTGGTGAAGACCGATAATGGCTGGCGTGAAGTAATGGTTGGTGTGAATGCGGCGGGCGCATTTGTCGAAACGGTGGGAGGCCAGCCGTTGGACGCGGCGGTTTCTTCTGAGCGCCGCGATGATCCTGCCGGCAGCGTGATCGAAACCTCTCCCGCATGCGCCGCCATTGTTTCTGAAGTGGCGAGCCGGCTGGCATTGCAGGGCGGAGCCGCACTTTTCATCGATTATGGTCATGCGGACGGGCGCAGCGGTTCAAGCGTGCAGGCGGTGCGCGGGCATGAACGTGTTGGCCTGTTTGATGCACCCGGGGAAGCGGATATTTCCGCGCATGTCGATTTTGCGCAGGGTGAAGCCATCGCAGCCGCGCAAGGCTGCCGCGTGCTAGGCACGGTCACGCAGGGGAGCTGGCTTTACGCGCTTGGCATTATGCAGCGCGCCCAGGCACTTGCCACCGGCGCGCCCGACCAGCGTGAGGCTTTGATGCAGGCCAGAGACCGGCTGATCGCGCCCGATCAGATGGGCACCTTATTCAAGGTAATGGGGCTGGCTGGCCCGGACTGGCCCGATGCCGCAGGTTTTCCAAGGGGCGAACCCGCCCGCTAACGCGAGATCGAGCTCTTCGCGATTGTCAGGTCGACGACAAGGCCGCGCTCGGTAAAGCGACGTTCCCATGTTCCGCCAAGCTGGCTCTTCACGCTCATTTCGACAAGGCGCGAACCAAAGCCATCCTCGCCGCCGCCAACAGCAGGCGGTCCGCCATGTTCAACCCATGTGAGGGCCAGAGTGTCACCGCAATCCTCGATCACGAGGTTCACATGCCCCTCATCAACCGACAGCGCGCCATATTTCGCAGAATTGGTGGCGAGTTCATGGAATACCAGCGCCAGCGGCGTCGCGACCTGTTGGCTGATGTTGGCATCATCCCCGCTAACGCGCACGCGCGGATTGTCGCTATCGTTCGTGTAAGGAGCGAACAGCGCCGCAAGCAATCCCTGCAACTTATCCTGCATGATGCCGCTACTGCCCGGCTGGACGAATTCATGGGCCCTGTTGAGCGCCCGCAGCACCGCGATCAGTTCGTTGGCGAATGGTTCGTGTTCGGGGGTCTTGCGTACCTTTAAAGTCGCCAGCCCGATCATGACGGCAAAGATGTTCTTGATACGATGCGATAATTCACGCGTCAGCATGTTCCGCTGTTCAAGCAATTGGTGCATCTCGTCGATGTCGGTGACGGTGCCAAACCAATGCGCCGTTCCATCCTGCTCTGTCATCGGCAGCGCCTGGTTGAGCACCCAACGATAGCTACCGTCGGCAAACTTCATACGAAATTCGTGTTCGAAGGCCTCGCTCTTCTTGGGCGTGTCTAACCAGTTATCCAGCGCAAATCCGCGGTCATCAGGATGGATATATTCCTTCCAGTCCTCCGTGTTATTGGGCGGCGCGGCACCGATCTGCTTGGCCCAGCGCGAATTGAAATAATCGAAGTTACCCTTGCCATCGGCGGACCATGCAATCTGCGGCAAGCCTTCGAGAATGGCTGCCAGACGATCCTCGCGCTGCTGAATTTCACGGTGGGCGCGGATGTTGGAGCGGCGCGCGTTGAGCCGCCGCATCACAGCCTGGCCCAGGACAGCCAGACCGTGCTTCTGGAAATCACTCAGCCCATCAGGACGGGGCACAGCATCAATCACGCATAGGGCGCCTAGCGGCGCTCCTTCTTCGGATACCAACCGCTGACCAGCATAGAAGCGGACAGCCGTGGGGCCTGTTACCAGCGCGTTATCGGAAAAGCGCGGATCGAGCGTGGCATCGCGCACTTCCAGCATCTCTGGCGTCAGCATCGCATGGGCGCAAAAAGAGACATTGCGCGGTGTCTCGCGTATGTCCAGACCCTCTCCTGCCAGGAAACGCTGGCGCAATTCCTCAACCAGGGTAACTTGCGCTACCGGCACATCACATAGACGCGCGGCAAATTCGACAATGGATTTGAGTTCCGGGTCATCTTCCAGCGCGTCCGGGTCGAAACTTTCGACAATGCGCAGGCGTTCGTCCTCGTCCATTACATGAGGATGGGGCGCAGGAGGAATATCCTCAAAAGAAGAAGTGTGAGTTTTCAATAGCTTGGCTCTTCGTAATCATTTTCTAGCCGCTGTCAGTTGGAAATGGAAGATCATCCTTTGCATCCAGTTGCTTTTGCAACTTGTTTGCCTATTGCAGCGTGCTTGCTATCTCCGCGCCTTAGATCGAGAGGAAAATTGCGATGCGCGCCACCCCAGAGTTCGATTTCGGCCTGACCGAAGAAGCCCAGATGATCCGCGACAGCGTGGCCCGTTTCGCTGATGAGAGAATCGCTCCGATTGCCGCGAAAATCGATGCGGAGGACTGGTTTCCGATTGAGCTATGGCCTGAAATGGGAGAGCTGGGCCTGCATGGCATGACCGTGGCCGAATCCGATGGCGGCACCGGCCTTGGCTATCTGGAACATCTGATCGCGGTAGAAGAGGTCAGCCGTGCCAGCGCATCACTTGGCCTGAGTTACGGCGCGCATTCCAATCTTTGCGTCAACCAGATCGCCCGGTGGGGCAATGCTGCGCAAAAGGCGAAATATCTGCCCGGCCTGATTTCGGGCGAGCATGTCGGTTCGCTGGCGATGAGCGAGCCTGCCGCGGGCAGCGATGTCGTCAGCATGAAACTGAAGGCAGACAGCCTGCAGGGCGGGTACCTGCTCAATGGCACAAAGTTCTGGATTACCAATGGCCATGCGGCTGAAACGCTGGTGGTCTATGCCCGGACAGATGCCGATGCCGGCAGCAAGGGCATTACCGCGTTCCTCATTGAAAAGAATATGGACGGCTTTGCCCCCGGCCAGAAGATCGAGAAGATGGGCATGAAAGGCTCCATCACTTCAGAGTTGGTTTTTCAAGATTGCCACGTTCCCGAAGAGAATGTGCTGGGCGAAGTGGGCAAGGGCGTGCAGGTGTTGATGAGCGGGCTTGATTACGAGCGCGTCGTGCTCTCGGGCGTGCAGATCGGCATCATGCAGGCCTGCCTCGATACGGTCATCCCCTACGTCCGTGATCGCACCCAGTTCGGCAAGCCGATCGGCGCCTTCCAGCTGATGCAAGCCAAGGTGGCGGATATGTATGTCGCGCTGCAATCGGCACGTGCCTATGCCTATGCCGTGGCTAAGGCCTGCGATGGTGGACAAACGACGCGTTTCGACGCTGCAGGCACGATCCTGCTGGCATCGGAAAATGCGTTCCGCGTCGCGGGCGAGTCGGTTCAGGCATTGGGCGGTGCGGGCTACACCACGGACTGGCCAGTGGAACGCTATCTGCGCGATGCCAAACTGCTGGATATCGGCGCTGGCACGAATGAGATCAGGCGCATGCTTATTGGCCGCGAATTGATCGGAGCGGCGGGGTAACTTCAGAGTGGGCAGCGACCTCATTCTGACAACGCTGGTCCTGGCTGGCGGAATCCTACTACCGGGCCTGCTGATCGGCTCATTTGATCGGCGCAATTTTCAGTCTGGTTGGCTGCTTGTCGCAGCTTTGCTGGTCGTCGCAAATGATGCCGCGCTTACGGATTTTTTGGGTCATTTGCCGGAGATAGCCTGGGGTGATTACAATTGGCAGGGCAAGATTCTCGCACTCGCGATCAGCCTGGCAGTAGCTGCCCACCCAGCTTTCGGGTGGAGGCGAAGTGGAGTGACGCTAAATCAGGGGGACGAGGCTGTTCGCTCCACGATGATCGTGATCGCTGCCTCTCTTTTGTTGTTTGCCATATTATCGCTCCTGCTTCCCAACGATCCCTATAGCGCTGAGACGCTGGCTTTTCAGGCCTCGATGCCGGGTCTTGAAGAAGAGATATTCTATCGCGGCACTCTATTGCTCGCCCTCAATATGGCATTCACCGCGCGTCGCAGAACGGCGGGCGTCGATATCGGTTGGGGAGCTTTGATCGCGACTCTGGCGTTTGGCATGGCGCATGGGGTAGAATTCAACGATGGCGTCTTCGAACCCGACTGGATCGCCATGGCGATATCCGGCATTCCCGCACTCATCCTGCTTTGGGTGAGGGAGCGGACCGGTAGCGTCTTATGGCCGATCATCCTGCATAACGCTGCGAACACTTTCCCACTCATACTCTAGGCTATCATGACCGCACCCATTCTTAGATCTCAACTCGACCGAGAAAGTCCTGAAGCCAAGGCGCGCGCGGCACATAATCGCGCGCTGGCAGAGGAATTGCGCACTGCTGTAGCCAAGGCTGCACTGGGCGGCAGCGAGAAGCACCGTGAACGGCATGTTGCGCGCGGCAAGCTGCTGCCGCGAGAGCGGGTGGAGCGGTTGCTTGATCCCGGTTCGCCTTTCCTCGAGATCGGTCAGCTTGCTGCGAATGGCATGTATGGCGGGGATGTATCCGGCGCGAGCATGATTGCGGGTATTGGCCGGGTCAGTGGCCGACAGGTGATGATCGCGTGCAATGATCCGACGGTGAAGGGCGGCTCCTATTACCCGATGACGGTGAAGAAACATCTTCGCGCGCAGGAAATTGCCGAAGCCAACCACCTGCCATGCATCTATCTGGTCGATAGTGGCGGGGCGAACCTGCCGTTCCAGGCCGAGGTATTCCCAGACCGCGATCATTTTGGGCGCATCTTCTACAATCAGGCCAATATGAACGCGAAAGGCATTCCCCAGATCGCCTGCGTCATGGGCAGCTGCACCGCAGGCGGCGCCTATGTCCCCGCGATGAGCGATGAAAGCGTGATCGTGCGCGAACAGGGCACGATCTTCCTTGCTGGCCCTCCACTGGTGAAAGCCGCTACGGGCGAGGAAATCAGTGCCGAGGATCTGGGCGGCGGCGCGCTCCATGCCAGGAAATCGGGCGTGGTCGATCACCTTGCGGAGAATGACGAACATGCGCTTACCATCGTGCGCGATATCGTCAGCCATCTGGGCGGCAATAATCCTGCAAAAGTGGAACTGAAAGAGCCGCGCCCGCCAAAATATGATGCAGATGATCTATATTCCATAATCCCCGATGATGTGCGCGCGCCCTATGATGTGCACGAGGTCATCGCGCGGCTGGTGGACGGCAGCGAATTTCATGAATTCAAGCACGAATATGGCTCGACACTGGTATGCGGCTTTGCCCATATCTGGGGCATGCCGGTGGCGATCCTTGCCAATAATGGCGTGCTGTTTTCCGAAAGCGCAGTGAAGGGCGCGCATTTCATTGAGCTGGCCTGCCAGCGCGGTATCCCGCTGTTGTTTCTGCAGAATATCTCGGGCTTCATGGTCGGCGGTAAATATGAGGCGGAAGGCATCGCCAAGCATGGCGCGAAGCTGGTAACGGCAGTCGCCACCGCGCAAGTGCCCAAAATCACCGTGGTGATCGGCGGCAGCTTTGGCGCCGGCAATTACGGCATGTGTGGCCGCGCCTACTCCCCGCGCTTCATGTTCACCTGGCCCAATGCGCGGATTTCGGTGATGGGCGGCGAACAGGCGGCCAGCGTGCTCGCCACAGTACACCGCGATGCGGACAGCTGGAGCGAGGAGGAGGCAGAGGCGTTCAAGGCGCCTATCCGGCAGACTTACGAGGATGAAGGCAATCCCTATTACGCCACGGCCCGTCTGTGGGATGATGGCGTGATTGATCCGGCACAGACCCGCGATGTGCTGGGGCTGAGCCTGGCGGCTGCACTGGAGGCACCGTTCCCGCAGCGCCCGCAATTCGGCGTGTTCCGCATGTAAACCAAGTGGTTCTGACCGCCACATTCTCGCCATTTTTGGAAACTTAGACGCTTCAGGTCGTTTGTACTCCAACATCAGGAGAAACGACTCATGCGTAATATGACATTTTTGCTCGCAGCTGCACCGCTGGCCCTTTTGGCCGCCTGTGGCGAGCCCGAAACCGAAGATACGGCCGCGCTCGAAACAGACAAAGCCGCCACCACCCAATCTGCTGACGATACGCGCAGCGCGCATGCGACCGATCTTGACGAGGCTGGCGATTTCTCGGGCACCTACAGCTTTGATGCGCCCGATGGCACCCGGACGCAGCTTACCGTGAACGCGCAGGACGATACCTTTGAGTATAAGGGGGCCGACGGCACATTGGAAAGCGGCAACTATGATCGGCTTGCCGACGGATATCGTATCAAGATCGAGGATTGGTTTGGCAGCCCTGCCTATTTCACCGTGTCCGATGGTGATCTTGTCCGCCTTGAGCAGGACATTGATATCACGCCAGATATGCAGGTCAGCGGTGAACGGTATGTTCGGGGTGATGATGAAGACGATGCCGTTTTCTCACGCGAACCTGAACTTGCCAGCCCCGTCGCCCCACAGGACTGACGCCGGGAAACTGGCAAAGCGCTGCTCGTCTGCTAATGCAGCGGCGGGGAGCGTGCCTTGCACAAAAATGACAACCGAAAGCCGACGTTCCTTTCGCGTATCGTCTGGCGTATTCTCAGCGGGCTTTACAGCTGGAAAGGCTGGAATTTCGAAGGCGAAGTCCCGCCTGTTCCGAAATATATCCTGATCGGCGCGCCGCATACGTCGAATTGGGATTTTGTCGTTTTTGCAGGTGTCGTGCGACGCAAGGGTATACGGCCCAGGTTCATGGGCAAGCACACGCTGTTCAAATGGCCGATGACGCGCTTCATGTATGACATGGGCGGCATGCCGGTCGACCGGTCAAAAGCGGGCGGATATGTGCGAAACGTGATTGCGGAAATTGACGCAGCCGATGAAATCGCGCTGGTTGTCGCACCAGAGGGCAGCCGTAAAAGCGACGGGCGCTGGCGGAGTGGCTTTTATCACATTGCAATGGGTGCAGGCATCCCGCTGGTTCCGGCATGGGTGAACCATGACACCATGCAAGGCGGTTTTGGCGATCCGATCATGCCGTCCGGGGATTTTCTGGCCGATCTTGCAAAGCTCGCCGCTTTCTACCGAACCAAGCGCCCTGATTGCGCGCGCTTCGATACGCTGATGGCACAGGCTGCGGGCGAAGTGGCCAATCCGGCAAAGCGATAGTCTGGCAGGAGCCTGCATGCACGCTTGAGGGGTGTTGCGTGACACGGCTGCAGGTCCGTGCCAAGGCAAAGTATGAAAAACTGGATTGCCCGCATCGCCCGCCTCGTCGTGATCATTATCGCGATGGCTACTCTGGTGGGATTGGTGGCAGCGGACAAATGGTGGATCCGCGTTTTTGATTTTCCGCGCCTGCAAATGGCTCTGCTGCTGACAATTGCACTGGTGATGCTGGTGGCCACACAGTCAAAACGTCTGGCTCTGTGGGGCGGGCTGGGTGCGCTGGCGCTGGGTTTCCAGATATTCCAGCTGTTTCCCTATTCCGCGCTGGCCGGAAAACAGGCCGTTGATGCGGAAAGCTGTACTGCCACAGATCGGTTGAAGATCGTGTCGCTCAACGTCCTGCAGGACAATCGCGATTTCGCGGCTGCGGCGGATTACCTGCGCCGGCAGAATGCGGACATCATATTGATCATGGAAAATGACGCGGCATGGACTGATGCCCTGTCAGCGGCGCTTGACGCCGAATATCCCCATTCGATGAAGATACCGCAGGACAATACTTACGGGATGGCGCTGTGGTCGCGTCTCGAACTGGTCGATGTGGAGCGCAATGAACTGGCCGGGGGCGGCACGCCATCAATCCGCGCGCGTATTCGCCGTGTGGATGGTAGCCTGCCGACGCTGTTTGCCGTCCACCCGCGCCCGCCGCATCCGGGGCAGGACAGTGGCCAGCGCGATGCCGAACTGATGCTGCTGGCTGATCTTGTGCGTCAGTCTGGCCGGCCAACTATCGTGGTTGGTGATTTCAACGATGTGGCATGGTCGCGTGTGACTGAAACCTTCCAGCGTCTGGGCCAAGTAATCGATCCGCGGGTTGGACGCGGCTTTTACGCCAGTTTCGATGCCAAGAACCCGCTGATGCGCTGGCCGCTTGATCATGTGTTCCACACGGATGATTTCGGTGTCATCAGCTTTGACACCGGGCCGGGCGTAGGGTCTGATCATTTCCCGCTGGAAGTGGAATTGTGCCAGCAGAGCGAACGCTTCGCCCCGCAGCAGGAAGCGCCCGATTTGACCGCAGAGGCTGTCGAAACTGCGCGGGAGGAATTGGAGGATGCATCAAAAGGCGGCGAAGGTCCTGATGCCGAACATCTGACGCCAAGCGATGATGGCGACGAGCACGAAGCGCTCAGCGCTGTCGATTAAGCGCGTATCTGAGGCTTGCCCCTGCCATTACGCCTGAAATAGCGATAATTATGATGGCCCAGATCCAGTGCGGCAACCACAGCGCGGCCTCCATCGTTCCGGTATCCGATAACATCATGCGTCCGCCGACCATGCCGCTTTCAGAAAACAGGTAATCCCAATCCGAAAACATGCTGAGCGCGCCCAGTACACCCAGAAACTGTAGCGCAAATCGCTTGAGCCAGTCAGGAGCGCGGAAAGCGATAAGAATGAGCGTGGCAGCCAATGCCGGCAGCACGATCCAGCCAACAAGACCGCGCACCCAGATCAGCGTTGAAATCGCCAGCGCAGCGGCGAGCGCGAGCAGTGCGGGCTTCCAGTATTTGCGCGCGCTGCTTGCCAGGATGAGTGCTGAACCAATCAGGCTTGGTCCCAGCGGACCGCCCATCGCCACCAGTGCACGCGATGTTGCCGTGCTGTCTATTGGAGAGCGCGACTGCGCATAGCCCGATCCGTCCGCATTGATCACCAGAAGATCGAATTGATAACCCTGTGCCAATGCAGTCAGCCCGTGGCCCATTTCATGATACCAGGTGGACAGGATGGTGAAGGGATAGATGAGCATTCCCAGCAATGGCACGCCCGGCAGAAAGGTTACCAGCACACCGGCAAGAATAAGCCGTCCGACCTGCTCCTCCTGGCTGCCCTTGCGAACCCGATGCATCAGTGAGCCGCCGCAGCTTCTGCTTCAGGTGCTTCTGCCGGCAGGAGGTGCGCTTCGTAAAGGATGGACCACCCGGCAAGGAAAAGGCCTGCAACCATCGGTCCGACCACAATACCTGCCAACCCCATGGCAGCAATTCCGCCGAGGGTGGAAATCAGGATCATCCAGTCAGGAATGCCGGTATCGCGGCCCACCAATATGGGGCGCAGCACATTGTCGACCATGCCGATGATCGCCACGCCGGACACCAGCACGACCACGCCCTGCCAGATATCGCCCGTTGCCAGCAGGTAAATCGCAATCGGTGCCCAGACGATGGCGGGGCCGATGGCTGGCAGCAATGAAAACAGCGCAGTCAGCAGCCCCAGCAGCACTACCGATGGCACGCCCGCAATCCAATAGGTTGCTGCGCCAAGTGCCCCTTGCGCCAGTCCCACGACGACGGACCCCTTGATGGTGGCACGCACGATGGAAAGGAAACGCTGTGCAAGCTTTTCCGCTACATCGCTCGCCAGCGGGAGATGGGCGAGGGTCTGCCTTCCAATCGCCCTGCCGTCTCGTAGCAGGAAATAGGCGACATAAAGCCCTACGCCAAAGGACAGCACGAAGCCGAATGCACTGCCGGTAATGGCCAGCGCTTGCTGCGCGATCAGTCCGGAGCTTTCGCGCGCAAATTCCTGCGCCCGCACCTGGATCAATTCGGGCGTGCCGAGTCCCGAGACATCGAGGTTCTGCCGTATAAATGTCGGAAGCGATGCAAACACGGAATCGAACCATCCAGCCAGATCAATGCGTCCTTCGCGAAAGGCGATAACGACTGCGGTGGCCTGCTCCACCACAACGCCGCCAATCATGAAGGCGGGCACGATCACGGCAAAGGTGATTACCAGCAAGGTGGCAATGGCCGCGCGATTGGCACCGCCGCCCATCCACTTGCAGAACCATTGATACAGCGGCTGGAACATGATGGCCGCCAGCGTGGCCCACAGCAGGGGCGATGCAAAGGGCCATGCTATGACAAGGAATGCCAGAGTGACCAGCGCAAGAAAGGTCAGATAGCCGCCACTTTCCAGCTTGGTGCGACTTTTGGCTGTGGTCATGCGGCCCCTCTTGCGATGATCTGTGGTGGTATCAGACGTCCAGATTGGCGACGTTGAGCGCATTGTCCTGAATGAACTCGCGGCGTGGTTCGACCACGTCACCCATCAGGCGGGTAAAGATTTCGTCGGTGACGTCGGCATCTTCCACCTTCACTTGCAGCAGCTCACGGTTTTCCGGATCGAGCGTGGTTTCCCAAAGCTGCTCGGCATTCATTTCGCCAAGGCCCTTGTAGCGGCTGATAGAAAGACCCTTGCGTCCCGCAGTCAGCACCGCATCGAGCAATTGGCTGGGCCGTGTGATTGCGCCATTCAGGCCAGTCGCGGGAAGATCGCCTGCGCCATCTTCATCAGTGGCAGTATCGCTCGCCTGCTGGGCGCTGCCTGCCTTTACCAGCCGCGCCGGGCTGGCATAGGTTTCGGCCTGTTCAACGCCGCGCACATGCAGCTTGCGCGCCTCTGCACTGTCGAGGAATTTACCTTCGATCAAGTGCACATCGGTCACGCCGCGCCATACGCGGTCAAAGCGCACATCGCCTGTCTCTGTCATTGTCGCGGACCAGTCTGCCTCGCTATCGCTGAGCTGGATCTGTCCTGCGGCATGGCTCAACCGTTCATTGCGCGCGGTCGTATCAAGATCCGGCTCCAGTGCGCCTGCCATGGCCATCGCCTCTATCACTGCGGCATCATATTTGCGCGGCGCAAAGGCGAGCAGGTTCTTGAGCAGCAGCGCCTTTTCGACCAAATCCGCCAGATCGGCGCCCGAACGCGCACCGCCTGCGGTTTCCAGCACGCGGTCCTGCAATCCGTTTTCCACCAGATAGCGATCCAGCGCGCCCTGATCTTTCAGGTAAACCTCGCTCTTGCCCTTGGCGACCTTGAACAGCGGCGGCTGAGCGATGAACAGATGGCCTGCCTTGATGATTTCGGGCATCTGGCGGTGGAAGAAGGTCAGCAGCAGCGTGCGGATATGCGCACCATCGACATCGGCGTCGGTCATGATGACGATCTTGTGATAGCGCAGCTTTTCCAGATTGAATTCGTCGCGCAGACCAGTGCCCATCGCCTGGATCAGCGTGCCCACTTCCTTGGAACTGATGATGCGATCGAAGCGCGCGCGTTCAACATTGAGGATCTTGCCCTTTAGGGGCAGGATCGCCTGATATTTGGAATCGCGCCCGCTCTTGGCAGAGCCACCGGCGGAATCGCCCTCGACCAGGAAAATTTCGGACTTGGCAGGATCACGCTCGCGGCAATCGGACAATTTGCCCGGCAGGCTGGCGACACTCATAGCGCCCTTGCGGCTCATCTCGCGGGCCTTGCGTGCCGCTTCCCGGGCGGCAGCAGCGTCGATGATCTTCTGGATGATGGACTTCGCATCGGCCGGATTTTCTTCCAGCCACTCGGTCATTTTCTCGCCCATCAGGCTTTCAAGCGGCTGGCGCACTTCTGAACTGACAAGCTTGTCCTTGGTCTGGCTGCCGAATTTGGGATCGGGCAGCTTGACCGAGACGATCGCGGTCAGCCCTTCGCGCATATCCTCACCCGAAAGCGAGACCTTGGCATTCTTCAGAAGGCCCGATGATGTCGCATAATTATTAAGCGTGCGGGTAAGTGCCGCGCGGAAAGCGGCGAGATGCGTGCCGCCGTCGCGCTGCGGAATATTATTGGTGAAGCACAGTACATTTTCATAGTAGGAATCATTCCACTCCAGCGCCACATCGATGCCGATGCTGTCCTTTTCCGCGCTGACAGAAATGGGATCGGGCACCAGCGGAGCCTTGTTACGATCGAGCCATTTGACGAAGGCCGCAATGCCGCCTTCGTAGAACAGATCATGTTCTGCCACCTCCTCATGGCGCAGATCGCGCAGCAGAATGCGCACGCCCGAATTGAGGAAGGCCAGCTCACGATAGCGATGTTCCAGCTTCTCGAAATCGAATTCCGTGACATTCTTGAACGTATCGGTTGAAGGGAGGAAAGTGACGCGTGTGCCCTTCTTGAGCCCGTCTTGATCGCCGTTTGAAGCAACCGGCGGGGCATCGCCCGTCACTTCGAGCGAGGCGACAGCATCGCCATGCTCGAACCGCATCCAGTGTTCCTTGCCTTCGCGCCAGACGCGCAGCTCCAGCCATTGCGACAGCGCATTGACCACGCTGACGCCGACGCCGTGAAGCCCGCCGGAAACCTTATAGGCATTGTCTTCCGAGGTGTTTTCGAATTTGCCGCCCGCATGAAGCTGGGTCATGATGACTTCGGCGGCGGATACGCCTTCTTCCTTGTGGATGCCCACCGGAATGCCGCGGCCATTATCTTCCACGCTGACAGAGCCATCGGCGTTCAGTTCTATCAGAACAAGGTCGCAATGGCCTGCCAGAGCTTCGTCAATTGCATTGTCGCTCACTTCAAAGACCATGTGGTGCAGGCCCGAACCGTCATCAGTATCGCCGATATACATGCCGGGCCGTTTGCGCACGGCATCCAGCCCCTTCAGCACCTTGATGCTTTCAGCGCCATATTCGCCGTTCTGGCGCGGTTTTTCAGGGGTAGGGCCGGCTGTTTGGTCGGGGGTGTTTTCCATTACCATTATATAGGCGGCGTTGGTCGCATTCCCAAGCGCCGCGCCACTTGTTCCACAAGATAATCGCCAGTCAGCGGTGTCAGGGTGTCTAATATTGCCTCGCAAGAGGCGAGAGTCCGCAGGATCAACGCATCCAGTCGTTCGCAAGAGCGCCCGATCCGGTAAATTCCAGATAGCTGCGCAGCTGGGTCAAAATAGATTCAATCATTCGCCAATTCCCTGTTCTGTCAGATGCGAAAATGGCCGCACGGGTCAAAGTGCGGCCATTCGATGATCCGGAGGCCAATATGGGGGAGAGGCGGCTTTCCGGACCTGAGAGCCTTGCAGAGGCAGGCTCGGCCAATTGAATACCGGTTGGAGCCATGGCACTCAAATGCGAAATAGGCGCTGTATGTTGCGTTTGATGCAACGGACAAAGGCACTGCCCGCACCAAGGGACATCTTCTGATGTCGGCAAATGGGATGAAACGCGGCGTGCTGCTGGACAGGCGCGGCCCTACCGATCTAAGCGCGTGCGATGCAGCCAGACCATCTCCCCGATTCCATTCTTATCGTCGATTTCGGCAGCCAGGTGACCCAGCTTATCGCCCGCCGCGTGCGTGAATCCGGAGTTTATTCGGAAATCGCGCCGTTCACCATGGCGGAAGAGGCGTTTCATCGTCTGCAACCAAAGGGTATCATCCTGTCGGGCTCTCCTGCCAGCGTGCCCGAGGAGGGCAGCCCGCGCGCGCCTGATATCCTGTTCGAAAGCGGCTTACCGATCCTTGGCATATGTTATGGCCAGCAGGTGATGACACATCAGCTGGGGGGCGAAGTGCGCCCCGGCCATGAAACCGGAGATGGCGGCGAATTTGGCCGCGCTTTCCTGACGGTGAGCGATGAATGCGCACTGTTTGATGGTCTGTGGCAAGTGGGTGATCGGCACCAGGTCTGGATGAGTCACGGCGATAAAGTCACTCGCTTTGCCGAAGGGTTCAACATTGTCGCCACCAGCGATGGCGCACCCTTTGCCGTCATCGCTGATGAAACGCGCAAGTATTACGGCACGCAGTTCCACCCGGAGGTCTACCATACGCCGGATGGCGCGCGGTTGCTGGCTAATTTTGTGCGCCATGTATGCGGTCTTTCGGGCGATTGGACCATGGCTGAATTCCGCAAGACCAAGATTGCAGAGATCCGCGCACAGGTGGGCGATGGCAAGGTCATTTGCGGGCTATCGGGCGGGGTTGATTCCGCGGTGGCGGCAGTGCTGATCCATGAAGCCATCGGCGACCAACTTACTTGCGTTTTTGTCGATCACGGATTGATGCGACAGGGCGAGGCCGAGCGGGTCGTCAGCCTCTTCAAAGGGCATTACAACATCCCGCTGGTGCATGTTGACGCAGAAGAGATGTTCCTTTCCGGCCTTGCCGGACAGACCGATCCCGAAAAGAAGCGCAAATTTATCGGCGGTGCCTTCATCGACCTGTTCGAGCAGGAGGCGCGCAAGGTTGGCGGGGCAGATTTCCTCGCCCAGGGCACGCTTTATCCCGATGTGATCGAAAGCGTCAGTTTTACCGGCGGGCCAAGCGTCACAATCAAGAGCCATCATAATGTCGGCGGCCTGCCTGAACGCATGAATATGCAATTGGTGGAGCCTTTGCGCGAACTCTTTAAGGATGAGGTGCGCCTGCTGGGCCGCGAGCTTGGCCTGCCCGATGTATTTGTCGGTCGCCATCCGTTTCCCGGCCCTGGCCTTGCAATTCGCATTCCGGGCGAAGTGACCAAGGAACGCTGCGATATCCTGCGTAAAGCGGACGCGATCTATCTTGAAGAAATCCGCAATGCCGGTCTGTATGATGCGGTCTGGCAGGCCTTTGCCGTGTTGCTGCCGGTCAAAACCGTGGGCGTCATGGGTGACAGCCGCACTTATGACAGCGTCTGCGGCTTGCGCGCTGTGACCAGCACCGATGGCATGACCGCCGATGTTTACCCCTTCGACGCCAGCTTCCTGACCCAATGCGCCACCCGCATCGTCAATGAGGTAAAAGGCATCAACCGGGTGGTATATGATTATACCAGCAAGCCGCCCGGTACGATCGAGTGGGAATAGGGCAAGCCCGCCCGCATATCCTGCCGCTGCTCCTGATTGGGAACGCCCGCCTGCTCCAACCCGTTGGTTGGCGCATGGAAAGTTACTCTAACCAGGAAAAGCGCCATGAAAAAGATAATGATATCAGCTGGGACAGCCGCTGCCTCCTTTGCACTGGCAGGCTGCGCCACGCTTGAAGAAGGCGTCGCTGAAGAAACCGCAGAAACCTATTACGCCGTGCTGACTGGCGCCAATGAAGTGGGCGGTGGAGATGCTGACGGTTATGGCACAGCGGAAATCTCCGTCTCTGACGAACTGGGCCAGATCTGCTGGGATCTGAACGACATACGCGATATCGGCCCGATGACTGCGGCCCATGTTCATATGGGAGCGGCAGGCACAAATGGCCCGCCAGTGTTCACTCTGCGCCGCGCCAATGAAGGCGGCTTCAAGGGCTGCACGGATGCCAGCGAATGGAACCAGAACACCATCGAAGGCGATCCGCAGATGTTCTATGTGAATGTCCACACCGCAGAATTTCCCAATGGAGCCATTCGCGGCCAGTTGACTGATCACGACAATTAAGAACCCAAGGCCAAGGGGATGCCTTTATCGCCAATCGCCACTAAGCTGACAAAGAATGGCCGCAGGCTCCCTCGCGCATTGCAGCCGATCATCGGCTTGGCGCAGGTAAGGCGCGCGCCTTCAGATCAGCAAATCGCCGCCGCCATCAGGCCATGCGGTCTGTATAATATGAAGGCGCGCAATATACATAAATTCTGCGAGGCATTTCTGGCTGATCCAGTTTGGCAAGAAAATCTGTCTTTCGCGCGCATCACGCTGCAATACTTGCCCGTCAACGACATATGCGATTATTTCGCCACAACGCGTAAGGATATCAAATGAGCTGGGATGATTATTTCGCCGACGATGCAGAAGGCGCAGAAGCCGAAAAGCGCGGCAGAAATCGCAGCCTCACAGTCGGTTGGACAGTGCGCTGGCCGGGCGTTGGCGATACGATCTGGGCGCCGCCCAAGACCTTCACCCGCTCCGATGCCAAGGCCGCCAGTGCCAAGTCGATACAGGCCTGTCCTGCGGCGATCGATTTTGACCGGCGACATTTTGTTGTGCCCTGTCCGGTTGATTTGGAGCTGGCATTTACCCGCAATGCTCAGGGCCAGTTGCAACTGACAGATGCCAATGGTGAACAATCGGCCATGCGCCCGCAGGGGAGGGCCAATCTGTTCCAGCTTCAGCCCCCAGGCGAATGGCGACACCCAGAGCGGCCGATCCTGCAATTTACCGCGCCTTATGTCTTCGTGGCGGATCAGCCCTGCTATGTGGTCCAGACCGCGCCCTATCTCCACTGGTTCCCTACGCCACGTCCCGGCGTGGAAATGGGCGGACGCTTTCCAATCCATATCTGGCCGCGCCCCTTGGCTTGGGCGTTTGAATGGTATGACATTTCCAAGCCGCTCATCCTGAAAAGGGGTGAGCCGTGGTTCTATGTCAGCTTCGAAACGGAGAATCCCTCTGCCCGCGTCAGACTGGTGGAGCAGGAAATGACCAAGGATCTGGAAACCTATCTCAACTCGATCATCGATGTGTCGAATTACGTCAACAAGACCTATGGCCTGTTTGGCGAGGCGCAGCGCCGTCGCCCTGAAAAGCTGGTAAAACCCAAGGGCTGAGGCGCGCGCTGCCTACCACGCAAAGCCCGCTTCCACGGCGCGCTTCTCTGCCGGAGTGCTTGTGCGGCCAAGCAATGTGTTGCGATGCGGGAACCGGCCAAATCGCGCGATCATGCGGTAATGGCTGCGCGCAAAGGCAAGATTCGCGCCGCCATTGATATGGCGGAAAGCCGCTAGCGAGCGGCGCTGGTCTGCGATATCTTCACTATGCATCAATGGCATGGCGAGGAATTGCACCTGTTGGCGCGCCAGCCTTGCGTCAAATCCTCGGCCCAGTGCAATGCGGGCGATGTCTCTGGCAAGCGAATCATAAGCGAATGCCGCAGGCGTACCACGATGGATATTGCGCGGCACCTGATCGAACAGCAGGACTGCGGCAAGCGCGGTGGACGGATCGCTGGCAAAGCTTTCAGGCGGCATGACAAAAAGCGCCTCCAGCTCTGGCCGGAAGCGCCTTTCAAGTTCAGTATCCAGTGCATCGGAGCCGCCCCACCACGCACCTGGGTCCAGCTTGTGGAACCACACATGCAGCAGTTCTGCGGCCCAGCGCCTAGGCGCGAGACTCATAGGTGCATCAGCCTTCTTCAGCCCTGCGATAGGGCACGAATTCATTCAGGAACAATATGCCCGAAAACATACCCGAGCTGCGGTCCACTGTTTCGCGAACATCGTGACGGCACAACTGGCTGCCATGGCGGCGAATTATCGGGATATCCCATGGACCAAGATCGCGCGGATTATCCGTCCGTGCCACCCACAGCGTATCACCGCGTTCATAGGCGATTCCGACATTCTCAATAACCCGCAGGCGGTTGGAGCGGAATGCCCTGATGCATGATTGTGGTTCACCCGCGACGCGGCCTTCAACCAGCTCGGCAAACGCTTCGTCTGAACGCTCCTGGCGGTCGTGCGCACTTGCAGGCGCGGTCAGTGCCAGTGCAGCAGCGGCAGCTGTCATGGTTAGCAGATGTTTCATCAAAATTCTCCTCGTCAGCCTTATCGCACAAATGCGCTGAACCTGCGCTGACGAAGTGAATCAGGTACGTTGACGGGCGTCAGGCAGCCGCATCTGGCACATTGCCATCGTCTGCCGGACCACCAGCAAGGATGAAGCGCCTGTCGCAATATCCGCAATCGACAAAGCCCTTTTCGTCGATCTCCATCCATACGCGTGGATGACCAAGGCTCACCGGTTTGTAGTTTTCGCCGCCGCGAATATCGCCAGCACCATCGCACCAGACGCGGGAGGTATCGACGATGGTCGTTTCAGGGGCACTCGTGCCGAGTGCGTTTGTTACAGCTGCATTATCCATGGTCTGCGCTCCTATCGCTTTACGTGAAGCTGGAAAAGCCCCTAAGAGCCGCGATATGACCGAAGCAGCCATCGAAATCCGCAATCTGGCCAAGGAATATGCCGGAAGTGGCGATTCTCCGCCAAAAAGGGCACTTAAGGGCGTGAGCTTTGATGTGCCGGAAGGGCAGGTATTCGGATTGCTCGGCCCCAATGGCGCGGGCAAATCCACGCTCATCAACATCATGGCGGGGCTGGTCGGCAAGACCAGTGGCACGGTGAAGATCTGGGGCCATGATATCGACACCGATCACCGCAATGCGAAACTTTCCATCGGTATCGTGCCGCAGGAGATCGTGTTCGATCCATTCTTTACCCCGTTCGAGGTGCTGGAAAACCAGGGCGGCATGTATGGCGTGGCCAAGGCGCTGCGCAGAAGCGAGGAATTGCTCAAGGCCGTGCGGTTGGAAGACAAGCGCGATGCCTATGCCCGCACGCTGTCAGGCGGGATGAAGCGGAGACTGCTCATCGCCAAGGCCATGGTCCATTCACCGCCGATTCTCGTGCTCGACGAACCGACTGCGGGTGTGGACGTGGAATTGCGGCGACAGCTGTGGGATCTGGTGGGCGAACTCAATGCGCAAGGCGTGACGATTGTGCTCACCACACACTATCTCGAGGAAGCGGAGCAATTGTGTGAGCGAATCGCGATCATCAATAATGGCGAACTGATTGCCAACCGTACGACTCGTGAACTGGTAGACATGGCGCGGGAGAAGATTGTACGCGTTGTCGTGGACAAGGACCTTGCCGGACCAATCATGGAAGAAGCCTTCGTCAAGGCCGAAGTGATGGGGGAACGCGTGCTGGAAGTGACTTATGATCGTGATGCCACAAGCGCGGGGCAGGTTCTCTCATTGATCCAGCAACACGGCTACGCCATCGAGGATGTGACCACGAGAGAAGCGGATCTGGAAGATGTCTTCGTGCAACTGACTGCGCCTTCATCAAACGCTGACTGACGGGGACAAGGCTTGGCGACATCCACTCAAGAGCATGACGTCCTCATCATCGGTTCCGGCGCTGCGGGGCTGACTGCCGCGTTGACGCTGGCGGAAGAACGCAAGGTGCTGGTGCTTGCCAAGGGCACATTGAAAAGTGGCTCCACTGCATGGGCGCAGGGCGGGATCGCGGCGGTGCTCGATACTGGTGATACCTTTGCCGATCATATCCGCGATACAATGGTGGCGGGCGCGGGCCTGAACGATATCGAGACAGTCAAATTCGTCATCGAACGCGCTCCTGCCGCAATCGATCGCCTGTGCGAATTGGGCGTGCCCTTCAATCGTGAGAGCGGCGATCTCCATCTCACCCGCGAAGGTGGCCATTCACATCGCCGCATCGTGCATGTGAACGATGCAACCGGCTGGGCGGTGCAGGCTGCATTGCTGAAAGCGGCGGAGGAAAATCCCAACATCACCCTGCTGCCCGACCGCACATGTATCGACATCATCATCGGGCGGCATGAGGAGAAATATTCAGGCAGCGGGCGGGTATGGGGTGTATATGCGCTCGACACCGCGACGGGCAAGGTCGAAGCCTATAAAGCCAGGGCCACGATCATGGCGGCTGGCGGCGCTGGCCGCGTCTACCAGTTCTCCACCGCACCGCGCGGCGCCACGGGGGACGGGATCGCAATGGCATGGCGGGCCGGCGCGCGCGTTTCCAATATGGAAATGATGCAGTTCCACCCGACCTGCCTGTATAATCTGGAGGTCAAGAATTTCCTCGTCACAGAGGCAGTGCGCGGCGAGGGCGGACGGCTCTATCATCCCGAAACGGGCCACCGCTTCATGGCGGATTATGATGCAGAACGTATGGAGCTGGCCCCGCGCGACGTGGTGGCGCGCGCGATTGACGACCAGATCAAGCGGTTTGGGCTGGATTACGTGCATCTCGATATAAGCCATAAACCATCCGAATTCGTGCGGGAGCATTTTCCCACGATCCACGAAAAGCTGCTGGGTCTGGGCATCGACATGACGGCAGGGCCAATCCCCGTCGTGCCCGCGCAGCATTATACCTGCGGCGGCGTGGTGATCGACCTTAATGGACGCACCGATCTGCCAAGCCTTTATGCCGCGGGAGAATGCACTGAAAGCGGGTTGCATGGCGCCAATCGGCTGGCCTCCAACTCCCTGCTTGAATGCTTTGTCTTTGGCGAGGCGGCGGCGCGCGATATCATGGAGCGCTGGGACACTTTCGAAGCGCCGCCTGCAATCCGCGAATGGGATGAAAGCCGCGTGACCGATTCTGATGAAGAGGTTGTCATCAAACAGAACTGGACCGAGATCCGGCGCACGATGTGGAACTATGTCGGCATTGTACGCACGACCAAGCGGCTGCAGCGGGCCGCCAACCGCAATGAATTGCTGAGCAGCGAGATCGAGGATTATTACGGCAATTTCCGCGTGACCACCGATCTTATCGAACTGCGCAACCTCCACCAATGCGCGGATCTGATCGTGCAAAGCGCGCTAAGGCGTCACGAAAGCCGGGGCCTGCATTATACGCTAGATTATCCCGAAACAGGCGAGGTTGCGGTGGATACGGTGCTGGTGCCTTGATCCAGCACTGCTGATTTCAGGAGTAATGAACGCTCAATCCCCCATCATCAGGAGGAAGATGAAGGCGAGGAAGGTTCCGGCCAGGAACAGCATCCAGCTCCAGTAAAAGCTGAAATCCATCATCAGCTCGGGATAGTATACATCCACCTTCGTGATGTTGAGCATCCCGCCCGTCGCGCCGCCCGATCCCATGAACAGGGCCACAATAAGGGCGAGGAACGCCCCGAAGGGTACGGCCTTGAAAAAAGAGATCATGTTGGCCCATCCTGCAATGTCGTCGGAATGCTGCCCTGTTTATAGCACAAGCACGTTTCGTCTACCTTGGTCGCGCCGAACTCCACAATCTGTAGTATTGTTACAACGAACGATTCTCTTGATTCAGAATCGCGCAATTGCACAGATTTTTTTCCGCAGATTGCTTTTGCCCCTTGCGCGGCCCGCGAGCCTTGGAAAGTCCACGCGTCGCGGCGTGTTGTGTGGGTCATACACCAATAAGAATAGGTCAAGATCACTAGTAAATTACCCTTAACCCCCTTGCATGCGAACCTAAGCCGATTCACAAGGGGTTGTGGTCGTAATGCCGGGGACACCCACAAGACCTAGATTTTCGCCTTGAAGGTGCAGCTTTGCACGAAGGGGCACGATTCTCTGGTTAGGGGCGCTCCGGTAGAGGCGGGGGACAAGTTTTTGCATCACTTTGGGTGAGAAAAGTGGCGTGAACGGCTAGACAGGGATGACAGCCCCACGAGTCGAACACATGTAGAACATAGTGGGGTGATGGGCGCGAACGCCCGATGTCCCCCGAAAGAACAGGAACGGGGCAGATGGAATTTCGAAACGGAGACGATACGGCGATGGGTCTGGACGAAAATATCACGGGTGATGCCCCCACCGATGCCGGCCCAGATGCGGGCGCAGACACTGGCGTCGATACCACAAAAACTGCCGCAAAAAAGGCCAGGCCGATTGCAACGGCAGCTAGGAAAGCGATTGAAATGGATACCGCAGACAAGGGCAGCGATGCGCTGACAGAGGCGACGGCGACCGCCATGGCCGAAGTGGCCAAGGCCGTTGCACAGGATGAAGTGTCTGAAGAAAGGCCACGTGAAGACAGCAAGCGCGTGAACGCACGCCGCTTTACCGTGAAGACCGATCCGTCGCGCGACGCCAATCTTACAGAATTCGGTAAGGAAACGCTGACTGATCGTTATCTGCTTCCGGGTGAAGATTATCAGGAATTGTTTGCCCGCGTCGCCGATGCCTATGCCGATGATGCCGAACATGCGCAGCGCCTGTATGATTACATCTCGCGACTGTGGTTCATGCCGGCAACGCCTGTGCTGTCGAATGGTGGGACCGGGCGCGGACTGCCGATTTCATGCTATCTCAATTCGGTGTCCGACAGCCTTGATGGTATCGTCAACACGTGGAACGAGAACGTCTGGCTCGCTTCGAAGGGCGGCGGCATTGGCACCTATTGGGGCAATGTGCGCGGTATCGGAGAGCCGGTGGGCCTGAACGGCAAGACAAGCGGCATCATCCCTTTCGTGCGGGTGATGGACAGTTTGACGCTGGCGATTTCGCAAGGCTCGCTGCGGCGCGGATCGGCCGCCTGCTATATCGATGTGCACCACCCTGAAATCGAGGAATTCCTCGAAATCCGTAAACCTTCGGGCGATTTCAACCGCAAGGCGCTCAATCTGCATCATGGCGTGCTGCTGACCGATGAATTCATGGAAGCAGTGCGCTCCGGTGAAACCTTCGATCTGCTCAGCCCTAAGGACGGCAGCGTGCGCAAGACGGTGGATGCGCGCAGCCTGTTCCAGAAGCTGGTCGAAACGCGGCTGGCCACAGGTGAACCCTATATCGTGTTCTCCGACACGGTGAACCGCATGATGCCCAAGCATCACCGCGATCTGGGCCTGAAGGTTTCCACGTCCAATCTGTGCAGCGAAATCACCCTGCCAACAGGTGTCGATCACCTTGGCAATGATCGCACAGCGGTATGCTGCCTGTCCTCGCTCAATCTTGAAAAATGGGAAGAATGGGAAGGCGACAAGCAGTTCATCGAGGACGTGATGCGTTTCCTCGACAACGTCCTGCAGGATTATATCGATCGTGCTCCTGCCGAAATGGCGCGCGCCAAATATTCGGCCATGCGCGAACGCAGCGTTGGCATGGGCGTGATGGGCTTCCACTCTTTCCTCCAGTCCAAGGGCATCGGCTTTGAAAGCCCGATGGCCAAGGTCTGGAACTTGAAGATGTTCAAGCACATCAACGCCAAGGCGAATGAGGCGAGCATGATGCTGGCCAAGGAACGCGGCCCCTGCCCCGATGCAGAGGATATGGGCGCAATGGAACGTTTCAGCTGCAAGATGGCAATCGCGCCGACCGCGTCGATTTCCATCATCTGCGGTGGCACCAGCGCCTGTATCGAACCGATACCGGCCAATATCTACACACATAAGACGCTGTCTGGCAGCTTCATCGTGAAGAACCCTTATCTGGAAAAGATTCTCGATAAAAAGAGCAAGAATTCCAACAATGTGTGGAACTCCATTCTGGAAAAGGACGGCAGCGTCCAGCATCTCGATTTCCTCTCGGTAGAGGAAAAGGCCGCGTTCAAGACCAGCTTCGAAATAGACCAGCGCTGGCTGCTCGAATTTGCCGCTGACCGTTCACCCTTCATCGATCAGGCGCAATCGCTGAACCTGTTCATCCCTGCCGATGTCGATAAGTGGGATCTGGCAATGCTGCATTTCCAGGCATGGGAAAAGGGCATCAAATCGCTCTACTATCTGCGCTCCAAAAGCGTGCAGCGCGCTGGCTTTGCCGGCGGCGTGGAAGCGGACAACACCGCCGATCCCGCCAAATATGAGCTGCCGACAACGGATTATGATGAATGTCTGGCGTGTCAGTAAACGCGAAACGTTTTTGACTGCTTGTCGCAAGATCACTGGGGCCGCCGTATTTTGTGCGGCGGCCCTGCTGCTTTCGGGCTGCGCCAGTCAGATCGATGCGGGCATTTCGCAACAGGCGTCCGCGCCCGGTTTCTGGTGGGGACTGTGGCACGGTTTCATATTCCCATGGGCATGGATAGGCTCGCTCTTCAGCGATGACATCGCAGTGTATGGGGTCCCAACAGTGGTGGCTGGTACGATTTCGGGTTCTTTCTGGGGGTGACGGTGCTGGGCGGGGGAAGTGTCTTCGGATCAAGGAAGCGTCGGCGCGGCTAGGTGGGATTGGGGCGTTTTACTGCTCCTAAACCACTTCGCATTATCGCATGGGGCCATGCAGACGCGGCAGACCCCCCGAAAAGTCCTGACGGTGCCGGGCAAATATTACACCGGTTTCGGCCAGCCGGTGCATGTGCATTTGTGTGATCTGTCGGTCAGCGGATGCAGGTTCGCAAGTGGCAATGACAAGCTGCCGCGCGGTTTCAAATTGCAGGTCATCATTGCCGGTCGCGGGCCTTACTCGGCCACGGTGAAATGGTGCGATGATGGCCAGTGCGGCGTGACCTTCGTCACCCCGTTGACACCGGAAGCCTTCGGCCAGTTCCAGAACACTCATAATGTCGATTTTTCGGAGCATGGCACGCCAGCGGAATTCAAGCCCATGTCCGAACACAATACTCAACGGTTCTGCTAGGGCGGCGAGCTTTTCCGGGTGGCTTCGCGGGCTAATCCCACAAGGGCAGCCGCGCGATGTCAGCAGCGCCCAGCGCGATGCCGAAACGCACTTCCAGCAATTCACGATATTCCGCCGCATCTGCAATGTCGCGCCGCGCCGGTGCCTCTTCCATACGCCAGCTTGTGAACTGCCTGTCGACCATGCTGGCAAAGCCATCGGGCAGGCAGAGGCTGGCGACCGTCACCTTGGTAAAGCGCGATTGCGGGTGGGTGGCGGACCAATGGCACCCCATTGCCAGATCGGACGGCAGGACGGGCGCCAAATCGAAAGCATATTGCGGCTCCCACGCAGCGCCCCCTGCGCCGCGCCCGTCGGTCGAACCCGCAGGCCCCTTGCGCTCCAGCAGAAATGATCCGGCAAGCGCGCCGGCATCGTCCATGCGGGTGAGGCGGTGGTGGGCGCCATCGCCGCTTTGGGCCAGCGCGCCATCGATCAGCGGCATGGGCGGTGCATAGCTTCCGCCAAAACCCGCATCGGCAATCCAGGGGCCATCCGCCAGCTCTGCCAGCAGCAGGCAATGGGTGCGCGCAGGGATGGTTGCCGGATTACCCAGCAGCACGCGGGCCAACAGCAGGCGGCAATCGAACCCTGCCTCTCCCAGCATGTCCGCAAGCAATTGGTTATGTTCAAAGCAAAAGCCCCCGCGCTGCGCCGTGACCAGCTTGGCAAAGGCCGATGCGCTATCGCATTGCACCGCATCACCCAGCCTGACCGAGAGGTTTTCAAACGCAATGGTCTGCCGGTGCGCTGCCTGCATCGCTGCCAGCCCGCAGCCATCCACACTGGGCGCACCCGCCAATCCGATTCGCGCCAGATAGGCAGCCAATGTCGGTGAAATTCCTGCTACATTGCTCATAAATAAGCCCCATGCCTCAAGCACAAGGCCAAGCAAAGCGGCACGAGGTAAGGCTTCCCTAACCATTTATCGGTTACCGCGAGGGAATGAAGAGCAGGGCACACAAGCGCTTTCCGACGCATCACGGCTATGGCGAGGTCAAGGTATCGCGCTATTTCGTTCTGTATGTCTCGCAGGCCTTGTGGCTGATGCTCGGCGTGTTCCTGTATTCGGGCGCTTATTGGCCTTCCACCTGCCAGCCAGAAACGCTGGTTGAGATCTATGTCTGTTCGCCGCGTCTGCCGCTGGATGGCGGCGGCTGGCGTGAGGCATCGCTGCTGACGTGGCTGTGGGCGACGCCGATTCTTGTTGCGCTGGAAATTTCGCGCCGCTTCAACGCGGACGAACGCTGAGCGCCGCCGCGCAATCTGCTTCCTGACATTGGCGAACTTTGCGGCCTGCCCCGTCACGGCCGGAAGCAATGCCGCTTTATCCCCCGACGAAAACCCCGCTTTGCTATCGAATCACCGGCGAAATTCCCTATATAGGACGTTCGCCTACAAAGCCGGAGATACCAGATGTCGTTGCTCGAACCTCGTAACACCTACAAGCCCTTTGAATATCCCTGGGCCTATGAGTTTTGGAAACGGCAGCAGCAGGTGCACTGGATGCCCGAGGAAGTGCCCTTGGGAGAGGACTGCCGCGACTGGGCGCAGAACCTCACCGATCATGAACGCAATCTGCTCACCCAGATTTTCCGCTTCTTCACCCAGGCCGATATCGAGGTGCAGGATTGCTACCACGAAAAATACGGCTCCGTGTTCAAGCCGGTCGAGGTGAAGATGATGCTCGCCGCCTTTTCCAATATGGAAACGGTGCACATCGCTGCCTATTCGCACCTGCTCGACACCATCGGTATGCCTGAAAGCGAATATGGCATGTTCCTCGAATATGAGGAGATGAAGGACAAGCACGATTATCTGCAGGAATTCGGTATCGATACCGATCAGGACATTGCCCGCACGCTGGCGATGTTCGGCGGCTTTACCGAAGGGCTGCAATTATTCGCCAGCTTTGCCATGCTGATGAACTTCCCGCGCTTCAACAAGATGAAGGGCATGGGGCAGATCGTCAGCTGGTCGGTGCGCGATGAAAGCCTGCATTGCGAAGGCATCACCCGCCTGTTCCACGCCTTTTGTGCAGAGCGCGATTGCCTGACCAAATCGGTCAAGGAAGACATTATGGACATGTGCCAGAAAACGGTGCGGCTGGAAGATGCCTTCATCGATCTGGCGTTCGAACAAGGCCCCGTGCCCGGCATGACGGCCAAGGAAATCAAGAAATACATCCGTTACATCGCGGACTGGCGCCTCAGCCAGCTTGGCCTGCCGAGCATCTACATGGTCGAAGACCACCCGCTCCCCTGGCTCGCCCCGCTATTGAACGGTGTGGAGCACGCCAACTTCTTCGAAACCCGCGCCACCGAATATTCCAAGGCCGCGACCAAGGGCAATTGGAACGACGTGTGGGGCAATTTCGACAAGCGCCGCAAGGCCAGCGCCGCGAATGAGGAAGTGGTCGTGGACGAAGGTCCGGACATGTTCGGGGACAGCACTACGCAAGCTGCGGAGTAGGGTTGGGTTATGAATTCCGGAGACTTAGTTCAACTAAAGTCAGGAGGTCCAGTCATGACCGTTTCTTGGCTAGAAGGCAAAGATGTTCGTTGCACTTGGTTTGACGAGAAAAACGAACTCCAACAAGCAATGTTTGTGTTGCCACAGCTGGTAGTCATTGATGATCCCGATTGACCGACGGGTTTTTGTCATCGTTGCGACCCTGTTTGTAGCTTGGGCACTGTTCGTAACGTTGAGTGGGGCGGGATGGAATCCCGCCGGCCTAGATTGGAATTTCTCAAATCCTGGAGCGTTCGGGGACGCTTTTGGCCCGCTAAGCGCTGCGATGGCTTCGTTAGCAGCTCTTAGCGCAATCGCTACCTTTCGCAGCCAACGGAGTGAATTCGAACGAGTGCGCGCTCGAGAAGATAATGCCGACAAGCTCGCGGCTGAAGTCACTTTCGAGAGAACCTTCTTTCAACTTCTCGATCATCATCGTCAGAACGTAGCGTCAGTAGACTTAGACGGCTCAGGTCCACAACGAACCGGCCAAGACGCGTTTCGTGCAATGGTTTACTTCCTCCGGCATCGCGGCGCGGCGGGAATGATGAGATCGTGGGAAAAGACCTACGAAAAATATCAGAATGATCTCGGGCACTATTTCCGATTTTTATACCATCTGGTCCGCTATGTTGACAGGTCAGCAACCGACGAAAAGCATTTCTATATTCAAATCCTCCGCGCGACACTTTCTGAGTCCGAACTCATTCTGATTGCGGTGAATTGTTGTTATGGCGAGGGGCGTGATAAATTCAAAAAGCTGGTAGAAGATCATGCGCTTTTGCATAATTTATCTGAGAAAGCTCAGCGGGAATTTGACCTTGGGAAGATGATGGGAAGCGGTGCATTTGGAGCTTAAGACCTCGGGATCACCACGTGGAAAGTGGTGCAATTTGCCCAAATATTTTCAGCTCGACGACCCGATGCCTCACTGTCATCCATTGCAACAAGTTACGATCCAAAATAGCGTCGCTTGCGCAGGTTACACGGCGGACCAAGCGCTTTACTTCCTGTAAATCAAAACCGACTTACATCCCGATCTTCGGTTTGACGGGAGCAGCGCGCCTTGGCGATTTTCGAACTGGTGACTGCCGAGTGGCTCACCTATTACTTGATCGGGATCAGCTTCGTCAGCTTCGCCGCCTTCGGGACGGATAAGTGGTACGCCGAGACTGGCCAATCTCGTATCAGCGAAGCTACTCTACTGGGGTGGGCGCTGCTTGGCGGCACGTTGGGGGCCTACGCGGGTCGGCAGATTTTCCGCCACAAGACACGCAAACAACCTTTCAGCAGCGACCTTCATTTCATCGCTGCTGCGCAGTTGGTGCTGCTCGTTTTCTTGGCCGTCTATCTCGCGGAATGGCCGGACTAAGTCCCTCTCAATCACACCAACCCGGCCCCGCCGCGCGGTAGCGCACGGCCAGTCCCTGCCAGATCAGCCGTTCTGCAATCGGCTCGCCTTCGCGTGTGACGCGGCGGAGCAGGCGGTCGTAGATATCGCGATTGGGTTCAAAGCCGTCGCGGCTTAGGGTGAAGGGGCCTTCGTTGAGGATATCGCGCAAGGCATAGGTGGCGCGCTCGCCCAGTTCCTCTTCGCGCGGGCATCCCGGTGAGGAAACCTCGGGCGCGTCGATGCCGAGCACGCGGATCTTCTCGCCGCGATACCAGATCGTGTCGCCATCGATCACGCAAGTATAGCGGATTGCGCCCTTGCATATCTGGAACCACGCGGCCTCTGCGTCAGTAGCCGTTGGCTCGGGTGTCCACGGCAGGATATTCCAATGCGCCGCCGCCCCGCCGCGATAGGAATCCGCGCCCACGATCAACATTATTGCAATCAGGATAGCCAGCCGCCAGCGGCCAATGGCGCGAAGCGCCCGCTTCCAGAATGTGCCGCCCCCGCGCGGTGGCGGCTTGGGCGCGCGGGCCTTGCGCTTCAATTCGCGCATCCATTTCGGGTCGCGGCGAAATTTCAGAATGTTCGACACACGGCCAAGTGTTGCCAGAATTGGCTAAAGCGCAAGCGGCAAATGCCGCCTGCCTTGGCTCAGAACAGCCAAGTCTCCGGCCTTTGCATCGGTTGCTGGCCGCCTGCCTTCACTATCGACAAAATGGCGCGCAGGCAGAACCAGATCATGCCGACAATGGCCAATATCATTCCGATGATCATGGTGAGGAAGACTTCAGGTTCCGCCTCTCCTGCTCCGCTAAACTGCCCTGTTGTTGCCATCGATATAAACATCAAGAGCCACACCGCGCCAATCACGGCCATTATCGCCAGTCCGATCCAGAAGGTGCGGATGAGATAGGTGTAATGGGTGCGCTCCCAGTCTTGCGTCCCCTCCTCGCCGCGCCAGACATAGGCGAGGATGAGGCCGACAAAGACGGAAAACCCAAGGAAGATGTTGAGCAGATAGAGCAAGCCCACGATCAGCGGTTTTTGTAACGTGATGCCGGTGCCGGGGCCGGTGCCGTAGGGGGTGCCGGCTCCGGTGTCGGCTTCGGGCGATTGCCTGTGCGGATCGGATTGCGTCTGGTTCATCACCGCCAGCCTAGCACTTTCCTACACAGGTGCCAGCGCCCACCAAGGTTGGGTGCAATTGATGGATGCGCTGCGCCTGTGAAACTGCGTTTTATGTGCAAAGGTGTCACCCTGCGTCATGGCGTGAAAACCCGCAGAATTGCGCGGGTTCTGGCCCTATCGGGCAGGGTGACACTGTGTAACCTTTGTCACCCTGATCGCGGCAGGGCCGTGCTCTACCAGCCCCAGGCAGGCGGCGGGACGGCGATATTGCGGCTTGCATCAAATTCCACGCGAAACAGGCGGGTGGGATCGTTGCGGCGGGTGAGTTGATAGGCAAAGCGGGCGGCGCGCTGGTCTGCCGGGTCCACCTCCACGCGCCAGATATTGGTGAGCGATGCGTCCAGTCCCTCACGCTCGAACAGGGCGATGGAAAAGGCATCGACGGGGAAATCCTGCACGCGGGCAGTGCCGGATGACAGCGTATCGCCGCCATATTGGGTGACGGCGTCCTGCGTGCCATCAGAATGGCGGTGATCGTGTTTGAGGCGCAGGCCATCGGAGGTGCGGGTGACGATCCAGGTGCGGCTGCGGTTCCATCCCTCCGCCTCGCCAGCGTCCTCCACATGGAAGGCGATGGCAATGCGGGTGGGCGAACATTGCGCCCAGTGGGCCACCATGCGCTTGCCCGCCCAATCGGCATCCCGCTCATCCGAACTGGCAAGGCCGCCCGCATAGGCATTCCCGCAATGGCTTGCCAGATTGTCCCAATATGCCTCCTGCGATGGCGGCAGGGCGGGAATGGATGGCGTACTGGCACAGGCGGCAAGAGCCAGCGTGGCGAAGGCGGCGGCAAGGCGGGCGGGTGATAGGGTGATGGTCATAATCATGCTCATGGCAGGGCTATAGCAGGGATCAATCGTCCAGCGGATAGGGTGCAATCGGCCGGAGCAGATCGAACGCCTCATCCAGCGGCGCATGGTCAAGCGCTGGCCAGTCGAGCGGTTGATCGGGGATGTGTGTATCGGGCAGGCGATCGAGCAGGTCATGGATCAGCGTAAGGCGGCCGTGCTTCTGATCGTTGTAGTCAACCACGGTCCATGGCGCGTGATCTGTATGCGTGGCGGCAAACATGGCCTCCCTCGCGGCGCTGTAATCGGCAAACTTCGTGCGCGCCTTTATGTCGATGGGCGAAAGCTTCCAGCGTTTGAGCGGGTCCTCCAGCCGTTCGGCAAAGCGTTCCTCCTGATGGGCCTGATCTGCGCTTAACCAGTATTTGAAAAGCCTGATGCCATCATCGACCAGCAATCTTTCGAAGACCGGCACTTCGCGCAGGAATTTGTCAACCTCCGTATCGCTGGCAAAGCCCATCACTTTTTCGACGCCAGCGCGGTTATACCAGCTGCGATCGAACAGCACGATCTCTCCTGCGGCGGGGAGGTGCGGCACATAGCGTTGGAAATACCATTGCGTGCGCTCCACATCGCTGGGCTTGGGCAGCGCGACTATGCGACACTGGCGCGGGTTCACCCTGTCGGCAATGGCCTTGATCGTGCCGCCCTTGCCCGCCGTATCGCGCCCTTCGAGCAGCACGCAAATGCGCTCGCCGGTGGCTTTTGCCCAGCGGGCCATAGCAACCAGTTCATGCTCAAGCGCCTCGAGCCTGTCTTCATAAAGCTTCTTTTTCATGGCACGCAGTCTTGCCGCAAGCAGGGCGCGAAGGCCAGAAACAACCAGCGGCTGGAGTGGGGCCTACTGTGCCAAAATGCGCGGGCTACTGCGGCGATCACCCATACGGCGATCCACGCCATCGCGAGGCATATCGGACTTGCGGCGATCCGTCTTGCGGCGCCCTTTGGTAGTATCTGAATTGGCCGGTTCGTTCATGAACAACCTCCTGTCACTCCAATTGGCCGGGAAAGCCAAGTGAAGAGCGAATTCTGCTATGCCACACTGTCGCCTGCCTTTATTGATTTCTCGTTAAGTCGCGGAACACAATTGTTCTGCCCGTCCCCGGTAATTGGATAGCGCAAATTGCTGGCCCTTGGCAGACTTGCACACTATTGCGCGCTCCCATGACCAATACTGTCAATCCACAGCCCAGCGACGCAACCATGCTGACCAAGGCCGAGACACTGATCGAGGCGCTGCCCTATTTCCAGCGCTATGCAGGCCGCAGCTTCGTGGTGAAATACGGTGGCCATGCAATGGGCGATCCGGCTGCGGCGGAAGATTTCGCCGAAGATATCGTCTTGCTGAAGGCTGTCGGTATCAATCCGGTCGTCGTGCATGGCGGCGGCCCGCAGATCGGCGCCATGCTGAAGAAACTGGGTGTCGAAAGCACATTTGTCGACGGTCTGCGCGTGACCGACAAGGCCACCGCCGAGATTGCCGAAATGGTTTTATCCGGCTCTATCAACAAGGAATTGGTTGGCTGGGTCAATCAGGCCGGAGGCAAGGCGCTTGGCCTGTCGGGCAAGGATGGCAAGATGGTGCGTGCCGAAAAGGTCAAGCGGACGGCAAAGGATCCGGGCAGCCAGATCGAACAGGCGGTGGATCTCGGCTTTGTCGGAGAGCCGGTGGCAGTCGATACCAGTGTCCTCAAGACCGTGAGCGATGCGGGCATGATTCCGATCATCGCTCCCATCGCATCAGACGGGGCGGGGCACACTTACAACATCAATGCCGACACCATGGCAGGTGCGATTGCCGCAGCGTTGGGTGCGGCGCGACTGTTCCTGCTGACCGATGTTGCCGGCGTGCTCGACAAGCAGGGCAATCTGCTGACCGACCTGCAACCCGCCGACATTGCCGAACTGCGGGAAAACGGCACGATCAGCGGTGGGATGATACCCAAGCTGCAAACCTGTGTGGATGCGGTAGAGGCGGGCTGCGAAGCCGCCGTGGTGCTGGATGGGCGTGTGCCCCATGCCATGCTGCTGGAGTTCTTCACCAGTCGCGGTGCAGGCACTCTCGTCAGCGCCTGCCAGTCAGGGAGCTAGCTCCGCCACCCTGATGCAGTGCGACCTAAATATCATGACAAACATCAACTCCAAATACTACGGCTTGAGACTGGGCGTCAGCGCGCCTAGATTGCCTCTGGGTCAAATCTATCGGCAGGCTTGCCGCCACGCCTGACAATACAGACGGGAAAAACGCGTGATCGCCATTATCCAGATTCTCAGCATGGTCGTGAATGCGATCATCTTCCTGGTCATTATCCAGTTCGTTATCGGGCTGCTGTTCGCCTTCAACGTGATCAGCCCCAGCAACCAGTTCCTGACGCAGGTCTACCGCTCGATCCAGTCACTGCTCGATCCGCTGCTGCAGCCAATCCGCCGGTTGTTGCCTGCAACAGGCGCGATAGACTTTTCGCCGCTGGTGCTGATCCTGCTGCTTAATGCAGTCATCATCATTCTTGGCAATATCGCCTGATACTCCATTTACAGCGTCCGTTTGGGCGCATAGGAATTTCATGACGGCGCGCAATCTTGTCTTCGCAATCGCACTGGCCGCGCTCTTGTCAGCTTGCACTTCCTCCCAGGCGCAGCAGCGAAAGCGGCAGGGGCGTGAGGCTGCCTCCGTCCTGGATCGGCTCGATACGATTGGTGATCCGGGCCGCGTTGTCGCTGCCGATATCGCTTTTGCGCGCAAGGCCCGCGATGAAGGCCAGTGGACCGCCTCGCGCGAATATGCCGCTACGGGCGCCTTGCTGCATGGCCGTGATGGAACGATCCCTGCCGCCTCTTTTCTTGCAGAACTGGCAGACCCGGCGGAGGCCGTCGCCTGGTCGCCCACCGCCGTCTGGTCGAGCTGCGATGGCACATTGGCGGTCAGTTTCGGGCGGTTCCAGGACCCAGAAGGACTTCTGGGCAGTTATGTCACCGCGTGGGATCTGCAGAGCGACCGCGGCTATAAATGGTCATATGAAATGGCCGCGCCCGATAATCCGCAGCCAGCGCCGCGCACCGCGCCGGATATTCCCGAGGACGCAATCATCGTTCCCGGCATGACTGCGATCGACGGGCGCGTGGCCGATTGCGCGCGCGGTGGCCCCATCGCCCTGCCGCCTGAGGCAGAACTGGCCGACAATGTAAAAAGTCGCACGCGCCAGTCCGATGACTGGACATTGCAATACAGGTGGGAACATCACGCAGATGGAACCCGTCGTGTCGTCGTGGATTGGCTGCGCAATGGTGTCTGGGAACAGGCACTGGATTTCACCGTTCCGCCAGACCCCGCATCTGCGCCATCGCCACAAGGTCAGTAACAAGCCGTGCTCCAACTGTTCCTTTCCGCCTTTATCACGCTGTTCGTGGTGATCGATCCGCCGGGTTGCGCGCCAATTTATGCCGGGCTGACAAAGGGTGCGACGCCTGCGCAGGCCCGCAATATGGCGATGCGGGCTTGCGTGATCGCGGCAATCATACTGCTTGTATTCGCCCTCTTCGGGCAGGATCTGCTGGGCGCGCTGCATATTGAGCTTGACAGTTTCCGCATTGCAGGCGGCCTGATGCTGTTCTGGATTGCCTGGGAAATGGTTTTTGAAAAGCGCACCCAGCGGCGTGAGGAACGCGCCGAAAAGGTTGCCGCCACACCAGAGGTCGAGGATGTCTCGGTCTTCCCCATGGCGATGCCGATGCTGGCAGGTCCAGGCGCGATTGCCGCCATCATGCTGTTGCAGAATGAGGCAGAAGGGCTGGACGAAACGCTGGTCGTCCTAGGCGCGCTTGGCGCTGTGCTGCTTCTCACCATGGTTGCGCTGATGGCGGCGGGTCCGCTGATCCGCATGCTTGGTGCGCGGGTAGAAGCGGTGATTACGCGATTGCTTGGCGTGCTGCTCGCCGCGCTGGCCGCACAATATGTGATTGACGGATTGCGCGGCAGTTTCAACGTCTGAATGCGCTACTGAAGCGTGACGTGACCTTCATCGGGATCGCCCTTGGCGAAAAACTCCAGCAAGGACACTAGCAGATCGCACCTTTCGCGCAGGTTAGGCGCTTCGAGCAGGCCCTGCTTGGCGGCGGCATCGAATGGCGCAATTTGCGATACCCCGTTGATAAGCGTGACATCATCCAGTTGCGCGACCGAATCCCAGTCAATCGCATAGCCCTGTGCATCGGCAAATTTGCGCGCCTCATGCTCAAAGCTGGCGCGTTCACCCAATGAGAGATACTCCTCGGCAGGCTCTTCGATCAATTCTGCCTCGACCTGCCTAAACGGCGTATTGACGCTGAGTTCGCGCAGGATACGGAAACGCGCCTCGCCTTCCAGGACGATGTTATACAACCCGTCCTCACTGGTTTGCACATCGGTAATCTTGCCCACACAACCAATCCCGTAAAGCGGGGCATCATCCTCCGGTTCGGTCGGCTGGATCATCGCAATTCTGCGGTCACGAGCCAGCGAATCGCCAACCATCGCGCGATATCGCGGCTCGAATATATGGAGCGGCAATTGCAGCCCGGGAAACAGGATCGCACCTGTCAGCGGAAAGATGGAAAGACGCGTTCCGCTCATCCGAACAACAGCAATGAAAGCTTGCGGCGCTGGGCTGAAACCCACGGATCTTCCAGTCCTACTGCTTCGAAGATCTGGAGCAGTTTAGCCTTTACTTCATCCGCTTCACCGTCTTCGCCTTCACCCGATGCCTTGATCGCGCGTAGCAGCACATCGGCTGCTTCGTCACGTTCACCAGCCGCAAAGGCCGCTTCGGCAAATGCCAGTTGAGCTGCATTATCAGCCGGACGTTCGGCTGCCGCGGCGCGCAATGCCTGCAATTCGCTGTCATCGACCTTGGTTCCGGCCAGTTCAATCGCAGTCTGCGCCTGCTGCACCAGCGGATCGCCCTGCACATCCTCTGGCAGATTGTCGAAAGCGGCGCGCGCTTCCTCGGTGCGTCCGGCAGCGATCAGCGCGCGGATCAGGCCAGATTGTACTTCGGGCTTCTGCGCCAGGGGAGGTGGGGCGCCTTGGGAGATTTGCGAATAAAGCTCAATCGCCTTGTCATGCTCTTCTGCAGCGAGCAGTTCTTCGCCCATGGCGATCATCTCGGCAAGCTGGGCTTCCATCTGTGCCATTTCGTCTTCCGCACCGCCAGCACCCGGCTGCACCGGCAATTGCTTCAGCAGCTCGTCGAGAGCGGATTTCAGCTGCGATTCCGTGCGCGCGGAGGTCAAATCGGCGACAGGCTGGCCCTTGAATATGGCATAGACCGTGGGGATGGACTGGACCTGAAACTGGGCCGCGATGAACTTTTCCTCATCCACATCGATCTTGGCCAGAAGCACGCCCTTGTCGGAATATTCGGCGACCACTTTTTCCAGCATCGGCGCCAGCGCCTTGCACGGACCGCACCATTCGGCCCAGAAATCGACGATCACCAGCTTGGTCTGGCTGGGTTCCACCACCTGCTTGCGAAAACGGTCGACCGCTTTTTGTTCGTCAATATTGAGGCCCATGCTTGCCAAGGTGATGCTCCTGTAAAAGTTACGTGCGGATAAGGGCCCAATGTGGCGTCAGTGTGCAGTTTGTGAAGGGGTTATCGGATAGTGGCGGCCTAATGTTTCAAAGGGGAGCCAAAACAGCACGATTATCTCTTGCGGGGGTGGCAAGCTGGTGCTAACCGCGCCGCTCCCCATCCGGAAGGACCTTTCGGATGAGCGTCAGTGAGCGGGCGTAGCTCAGGGGTAGAGCACAACCTTGCCAAGGTTGGGGTCGGGCGTTCGAATCGCCTCGCCCGCTCCATTGTCTTCCATCTCGTCGAAAAGCAGCATTGCCCTTTGGGGCGGCAGGGGACCATTATTGCCCCGCGGCTGGATCAGCTTTCGTAATTCTTCAATTCGTCACCCTGCACCGAAACCACGTGGACGAGGTTGGTGGCGCCGGACTGGCCGAATGGCACGCCTGCCATCACCGCAAGTCGGCTGCCCGATCCACCAAAACCGTGGCGCAGCGCCATGCGTTTACCCTTGGCGATCATCTCCTCAAAACTGCCGATGTCGCGGGTGATGACGGGATGTGTGCCCCATAGCAGCGCCACGCGCCTTCCGACTTCATCGCTGGGGGTGAGCACCATGACAGGAACAGCCGGCCGTTCGCGTGCGACGCGGCGGGCAGAACTGCCTGATGATGTGAAGACGGTAATCGCATTGATCTTCACCGTATCGGCAATCGTCATGCAGGCATGTGCCAGCGCATCGGCAGTGGTTGCGTCAGGCGGGGTGTCCAGCATGCGCACGCGGGGCAGGTAGGATTCGTCCTGTTCCACCTGTTTTGCGATATTGGCCATCATTAAGACGGCTTCTTCGGGCCAGTCACCAGCTGCGGTTTCTGCGCTGAGCATTACTGCGTCGGCACCGTCATAGACGGCGTTGGCAACATCGGACACCTCTGCGCGGGTTGGCGCAGGGCTTTCAATCATGGATTCGAGCATCTGCGTAGCCACGATAACTGGCTTGCCGGTCAGGCGGGTGGCATTGACAATTTTCTTCTGCAGCGGTGGCACTTCTTCGGGATTAAGCTCTACGCCCAGATCGCCGCGCGCGACCATGATACCGTCTGCCAGATCAATGATCTCGTGCAGGCGATGGATTGCCTGCGGCTTTTCGATCTTGGCACAAAGCGCGCCGCGCGGTTTTCCGTCCGCGCCGATCATCAGCTTGCGCGCCTCGGCAAGGTCATCGGGGCGCTGGACAAATGACAGGCCGATCCAATCGGCACCCTGCTCCATCGCAAAAGCGAGGTCGCGGCGATCCTTGTCGGTGAGCGCGGGAATGGGAATTTCGGTATCGGGGACATTCACCCCCTTGCGATCCGATATCACGCCGCCAACTTCCGCCTTGCAGACAATGGCATCGGCGCTGATCGACTTTACCCGCAGGCGGATTTTCCCGTCATTGACCAGCAGGCGTTGACCTTCCTCGATGACATTGAAAATCTCTGCATGCGGCAGTTCTACGCGGGCCGCATTACCTGGTTCAGTTGAGCGATCAAAGGTGAAGCTGGCACCATGCGCGATAGTGGCACGGCCATCGGCAAATTTGCCAACACGAAGCTTGGGGCCCTGAAGATCGGCCAGAATTGCGATGGGCCGCCTGAATTCGCGTTCCAGCGCGCGGATGTTTGCGATTGTCTGTGCGTGGACCTCGTGTTCACCATGGCTCATATTCACGCGGAAAGCATCGGCACCAGCAAGGAACAAATTGCGGAGCACATCTGGATTGGCGGTGGCTGGCCCGGTTGTGGCAAGGATCTTGACCTTGCGACCGCGAGGATCGAGTCTCGGATTTTGCTGCTGTTCCATGCATTGTGCCTATGCCATTGGCATGCGACAAGACAAGCATCCTCTAACCATGTTCAAGGACACATTGGTATGCGTGAGCAACCTGATCCAATCGACACCTTGCCCGATGATGTGGCGGCCGCGGCATTCCGGCGGCTGGTACGCCATCTGCGCCATCGCCATGATGCACAAAACATAGAGCTGATGGGGCTTGCCGGTTTTTGCCGCAATTGCCTGTCCGACTGGATAATCGACGCGGGGTTTGATGGTGACAAGGCAGCTGCACGGGAGTTGATCCACGGCATGCCGATGGATGAATGGAAGGCGACACACCAGAGCGAGGCGACGCGCGAACAGATTGAGGCGATGGCCGCCAGTCTGCATAAGAACGCAGCCGATCTTCGCTAGGGCAAACTTGCTGACGGCGAAACCTAAGTTCCAGCGGTTGAGCGTCAGCTACGCAGCGGATCTTTTCAACGACCATCAGAATGCGCTCTTCTGACCCTCATGGCGCAAGTAACGGGCAATGCGGCTGGGATGTGGCGTGATGCCCGCGGAGTAAAATCGCGTGGAGAAGACATGCAGCGCCTTCACCGCGCCAGAATGCCCCGCTAACGACGGGCCAACTGATTCTCGCATTTATGGAGTTATACCATGGCCGAAGCCACCGACGACCGCCTGCGCCTGCTGATCGAGCGCATTGAACGCCTCGAAGAGGAAAAGAAGGGCATCGCCGATGATATTCGCGACGTCTATCTAGAGGCGAAGGCAGTAGGATATGATGCCAAGATCATGCGCCAGATTGTGCGCCTGCGGAAGATGGAGCCCAATGATCGCAGCGAGCAGGAAATGATTCTCGATACCTATAAGGCCGCGCTCGGCATGGGTTGAGGCGCCCGCTGCGCCGCAGGGGTGATGGCCAGTAATTGCGGAAGTGAAGCCCGGTCCGGGCGATCGGGTCCGTGCTGGAAAATCTGCCGGACACCCTTAGCTGCGCGATTATCGAGCTCGGTGATCGCATGCCCGCTTGCCCGGGCACGAAGGCGCAGCACATCTTCGAAAACGCTAGCGTTTAGCGCATGCCGCCTGTGGGGATGTTGACGTCGTCCCATCCCGGCGGAATCGTCTTTCCTCCGGGTTGCTACCCAGCGCAATGCTGCGATAAGGGCTAATCCCACAATAAATCTCGAGACTAGCGAAACCCATGGCAGGCCATTCCAAATTTAAGAATATCATGCACCGCAAGGGTGCGCAGGACAAAAAGCGGTCCAACCTCTTTTCCAAGCTTTCCCGCGAAATCACGGTGGCGGCGAAGATGGGCACGCCCGATCCGGACATGAACCCACGCCTGCGCCTCGCGGTCAATACCGCCAAGGCGCAGTCCATGCCCAAGGACAATATCCAGCGCGCCATCGACAAGGCGACCGCAGGGGATGACGAGAATTACGAAGAGGTCCGCTATGAAGGCTATGGTCCCGGCGGCAGCGCGATCATCGTGGAAACGCTGACAGACAATCGCAACCGCACCGCCACCGCCGTGCGCACGGCATTTTCCAAACATGGCGGCAATCTGGGCACCGAAGGCAGCGTTGTTCACGGGTTTGAGCGGCTGGGCTTCATCCTTTATCCTGCCACCGCAGGCAGTGAGGACAAGGTGCTCGAAGCGGCAATGGAGGCGGGTGCGGAAGACATCGCGTCGTCGGAAGACGGCCATGAAATCTGGACCGCAGCAGACGATCTTCATCAGGTTGCAGCCGACCTTGAAAAGGTTTTAGGAGAGGCTGAAACCGTGAAGCTGGCCTGGAAGCCCAACCTCACCGTCGACATGGACGAAAAGAACGCTTCGACTCTGCTCAAGCTGATGGACGTGCTCGATGATGACGACGATGTGCAGACAGTGTGGGGCAATTACGATATCTCTGATGAGGTGATGGAGAAGGTCTCCGACTGATGTGGCAGATTATCGCCAAGGCAGCACTGGCCGGGGCGATGATCGCGGCAATTGCGGAAATCGGGAAACGTCTGCCGGCAATGGCGGCGCTGGTAGCCAGCCTGCCACTAGTGTCGGTTCTGGGAATGCTCTTCTTGTGGCGCGCACGCCCCGACACAGAAAACATGGCACGCCATAGCGAGGCCACATTCTGGTTTGTCCTGCCCAGTCTGCCGATGTTCCTCGCGATCCCGATGATGTTGCGCGCCGGGATGCCCTTCTGGCTGTCACTGACCCTCGGCTGCGCGCTGACTGTGGGGCTATATCTGCTGATGGTGCAATTTGGTCCGCGCATCGGCATCCGGCTGTAGCGCGATGGCGCGTCCTGTCTTTCCATGCTGATCATCGGCCTCGATCCTTCGCTCAGCTGCACCGGCTGGGGTGTCATCCGTATCGAAGGCAGCCGTATTTCGCACATCGCCAACGGGCAGGTGAAAACCGCCGCCAAAGCGCCGATCGCGCAGCGGCTCGATCATCTTCATGCAGCAATCGCAGCCGTGATCGGAACGCATGCGCCAGATCGCGCAGCGGCAGAAGAAATCTTCGCCAACAAGAATGCGCAAAGCACGATCAAGCTGGCACAGGCGCGCGGCGCGGTGCTGGCCGCGTGCGGCGCCGCAGGGCTGGAGGTGCGCGAACACGCGGCGCGGCTGGTCAAGAAGGCGGTTGTAGGCACCGGCGCGGCGGACAAAACGCAGGTACAGGCTATGCTCAAGATTCTGCTGCCGGGCGCGCAGATTGCCGGGGCCGACGCGGCAGATGCGCTGGCAGTTGCCATAGCTGACGCGCATCTGGGATAGGTGGAGGCAATGTACCTTGTCGTCTTCCGCAATCGCAAACGCACCGGCATTGATGCCGCAGCCTATGATCGACAGGCAGCACGCATGGAAGAACTGGCCAGCCAACAGCGGGGCTACCTCTCTTTCAAGAGCTACGAGGCCGCTGATGGCGAGGTGGTGGCAATTTCCGAATGGCGGGATGAGGCATCGGCGCGAAGCTGGGGCCGGCAAGCCGAACACCTTGTTATGCAAGCGCGCGGCCAGAGAGAATGGTATGCCGATTACACGCTCTATGCCTGCGACAATCCGCACACCAGAAGGTTCGTCGCGCGCGATCAGAACTGAATTTATTGTCGCAAATGAGAGAGATGGTGTGGCTGGATATCCATGGCATTGCCAATTGTGAGCAAGTTGCCGGGGTTGCAAACAAAGGTGAAGGCGAAGGACTGCTCTTGGGCAAGTATAAGGCTGGCTTTCACGGATTTTAGGTGAAGAAGGTCTCGACATACCGAAATGTCTGCCAGTTTCTATACTAAGGGGCAGCGATAATATCGATGATTCTAGCGTTTTCGCGGATTGCCAATGAGATGGGGGCGATCCGAAGAAAAACTAAACATTAACCATTCTTCATTACGTGTTATGATGATGAGCAGCCAACGATCCTACAGACATCGTGCATTCGCATTCCCTCTGCTTGGCGCGGCCTATGTTGCTATCGCATTGGTGCCGCCACCAGCTGGAAGCCTGGAAAACTTCCCGTTCTTCAACTGGACCTTGTTCAGCCAGACGAGCGATGAGAAGAGTGACGTGATCGCACTTGTCCACGCCATTAATGGTGAAGAACTTTCCGAGCCTGTCAGCTTCTACGATTTGCCAGAGGAGTTTGCCGCAGCAAGAGCGCGCGACGCTCTATTCATGAAGCTGATGGACCAGTTCGCCTTGGCAATCGACCGTGGAGATGAAGCAAAGATTCGGGCGTTTCGTGGTCTTGTCGAAGAACACTTCATGCGTGACGCCGCGCATGTCGATTATGAAGTCGCACTCGTCAGGTATCATCCATTCGAGCGTTACAGGCAGGGCAAGCTTCGGTCGGTCGAGGTCTTCGCCAGATACACTAAGGGATGACAATGCCTCCCAACTACATGCGCACGCTTCGCGGCCTTCTGGGTGGCGGCGACCGTTTCGGTTCGCAGCCGTTTGAAAAGCTCTCCAAAGCTTACCGTCTAGCGCACCAGAATGTGCGTTACTTTTATCTCGCGTCCGCACTCTATGTTTGGCTCATCCTGCCAGACCTACATGATTCCGTACTTTTTGAGCCGCCGCTTGAGCTCGCATGGCCTTTGAAATGGGCTGCCGGGCTGCCAATACTTGCTGTCGTCGATATCATTAGCGTCGCTTGTGCGTCCTTTGCAGCCCTAGCGTTCTGGAAACCCGAGAGCCTCGTTTGGCGCGTAGGCTTTGCTATCACTATTCTTCTGTGCGCGGCCGTCCCCGTCTCGCTCGGCGCTATAAATCACGGCTTTCACGAGTGGATCTGGATCGCATTTATTTTCGTTTTCCTGCCTGCGACAGACGGCGAACATGCCGGGCGCTGGAGCAAACTGTCTTACTGTTTGACCTTCGGCGCAGCGCAGGCGCTGATCCTAATGTTCTATACAATGGCAGGCTTCTGGAAGGCTTTTGCGGGCTTCATGTCGTTGGCGAAAGGAATCCCAGGTAACTTCTCGCCCGATGCTCTTGGGTGGACGCTGGCAGACCGTATGGCCCAGACCAATACCCAACCATTGCTTGGTCCCTTCCTTGTAGAGAATTCTATGCTTGCCTGGCCAATGTTCCTCGGCGTTATCTACGCGCAGCTGGTAGCGATTGCAGTGGCATTCCGCCCCAGCCTCCACCAGGCTTGGGGCTGGTTTCTCATCGTCTTCCATACAGGCACTTTTCTCCTGATGGAGATCGCTTTTCCAACGCACATTGTAATCTTGCTCATCTTGATGATCGCCTCCCCGTTCCAACGTGAGCCTTGGTTCCGCTGGAATACCCTGCTTCATCTACCGCTGCTGGGGAGAATACTCACTTCGCTTCTTGAGCAGCGAGGCACGCACCCAAATCAAGAGGAACTCCATGCGCTATCTGATATATGATGGGGACTGCCCCTTTTGCGCGCGCTATGTCGATTATCTGAATTTGAAAAAGCGCTTTCCAGACATTGAATTGCTGAGTGCCCGCGAGCACCCTGACCATGATGCCGTGCGAATTGTTCGCGTAAGTGGAATGCTGATCGATGATGGAATGGCGATAGTGGATGACGAAGAGATTGTGCATGGTGCCGAAGCGATCTCGATGCTTTCGGGAGGCATGACTCACGGCGTATTCTTCTCGTCGCAAGAACGCGCAAAGCGTAGTTATGGTTTACTTAGAAAAGGGCGTAGTGCGGTCTTGAAGTTGCTTGGACGCCAAAGGCTCGGCTTTTGACCAAAGTTATTTAGAGGATCAGTTGGGACCCATTAACGCGATCTCCGTTAGTCGGTTGTTAGCGAAGCCCTGATTTTCGCGGAGGAAATAGTTCTGCGACCATAGTTTTATGCGATACCGAGCTGAACACGAAACGCATCAAAATCGAAGAGACAAACAATTTAATGGCCAACATCGAAATATACGGCATTCCAAACTGCGATACCGTCAAAAAGGCACGCAAGTGGCTGGATGCGCAGGGCGTGGAATACATTTTTCACGACTACAAGAAGGAAGGCGTTGACGCAGACAATCTGGCGCGTTGGGCGGATCGCTGCGGGTGGGAAGTTCTGCTCAACCGGCGCGGCACGACTTTCCGTAAACTGGACGACGCGCAGAAGGCCGACATTACCCGTGACAGGGCGCTGGCGCTGATGGTGGAATACCCCAGCATGATCAAGCGACCCGTGGCAGAGACGCAGGATGGGGATCGCATTGTGGTTGGCTTTAACGCCAGCGAATGGGAGAACACGATCCTCTGATTAAGTCTTCTGTATCATTGACGTGACCCCCTGATTTTCCTCCAAGTTGGATTAGAGTCCGGCCCTGACAGAAGGACGGACGAGATGAAGAGAACGAGGTTTTCAGAAGAGCAGATCATTGGCGTGCTGAAGGAAGCGGAGGCGGGAGCCAAGACCGCTGACCTTGCCCGTCGGCACGGTGTATCTGAAGCGACGATCTACAACTGGAAGTCGAAGTATGGCGGGATGGAAGTGTCCGATGCCCGGCGGCTGAAGGAGCTGGAGAGCGAGAACGCGAAGCTGAAGCGTTTGCTGGCCGATGCGATGCTGGACAAGGCGGCGTTGAAGGATCTTCTGGCAAAAAAGTTTTGACGCCCGCCGCGCAGCGGGAAGCTGTTGCTCATCTCCAGGCGTGCCATGGGATGAGCGAGCGGCGGGCGTGCCGTGTCATCGATGCTGATCGCAAGAGCGTGCGTTACCGTTCCACCCGGGACGATGACGTCGATCTGCGTGAGAAGCTGCGCGAGCTGGCCAACCAGCGTCGCCGGTTCGGCTATCGCCGTCTGCATATCCTGCTGCGCCGGGAGGGGATCATGATCAACCGCAAGAAGACCCAGAGGCTCTACCGTGAGGAAGGCTTGGCGGTCAGGCGACGACGTAGCCGCAGGCGTGCTGTTGGCACAAGGGCACCTGCTCCGGTTCTGGCGCTGCCGAACCAGCGCTGGAGCCTGGACTTTGTTCACGACCAGATGGCTTCGGGAAGACGGTTCCGGGTGCTCAACGTGGTCGATGACGTGACCCGGGAGTGCCTGGCAGCGGTGCCGGACACCTCGATCTCTGGTCGCCGTGTCGTTCGCGAGCTGACCGCACTGATCGAACAGCGCGGCAAGCCAGGCATGATCGTCAGCGACAATGGCACCGAGCTCACCAGCAACGCTGTGCTGGCATGGTGCGGCGAGGTCGGCGTGGAGTGGCATTACATCGCGCCCGGAAGGCCGATGCAGAATGGCTATGTCGAGAGCTTCAATGGCCGGATGCGGGACGAACTGCTCAACGAGACGCTGTTCTTGAGTATGGCCCATGCCCGTGTCGAGATCGCGGCCTGGGTCGAAGACTACAATCGGGAGCGACCACACTCGTCTCTCGGTTACGCAACACCGGCGGCGTTCGCCGCTGAACTGGATAAGCAATGGCCTGCTTCGCTACGCCCTACGGGCTCCGCTACGCAGCCCATTGCTTCAACCGCGCTGATGCGCAAAACAACCGCCCGGCTCTAATCCCAGCTGGGGGAAAGCTGGGGGTCACGTCATCATATATTTACCGCGCAGCATGGGGGCAGCATTTCTCTTAGGCGTGGATGATGCAATAATGTCTCAGCGATGGCGCGCGGTGAGGATGTAATTGAGCGACATATCTTCACCCAGCTGCAGTCCCTTGAGAGGTGAAAAACCGATACCCCTGGTCTGCGTCACCGTCAGGCCCGCTGCTTCCAGCAATTCTGCCAGTTCCTCCGGCGTGATGAAATCATCCCAGTGATGGGTGCCCCTTGGCACCATGCCCAAGGCCTCTGCACCTTCCACCAGCAGCGCGCGGCTCGCCAATGTACGGTTGGGAGTAGAGATGACCAGCAGGCCACCGGATGCAAGATGCGCGGCAAGCTGGAAGCAGAACGCCTGCTTGTCGGCCACATGCTCGATCACTTCCATCGAGGTGACGAGATCGAAATGGCCCAGACCGAGCGATCCCAATTCGCCCGGCGTATATCGGATATCCAGGTCCGCTCCCTCGGCGTGCAGCGCGGCGACCGCTGTATTTTCTGGCGCGGCATCGACACCGGTTACGGCGCCGCCCAGCCGCGCCAGCGGCTCTGCCAGCAGCCCAGCGCCGCATCCCACGTCAAGCACGGCCTTGCCCGCGAGCGGGTTCGCGCTTTCCACATCGCATGCCCAATGCAGATCAATCGCGTCGCGGATGAAGCCCAATCGCACCGGATTGAGCCTGTGCAGCATGGTTGAGGACCCCTTCGGGTCCCACCAGTCACGCGCCAACTTCCCGAAATGGGCAGCTTCATCAGGACGGATTGTGGTTGAACTGGTTGCGTTTGTGACAGTTGCGTTGCTCATTCTCTATCCCTAACAGCGCGCGAGTAATACAGCCAGTTGCTTGAGGGGAAATCGTGGCACGCATCGTGATGAAATTCGGCGGCACATCTGTTGCCGGGACCGAGCGAATTCGCCGCGTCGCCAACATTGTGCGCGCGCAGGCGGCGCAGGGCAACCAGGTCGCCGTCGTAGTGTCGGCCATGGCTGGCGAGACTGACCGGCTGGTCAATTTCTGCCGTGAAGCCAACCCGCTGTATGATCCGGCCGAATATGACGTGGTCGTATCCAGTGGTGAACAGGTGACAAGCGGTCTGCTCGCGCTCACCCTGCAGGCGATGGGCTGCAAGGCGCGCAGCTGGCTGGGCTGGCAATTGCCGGTGAGGACTTTTGCCAACCATGCAAACGCCCGCGTGGAGGATATTGAGGGAGAGCGATTGATCGCTTCGATGGAAGCGGGCGAAATCGCGGTCATTCCAGGCTTTCAGGGCGTTTCCGAAACGCAGCGCATCACCACCATGGGCCGCGGCGGATCGGATACGTCGGCAGTGGCGATGGCGGCTGCCATTGGCGCGGATCGCTGCGATATCTATACCGATGTCGACGGCGTCTACACCACCGATCCGCGCATCGTGGCGCGCGCGCGCAAAATCAAATATATCGCTTATGAAGAGATGCTGGAGCTGGCCTCTGTCGGCGCGAAGGTCTTGCAGACCCGCTCTGTCAGCATGGCGATGAAACACAATGTCCGGTTGCAGGTGTTGTCCTCCTTTGTGGAAGATGGCTCCCCGTCCGCAGACAGTCTGCCCGGCACGATGATCGTCTCGGAAAGCGAGATGGCCCAATTACTGGAGGAAGGCACAATGGAACGCCAATCGGTTACCGGAATCGCGCATGACAAGAACGAGGCGCGCGTCGTGCTGACCCGTGTTCCGGACAAGCCGGGCGCAGTCGCCGATATCTTCACGCCGCTGGGCGAAGCGGGCATCAATGTCGATATGATTATCCAGAACGTTGGCCGCGAAAAGGGGGAGACTGACGTGACCTTCACCGTGCCGCAGGCTGAACTGGCGCGGGCACAGGCGCTACTGGATGATCGCCGAGATGCGCTGGGCTACAATCGCGTCATCACCGATAGCAAGGTTGCCAAGATATCGGTCGTAGGCATGGGCATGAAAAGCCATACAGGCGTTGCTGCGACCATGTTCAAGGCGCTGGCCGATCGCGGGATCAATGTGCAAGCCATTTCCACATCGGAAATCAAGGTCAGCGTGCTGATCGACGAAGACGAGACGGAATTGGCCGTGCGTGTGCTGCATACTGCCTATGGCCTGGATGCAGAGGACGAGGCAGCCTGATTATATGTAAGGCGCTTGTCGCGGACCAAGGCTCTGCTTAAGGGGTTTGGCCATGACTGATCTTGCCAAAACCCATGCGCTGATGGCGCGCGGTCGCGATTTCCTCGGCACCGAACATGCAATCATGTGCGGCGCGATGAGCTGGGTGTCCGAACGCAGCCTCGTGTCCGCCATCAGTAATGGCGGCGGCTTCGGTGTTATTGCCTGCGGGGCGATGACGCCCGATTTGCTCGACGCTGAAATCACTGCGACGCGGGCGCTGACAGACAAGCCGTTTGGCGTGAACCTTATCACCATGCATCCGGACCTGACCGATCTTATCGCTATATGCGGCAGGCATGACGTCAGTCACGTGGTGCTGGCGGGCGGTATCCCGCCCAAGGGCAGTGTTGAGGCGATCAAGGTCTTCGGCGCCAAGGTTATCGTTTTTGCACCTACGCTAGCGCTGGCGAAAAAGCTGTTGCGATCGGGCGCGGATGCGCTGGTGATTGAAGGCAGCGAGGCGGGGGGGCATATTGGCCCCGTTTCCACTAGCGTATTGGCGCAGGAATTCCTGCCTGCACTGGCAGGAGATCATGTTGTCTTCGTGGCCGGCGGAATTGGCCGCGGCGAGGCGATCGCCGGCTATCTGGAAATGGGCGCGTCCGGCGTGCAATTGGGCACGCGTTTCGCCTGCGCCAGCGAAAGTATAGCCCACGCCGATTTCAAGCGTGCCTTTTTTCGCGCCAATGCCCGCGATGCGGTGGCAAGCGTCCAGCTCGATGCGCGGCTTCCGGTCATCCCGGTGCGCGCGCTGAAGAACAAGGGCACAGAGGAATTCACAGTCAAGCAGCGCGAAGTCGGCGTCCTGCTCGACCAGGGCAAGGTCGATATGGGCGAAGCGCAATTGCAGATTGAGCGCTATTGGGCAGGTGCCTTGCGCAAGGCTGTAATCGATGGTGACATTGAGAACGGAAGCCTGATGGCGGGGCAAAGCGTAGGCATGCTGAAAGAAGAAGAACCGGCTGCCGACATCATTGCAAAGCTGATGGCGGAAAGCGAAGATGCACTCCTGCGGCGTTGAAAGCGCGAGGCCCAACGCAGTCAGAGCCGCTTAGGGCTCAATAAGCCTTGTAAAATTTTCGCTTTGACGCACCCGATCCTATGTTAACATGCTGCAATGCAACATGGGAAGATTCGGGCGAAAACAACATGGCTACTCGCGAAATCATAGCGTATTTCCTCATTGCAATAATTGTTATCGGCGCAATTTCGCTGCTGATTGCGACCCGCCGGCGTCGCAGGCGCGAACGAGAGATCCGGCGCGGAAAGGGCAGCTATCATCGTTCGCGAAGCGGCGCAGATTCGCATCATTGATGATGCGGGAAACCCCGGTTCGTGTCGGACAAGGACAGGCACCAGTGCCCCGTCGCCGCTGTTCACCGCCCGCAGCACGGCAATCGGCAATGACAGGACGCCAGGTCGTTACACCCTGTTCAGGAGTGCGGTGAAGCGGCGATGGTCAAGGCAAGCACGGCTTGCTCTGTTGAACGGCGCGATGCGATGCGGGTGGCTTCTTCGCGGTTTAGACGACGTGCCAGACGCTCTGCCTCATGTTCTCTACCGGCAAAGATTATGTTCGCCTGCATAAGCTGCCCATGGCCATCGGCAAAGGGTGAGGGGGCAAGATCGCTCATCCTCCGGATCGCCCGCAATGCGGCACGATCAAGCTGGTTGATGCCGGAGCCATCATATAGCGAAATATTGTCTGCAACCCCCGCACCATTTGTAACGAAGCGAACCTTCACAATGCCCGAGCGCGTCATCCGCGAGTTGAAGCGTTTGCCTTGCAGCTCCTCATCCAGCGCACCTGCGACGCGCGCGGCAAATACCGCCTGTTCGGAGATCGGCAGAACCAGAATATCCTGCATTTCCGCCGAACGGTCGTGCGCCTGAAGCGGGGCAGAGGGAATTAACCCTGCAAAGGGTAGAGCAATTGTTGCTCTGATAATATTATTCATCGGATCATCCTTTCTAGCGAAAAAGATGATCGGCCACAGAATTAACGCGCCAAAGGCGTCCCGGAATTGTACGGCGTGCTCGATCCAAGGTCGATCACGTCTTCGATGCCTGCGGAACATCTTGGACATTTGGATCGATACATTGGTGAAGAGGCAAAAATATGTCGTCGTGGGACCTAAGTAATAAAGACACCCATTCGACATCTCTTATGATGGCAAGACGAATGAATCGGATAGGCGCACATTCATCATCATTCCGCAAAATGAGACAATGAGTATTTTCGTTTCAAAAATGGCCCGCGACTCGGAGAATCGGCCCGCTCGCATAATGGCTGATCACGAGTTGCCGGTTTGTATTGCTCCAGTGAAGGCTGCTATCCTCCGACTAAATCTCGAAGAAGGAAGATGCCATGTGTGATCAGGATCAACTTGCGGCAATGGGCCGTGTTAACCGCCGCCAGTTCAGCAAGCTTGGGCTTGGCGGTGCAGCAGGAGCAGTCGCCGCATGCACGCCGATGGATACAGGCAGTGGCGCAGCGGCTGGTGCCTTGGTAGAAACTGCGGTAACCTTCGCCGCCGATGGTGGCACAATGGACGGCGTGTTCATCTATCGAGCAGGTGAGAGCAATCCCGGCGTCATCCTGTGGCCCGACATCGCTGGTCTGCGCCCGGCCAAACTGCAAATGGGGCGGAGGCTTGCGCAAAGCGGTTACGCGGTATTTGTCGCCAATCCGTATTACCGTTCGGTAGCAGGACAGCAATTTGCCGATTTTGATGCGTTTCGCAATGGCGGTGGATTCGACAGAGTAGCCCCGTGGCGCGATGCGAATACGCCCGCAGCGATCATGGCAACCGCGCGCGACGTGGTCAGCTGGCTCGATGCGCAAGACGCCGTGGACAGCGCGCGCGGCATTGGTAACCAGGGGTATTGCATGACCGGCAGCTGGACCATCCTTGCTGCTGCCGCAGTACCAACGCGCGTCAAGGCTGCTGCCAGCTTTCACGGCGGCGGCCTTGTCGGAGAAGGCGATCTTGCCCCTGTAAACCTGCTTGATGACATGGCGGCTGACGGTGCTGCGCTGATAGCGATTGCGCGCAATGACGATGCGCAGGAGCCAGGCGCGAAAACCGCGCTTTCCGCTGCTGGTGCGGCTGCACAGGCCGATATCACGGTAGAAGTGTATGGCGGCGACCACGGCTGGACCGTGCTCGACAGCCCGGTTTATGACGAGGCAGAGGCAGAGCGAGCCTGGGCCAATATGCTGACTCTCTATTCACGCCTGTAGTTCATTGGCCGGCGCTGTTTTGCCGAACGAGGCCGCCATTGGCGGGACGGTGGCGGATTGGGCGCATTGGAAGCGCATTCTAGATGCGCGCGGGGCTGTTGGGATGAATCGCCCCACCATCGTCCTGTCGCTGGCCACGCCTGATGAGCAGCGATAAATGCCGCTATCGGCGCGGTGACCTTGATAGCGGATCATAGGTTACTGTCAGTTTCTGCGACAAGGCGGTGATCGGTGTGGACCATGGAAAGTTGGCGGATGCGTGGGCGGGCAGTGCTTCCCGGAGAGAACTTTTCGCGTCATTGTAGAAAATCGCTGCCTTTCGAGTCGACGCAATTCCGCGTGAGGCGATAGGGCGACATCCTTCGTCGGCAGGGCGATCCTGCGACGTCATCGCATTGATTTGTCATCGCAGTCAGACACCGCATTTCATCGCGCGTGGTGCACATATTCCTCCACCCATCTGTTTCATAAAGCGTTCTGACACATTGCAGATTGCGACAATCTCATGTGCGGCACACCATTTGTCTCGGGGGCATGATGACACCCTTGGAGATACTGATGAAGAAGACTGTTACATTTCTTGCCGGAACCGGCGCGCTACTGCTGGCGACCAGCGGCTTTGCACAGGATATTCCCGCTCCCGGCACCGAACAGGCCGGCTCCGCGCAGGCGCCCGAAGCGATCCAGGTGGAAGATATTCCGCCATCGCAGGCAGAAGGGCCTACGCAGACACCATCGACACAAAGCCCTTCCGCAGAAAGCCCTTCGGCAGAAGCGTCTGCATTTACTGATGGGCAGGTCATGGCTTTTGCCTCTGCGGCAATGCAGATGCGCGAATTGCATGCGGACACCAGCCTTGAAGATGCCGACAAGCAGGCGCGCGCAGAGGCAATAGTGTCTGAAGCCGGGATTGATGCCGAGACCTATTCGGCCATCGGCATGGCGGCACGGGATGATGCCGAACTTGCCCAGCGCATCCAGCTGGCCGTTCAGGCAAACAGTCAGGAGCCCAGCAGCTGACCGGAGCCAATTCAAAATAAAGCCCTAGGGCCGCATTACTGAGCCTCGCCGTCCATCCGCCGGCGGGGCCTTTTTTGCGGCCGGCGCAATTGCAACAGGCCTGCTGTCGCATGCAGAGTTCGCATTCCCTTGGCCATAAAGGCGATCCCGTTTTAGTACTTGACCAATCGGGGCGGGGCTTTCAGCACGCCTGCCTGGAATGGAGAGAGAAATGGCTGATAATGGTGGGTCGGGGCACAGGCTCGATATGGCCTTGTGTGACTATTACGCTGATGAAGAGGTGCTCGACACCACGATCGGAGGTCTGCTGCGCGCGCAGGGAGCAGCGATCGGCGATTATGACGCCCTGGCCGAAGGGCTGCCCGACGGCACCAGTGGTCGCCGCTGGACTTATGCGCAATTACTTACCGATGCAGAGCGGATGGCCAAGGGCCTGGCGGCGCGCTTTCAACCGGGTGAGAGGATTGCTGTCTGGGGACCGAACATGCCTGAATGGGTGCTGGTCGAATATGCGGCTGCGTTGGCAGGGCTGACGCTTGTAACCATCAATCCCGCCTATCAGAAGCGGGAACTGGACTTCGTTCTGCGCCAATCGAACAGTGCAGGACTTTTGCTCATAAATGAATTTCGCGGCAACCCGATGGGCGCGACGGCAGCCAGCGTGGCGCAGGACCTGCCCGCTTTGCGCGAAATCATCGACATGCAGGATGAGGCTGCTCTCTTCACCGATCCATCGGGCACCCTGCCCGAAGTAGACACCGATGATCCGGCGCAAATCCAGTATACCAGCGGCACTACTGGCTTTCCCAAAGGCGTGGTCCTGTCGCATCGCAATCTCACCAACAATGCGCGCTTGTTCATGAAGGTTGGCAAAACCGGAGGCGGCCAGGCCACGCTCGGCCTGACACCCCTGTTCCACACGATGGGATGCTCAATGGGAGTGTTGGGCGCTCTGCAATCGGGATCGGCCTATTGTCCGTTGCTGGCATTCGATCCCAATGCCGCGCTTGATCTGTTCGAACGTGAGAAGGTAAGCTGGACGATCTGCGTTCCGACCATGGCAGTGGCGATGGTGGCGGCGCAAAAGGCGAAGCCGCGCGATCTATCCTCGCTCAAGTTATTTGGAATGGGCGGTGCCATGGTAGCCCCCGAACTGGCGCGTTCCATAAAGGACACTTTGGGAGCTAAGGTGCAGGTAGCTTATGGTCAGACTGAAAGCAGCCCACTCATCACTTGCGCGCGCCCCGATGATACGGACGAAGACATCAGCTCAAGCATCGGCCGTCCGGCGCTGGGCTGCGAAGTAGGCATTTTTGATCTTGGAACCAACGAACTCTTGCCTTGCAACACCATCGGCGAAATCCGGGCGCGCAGCTATGCCACCATGCTTGGCTATAATGACGATCCAGAAGCCACTGCGGAGGCTGTCGATGGTCAGAGCTGGCTGCACACGGGCGATCTTGGTTCAATGGATGACCGCGGTTTTGTGAAGATAACAGGCCGCGTAAAAGATATGATTATCCGCGGGGGTGAAAACCTCTTCCCGGCAGAGATCGAGAATGTGCTGCTCGAAGCCGATGGCATTGCAGAATGTGCGGTGGTCGGCGTGCCGGATGATATGCTGGGCGAAGTGGTTGCCGCCTATGTTCGCATGGAAGATGGCGCTACTTTCGATGCAGAGGCGCTGCGCAGCCATTGCCGCGCTCAGATCAGTCCGCAGAAATGCCCGGTTTATTGGGAAAATGTCAGCGAGTGGCCGCTTACTGGATCAGGCAAAATCCAGAAGTTCAAGCTGCGCGATCAGTGGATTGCAGCGAATGATTCACAGAATACGTAAGCACAACTATTCCTTGGGTGGGCGGTTTGTGCCGCGCTTTCGCCACACTCGCCAGCACCAGCCTCCGCCTAATGCGCCGCCGCCGCACAGCAGGCCCGCTATGCCGACTGTCGCCAGGGCTGTGCCTATGGCGCCAAATAGCGCGAGCAGAATCTGGACGAAAAGCTGCAGGATGGTCTGAATGTCGCCTCCCCCCTCAGGACGGACAATGGCCGGACAGCATCACCTGTTCCCGCCGGAAATTGCCGACGGTTGGATCAATCAGCCCGCAAAAGCGATCTAGATGATCGATTGTCCGGTTTTCTTCCAGTCTGCGAGGAAGCCTTCGATGCCCTTGTCGGTCAGCACGTGGTTGAACAATGCGTGGATGACCTTTGGCGGTGCGGTCATCACGTCTGCGCCGATCCGCGCAGATTCCAGCACATGGACGGTGTGACGCACGCTGGCGACGAGGATTTCAGTGTCGAAGTAATAATTGTCATAAATCAGCCGGATGTCGCGGATGAGATCCATTCCATCAGTGCCATTGTCGTCATGCCGGCCCACAAAGGGGGAAACAAATGTCGCACCGGCTTTTGCTGCCAACAGCGCCTGGTTGGCGGAAAAACACAGGGTAACATTCACCATCGTACCGTCATCGGTCAGCGCCTTGCAGGTCTTCAGCCCGTCAACCGTCAGCGGAACCTTGATGCAGACATTGTCTGCCAGCTTGCGCAGGACCTCTGCCTCTTTTATCATCGTTTCGTGATCAAGCGCGACCACCTCTGCGCTGACCGGGCCATCGACAATGCCACAGATTTCCTTGGTCACTTCCATGAAATCGCGGCCCGATTTCGCGATCAGTGACGGGTTGGTAGTGACGCCGTCCAGGAGGCCAGTGGATGCCAGGTCACGGATGTCAGCGATCTCGGCGGTATCGACAAAGAACTTCATGAAGGAATCACCTTATTGAGGAAATTGATGCCAGCCCTATAGGCAATGGGCAGCCTGCCGCGCCACCCTGCACAGCCCAATATCCTGTGTGGCTGGGTCAAGATCCGAGCGGTTTGCGGCCAGCAGTCCGATTAGCCAATAGCAGGCTTCTGCCCGAACCGCCCATGCTTGCGGTAACGCACCATCCAGCGGTCGAGAAACAGTGACAACGGCCTTGGCGTGATGCCCAGCTTCGTAAGTTGCAACGCATCCTTGCTGGCAACGCTGCCGCTTTCCAGCATGGCGAGCTGATCCGAATTGATCGGTGTCAGCGGGAAAGCGGCGAAAGGCCTTGCCAGCATGTCGGGCATAGGAAAAAAATTGCGTTTGCGATTCTGGCCTTGCGCAATCATTTCGTGAATTTCCATCATCGAAAGTGCGTCCGGCCCCGCAGCTTCAAAAACCTTCCCACCGTGCTTGCCCGGTTCTTCCAATGCCTTGACGACAGCGGCGGCAACATCGGCCACCCAGACCAGCTGGAATTTGGAATCTGCACCGAAAACCGGCAGGACTGGCATCATCTGCACCATTTGGGCAAACATCGGCACAAGACCGGCCTCCTCACCAAAAAGGACAGATGGGCGAATGATCGTCGCCTTGGGGAAAGCTTCACAAACCTGTCGTTCGCCGTCGCATTTGGTCGAATAATAGCCGGCCGCGGCATCGGGGCTGACGCCTATCGCGGAAATATAGACAAAGCTGTCTGCTCCACTCTGCGCTGCGGCCCTGGCTGCGACCCCTGCACTATCCGCCTGCAAGCGTTGTTGATCGCCTTCGAACGTGCCGATCAGATATGCCACCGCGTCAGAACCTGTAACGCAGGCTTCGATGCTGTTGCTGTCCATTGCATTGCATCGGGCCAACTGCAGTTGGCCCAGATTGGCGAGCGGTTTCAATTTGAAGGCCTTCTCCGGCTCACGGGCGGCAATCCGAACACGGGCGCCACGCTCGAGCAGATCCTGTGCCACGTAAGATCCGATAAACCCGCTCCCCCCAATTAGAGTGACGAGCTTTCCTTCGAGTGGGGATGACTTGGTCATGGGCACCTGGGACAAGAATTGGATCAAAATGCAGCGGAATTAGTGTCAGCCTTCTCCTTGGCACAAGGCATATGTTTCGGGCAATGCCTTGCATTGCAGTCAGTGTGGCAACACGCCGGATTTTGCGGGCTTCCCCTACTGTTCGCCAGACGAAAATTGCATCCTGGCAGCATGACCTGCGTTGACTTGACGAACCACCTGTCCTATCGGCCCGCCCCTACCTGCAGGCGGACTCACATGGCCGGCTGCTCCGGTGCCCAGATGGCGGAATTGGTAGACGCACCGTCTTCAGGTGGCGGCGCTCGCAAGGGCGTGGAGGTTCGAGTCCTCTTCTGGGCACCATTTGTTCTTCTCTTGTTCTCCCAGATAATCTATAAAACCCGCAGAAACCCTAGGGATTTGGCCCTTTGGTAGTTCCGGATCGTCCCGTTTGTTCTCGGGGGTTCCAGACATTTTTGCGGGCCTTTTGCGGGCCTTTGCGAAAACCACATTTGGAAAAGGCCCGCAAATGCCTCTGACCGAAACGCGGCTCCGCGCTCTCAAGACGAAAGACAAACCTTACAAGGTCGCTGACCAGCGAGGCCTTTATATTGAGGTTACCCCAGCCGGTGGCAAACACTGGCGATTTCGATACCGGCTCGGCAAGCTCGAGAAGAAGCTCGTAATCGGGAGCTACCCGGAGGTCAGCCTGAAAGAGGCGCGTGACGCGACCTACGAAGCAAGGCAGACCGTAGCGTCAGGTGGCGACCCGGCCTTCGACAAGCGGAAGAAGAAGATCCGCGAGGAGTTCCTCTCGGCGCAGACCTTTGAGGCCGTTGCCCGCGAATATATCGAACAAATGATGGTGCAGAATGGCCGGGCCGAAGGAACGATCATCAAGGCCAACTATTTCCTCGATCAGCTTGCACCTGCCATCGGCAACCGGCCAATTCATGAGATTGAGCCGTTTGAGGTTCTGGCCCCGCTCAAGCGGCTTGAGGCCAGCGGGAAGCACGAGACAGCAAAGAAATCCCGCTCCTTTGCTGGCAGGGTCTTTCGTTATGGCGTCGCCACGACCCGGTGCAAATCCGATCCGACGAGCATGCTCAAGGGTGCTTTGATCACGCCGCGGGCTACGCATTACGCAGCGATCCTCGAGCCCAAGGAGCTTGGTGGGCTTTTACGTGCGATAGACGACTACACCGGCCATCTGATCACAAGGTTCGCGTTGCAGATCGCGCCTCATGTCTTTGTTCGCCCGGGCGAACTGCGACATGCCGAGTGGCGTGAGATAGATCTGGTGGACCGGGTTTGGAAGATCCCGGCAGGCAAGATGAAAGCGCGGCGCACGCACGCGGTTCCGCTTTCGACGCAAGTCATCGTCTATCTAACCGACCTCGCTGAATTGCTGGGCCAGGATGGCTACGTGTTTCCCTCGGCACGCACCTCGCAGCGCCCGATGAGCGAGAACTCCCTAAACGCAGCATTCCGCAGGATGGGTTACTCTAAGGAGGAAGTTACTGCGCACGGCTTGAGGGCAACCGCATCGACATTTCTGAACGAGTCCGGGCTCTGGAATCCGGACGCGATCGAGCGCGCACTGGCACATGGCGATAGCAATGTCGTGCGCGGCATCTACCACCGGGGTAAGCACTGGGACGAGCGGGTGCGTATGGCCCAGTGGTGGAGCGACTACCTCGACGAACTCCGGTCAGGCGGAAAGGTCATAAAGGCCAAATTTGCAAAAGGCTGAGCAAATAAATTGCAATGCTAATCAGCCAAAACAGGACTTGAGGCTCAGGAGCAGCCCGAGCAGTGACACTGACGCGAGCAAACCGAACTCAATCCTGACTCCCAGATCTGCAAGCCATTTGCGCATCGCTACAAGGCCTCAGTTTGTGGCGTTCTGGCAATTGAGCTGATCGAAACGGCCCGCGATTGCTTTCCAGGTTTCTACGCCTGCCTCATCGCCCTCGTTTGCCAATCGTTTGACTTGCTCTGCCATGTGAGCAGGGCCTGCTGCACCGTGGTTCTTTTCAACCCACAGCGCGACAGCCCAAAGTTCTTGGTCGCGGTTCAGCACCAAGGTTCGCGTCTCCCAGTCCAGGTCCGCGCTAATCCTTCGCTGACCAGCTGATCGCCGAGTGACCGACCATCGCGGATCACGACCCGCAGTTTGCGCCCGTACTGGTCTTCATCCCGGTTTCCGATGGTCCTGAGCTCGAAGGGCCCAACATTGAGCAGATCGACCAATCGATATGTCGCTCGCATTCCAAGCTCATATTCGTAGTCGCATCTAGGCTGGCTGATTTCTGGAGTGTCGATGTCAGCGATGCGGATCTTGTTCCCATCAAGCCAAAAAGTATCGCCATCGACGACACATGTCCGCCTGACCGTGCCGCATATCGCAAATTGTCGAGAGCTTGCTTGTTGAAATAGCGTCTGGGGCTGTTGCTCGACGTCTGCAACTCTCTCGTTCCCGACTGGCCAGTTCAGCGCCAGCATCCCTGCCGCGAGTACTACTGAGAATGCCCCAAAGCCCAACATAATCTCCCTACGCAACTTGCGGCGCTTTTTTGCTTTCAAAGCTTTGCGACAGTCGAACGGTTCACCAGGTGCTTCACTCACTGGCGCCGTCCGAGCTCACTATGCAATTCCCCTCAGACAATAGCCATAAATCAGACCGTTTCTTCAATTGTATGTGCCAATTGCGCGCCATCTTGCCAACACTGTTCTGACGTACTGCGGTGTTTCACCGTTTTTCGGAATACCCTGTGATCGGGACACAGCACCCGGACCGGCATTATAAGCGGCCAAAGCCAGGTGGACCGCTTCGAAGCGTTTTAACATATCGCGCAGATAGCGCGCGCCGCCGTTGATCGAAGCGATGGGATCATGTCGATTTCGAACACCCAGTTCCCGCGCAGTGCCAGGCATGAGTTGGGCAAGTCCGGCCGCACCCGCCGGACTGACAGCCATTGGATTGAAGCGCGACTCGGTCCAAATCAGAGCGCGCAGCAAGTTGGTTGGCAGGCCGTATTGGCGTTCAGCCTCGGCGATCGCTGCCATGTACAAACCTTCCCGGTAGGAAACATCTGCTCGATTACTTTTATAGACTGCAGGGAGGTGCTGCCTGACGGACACTTCCTCGCCTTTCGGTTGCATGATGGCATGTTCGAAGAGGCTGAACTCCTGAGCACTTGCTGGGTGAAACGCAGTCACGATCAAGCCCGCAAAGGCGATCGCTAGTCTCGTCAAACGTTTGGGGGCAGTCATCTCGTTCATTGCTCCATTGCTTCGAATCGAAATGGAACATACATAGAACATACGCCTGTAGGAAAGCGGCAGATGCTAACCTAAGAAGAGGAGAGGAGGCGTGTTGAAGGGGCCACTTCGCAAGCTGAGGAGCTCGCATGTCTCTCTATGTCCAAACTCATCCCACTTCATCCCTTGCCGAGACCGCTCGCAACATTTGCGAATCACGCGGGGGAAAATGGTCGGGAACAAAGGGCATGGCCTGCTGTCCTGCGCATGATGATCGCACGCCCTCGCTTGGCGTGTCGCTCGGGCGACACGCTATACTCTTCCATTGCTTTGCTGGCTGCGATCAGCAGGCCGTGCTTTCCGCTCTGGCAGGCGAAGGTTTCGGCGCGGCCACATTATTTACAGGCTCGAAGAATACCGATCATTCCGAGCCAAACAGGTCTCGCAAGCCGTCAGCAGCAGCGCTGAGAATCTGGCGCGAAGCCGATCCGTTGCGTGCCAGTCCCGCAAAGGCCTATCTCGAAAGTCGCGGACTTTTGGCTGCATCCCCGGCGCTTCGCTTCCATCCTCGAACACCGCTTGGGCCCAAGGGTCGCACGCGCTTCCTTCCAGCAATGATTGCAGCGGTCAGTCTCGATGAGGGGCCAATTGCCATCCACCGCACGTTCCTGTCGCAGCAGTCCCCTGCGAAAGCTGCCTTCGACAAACCGAAACGCGCGCTGGGTTCTCTCGGCGAAGCTGCTGTCCGCCTCTTTGCACCGGCTGCTGGCAGGCTTGGACTTGCCGAGGGAATAGAAAGCGCGATGTCAGCCTATGCGCTTACCGGCATTCCGTGCTGGGCTACACTGGGCAACGAGCGGTTTGGTCTCGTGACCATTCCTGAGAGCGTCACCGAGCTTCATCTGTTTGTGGACAATGACGCTGGCGGCGAGCTTGCTGCCACACGTGGCCTCGCTGCTTACGCCTGGGATGGTCGGACGATCCAGGTCCGCAAACCTCGCTCAAGTGATACCGATTGGAACGACGAACTACTGGCATGGCTGCGCCGTAAGACGGCGCGTTGAGAGGAGAGAAGGCTTTTTGAATTTCTGATCCGGCAGAGGGCGCATGTCCCGATGCCTCAACCAGGAGGACGATTTGCCATGTTTCACTCAGACCTATTTTCCGAAAACCAGCAGCTGCATTCAATTCCGCTGACATACACCATTGGCGCCAAAATTGCCGAACATCTCGCATCTGGTCGTCATCTCACGCGAGCCGATATCTCGGCCCTGTTCTCACAAAAGACCGGAGTGCAGGACTGGGGAAGCGCATGGACAATTGACGACTATAACAACGCCGCCGAGATTGGAGCACTGCTCTGGTTGCGCGATCATTCGCGGATCGACCTGACGACAGGCATGCGCGAAGCGGAAGCGCGCTTCGACTGGCTCGACGCAGCACTGCCGCCCCGGCATGTTCGAAGCGAAGCTCAGGTTGAACTCCAGCAGTTTTCAACTCCGCCGATGCTGGCCTGGCTAATGGCCAAGGCCGCTGTCATTTCTCCGCAAGACTCCATGCTCGAGCCATCTTCCGGTAATGGTGCAATCGCGATTTGGATGAGTGCTCATCAGGCATCTTTGCAGCTCAACGAGATCGATTTCGCCAGGCGGAACAATTTGAGGCATATCTTTCCAGAGGCTCAAATAACCGCACACGATGGCGAGCTGATCGCCGATTTGCATCGCGGTCCGGCCCCCTCCGTAGTGCTGATGAACCCTCCTTTTGCCCGCAGCCAGGAGCGCGGCCAAGATGGCGCTTCTGCTCACCGTCATCTGCGCAGCGCGATCCGGACTTGTGCTACCGGCGGCAGGATCGTCGCGATCATGCCCGAAAGCTTCAACGCATCGCGCTTTCGCGATGCAGAAAGCGATACCTCGCTCTGTCTCGATGTCAGCTTGCAGCAGATGTTTTCCCGAACGGGCACGGGAATCGCCGTGCGGATGGTCGTGTTCGACAAGATTCCGGATGCTGCGGTTCCAGAGGTCACAGGTGATACCTCTGACCTTATCGAACTCGATGGCCTTCTCACACTTCTACCGCCTCGCGCACCGATTTCCGCAAGAGTCCTTCATCCCGGGATGCGCAGCTCGTTGCGCCCCCAAGTCAAAGTACCAAAGAATATCCCAGCGATTAGGCCGTCGGCGCCGTTTGCTTCGGAACGAAGCTCCGCAACCGACGTGGCCGAACTAGGCTATTCCGCGCTCACCGAGTCCGCACCGGTGCCCGAGCAAACAGGCATCTATCTCCCCTATCGCCCCAGCCGCATTAGGTTTGCCAATGCTCCGGCGCATCCGACACCTCTCGTTGAATCGGTCGCTATGGGATCGGTCACGGCCCCGATTCCCGAAGCGCGCCCGCTTCTTCCTGCAAACTGGCAGACAGACTGCCTGCTGTCCGAAGCGCAATGCGAGACACTCATCTATGCTGCGCAGGCGTTTGCGCGCGACCTGCCAGGTCAATTCCGGCCGAGCCAGGAAGGCACCATGCTTGAGCTCACCGAGGACGGCAGCTCCTACCGCCAAGGCTTTTTCCTCGGCGATGGGACCGGAGCGGGCAAGGGACGGCAGATCGCCGGCATTATCATGGACCGATGGCTCTCGGGCGCGCGCCGCCATATCTGGATCACAAAGAATGAAGCATTGCTTGAGGACGCTCGCCGCGACTGGGAGGCGCTTGGTGGGATGGCGCTCGACATCCAGCCGCTTCGGCGCTGGAAAATCGGACAGCCCGTTACGATGCCTGAGGGTATTCTCTTCGTAACTTACCCGACGCTGCGGTCAGGACGCGCCGAAGATACCCGGCTTGACCAGATCCTCGCTTGGGCGGCTGCGGAATTTGATGGCGTGATTGCCTTTGACGAGGCGCATGCCATGGCAAACGCCCTCGGCTCATCGAGCACGCGCGGTAAGCTCAAGGGCTCAGAGCAGGGTATGGCGGGCCTCCGGATACAAAACAATTTGCCGCGCGCCCGCATTCTCTATGCCTCGGCCACCGGTGCATCGGATATCGCCAATCTTGGTTACACCGCCCGGCTTGGCTTGTGGGGACCGGAAACTGCATTCCCGACCCACGAGGCGTTCATTACCGACATCCGGGCCGGAGGGGTCGCGGCGATGGAACTCGTCGCCCGCGATCTCAAGGCCCAGGGCCTCTATCTTGCCCGCGCGCTGTCCTTCGCCGGGGTCGAGTACGATATTCTCGAACACCGGTTGAGTGATGCGCAGGTGCAGATTTATGACGCCTATGCCGAGGCTTGGGCAATCATTCACCGCAACCTCGAAGCGGCGCTCGAGGCAACGCGGGTGGTCGACGAGGACAGCGGCGATACGCTGAACCGCAACGCAAAATCTGCTGCACTTTCGATATTTGAAGGCACCAAGCAGCGCTTCTTTGCGCAGCTCCTGCTTTCGATGAAACTGCCGAGCCTTATCCCGGCCATGGAAGAAGTGCTTGGCGAGGAGAATTCGGTGGTCGTGCAGCTGGTTTCAACGTCAGAGGCCATGCTTGACCGGCGTCTCGCCGACCTTTCTGACGACGAACGCGAAGCGCTCGATATCGACTTGTCCCCGCGCGAGTACGTCTAATGCTGAGCTCAGCATTAGACGTATTCTTTGCAGTCGCAGTTTATGTCGAGCGTCGCAGCCGGAGGCGCGGGATTGCGTCGGTTCGTCATGATTTTACTCCAGATAATTGTGCGGTTGGGGCAGCGTGGCCGAAGGCTATGCCCGCTTGCGGACGTCGTTGAGCATGGCGATCAGAGTGTCTGACGGCGGCTTGAAGCGTCCAGGGCTGATTTCCGGCCCGCCATGCGCAGCCAAAATCCGCAGCTTCTCCTCTGAATCGGCGCGCAGATATGTTTCGGTGCTCTGGATGCTGGCATGTCCAAGCCATAGTGCGACCTTGCGAATATCGCCTGTCGCTGCGAGCGTGTGCATCGCGCAGGAATGACGCAATACATGCGGCGTGACTCGTTTGCGCAGCAACGACGGCTGCTTCTTTGCTGCCGCGTTGACATGTTTGGCGAGACGGAATGCGAAGCCATCGCGGGTGATGGGCTGCCCGTTCGCGTTGAGAAATACCTCGGCGACCTCAGTCTCAGGACGGATGACAAGCCATGCGCGGAGTGCGGACTGGGTCTCTTTCCATAGCGGCAAGACCCGCTCGCGACGGCCTTTACCCATGATGTGGACCGTCGAGAGCGATCGATCCGGGAAATCGCGCAGTTGCAGCGACACGAGTTCCGATACCCGAAGCCCCGCTGCATAGGTCAAGTGCAGCATAGCGCGATCGCGCGTACCGAGCCGTGTCCGAGGATCGGGCGCGTCGAGTAATGCCTTGATCTCGGCCCGGTCGAGATAATCGATCAGCGTTTTGTTTGCCTTCTTGCTGGGGATCGATCGAACCCGAAGCGCCTGGTCAAGACACGCCGGAACCCGATACTCGATGTACCGGAAGAAGGATCTGATCGCAGCGAGCCTGCCATTGCGGGTCCGCACACAGCTGCCGCGCTCGACCTCGACATGGCCGAGAAAGGCCATGATCATGTCGGTGCCGAAATCCTCGATCTCGAGATCGGTCGGTCGACGCTTCAGCCGATCGGATGCGAACCGGACCAGCAGGACGAAGCAGTTGGCATAGGTCTTCACCGTATGCGGGCTTACGGCGCGTTCCCGCGGCAGATGTTCGCGCAGGAAGGCTGTGAGATGGGGAGCAAGCGCCGTCATGCCGCTTCTCCCAGATACAGATCCTCGCTCGCGGCAGCGATGTCGCGCAGCAGCACTGGCGTGGCTTCGAGATACCAGTAGGTGTTGGCGACCGAGGTGTGACCGAGATAGACACTGAGCGCGGCCATGTGATGCGTCACGGCGTCCCGGTCCGGCGAGCAGGACTCGAGCGAGCGTACGGCGAAGGTATGCCGCAAATCGTGAAGCCGCATACCTGCAGTCCCGGTTGGTCCACGATATCCGAGCTGTCGCGCCAGCCTGACGAACACGACGTGGGCGCGGACCTTATGGGGTGCTCTTCCCCGGATCGTCACGAACAGATCGTTGCCCGTGGCACCGAGCCTTGCCCGGGTTGCGAGATAGGCCTCGAGAGCCTGACGGATTGATGGCTGCAAGGCGATTAGGCGCTGCTTGCCGAACTTGCCGTCGCGGACGATCAGACCGTCTTCGACCAGATCGTCGCACTGTAGTGCTAGAGCTTCGGAAATCCTCAGACCGGTCGCCGCCAGCAGACCGAACAGGTAATGATAGGTGAAGGGACTGATCATGCCCTTGGGCGGAAGATCGAGCGCCGCCTTCATGATCGCCCGGACCTGTTCCGGTTGGATGATGTGCGGCGTTGGTCGCGGACGCTTCCCCCGGCCAAACACACCGGCGGGCGGAACCTGGTTGGCTGGATCCTCGGCATGGGCAAACAAGCAGAAGTTGCGCACGAAAGTGAAGCCGGTCCGCGCGGTGTTCTGCGAAGTCGTCGCTCGGCACCAGTCGTAGATGCGGTCGATACGGGTGTGGCTGTCTCCGAAGCCAGTCGCGTAGGTGCCGAACTTGCGAAGCAGGCGCTCCTGCTCGAAAAATTTGCGACCGAGGCTGCGATGCAAAGCGACGTACCGCGAAATCTGTGCGTTTATCATGACAGGTCTCCGGGCCAGGGTTGTGCGATCTTCAAGAGCATCGGCAGATCGGTCTTGGCGTAAATGGCGGTGGTCTCGGGCGAGCTGTGGCGCAGGATGGTCCCGATGGACTCCAGGCCTGCACCAGAGCGCAGCATGTTGGTTGCAAGCGAATGCCGGAATATGTGCGATCCGGTCGGCAGACCTTCGATCCCGCCGCGCTCGAGTGTGCGTGCAACGATGCCGGCGATCTCGGCTGACGAACTGAATGGCCGGAACGGGGCTTGCGAACGCAAGAACAGGTGCGCTTCGATGGCCGTCGGGCGGGCCGCAGCAAGATATGCCAGGATCGCGTCGCCAACACCCTGTGGCAATGGCAAACGATCCGGTCGACGCGTCTTGCCCTTGACCTTCAGATGGCCGGATCGCCAATCGATATCGTCGAGACGCATATCCCGAATATCTCCTGCTCGCAGGCCAAGTCTGGCAAGCAGGAGAATGATCGCCTTATCCCGAACTTCCACCGGCCGACCTGTCGGGCAGGCTGCAATGATCCTCTCGATCGTTGCCGGGTCGATGTAGCGCGGCAATGCCGAAAGCCGGTATCTCCGTACGGAAGGCATTGCGTGCAGCAGCGCTGGGCGGCATTGGCCTCGGCCAATAAGAAACCGAAGATAGCTCCTCATGATCGTGGCGAGCAGCGAAGCCGATCCCGGGATCTCCTTGCTGCGACGCTCGAACGCATCTCGCAGAGTGGCAGCATCCCATTGTGCCGGCGCGCCGAGCATGGGCATCAGCCGCTCAATCTCTGCCCGGTATCGCCGGATCGTCTCGTCGGTCACGCCTCGATCCTGCCTGAGCCAACCGACATATGCCGCGACCTGCGGATCTTCGACCACCTTCACCGCGACCGGAGCGATGGCGCGCCGATCACGAAGAAACTCAACGAAGTGCCGTGTGCAACGCCGCCGTCGCTTCCTGCCGGAAGTGGTCAGCTTGCCGCGCTTGCGGAAAACCGGGCACCGACAATCGTGATCGGCATACTGTTTGGTGACCGTGTCATCGACATCGGTCCATGGACATCGCGATACCCGCAGCCAGGCCGCGAAGTGCTCCGCCTCTGAACGGTAGGCTTGCGCCACCCCCTTCGCGAGTTGGAGGCCATCGATCATATGCGAATAGTCAGCAAGATGACGCCCGAGATCGTAAATCCCATCGGCTACGTCGATGTAACCCTGGTCTTCGAGAAACCGGACAAAGCGCCTGACACGCGCCGCAAGATCGGCCTTGTAGGCTGTCGCTTGCGCTGAATACCTTGGGCACCGGCATCGATGCTGCTCAAAACGGCGCACGATGCGATCATCAACCGTCCCGAGCGCAATCCCGCGTAGTCCCAGCCAACACAGAAAATGGCGGATCGCTGCGCTGTACAGGACCGCACAGGCGGTTCCCTCTTCAACCGACAGAGAGGAGAGGAATGCACTGAATAGGGCGTTAGTACTGGGCGGCTCTCCAACCCTGCTTGGTGCAGGCTGAAACGACACAAATGATCTTGTTGGCATGGTGGTTCCTTCGACATGTTGAGGTCGAAGGACCGGTAATTATCTGGAGTAAAATCATGACGAACCAACGCAATCCCGCGCCTCCGGCTGCGACGCTCGACATAAACTGCGACTGCAAAGAATATGTAATCGACTATCTCGCCAAGAGCTTTCCCGTACGCCTAATGCAGGTCTTCACCGACGAGGACGGCAATCTGCGGTCAGAAGCGATGAACGATGACGAGGGCAACCCTGTCATTTGCGCGCGCGCTATTGCCGCGCGCGATGCTCTCGTTGAACAGCTTTGTGCTCTGCCGCCGATTGCGACCGCGCTCGATGCGATCATCGAGCATTTCGGGACCGAAGCCGTAGCCGAGGTCACAGGGAGGACCCGAAGGCTTGTTATCGGCCGTGATCACCAGCAGCGCGTCGAACGGCGAAGCCCGAGCGCCAACGTCGCTGAAGCGCAGAGCTTCATGGAAGGAATCAAGCGTATTCTGGTCTTTTCCGATGCAGGAGGGACTGGGCGGTCCTACCATGCCGATCTCGGGTGCCAGAACCAGCAACGCCGTGTGCATTTCCTGCTCGAGCCGGGATGGCGTGCTGACAACGCGATCCAGGGGCTAGGGCGGACCAACCGTACCAACCAGGCATCGTCTCCGCTCTTCCGCCCCGTGACGACCGATGTGAAGGGCGAACGCCGCTTCATTTCGACAATCGCGCGCAGACTCGATGCTCTGGGTGCCCTCACGCGCGGGCAGCGTCAAACCGGGGGTCAGAATCTGTTCGATCCAGCTGACAATCTCGAGAGCGACTATGCCCGCGATGCGCTCACCCGCTGGTTCCAGCTGCTTTATGATGGAAAGCTTGAAGCCACGAGCTTCGGTGACTTCGCCCTACGCACCGGTCTCCGTCTCGAGAATCCCGATGGCGGGCTGACTGATAACCTGCCGAACGTCCAGCGTTGGCTGAACCGTATCCTCGCGCTGCCGATTGCGCTTCAGAACGCCATCTTTGATGAATATCTGGGGCTGGTCGAAGCGCGGATTGAGGCCGCTCGCGAAGCCGGATCCCTCGATCTTGGTCTGGAAACAGTTCGCGTCGACAGTTTCGAAGTCCTTGGGGATGAACTTCTGCGTGCCGATCCTGTCACCGGCGCAGAAACCCGCCTCGTTTCGCTCGAAGTGAAGCGGCACCTTCGCCCCTTGCGTTTTAAACGTCTCGTCCGGATGCACGAAATAGGAACCCGGCATGCCATCCCCTTGCGCAATGCGCGCTCAGGCAAAATTGCACTCTCAGTTCCAGCCCGGCGGCTCATTGCGGATGATGGCGCTGTGATTGACCGCCGGCGGCTCCTGCGCCCGCTTAAATCGGCCAACTGGACGTGTGACGCGCTCGGTGAAAGCCTGTGGGAAGAGATCGGCGTGACCGAGTTCGCGAAAGCCTGGCGAACCGAAGAAGAGCAGGCCGCGAACTCATCCGTCACCGAGCGGGTCCATCTTGCCACCGGACTCTTGCTACCAGTGTGGAAACGCTTACCCGGCGATCATGTTCGCGTCACCCGGCTCGTTGCTGAAGACGGCCACTCGATCATCGGCCGGGAAGTCCTTGACATCGACCTTGCGAAGATCGCCGAAACCTTTGGCCTAGTCGCGGTAACCGGTCCCGCACCTGACGAACTCGGGAAGCTCGTTCTTGCAAGCGGGACTCCGCAGCCACTCGCAAGTCATGACGCGCTCATGGTCAAACGCTCGCTGGTCGGAAGCGAACAACGGCTCGAACTCACTGGCTACGCGCCCGATCGGCTCGACTGGTACAAGACCAAGGGCTGCTTCACCGAGATCATCAGGTATCGCACACGGCTGTTCGTTCCGGTTTCTAAGGCGTCGTCCGTCCTGCCTGCACTGGCAGCCTGATCCCGTGGATGGGTCCGGACCAAAAGATGAGAGTGGAGAGAGCCCTTTCGGCTTGTGGGCCTTGTGATCGTCACATGCGCCTTCATCCCATCAGGAGAAAAACCATGATCCAATCTATTGCATTGAAGAAGCTCGTCCCCAGCCCGCGCAACGTTCGCAAGTCGAGCGATGTTCTTGCCGACCTCCAATTAAGAGCAGACATCGCAGCGCGCGGCCTGCTGCAAAACCTTGTTGTGCGCAAAGGCAAACGCGGAAAGTTCGAAGTCGAAGCTGGAGGTCGCCGACTCGCAGCGCTGCAGGCGCTCGCCGAAGAAGGCACATTGCCCGAATGCCATGAAGTGACCTGCCTGGTTATCGAAGGCGAGGAAAGCGAAGTGCGCGAAGTCAGTCTCGCCGAGAACTTTCAGCGTCTTGCGATGAATCCGGCCGATGAGGCGCAGGCTTTTGCCGCGATTATCGAGGCAGGAGCAACACCTGAAGACGTCGCCCGTCGGTTTGGTCTCACCGTCCGCTTTGTGGAGGGGCGCCTGCGCCTTGCAGGTCTCGCACCCTGCGTTTTCGAAGCTCTCGCGGAAGGCACGATCACGCTCGACATGGCCAAGGCCTATGGCGCAATCTCCGATGTCGAGCGCCAAGCCCATGTCTATGCCGAATTGCAGGACGCCTGGTATCAGATCACGCCTGACACGATCCGCCGGATGGTGCTCGATGCCACTGTGCGAGGCTCCGACCCGCGTGCCATTCTCGTGGGTCGCGATGCCTATCTTGCGGCAGGTGGCCGTATCGAGCGCGAACTCTTCGACGATGATGCCAGTGAAAGCTGGATCGATGTCGCCCTGCTTGAGGACCTTGCCCACAAGGCCATGGAGCAAGCAGCGTCGAAGACGGCGCAGGAATATGGCCTTGCCTGGGTGCGGCCTACTCTTGGCAATTATGTCAGCCATGACCTCGTCGAAGGCCTCAATCGCCTTCCATGCGAGCCCGCGCCAATGACCGAGGAAGAAGCCCAGAAACTTGGCGAACTCGAAGCCGACTACGACCGCGTGGCCGCTGTTCTCGAGGACGAGGATAGCGACGAGGACGAGGTAGCAAAGGCCGAACAGGAACTGGTGGCAATCGACCGTTCCATGCGCACGCTCAATGATCGACCTCCGGTGCTTGCTGATGAACTGAAGGCTGAAGCAGGAGCCTTCCTCGTCCTTTCGCGCAATGGCGAGCCGGCATTGGTGCCGCAGTTCTACACCGAGACCGAGATTGTTTCCGAAGGCGAAGGTGCGCTTGAAGCGGTATCGGAGAGTGAAACGGCAGCGCCCAAGGGCGGAGCGCTTTCACAGCGCCTGCTCGACGAGCTTGCCATGCAGCGCCGCGACATCCTTGCGATCCATCTGGCCAATGATCCGGCCCTCGCGCTCGACTTCATGGTCTTTACGCTTGCCGATGCTGACGGACACGACTGGCGTGCCAAGAAGGCATCAACTCTTATTGGCTCGGTGGCTTCCGGCCCGGTTACAGGGTTCGAAGCAAAGGATGCCCCGGCAAGTGCTGCGCTGGCTGAGTTTGCTGGATCACTCGACGAGAGCTGGCGATCGGGCGAGAATGATGTCGAACGGTTTGAAAGATTTCGAGCTTTGTCGGACGACGCTCGCTCGGCCTGGCTTGGCCACGTCATGTCCCGCACGCTGGTCGCAAGCCTCGCCTGCGAGGGCGAACGTTCAGTGCCACTGCATGAAATGCTTGGATCTCTGCTTGAAATCGAGACTGCACACTGGTGGCGTCCCACCGCAGCGAACTATTTCGACCGCGTAGCCAAGACCCGGACGCTCGAGGCGCTCGATGCAGCAGGCGGCCCCGAACTGGTGACCCGGTATACCGGGTCTAAGAAGGCTGAATTGGCAAGCGCTGCCGAGCGCATTTTCTCGGGCAACTTCATTGGCGACACGGATGTCAAGGACCGGGCCCAAGCATGGATTCCCGCGATCATGCGGTTCGGTACCGCTGAGGTTCTGGACCATGCTGAAGAAGGACTCGCCAGCGAAGATAAGGGCGATAACGAGATTGCCGAGCAGGCTGCCTGATCCCTCCTGACAGGTCTAGGCCCCTTGGCAGGCGGTCCGTTCTTCGAGGACGGGCCGCCTAATTTCTTGACTGCTTCTGGGCCGTTTGCCGACCGTCCGATTCAAGGGATGAAACAGTAAGAAGCCGTTATTCGACATTCAGCCTTCATCGGCAGGCTCATCAACTACAGCTCGGCGAAGATCTTAGAAAAACGTCGATCGCCTCGTTGGTAGGCTGGTCGTTCGAACTCAAAGGATTTGCTTTGCGCCTCGACCGCCGTCTTTTCGTCGAACACATAGAGACGAAAGTCTTGCCCGCTCCCACCAGAGAGCTGCCATGCGCTCAGGCTCTCATTCCCGTTATGCTGAAGGCCGTAAGTGTGGGGTTCAACTACTCGCGTTTTGCCCTTGTAGTCGAAGGTCAGGAGTAGCCGTTCTTCTATCGCACTGATAATCGTCTGATTCATAAATCTTCCTACTTCCAGTCGGAGAACAGCTTTGCAGTTGAAACGGATCAGGGTCCAGAACTTCCGGTCATTGAAAGACGTGGCGATTGATGTCGGTGCCCACACCGCGCTGATTGGTGGGAACGGCACTGGTAAGTCCAGTGTCCTAAAAGCATTGCAAGCCTTCTATTCGACATCGAAGAAGCTGCCTTCAGACGATTTCTACGGCCGCGATGAAGATCTGGAGGTAAGAATTGAGCTGACCTACAATCAGCTTACGCCTCTTGAGGCCGAAAGCTTTGCGAGTAGGGTGCGCAATGGCGAGCTGGTTGTTACACGCATTTTTGACCAAACTGCATCGACGGGGCGATACCATGGCTCGGTCCTTCAAAACCCCGATTTCGTTCCAATCCGGGGACACATCCAAGCAGGTCCTCGCCGTGACGCTTACAGGGATCTGCGCAACAACAACCCAGCTTATGCAGATCTGCCTGCCGTAACCAGCGCAACTCAAGCCGATGAGGCCATGTCAGCGTGGGAGACAAACAATGCCGGTGCCCTAGAGCTGCATTTAGGCTTCGTGGACAAAGGGTATCCAGAGTTTGACTGAAGCAAGCGCAACGAAGCCGAGGTAGGATTCCTTGGTCTTGTCGTATCGGGTTGCGATCCTTCGCCAGTTCTTGAGCTTGTTGAACAGCCGCTCGATCTGATTGCGCCACCTGTATTTCGCACGATCGTGCGGGGCGGGATTGCGCCGGTTGGTTTTGGCCGGGATGACAGCTTCGACGCCTGCCGCCTCGATCTCATCGCGGATCGCATCGGCATCGTAGCCCCGGTCTGCCAGGAAAGCCTCGATCCGGTCGGTTATCAAGCGGAACAGCGGAGCAAAGCCCTGCACATCGTGCGCCTGTCCGGGTGTCAGCACGAAGCCGAGCGGTAGCCCTCTGGCGTCGCATCTTGCGTGGAGCTTGGTGGAAAAGCCGCCTCGCGATCGGCCAAGCGCCTCTCTTTGCTGAGTCCCCTTTTTATGCCGACTGCACAATGATGTGCCCGGACAACCGTGCTGTCGATCATGTCGGCGGAAGTGTCCCGGCCCGCCAGCTCGGCCAGTGTCTCGAGCATGGCATCAAACACTCCGGTCGCAACCCATCGTCGATAGCGTCTGAACACGCTGTTCCACTTGCCATACTCGTCGGGAAGATGCCGCCACTGAGCCCCGGTCCGCGCGATCCACATCATGCCCTCGAAGTAGGGCCGGTTATGCTGCGCCGGGCGACAGCCACGACCGCGTTCCGGCGGCAGCAGCGGCTCGATTAATTCCCACTCTTCATCCGTAACGCCAATCCGTTCGCCCAAGACTGCCTCCAAAAGATAGTCTTGAATCAGCGGATGAGTTACGCGTCAAGGATTGCTCTTCGTTCCTGCCGCTCGACAGCGACGTCTACATCTCCGTGTTCGATATTGTCGTCTGGATATCTTGCGGTTTCGGAATGTCGGAACCCGGGGTCTTATAAACGGTCAACTCGCCGTTTTCCCAAAGGCCGACCTCGACAGCCTTGGCTGACGGATCGACGAGCAGATAGAATGCGTCGCTACCCCCCTCATTATCCTTGTTGCCCGACGTGAAGAAAACTTCGCCATCGCGTTGCAAGGGGGCGGCTGTGTCGCTGTTCTGCATCAGCACGTTCAGCTTGTCTCCCAGAAGGTTCCTGAGTTGCGGCGCTATCGGGCTTTCGTCGTAAAATTTGCTATCCACGGGATGTTGACCGACATATTCGCTGAGTGATGACCAATCGCCATTGCTCTCGCCCGCAGCCGGTGCCGACCGATTCTGAGCTTGTTCCGCGCCATTTGAAGATGCCGTTTGATCGGTTGACTGCCCGCATGCTGCCAGCGCCGCCGAAAAAGCTATCAGCAAATATGCTCCACGCACTCGATTGTCTCCACAGAAATTAATTGTTCAATTCCCTCACTTACCAACAGATGGCTGGTATGCAACCTTTGTCCACGAAACCTAGATGATGGTCAGTTTTTCGGGTTCCAAAATGCTAGTAGAGGAGCCTTGCAGCGGCATACCAGCTTCGTATTCGTCTCGGCCGTTCGGGACGCTGCCGTAGATGCGACTGACGGGAAGAGTTCTGCGGTTGGCCAGCTTCTTGAGTTGCTCGTCAGAAGTGCGATCCAACAACGCCAAGAAATCCAAGCGTTCAAGCAAGAGATGACAGAGCGCTATCAGGAGCTGGTGTCACCTGAGAATATGCCAGAACTTGGTGTTCTCGCGGAGAACCTCACCCGTGATCTGCGAAATCTCTATGAGGACGCAGCAGTGGGCATGGATTGGCGAGCGGTGGATGAGTTTCCCGTCCCACTCCCGATGGCAGATGTTGAACTATCCGATGATGGTTTCGGAGCGCCGGTCGATCGCCAAGGACATGGTCTGCAACGCGCCTTTATTTTCACAATCCTCCAACATTTAGCTCGCTCGACCGTCCTCGCCGGCAATGAGGTGGAAGAGCAGGTGCCTGACGGTGAACAGGCGCCAGTTGCGCAGCTCATCTTGGCGATTGAAGAACCTGAACTCTATCAGCATCCCACAAAGCAACGTCATTTAGCGGAGGTTTTGCGAAGCTTGAGCAACGGCACATTGCCGGGTGCCGATGCGCAGACGCAAATTCTATTTGCAACGCACTCACCGTTCTTCGTGTCGCTCGGCCATGCAGACGAGATACGCTTAGCTCGAAAAATTGCGGTCGAAGAATGTGATTTCAAAATCTGCGATCTACAATCACTCTCGCTCGATACAGCCGCAACACGTCTAGAAGCAGCTTGGCAGAAAGAGCCTGGCACATTCACTGGCGCAACCTTGATGCCTCGTCTGCATATTCTCGGTGCAGAATTGAGTGAGGGATATTTCGCCCAAGGTGTGATCCTCGTCGAAGGAAGGAGTGACAAAGCTGCTCTCGAAGCAACGGCGCGTATATTAGGGGTGAATTTCGCATCTGCGGGCATCGCTGTGTTGTCAGCCGAGGGTAAAGAGAATTTAGACCGACCCTACGTTGTTTTCTCGGAACTCGGCGTGCCAGTCTACACGATCTGGGATTGTGATGGGCACAAGAACGCAAACAACGCTCGCCCAGCGACGAATCTAGCGCTCGCGCGGCTTTGCAATCCAGCGGGAAACCTAGAAGGGGCTCCCACAGAAACCGCGGTCAACTTAAACTATGCGCACTTCCAAGATTCGTTGGAGCGCACTTTGCAGGAGGAGATCGGAGAAGCCGACCTTCAGCAACATCTCCAGGCAGCGTGTGAGCCTCTTGAACTGCCCGCGAACGGGGAGACTCAAAAGATCCCCGAAGTGATGTTCCAAACTCTTTCGCTAGCGAGAGAAAACGGAAGAGAGTCGGCTACTCTCAATTCCATTGTCCAACGGGCTTGGACGCATCTCACAGGTCAAAATCTCTAGTTTCGCAGGCTGAGAAAGTCAGTGTCCGCTTCTCAAACAGATCTGCTAAGTCCGAGTGCTGAGTGTTACAGTCGTGTCTGTCGTCAACGCTTCCTTCAACCAATTGCGATGTGCGTGCCGCCAAGGTGGCGAAAAGCTCGCTCCCGGCACGTGAGAAGGATTACTTGCATCCGCTCCGCAGCTTCGGTCAGAATATCACTCATCAGGTCCAGTCTAGAATCGTCGGAATAGACCAGCGGGTCATCGAGGATCAAAGATACCGGTCGTCCCTTCTCGAGAAGCATATCGGCGAAGGCCAACCGGGTTAGGACGGCGAGTTGCTCCTGCGTTCCGCGGGATAGGTTGGAACATCCTTCCTCGGTTCCTGCTCTAGTGATCGAATGCAGCTGGAGATCTTCTGTGAACGACAGGTCACATCCGGGAAGAAGCCTCTCAATATGGCGCTTTGCCCGACGCGCGATTGGCCCAACGTAAGTCTGGGAGGTTTCCAGACGCGCGTCCTCGAGCGCGCCGCGCAACAGTTTCACCGTTGCAGCTTCTTCGCTTAAGCGATCGAATGACCTCTGCGCAGCCTCCGCCTCTTCCTCTGCCCTTGCTGCTGCTTCGGCGAGCCCCTTTCCGCCCTCGGTTTCAATCGTGGCTTCGAGCCTCGCGATCTCCAACTGAAGTTCGGTGGCTTGCGTTCGGGCGGACTCCGCGCGCTTGTCGATCTTCTCTATTTGCCGCTCTATGGCGTCGGGATCGAGAGAACCTGCGTTCTCTTGAGCCTTATGCCATGCGACATCCGCACCGGCCGCTTTTTTGCGCGCGTCGAGCAGGTCCGCCTCCAAGTTTGCGAAGCGCGGGTCTGCTTCAATTGTAGCGATCTGCTGCGTGGCGCTAGCGAGAGTGGAACGTGCCGAGGTTTCTGCTGTGGCGAGTGGGCGGTGCTTCTCTTCAGCCTTTCGCAAGGCTTCAAGGGCGGCCTGATGAGTGCCATCGGCGGTCGCGAGACCTTCCTCAGCATCTTCTAGATGCTTCTCCAATTCGACGATATCGGGAATTGTAGAAGATGCTGCTGTGTCGCTGTCGGCGATTGTCGCGACAAATTTCCTTAAGGCGTCAGCCCCGGCGCCGAGGTCTAGCGTCGGCGCTGCAGGGGTAATCGCTTCGATCCGAGCATCGAGCGCAGCAACACTCGCTTTCGCATCGCGAGCAGCGTCAACGCGCGCCCGCGCTTCAGAAACATTCGCAGCGCCAAGTTGAGATAGCTCCGATTCTAGCCGCGCGTTCAAATCGTCCAAACTAGCCCGCGCACTCGCGGTGCCGCGCGGCGGTTTGACAACCAGTTCGGCTCCGCCGCCCAGAACAATCCTAGTCTCCTGGACGATCGTGCGCGGACCGTCGCCAAATTCATTCCCATCGACAGTGATGTGTGGCGCTTCGCCCACCAGTTCGATGGTGGTGGAGCCAGCAGATAGCTCGGCAGAGGCGGTTGCGACGTTCCGTTCGAGGGATTCCAGCGACTTCATCGTCTGCGGATCGATGCCACTCGCTTCGATCTTTCTTGCGTGTGCAAGCTCTGTCTCTAGCTCTACGAGCTTTTCATGTCGTCTTTTCGCGTCAGCAATCGCCAAATGTCGAGAAGCGGCGGTGGCGAGGAGCCGAGCATCGGCTAACGCAGATTTATCGACTGCGCGGACATCGCGGGCTGATGACAGCGCCTGCCTCGCGCTCTCCTCCTTTTCTTTCGCATCCGCGACTTCCGCCTCGACCTTGGCCCGTTTTGTATTTGCATCGGCTAATGCATCAGTGGCTTCCGTTTTCACTTTCAGAGCGTTCTTATGGCGTTCGGCGAACTCGCCAAGTGCGTCTGCATCTGCCTGCGCCGCCGAGCGTTCCGCTTTGCGCTGGCCGAGCATCAGGGTGGCTGCCCGAGCCGTTTCGAGAGACTTCACGAGGTCGGCACGCGCTTGCACATCGCGCTCGTCCGCCAATTCACGTTTCAAAACCTTCATACGCGCTTGTTTGTCGGCAAGCTCCGCGAATGAACGTTCCAGCGCCGCGAGATCAGATGCGGCCTGATCCGCTGCATCTCGCGCCGTTTGCGCAGCATCGCGCGCCGATTTTTGTCGGCCGCCAATCGAACCGCCGGGTGTCCAGTTGTCCGCGAATTGCTTGTCGACGGCGGCACGGACAGCATCGTGCGTCGCTCCACCCATGATCGAGCCAACTTCCGCTTCCAAGGTCGAGCGTATGCTATTGCGCACGATTTCGCCCGGTGCTCTTACGGAAAGCGCATCACCTTGTCCGACCCAAAGCAAGCCCAAGGCACCATATGAGTCCAGATCGGCGTCACGGCTCGTGCTGCGCTCGAATCCCAGCAAAGCCTGTAATTGTTCTTCCGCCGCATCGCCTGAAGTGCGTCCTTTCGGCCCACGGACTTCAAGTACTGGCGATTTGAGGAATTTCTTGGCGACGTGCCAACGCTCTCCGTCGATCTGAAATTCAATTTCGACCTCGGGCGCTACGTTTTCGCCGAAAGGCATGAAGGATTGCGCAAGCTGGCTCTTCGTCCCGTGCCGAACGAAGAGGCCAGCACGAAGGGCTTCGAGCAATGTCGATTTGCCGGTTTCATTGGGTTCGATTACAACGTTGAGACCACTCCCGAGACCCTCGACGACCATGGGATCGCGAAACTTCCGGAAGTTGGTCGCGACGATGCGTTCGAGTTGCATGCTCATGAGCCGATTACCTTCGCGTGTTCGACAAAAAGCCGTTCAAGCGCTCGTCGCGCGATCAGGCTTTCCGGCCCATCCTCCTGGATACGAGCATTGAGCGTCGATGCTGCTGCTCCCAATATCCCTTCGGCGGCGAATGCTGCCAAATCGTCGTCGCTGGGCTTCGCTACAAGGTCAGTCGCCGAATAGGAGAAATAGCGGAACCTGTGCGCGAGATCGTCCTCGAGCGCACTCAGCATGGCGACGCGGTCGGTTAGTGACGTGATGCCGGTCAGCGTCATTCGAACAAGCGTTGCGGCAGGATCGCACGCGTCAAGAAGCTGCGCGCGTTCCGCTTCAAATCCGGCGAAATCGTCCACGCGCCAATCGCGCTTCAACCACTGATACTTGCCAGTCCGGAGTTCGGTGACGATCGGTTCAGCACCTTGTTCGAGTTCGACAAGCAGCGCTTTGCCAGGTTCATCGCGCTGAAACCGGTCAACCTCTGGCGTTCCTGAATACCATGTGCGGGAATTTACCTGCAGTAAGCCGTGCCAGTCACCAAGTGCGAGATAGTCGAGCCCGGAGCGTGCGGCGCGATCGGGAGCGATCTGGTTCTTTGTCTCGCCTTGAGCACCAAAATCTACGATCGACCCATGCGCCAGTCCTATGCGTAGGATTGCCCCGGGGGTTTCCATTGTATTGAAGGACTCGGTCGGATCGTCATTCTGGTGGCGATGAACCAGTGGTGCTGGCAGCAGCCAAACTCCGTCGTCGAGTTCACTTGGCCGAGCCTCCGGTATCAAGCTTACGTTGCCCGGTAGACGCGCTTCAATCCGGTCCCATAAACCTCCCGCTCTGACGAAGTCGTGATTTCCGGGTAAAAGCCACCAACGGCATGGATGCCGCTCCATTCGAGAAAGAGCCTGGACGATCGTTCGCGGGTCTGGTCCTTCGGTGTCGAAGACGTCACCTGCGACGAGGACATGCGTTGCCGAATGCTCACTTGCCATCTGCCCGATTGTGTCGATGGCATCAAAACGCGCGTCCGTGAGGGCGCTGCGCACTTCGGGTTCAGCCCAAGCATAGGGCTTTCCTAATTGCCAGTCGGCGGTGTGAATAAAACGAAACACCCTATCCCCTAATTCCCTGTCGTCACCTGAGGTCGGTGATCCGCGCCCACAAATCAATCCGCTTGCGTGACCTAGTCTCAGTTATTCAGCGTAGGCAGCGGCGCGACAAGTGATAATCTAAAGATTTTTGACGCGGCATCTCTTTTTCAAATCGACACAATACCTCGTTTTCAAGAGGCTCTTTGACAAAGTGCATGTCAACTGATGCAACATGGATCGAATGATGCGGCACGCGAAATGCCAGCTTTGGGGAATTGACGCTGATTCGATTAATGCCCGACAATGGGGCGCGTTGCTTTCCGTCGACTTTTGGGCCGGAAGCGGACTGACCGTTCTTAGCACGCTCGGACCGATATGCTGTCGTTCCACTAAGGACCCAGTTGCGGACGCTTGAACCGCAAGCTTTAAGCGGCGACTTCTGGGCCAGGAGGAGACAGTCAGCTTTCGGTGGCAAATCGGCAAAAGCCGCCGTCCAAGAGCTGTTTCTTAATCGGTCGCACATCACATATCTGCCCGGTGACAGTCCGATCGAACGATGTCAGAATTGAACAATGATCAACTTGGACCCGGTCATCGAGCGTATCGACGCGCTGCTGGATAAGGACACCGACCAGAGCGTGACCTATGCTGCCTTGGAGGCTCGGCTGGCACTTGAACGGGTATGCTACGACCGACTCCGCCAGCGGCATGATTACATTTCCCACAAGCAGCTTCGGCGCTGGCAGCCCGGTTCCGTGGTCAACACGCTCATCAAAGAGGTGGACGAGCATCTCGGCAAGACTCTCACCCTCAGTATCAGCAAGTCCCCAGTCCGCCCCGGTGTGAAGGTGGAAGATGAGGAGTATGTGGAGGTCGGGACAGAAATCGGCTTCAACCCGAAGAAGATTGCAAAGCTGTGGAACGCGCTGGCCAAGCTAGCGCTTCACGCCCACCTGCCCGAACACCGCAATGATGCGATACCGGCATACGGTGATCGGGCGCGCATCCGTGCGAAGGTGGAGGAGGTGCAGTCAGAACTTCGGAGGCTCGCCAAGGGGACTATGACATTCTCCGGCCTCGGAGAGGAAGTGAAGTTCGAATGCTCGTGCGGCGAATTGAACAAACGGCGCGTAGGTCTCTTGCGCGACGGGCAGCACGTCCACTGTCTGAACCCAGAATGCAAGCAGACGTGGAAGGTTGCGCGGGAAGCCGACGGCTTCGGCTTCGAGCAGGTGACTGTCCCCGTGAACTGCGAGGCGTGCAGCGCCGCTAACCATATGCCCTGGCGCTTCTTCCTTGATATGAAGCACGACGAGGTTGGCTCATTCTCATGCCATTCCTGCCGCCATAGAAATTACGTGCAGTGGCGGTTGATGCAAGTCCACCGAGAGGGCAGCGCCGGCTGTCAAACTGATGCATGATGGCGTCAGTTGGAAAGCTTGGCGATCCTTTTGTTTAGCCGTGCAATCCTCGCGTCCCAATCACCTTTCCACCCCTGTTCTCTTGCTTGCTCGGATAGGGCACCTGCGGCAACAAAATCGCCGCGCTTCTCAAGGATGATAGCAAGCTGCTTGTAGCCATGGTGCGACGGCAACGTGTCTGGCGAATACCTGTCAAACGTCGCCTCACCCCTCTGGACGAGGTCGATCTTTCGCTGCGCCTTTTCCCTGCTGTCTTTGCCCCACCTGATCTCGATAAATGGTTTTTTTGCGGGTGCGAGGAAAGCCTCAGCAGCCAAAGGCGCGAGCTGAATCTGATCTCGGCAGGCTGTCTCAGCTCGTTCAAGAGCGAAGCTATCTGTGTCTCGCCATCTGTAGTAGACCATAGCCTTCGCCTGATATGTGAAGTGTTTCGTCAGAACCTTCTCTGAGACGGCAAGCAGCTCCTCAGCTTTGTCGATTATTCGGAACCCAATGGTGCGGTCTGTCTCATGCTTGAACCAAGTTGCTAATGTAGAGAGTAGCTGACTGGGATTGCTAACGCCGCCGCTATTTTTCCCTTCGATCAGCATCCTTCCTCCATCGCTCGCGCCCATAGGCTGAAACGTCGCTAGGATATGCTCGCGCTCGCCATCGTCGAATTCGGTCAACCACCAATCGGTTAGACCCGACGCACCGATGAAGCCGTGAATTTGCTTCTTCTTTTTTCTGAATAACCACATCGCTGACGTCACCTTTTTCACGTAGCGGCACTGCTATCGCATTGAGGTTCAATCATCCAGCGCCGGCCCGATCCTATGCGGTCGCTTGCCGCATTTCGAGCAACGCTCGCGACGCGTAAGTGTCAGCTTTTGGAGCAACGAGCCAATAAGCCAAGCGACTGGAATTGGGGCGCAAAGCCGACCAATGATAGAGAGGAAAGTGGGCTCTTTCTGAGTGCTCTGGGACAATTTCGTCCCGGCATTCAGGAGATCTTCCATGCCGAAATTCAAGCGCTCAGCCTCGTCGCAGTCTCCCGCACAGCGGATAACAGCCACAATCATCGAGAAGCTCGAACAGGGCACCAAGCCCTGGGTCAAGCCATGGCGAGGACTACCAGTCTCCCGCCCTCTTCGTGCGTGTGGAACGCCCTATCAGGGCATGAACACCTTCTGGCTTTGGATGATCGCTGATGCATCTGGCTATTCCTCACCTTATTGGATGACATATCGCCAATGCCACAAGCTTGGCGGGCAGGTTCGCAAAGGCGAGAAGTCGACCATCGCGATCTTCTACAAGACCTACGAAAAGGAGGTCGAAGGTCCCAGCGGCCAAGATGACACTGAAACGCGCCGCGTCCTTAAGGCTTACTCCGTTTTTAATGCCGATCAGTGCGATGGCCTGCCGCAAATGTACTATCCGCAACCGCTGCTCGCGCCCGTAAAGCCGGAAGGACGGCAGGAAAGGCTCGATTGCTTCTTCGGGTCTATCGGGGCTGATCTTCGCCACCACGGCTGCGAAGCCTACTACGAGCCGGTTCGTGATCGGGTCACAATGCCGCCAAGCGACCTCTTCGACGCATACGAGCAGTACTATGCAACGCTTGCACATGAGCTTTCGCATTGGACGGGGCACTCGTCGCGGCTCGATCGCGATCTGAAGAACCGCTTTGGCAGCGAGGCTTATGCAGCCGAAGAACTCGTAGCCGAACTGTCCTCGGCAATTCTCGGCGCAGAACTTGGTCTTCCCGTGACTCACCTCGACCATCACGCGAGCTACATTGCGTCTTGGCTGAAGTTGTTGAGGTCCGACGACAGGGCAATCCTGACAGCCGCAGCAAAGGCCGAGGAAGCGGCAAGCTTGCTGATGCGCCTTGGCGGTCTGGATGAGCGCCAGTCGTCCGAAGACGACAACGATCTCGAACAGGCAGCTTGAAGGAGACCACCATGGGACGCTCTGTAAGCTATCCGACGGGTGCCATCGTCGCATTTCGTCTGGTCGACGAAGCTGAAGACGACTGGGACTGGGCCTACGAATGCCTCGTTGAGGACATCGTTGAAACGGCTAGTTCCTGTCTTCCGTCACTCGAGCCATTTGATGGCTGGCGTGGGCGTGAAGATCGCATCCTCCTTCGCAACGCTTTTGTGGATTGCGGGGTTTCAACCTATTGCGGTCTCGCCGCTATCTGGATCGTTGAACGCGACGACAGCCGTTATTGGGAGGCCGACTACCGAAAGGCGAGATCGGGCCGTGCCCAGCAATGGCTCACCCGGGTGTCTGACAGATTCATCAATGTCTTTGCAGAACTACGTCTCGTTGGGCGATTTTCTAATGGTGAGGCGATCTTCGAGCGCGCGAATGCTTCGCCATGACATCGGTTCGGCAGTTTTGCGTTTGTAGCAACGGTCTCACTCCTGCCCAATTCGGGAAGGGGTCACTGATTTGTCTCGACCCATTCCGCCGGGAGAGGCCCTGGGCCGGTCGGGTAAAGGCGCAACCTGCGGCCCGTCGGCCCGTGTTACCCGCGCCAGCCTAGGGCCGCAGGTTTCCCGCTCACGCGGTGCGCCTTCACCCTTGTCCCGGCCCTGATCGGGCTCCGGCGGATCGGGAGCGAGTCAATCAAGTCGCGTCTTCCGATCCCTCGAATAGATCAGGAGATTTGACCATGTATGACACCTTCATTGACCACCTTGCAGGCCTTGACCTGTCAGGCTTCAGCATCAAGCCCGCGCCATTTACCCAGACCGATTTACCCTGTGACGAAGCAATCAATCAGACGCTTGCCGGAGCCTGGTCAGACCTCTTTGCGATGTTTGCAGACACCGCCCTTGAGGCCGATGCCGAGGATATCGCCTGGGGTTTCGTCAATCTTTTCCATCGCGCAGCCAGCCGCAAATCGTCCCGGCTCGACCGCGCGAGTGACGAGATCCGCGCCTTGCTTGCCTCCGCCGATGGATCGGAAATCCACTCGAGCAATCTCGACGAGCAGGTTGCACGTGCGCAGGCGGCAGAAGCCAGCATGATCGCTTTTGAACAGATGCGGGAAACAGCGGCTGCATTGTACCTCGACGAGATTGGGTCCTCATGGAAGCCCATGTCTGGCTCCCGGCCGAACCACTCCGCCAAGATCACATCAGCCGTTGTTGATGCCCGCGATTTTCTACGCACCCGCGCCGAACGGCGCCGAGCCGCTCACTCACCCGAAGGCACGCCAATCGTTTTTGCAGGCGGTCGATCATCCTTTGCAACCACCGACGAGGCCAAGGCTTTCGCTGAAACCGTCTGGGCAACCCTCGACAAGGTCTACGATCAAGTTCCCGACATGCTTATTGTCCATGGCGGCGACAGCAAGGGTGTTGATCGGCTCGCAGCGAGCTGGGCCGAGCGACGCGATATCCAGCAACTGGTGTTTTCCCTCGACAGGCGTCTCGGTGCCCGCGCTGGCTTCAAGCGCAATGAGCAGATGCTGAGCTTGAAGCCCCGCTACGTAATTGCGTTTCCGGGCAATGGTGTACTCGAGCGTCTGGTCATCGAGGCCAAGGCTCAGCGGATTACAGTGGTCGATCGCCGGTGCCCCACTGGCGGTTGATAGCCGACCTGAAGGCGAGCGGCTCCGGCCGCTCGTTTTCCCGCTTCTTACTCTGGGGTTGGCCCTCTTGCGGTGCATGGCTGAATGGCGGATTGGTGTGTGGCTGTGTGCTGCTCTCTTGGCATCGTACTTCCCCATAGGCCTTGTGTCGCTTTTGAGCGACCGCCCGCCAATTCTCCTCTAAATGTCTGGCTCATTTATCGTCCCTTGGGGCGTTCTCAGGACGCTAACGCCTGCCACCAACACGAAGCCTCATCGGACACAATGATGCAACTCGATGACCTGCTAAGCCGCTATTTCTACGACACCGACGTGTCCTCCGTTACCCCCGACACCCTCGCTACGGGCATTGAACGCTGCCTGGTCGAACTTGGCCTTGAGCAGGATCGCGGAAAGCGTTTCGCCTTATGGGCCTTGCTCCACATGTTTGGGTCAGCCCCTGACCTCGAAGTGGCGTTCGAAGATGATGATGACCGTGGGGCGGCCCGCAATTTCATGGACCTTCTCGCGGGTAGCGAAGGCAATGCGAAAGGGTGAAGACACGTTGGATCTCCGGGTCACCTTTATGCCCAACCGGACTCCACTCCGGCTTTCCTTCCGAACCTGTCTGAACCAGGTCAGCTGAGGCGCTGCAACCTGTTCTTTTCCGGCCGTGTTGCCCGCTGCGCGGGCTGCCCGCACCACCCGTCATGAACAGGCTTCCCTTGGCCCACAGGCTTGCCTGAGGGCCTGCGGTGCAGTCCTCCCATGCCCTGTTTCTCTTCGACGTTCGCAAGCCGGAAGTGGTTTCCGGTTTGAGAGCTAAAGGAGAATTTATCATGACCAATCTCGTTATCCTCACCGGCCGCATCGCCCGCGATCCCGAGACCCGCGAAACCAAGGGCGGGACCAGCGTTACTGGCATCACCGTGGTTACCGACCGCCCAGCGCGGGACAAGGACGGCAAAACTTATAAAGATGAGAACGGCTACACCGCCAAGGACAGCGAATTCCACCGGGTTACCTGCTTCAATGGCCTCGCCAAAACCGTTGGCGAATACTGCTCGAAGGGCCAGCTGGTATCGGTTCAGGGCCGCCTCCACTACACCCAGTGGGAAGATGAAGACGGCATCAAGCGGTACGGCTGCGAGATCCTTGCCGATAAGGTTGACTTCCTCTCGCGCGCGACTGGCAGCGACAACCAGGACGCTCCCCCGATCGACTGAAACCGTAGTTGATCGGACCCTTGGGAAGAGGCCCTGCCGCAAGCGGCAGGGCCTCTTCTCTTGTGGTTACTCGGTGCCCGGTGAGGCAGTCGAAGTGCGTCCTGCACTGCGCTCCGCCAGCTTCGCAATTGCAGCTGTTTCGCCGAGCTTTCCAAGCGCCTCGGCGACCTGCTTCAATCCCTTCTTTGAGAACGTCTCAAGGCCGGTTCCAAGGATGATTTGCCCGAGTTCTTTTGCAGCTTGCGCCTCAAGCTCTCGCTGTTTGGCGTCAAGCGCCTCGCGATCCGCTTCGAGCTTCTGCAGGGCTGCAATCGCGCTCCTGTTTCGGGGCATGTTTTTTGTCCTTTCATACCCCTCAGATCTGCTCCCGGTGAATTCCATGCACGCGTCATCAGGGTGTAGGAAAGGCAATTCGTGCCTAGCGGGCGTTTGATATTGGGGCGGAGGTGGTGGGTCCTGGCTCACGGTTCTCCCAGCATGATGGCCTTGCATATCCCGCCTCAAGGACGTGCGGGGCCCCACCATTTTGGCCGCCACCGGATTGCATCCGGCATCGGACAAAATCGTTGCCCCCACCGCCGCTCCCGCGGTCGCCCGTTCGGGCGATCCTGTGACCCGGAATACGCAAGACCATCGCGCGATCTCCTGTCGTCTCACGACAGATATCAGGAGGATTACCATGGCTTGTTCTACACATTGCACTCTACCATCGCACAGCTACTTCGAGGCCCTTGAAACCGCCGAAAAAAGGGCGCTGCACAGCTTCTTCGACCAGCACGTTATCGAGGATGATGAGCTTGGATATGTTGCTCTCGACGAGGGTGACTACAATGCATTACCAGCGCATCTCACAGCTCGGGTGGTCCACACGGTCCACGGGGGAATGCTCGACGAGTTCTGAGGCTATCGGCAGGGCGGGAACCGGGAACGGTTCCTGCCCTTTTTTCATGTTCGCTGGGGTCGGTGATAGCGGTTCGTCAACAGGTATAGTGCCGGGCTGACGGGCACCGCGCGCTTTGCAGCGGCGACCGAAAACGGAGCAGGGCTATGGACGCACTCTGTCCCGCGCATCATGCGATGCGCTCCTGAGGGTGCGGCGTTTTAAGTATCCGGGCCCTGCATGCACTTGCGAACCGGCGACGGGTCGGGCGGCAGGAAGCCAGCCATGCGACATGCCCCACTTGCCTTGCTTCCCACGCGCCCTTTGCCGCTGCCTCTTTCGCAGGTGCAGGTGTCTTCTCATAGGCTCCTGAATGCCAACGAACTGAGCCGGAAGACCTGCCCAGCCTCGCTTGCTCGCGCTCCAACATGAAGGTTGGAAAAAGGCGTCCGAGATCAAGACCCCTGATTGTCTGGTCCTCCCTCGCGCATATGGGAACAAGGGAGCACACCCTACCCCGCGAATTCGGGACTTATCATTATGATATGATTGAGAAATTCGGTTTTGGGCGGAATCAACCCGTCTGCGAGTAGAGCGGCTTTGCGCTGATCCGTGTACAACTCACATCGCTATAGTGCATTGTAATCACTACTTAAACTTTCGATTGACTGCGAGTTGTTCACGATTTATTCTCATCATCACCTTCCGCAAGGTGAGCCAGGTTCCGTCGGCCCGACAAGGAACCTGTTTCATGACCCGACAAGATCGGCTTCAGGCATTCGTATCGCTCCCCGTAGGCAACTGGGTTCGCCAGTCTGCTGCGGACCAGGGCGAAAGCGTAAGCGTCTTCATTCGCGACCTCATTGTTGCGGCCTGGCATCGCGACAACGCAGCAAAGGACAGGCCGGTTGCGCTCGATCCGGCGCGGCAAAATGTCTTCATTTCCGTCGCGCTCGATGCCCTGCTGGCGGGCCATCCGGACGCGAGCCTACGGGATCGGACCCACGAGGCTTATCGCCGCCGACTTGAACGGCTCGGCCTGGCGGTGAGCACGCAAATGGGAGGCAACTCTCATGAAGCATAACCTCCTTAACTTCACCCGTGGAAGCCAGTTGCTCGGCCACTTTGCCTTCATGTTTGCAGCGGGCTTGAAGGGTCCTGTGATCGTCACCGCACTTGTGGTTCTAGGTACCTGTTACTGGGAGGTGCAAACGACCCTTACCGATCACCAGTTCTACCTGGTCTGGATGCATGTCTATGCCAGCCTTTACGCTTTCATGGAGTTCGATCCAGCCAAGCTCGTCAACCTCACGCTGGCCGACGGAGATAAGGTCGGTCTGCCCTTCGCGGTGGTACGCGATTTCCCGCCGATGCGCGATGCGATTGATGCTTTCCGTACAGCGGCAAAGCAAGGCTTGCTCACGTCGGCTGTCCTTCTCAGTCCGGCTTTTGTGTTCTTCTGGTGGTTCGCTGAACGCTTCGGAGGACGCTCCAAAGAGCGCAAGCACGAGCGCGGTGCCATGCTTGTTTCGCTCGATGAGCTTGAGGACGAAATCGAGCGCTATAACGGCAAGTATCGCGCTGAAGAGCTCAGCCGAAAGTTCGGCTGGAAGTGGCGACTGGCAAGCTCGTCAGCCCTTACTGAGGCCGGCCATTACGAACCCGCGCATCTCGCCGGAGTGAGCTGGCCATGGAGGCTCGAGCAGAGCCACACCATGCTCATCGGCACCACCGGAACCGGCAAGACCGTAGCGCTTACCGAGCTCGTGACTGAGGCCCGCGAACGCGGCCAACGCGCGGTAATCTTCGATCTGACCGGGGCCTTCATCGAGGCCTATTACGATCCGGCACGCGACATCATTCTCAATCCAATCGATGCGCGCTGCCCCTTATGGAGCGTGTTCAACGACTGCTCGAGCGAAGCCGAGTTCCATGCCGCAGCCGAAGCGCTTGTGCCCCATGATGGCGGCGGATCCGAACAGTTCTGGGTGCTTGCAGCGCGCATGTTGTTTGTCGAGATGTGCCTCCATCTCTCCCGTAAAGGAACAGCGACCAATGAGGCGTTGGCGCAGAAATTGATGACGGCGGACCTGTCCGAGGTGCACAAGCTGATGCGCGGCACAATGGCCGATCCGCTCACCGCTCCGGAAGCTGCCCGCATGGCGGAATCGATCCGCGCGGTGTTCAATGCCAATGCCAAAGTGCTCAAGCTTTTGCCTTCGGAGGGGCCGCACTTTTCGGTCCGCGATTGGGTTAAGGGCGATTGCGAGACGGGCTCGATCCTGTTCCTCTCGGCGCGCTATGTCGACATGAGCATTTCCTCGCAACTGCTCACGCTGTGGCTCGATACGGCGATGAACACGCTGATGACGCTCGAGCGCACTCAGGACCTCAGGATGTGGTTCCTGATCGACGAACTCGGTGCTCTCCACCGCTTGCCGGCACTCGAAAAAGGCCTGCAGACCGCGCGCAATTTTGGCGGGGCGATCGTCACCGGCGTGCATGCTTATGCCAAGCTCAAGGAAGTTTACGGCGAGAACATGGCCATGACGTTGTCCTCCCTCGCGCGGACCAAGCTCATCCTGGCAACAGCCGATCGCGAGACGGCGACATGGTGCTCCGATTTCATCGGTCACCGGCAGGTGCGGGACATGGAAGAGGGCTACAGCTACGGGTATAACAATGCCCGCGACGCGGTCAGCCTGACGCCCAGACGGCAGGTTGAACCCTTGCTCCTGCCAGACCAGTTCATGAACCTTCCGCGGCTGTCGGCCTACATCAAGTTTCCCGATGGTTTCCCTGCCGCGCCGGTATCGCTCATACCCCGCTCGCGCGACCGGATCGCTGAGGGTTTCATCCCTCGCGAGATATCGCCCGTTAAGAGTGGAAGGGCCCCAGCCAACGCTTCAGCGACCAATCGAAAGCCCAGCCTTAAAACGGACGGTGAGCATCCTGCCTCCAACGATGACGGCGCTGGCAAGCCTGTCGATCCAAAGCAACTCAAGCTGAAGCTGCCGAGACCAGATAGGCCCGTCGGTGAGGCGCGGGATCGTCCGGAAATCGACTCTCGTGAGCAGTTGGAGGCGTGGAGACAGTCCGGTGAGGCCAAACCTGAATCCAGCGCCGAAACTATCGTTGCTGCGTCGCCAACGCTGCCGCCCTCTGCCGTGCAAACGGGTGATGATGTGGCGGCCTCGGCTATCGCACACGACCAGAGTGCAGCCGGCATTGATAGCGGTGATAACCAGAACAAGGCCGATCCCTCGCCTCAGAGCAGATCTCCGGAGAGTGGAAACAAGCCTATTAAGCCCGCTGAAAAGGACCTGCGTGAGGGGGCAGTAAGCGATCCTCCTGCGAAGGATTTCGGAGAGTTCGAGCCTGACATGTGAAGTGCAAAGAGAGGAGGGAATATCGGTTTTAGGGGAGCCGTGACGAGGAACAGACACGATGCTTTCCGTTGCCAATGTGCGCTCCCCTTCGGCTGCAGCAAGCTATTTTGCAGCCGACAATTACTACACCGGTGCCGATGCAGATCGCTCCGGAAGCTGGGTTGGCAAAGGAGCGGAGCGGCTGGGTCTTCAAGGCCGGGTGGATGCCAACCAGTTTGACGCCCTGCTGCGCGGGGAACTGCCGGGCGGCATCCAGGTCGGCAACGCCGGGCAGTCTCACAGGCCCGGTACCGATCTGACGTTTTCGCTGCCTAAGAGCTGGTCGCTCCTCGCGCTTGTTGGCGGCGATAAGCGGATAATCGAGGCCTACCGCGAGGCAGTAGCCCAGACACTGCAGTGGGCGGAAAACAACGCAGCGCAGACCCGGATGGGTGGCAAGGGAGGCTATGGAAAGGTCCAGACCGACAACCTGACCATCGGCCTCTTCCAGCACGATACCAATCGCAAACAGGAACCCAACCTGCATTTCCACGCGGTGGTGGCGAACGTTACGCAAAGCAGCGATGGAAAATGGCGGGCTCTGCGCAACGATAAGCTCTGGTCGCTGAACACGCTACTAAATTCGATGACGATGGCCCGATTTCGCATGTCGGTGGAGGCTATGGGGTATGCGCCCGGCCCTGTAGGCAAGCACGGGAATTTCGAAGCGGCTGGTATCACACGCGAGCAGATCATGGCATTCTCGTCGCGCCGCGAGGAGGTCCTCAACGCGGTCCGTCAACTTGGCGAGAATTCTCCGAAAGCGCGTGACATCGCCGTACTTGATACAAGGAAAAGCAAGGCACCCGTGAGGGACCGCCAAGGCCTTCTTGAAGAATGGCAGCAAAGCGCAGGGGAGGTCGGGCTCGATCTGCAAGCCATGATCGAAGCATCCCACATGCGTGCCGCCGCAGCCGCCAACATTAGCTCAAAAGAGGGAAGCTTCATTCAGCGTGGGATGACAAAACTGAGAGAATTTGCACAGCGGATCAAAGGCGATCCGGCAGACCCACTGATCCCCGCTCACGTGCTCAAGCAAGATGCGCCTACCATTGCAGCTGCTCAGGCTGTTGCTTCCGCGGTGCGCCACCTCTCGCAGCGCGAGGCAGCTTTTCCCCGTGAAGGATTGCTCAAAGCGGCACTGGATTTCGGGCTGCCAACGACAGTGGATCGGGTCGAAAGGCAGGTTAATGCACTGGTGCGAACGGGCGCGCTTGTGCGGGGTACCGGTGCGCATGCCGGCTGGCTTGCAAGCAAGGAGGCTTTGCAGCTTGAAGGCACAATCCTCGCCGCTGTCGACCAGGGACGCAGCGCAGTAGCCCCAATCCTCGAACGCGAAGACGCGGCTTCTCGCGTTCAGGCAGTGTCAGCGATCAATCATGGGATCACGCTCAATTCGGGCCAAGAAGAGGCAGCCAACCTTGTGCTCTCATCGCGCGACCGGATCGTCGCGATCCAGGGCGTTGCAGGTGCCGGGAAGAGCAGCGTGATGAAGCCGGTTGCACAGCTTCTACGCGAGGAAGGCAAGCAAGTGCTGGGTCTCGCGGTGCAGAATACGCTTGTTCAGATGCTCGAACGCGACACCGGCATTCGCTCGATGACCATCGCTCGTTTCCTGTCGCAATGGGGTCGCCTGTTGAAGGAACCCGGCAACACAGCCTTGGTCCGCGAGGCGAAGAGCGCACTCGGCTACCATGTCCTTGTCCTCGATGAAGCCTCGATGGTCTCCAACGAAGACAAGGCAAAGCTGGTCCGCCTCGCAAACCTCGCTGAAGTCCAAAGACTGGTGCTCGTGGGAGACCGGCAGCAACTTGGCGCGGTCGACGCCGGCAAGCCGTTTGCGCTTGTGCAGCAGGCGGGCATCGAGCGGGCAAATATGGAGGTCAACCTGCGCGGCCGCGACCCGGTCTTGCGGCGTGCCCAGGCAGCGGCTCAGCAAGGCCGTATCGACGACGCGCTGAAGGCGCTCGAACCAACGACAGTTGAGGCCAAAGGCGACAGCGCCATCGTTGCCGCCGAACAATGGCTTTCTCTCAGTCCTGCTGAGCGCGAAAGGACTTCGATCTATGCATCCGGACGCGTATTGCGCTCAGCGGTCAATGAGGCCGTGCAGCAGGGACTGAAGGCCAATGGCGAGCTTGGATCGCGTGCCGCGAAACTGACCGTTCACTCCCGGGTCAATGCCACGCGGGAGGAGCTTCGGTACATAGGCACATATCGGGCAGGCATGGTTCTGAATGTCCGTTCACGCGACAGCAGCCAGAAGCTTTCCAAAGGCGATTACACTGTGAAATCCATCGACCACGCAAAAAAGCGCGTGGTGCTCGAAGACAGGAAGGGACGGCAGTACAAATTCAGTCCTTCGCGTCTCAGACCAGGCGCGAGCGATGACCGATTTTCGCTCTTCGAGCTTAAATCGCTGGACGTCTTTGAGGGCGACAAGATCCGCTGGACCGACAATGATCACAAGCGTGCTCTCTTCAATGCCGATCAAGCGAAGATTGTCGCGGTGGATGGCAAGGGCGTTAGAGTCGAAACCTCGGCAGGCAATGAACTTCGCTTGTCGCGCCGCGACCCCATGTTGAAGCGCCTCGACCTGGCATACGCGCTGAACGCACACATGGCGCAAGGACTGACCTCGGATCGCGGCATCGCAGTGATGGACAGCCGCGAGCGCAATCTGGCCAACCGGCAAACCTTCCTCGTGACTGTTACAAGGCTTCGCGACGGCCTTACGTTGGTCGCTGACAGTGCAGAGAAGCTCGGCCGCGCTATCAAGGCCAACAGAGGAGAAAAGTCTTCGGCTCTCGAGGTGACGGAGCGCCTCAAGATCGCGGCTGCCAAAGGACTTGCACAGGGCAAAGCCAATGAGAGCGCTTCGCCTGCCAAGGATACACCAGAGCTCGTCAAGGAGAGAGTAAAGCCCTTTGAAATCGGCATTTGACGGCCGATGGCCTGGACGGATTTACTGTTACCAGGCACGATGCTTTCAGATGAGAAATGCGGAGTATTGTCGGTGAAGGGTGTGTTCGAGATCAGCGGCAATTCGCGCTACGACGACCTCATCACCGAGCGGTACCATTTCCCGTCGCAATATCTGTCCGAAGCCAGGCGCCTTGAGAACGATTGGATACTCTACCGCGAGACCCGCGTCTCCGGCGGCCGGATGGCCTATATTGCGACAGCCTTCGTTGAACGGATCGATGCCGACGAAGCCGATCCGACCCACTATTATGCGCGCGTCAGAAACTATCTGCCATTCGATGATGCGGTTTCCTATCGTGACAAGGACGGACGCTTTGCCGAGCGTTTTCTGCGCGAAATGGCACGTCCGGGTGATGCCGGAAGGACGCTGCGCGGCAAATCGGTGAGGACGCTAGATGGCGACGATTTCGTCGCCATCGTCAAGCACGGGCTGAGCGAGACGCTGGACCCGGAGAATCGGATCAGGCTCGAGCTCGATGAGCGGTACATCGACGATGTCACCGCTGGGCTGCTGGCCGAGGAATTCGGGGAACGCCGGATCGAGCAGGTTCTGTTAAACAAGAAGATCCGATCCGCCGCTTTCAGAAATCATGTGCTCGACGCTTATGACAGCACTTGCGCCGTTACTGGTTTGCGGATCATCAATGGCGGCGGGAAAGCGGAAGCACAGGCGGCCCATATCTGGTCTGTTGCTGATGGCGGGCCCGATGTGGTGCCCAACGGCGTGGCGCTCTCAGCAACAGCGCATTGGCTGTTTGATCGCCACCTTATCAGTTTCGACGATAACCTTTGTCTTCTCGTATCGCACAACAAGGTGCCGTCCGAACTACTGACGCTGTTTCCCCCTTCAGGACAGCGGATCAGACTGCCGGCCGATCCACGGGATCATCCCCGCCCCGATTTTGTGGCGAAGCATCGCGCGCGCTTTGCCGGTTTCTGACCGGCCGGGGATTACACCGCGCGTCCAAACCAGATAACCCGCCCCACGATCTGAATCTCGGACCTGTCGACATCATCCCAGCTCGGATAGGCCGAATTGTCGCTGCTGATGGTGATCTTGCGGCCGCCGGGCTTCAGCGTCACGCGTTTAACCACTAGCGCATCATCAGCGCGCAAGACGTAGATGCCGTCACGCAGCCGTGAACCCTCATCCGATGCATCGACCAGCACTTCATCGTCATGGCTCAGTGTCGGCTCCATGGAATCGCCGCGAACATGAATGATCGAGAGGCTGGCGCTTTTCGCCCGTGTCAGCCCAGCGAGCCAGCGCTCATCGAAGCCGAACCGGGTATGCGCCGTTTCGCTCTCGGCGATCGCTCCAAAGCCAGCCGACGCATCGACATTCAGCACCGGGATCTCGATCAACCCGTCGCGCATCGGAGCTGGCGGGCCGCCCAGGACTTGCTCGTCTACACCGAAGAAGCTCGCGAGGACGCGCCTGTCATCGTCGTCGAGTTTGCGCGGTGAGCCGCGTTTGATGAATTGCTGGATGTAGGACGAGTTGCGTCCGATCAACCTCGAGATAGCCGAATATCCGAGCCGTCGCTGTTGGATCAGCCGATCAAGCTCCTCTCTGACATGTTCCATCGTCTGGTTCCTTATGACGGTCTGAGGAGTGAAGGAAATCTCCTAGACTCGATGGAACCTTCCTATTAAGAACAAAGCAAGAACTCAAGGGTTGAGTGAGTCAAGGAAGGCGATGAAACTGCTGGATCGCATTGAGCGACATCTTCGAGAAAAGCGCATGTCTGCAACGCGCTTCGGCCGCTGTGTAGTCGGGGATCCGCGATTTGTGCTGGATATGAGAGCTGGTCGCAAGCCGCGCAGAAAGACAATCGAAAAGGTGGAGAACTACCTCGAAGCCGGACCGCCCTTGAAATAGTTCTCTGGAAATTCACGAAAATCTCATGGGTTTGGCGCAGCCTGACTTGGCGTGGACTTGCTGATTCGATACGCTAAGTCCCGAACCGGGTTTCTCAACTGGCTTGCCGAAACCAAGCCAGCGCTGTTTCCAAAGCAGTCGGCAGGATCCCGTTATCTCTAGGGGCTTTAGGGGGTCTGCGTGGAAATTACCGAATGGCTCGGCCATGGGCTGATCTATTTCTTTACGGAAGTTCCGCTCATCGGCGATGCGATGGCGGCGTTTCTCGCAATTGTGCTCGTCGGAACCGCATTTGCAATCGCGTATCGGTACAAGCGTGAGTATCATGCGCCACTGGCCGTCGCGATCGACGCCAGAGTTCGGCTGCTTGATGAAATAACCGGCGGCAGCACGGCCGATGTCGATCAAGCGCGCCTGGAATTCGCTCAGCGCTTCAATGATATTGATGCCCAAATGATGGAGGCGAACCACTCCGAGGCGCTGCCGCTTCGCAGGACCTGGGAGGAATATCGCGAGACTATCGTCGACCCTTCCGCCGAAGTTCTTCAGAACTCTGCCAGACCTGAGCACTTTTTCGTCAACCTCGGCGAGCGCCACCGCGGGCTGAACTGGTTTGCGAATATCTTTATCGCTCTTGGCCTGCTGATCACGTTCCTGGGTATTATAGCAGCGCTCTCTACCCTAGACTTCAGCGGCGACACTGCAGCAATGCAGGATAAGCTCAACAGCCTTATGAAAGTCGCCGGAGCTAAGTTCTGGGCCTCTGTTGGCGGAATCATAGCCTCGATCATCTTACGGTCTTACGATTACCGTTTCGGCAAGCGGATCAATGATGGCCTCTCGATGCTGTGCGACAAGCTCGAGCATGGGATGGCCTATTTGCCGCCGCAGCGAATTGCGAGCGATCAGCTTGAGCAGCTCAAGGAGCAAACCCCGGCGCTCCGGACGTTCTCCGAGCAGTTAGCTGCAGCGCTTGATGGTGCGCTTGAAAAGCAAATGGCTCCAATGATTACGCATCTGGGATCGATTCAGCAGGGAATCGACAAGATTAGCGGCGGTGGGGGCGAGGCAGTTCGTGATGCGATTGCCACTGGCGCCGGCGCAGAAATGGCGGGGTTGGCGGACGCTATTGGCGCAATGACGGCGTCGATGGCCACCATGTCGGAGCGCCTCGAGAAGCAGACCGGCGAAGCCGACCGCCAGATCGAAGAGGCGGTCAAGCGCTTCGGTCAGGCATCCGAAGAGATGCGCTCTGCATTCGGAGAGCTCAATCGCAATTTTGGTGTCGTGGCTGACCGCATGCGTGAAGAGAACGAGCAGGCAAGCGAACTGGCGCGGCAACGGATGGATGAATTGCTGAGTAATCTCGGCAACACGCTTGATGATATGAAGTCAGGCCTTGCGTCGGCTGCCAGCCAGATGGGCGAAGCTTCGGCCCGGGCTGCGAATGATGCGGCCCGTATCGGTCAGGAGGCGATGGAGAAGTCGTTTTCGGAATTTGTCGATAGATTCAATCAGACTGGAGCCCCGCTGGTCGGCAGCATGAAAGATGCTGGCAACGCCATATCGACATCCGCAGATCATCTTTCGAGCGCGCAAAGCGCGATTGGCGATCATACACGGGCGATCGAGCAAGTGGCGGCTCGCTCGAACGATCTTGCTACAGCCTTCGGAACGGTCGCGAATGATGTCGAAGCTGCGACTGCGCCGGTTCGCCAGTCGGCGGTTTCGATCGCCGAAGCAGTCAAGTCGGTGGAATTGATCGTCTCGAAGAATGCAGATTCGTCTGAAAGTGCCCGCGATGAAATGCGCCAGCTCGCTGCGGCGCTCAATGATACTGCTACGGCCGCTTCATCGGCGTGGTCTGAATATCGTGCCCGTTTCGAGGACGTGGATCGCGCACTCGGAGACGCCATCGATAAAATCTCCGATGCCGCCGGAAACCACGCTACGAACCTCAACGAACGGGTTGGTCAGATCGACCAGGCTCTGGGCGATGGTGTGGCACAGCTCGCCGGTGCCCTCGAACCGCTGACCACTCTGCGTGACACCGTCGAAGAACTTGCAGGCATCCTCGCCAGCCAGAACCAGGAAGCCGCTGAATAATGGAAGGCGCCGTCCGCCGAAGGCCTGCTGAAGAAGGCGAGAGCTACTTCATGTCCATGACAGACATGATGGTTGGTCTGCTGCTTATCTTCATAATCCTGCTCGCCTACTTTGCCCTTAATCTGCAGACGAAAACCGAAGAGCTAACCGGCGCGAACAGAACGCGCGCGGAAATCCTCAACGACCTGCAGCAGTCGCTCAAGGACAGGGGGCTCCAGGTTGAAATCGACACAAAAAGCGGGGTTTTGCGGCTTCCTGACGATGTCCTGTTCGACAAGGGTGAGTGGGAACTCACCGGGAGGGGACAAGAGGCCATAAGCAAGGTTGCCAATGCTATGGTTGCCGTTCTGCCTTGCTACACGACTTCTGATCTGTGTGAGGGTGAGCGATCACCGCATCTGATCGATGCCGTCTTTGTCGAGGGACACACGGATTCGGATATGATGTCTGGCGGCATGAACAATTACGGGCTTTCGGTGCGCCGGGCCGAGACGACCTTTACTATGCTGCAGCGTAATCAACCGGCTTTGAGGGGCTTCCTTAACAGACCGGCCGGAGAAGACGGTTCGGCACCAATCCTGAGTCTGAGCGGTTATGGGCCCGACCGTCCTGTGGATCGGGGTGAATCAGAGGAAGCAAAAAAACGCAATCGGCGTATCGACTTACGTTTTCTCATGGCAACGCCGACTTCTGGTCTTGATCCCGACATCCTGAGGCAGGAGCAGTGACATACCTGCAATCTGCAATTGCTCGCATGGAAGCCCTCGGTTCATCCGGCCTGGCGAAGCCTCCGACGACACAGCCTGTAATGCAACGGCAATTGGCAAAGCTCGATGCCAGCGTCGGTGAAGCCGAACCCGTTATCGAGCTTAAGCCATTTTTGCGGGAAGCAACCAACAGGGGCGCAGGCGGATTGCCGCGTTTTCAGCTCAACCGGGTCTTGCGCGGCGCCTGGTGTGACTCCGAATTCGATGACTTGGGCGTAGCAGCACTTGAGCGCGCCGATAGCGAACATCGACGCAGTTCTGACCAAGCAATGATCGATGGATATCTCACGTACTTTCCAACCGAGCGCCCAATCATGCCACAGCTTGCTGAGGCTGCTTCCCGCGCCGCCGGTCGGCACGAATGGGCCTGGCGTGAGCGAAGTTCCCGATGGGATCTGTTTTTGCCTCAAGCAGGTCCAGCCAAGGTGGCACGCGATTTTGTCTCCCGTAATGCGGACCAGATATCCCTTTTGATGCGCGAAACCGGTCTGGGGGCAAATCTTGCTGCAAGCGGCTTTGGCCAGGCAGTCTTTTACGAGACCTGTATAGCGACCGCTGAGCTTCAGCCTGACAAGGCAGTCAGTGCGCAACGCAACATATTGCGAATGTTCGATACCGAGGCTCAGGCCGGGCAATTGGAGCTCGTAGTTCGCGCGTTGCTTGAGCCATGGATCAAGACCAAACCGGAGCCTGAACATCGCAAAGCAATCTCGGAGTTGCTGCTCGATCAGATTGGTGACCCGCGCCTCCAGCGCACGCGCTGGGACAGGATTGTGCGTTCGCTTGCGGAATCAATTGGCGAGGAAAAGGCGCGCGAAGTCACCCAGGTTTTCAAGCGCTGGCTTACCGAAGTCGCCATGCGCGAGTTTTTCCGCGCCATCGCAAAAACAACCGACCGGCCGGACCAGTGGGCCCAGCGCGAAAAATTCTGGATGGCTTATCTCGACGAAGGCCTGGTCACGGACGCCTGGCCCGCTCTCGGGATCCGGGCACGCAACAGGATTGAAGATCTCATCCGACAGAGCGGCGAACGGCCAGAATACGGGATAATCCGGGGAGGGCCTTCGTCGTCATCTTCCATCATCATGCAGATAGGTGATCTGCGGATCTCAGAATGGAGCGACAACGGGTCATGCCGGTTCTGGAGCGATAGCGATCCGGGAGCCCCGAAACTTTATGCCAAGACGTACGAGGGTGGAAAGCTGCGTACCACCGCCGGCCGTGCGGATTTCGAGTATGAATCCCATGTTCCCGCGAGCCCGGGTTGGGAAGGCAAATTCGCAGGCATCATTCACCGGCGCACATCAATCGCTCACCCTCATTTTGGGCGAGGCCGGGGGCGCAACTGGAATGACCGATGGTGACGACAAAGTTTATTGCCACGTCCCATGAGAATGGCGGAGAGACCATTGCCCTGCTGCGCGAACAGCCGGGCGGACTATTCCGCCGGGCTTCCAGCGAAATGGTTCCGGTTTCGGATTGGCCGAGGTTTGCGCCTCAAGCTGGTCAGGCTTCTCTTGCACTCGCCCGGGTTCTCGACGATGAGAGTCGGATTAGCGAGGAGAAGGACGGCATTGTCCTTCCGCCAGAGATCGTCGCGCAGCTCGATGAGGCCGATGCCTTTGCTCTCGGGCTTCCCCCGACCACGCCGTTGACGTTGCAGCTCAACTCAGGCGGGTCGCTCGCCGATGGTACAATTAAGGTAGATACAAAATGGGTCCGCCGCGGCGGTCTCCCGGTTCGAGCGGACATCGCTGGCGCGCGCGTGCGCGAAGGTGGAAAGGTCGGGAGAATTCCCGAGCCGATCTACTCGGCTTTCCAGGCCGCGCTCTTAGTCAATGCTGCTGATGATCCCGACGAGCGCCGGGCGGCCTTTGCCGATCTTCGCGCGACCCTCGGCGATGAGATTGGAGCAGGGATCGAGGCAGACGGGTTTCTCGAGCGTGTCCGGATTGCCTATGCGGCAAACTTCTCGCTGAACGCCAAGACCGACCATGGGCGTTTTGACTTTGATCCGGTCCTCTTCTCGAGAAACGCGAGCGAAAACGCTGACGGGGACCTGGTGGATGAAGAAGAAGCGTCGCTTCTGACGCCGCAGGACAATCAGCATTTCCAGCGCCGGTTCAAGGGACAGGAAGGCGGGCGGCGCAGCTATCTGCTCTCCGACGGGACACTCTTGTTCCTTGATCCGCTTCTGGGCAAAGCTCTCGACATCGTGCGCGCCAAACAAACTGGCTCGTCACCGGAGAAGCGTGAGTTTCTGCGTGCGCCGCAGCGTGTTCTGCGCGAAGAGCTGAAGCTTGACGCAGGCGGTGATGACGAGGCGGCCGATCGTCTGTTCATCGAGACCCAGCAGTTCTCCGAGCGGGTTAGCGGGATCGAGGTCTGGCAGAAGCCCGTCCTTCCCTGGATAAAGCCCAAGCCGAACAGCTGGCTACCAGAAGGGTTCGGATTGCGCATTGGCGATCCTCCTGATGCGCGCCATGTCGAGCTGGCCCCGGGTGAAGCCGAAACGCTTGCGGGCGAAGTCGAGACAGCCATCGCGTCGGGCAAGGAATCCATCGCCTGGCGTGACGAAAGCATTCCCGCCACTCCCGCGACACTGCAGGCTGCACGCGCAATTGCGGACCTCGAACACCAGATCACTGCCGAGAGCGAGGAGCAATCTTCTGAGCGAAGCGAGCGGGAGGCCGTCGACACATTTTTCCTTCAGGTTGGAGAGAATTTCGAGCAACTCGACTATGCTCGCCTGCCTCGCCCTGAAATCAGCGCTGAGGTTTTTCAAGCTCCCGGACTTCCCGAAGGCCTGAAATCCGAGCCGAAACCCCACCAGATTGAAGCGTTTGCCTGGCTCACCGAGGCATGGCAGCGGCGGATGCCGGGCGTTCTGCTCGCCGACGACATGGGCCTCGGTAAGACGTTCCAGGCGCTTTTGTTCTTGCTCTGGCTACGCCGGAGCTCTGCGCATCCAAAGCCTGTTCTGATCGTCGCCCCCACTGGTTTGCTGCGTAACTGGCAAGCTGAGCTGGCCCAACACATTGAAGCTGATCTCATGGGGCCGGTGGTAGAGGCGTTTGGCACTAACCTACGTGACTTTCGCCTCGAAGCCGGGAGCGACATTCGCGGAGGAACGTCGCGCCTGGACGTGTCCCAATGGGAAGAGGCGGGCATCGTTCTGACGACCTACGAGACAATGCGCGATTATCACATGAGCTTTGCGCGCATTCCATTCGCGGCCATCGTTTACGACGAAATACAAAAGCTCAAGAATCCCGCCAGCCAGATGACGCGGGCGGCCAAGGCGCTCAATGGGCGTCTCCAGATCGCCATGACGGGCACTCCGGTCGAGAACAGATTGCAGGATCTCTGGTCAATCGCCGACACGGTCTATCCAGGATTTCTCGGCTCAAGCCGGGAATTTGAGAACAGCTTTCCCGCTCATGATCTTGAGCGCTTGGGCGATCTTCAGCAACGCCTGATCGAGCGCGAGGAGGCCCTGCCGGCATTCATGCTGCGCCGCATGAAGGACGAGATTCTGACCGGCTTGCCGGAGAAGACGGCGCGGAAATACCCTGTCGAGATGCCGCCTGCACAGGCACAGGCCTACGATCTTGTGCTCGCCAGAGCACGGGCGCTCAGGGAAAGCGGCGAACAGGGCGCGATGCTGAAAGTGCTGCATATGCTCCGCGGCACGTCGCTCCATCCGTCACCGCCGCGTGGCATAACCGATATCAATGGCTACATCGACCAGTCTGCACGCTTGAAAAAGACCTTCGAGATTCTCGAAGAGATCGAACAGCGCGGCGAAAAGGCGCTGCTGTTTTGCGAAGATCTAGAAATGCAGGCCTTCCTTGCCATGGCCATTCAGGATCGTTTTTCCCTTGAACGTCGGCCGATGTGTATCAGCGGAAAAGTTGCTGGCCACAAGCGACAGGACATGGTCACTGCTTTCCAGACTTCGCCTACATCTTTCGATGTTCTCATACTCTCACCCAAGGCCGGCGGTGTAGGGCTTACGATAACCGCCGCCAACAACGTGATCCACCTGTCCCGCTGGTGGAACCCTGCTGTCGAGGATCAGGCAACGGACCGGGCCTACCGGATCGGTCAGACAAGGCCGGTGACGATCCACATCCCGATGGCTGTCCATCCGGATGAGGCGATTGGACCTTCAAGCTTCGACCAACGGCTCGATGCCCTCATGGAGCGTAAGCGCTCGCTGAGCAGGGGGCTGCTCATGCCGCCCGAAAGTGCGCGCGACGTTGATGACTTGCTTTCGGACGTTCTGGATGGACGAAAAACTCTCAGCGAAGAAGACGCCGAAAGCGCTCCGTCTTCTATTCTGTTGTCGTCGGACGCCCAGGCAAGTGATGTCGAAAATGTGGCCCAAGAAGAATCTGACGCAGAGTCGCAGATCGGCCCTGAGAACACGGCACACGCTGCGTCTTCTTCACCTGCCCCTGTCCCTCTTCCTACCCCTGTTGCTGTTGAACCCGAGCCCAAACCACCGGTCAATGCTCCCCAGAGACCCGTCTTATCGGTCCGTACACCAGTCGAGGCTGCTGAAGCTCGCACACCCAGTGTTCAGCGTGTGGTCTATGAACAATATGGTCCGCGCGATTGGACGATCTTCGAGCAATTTGTCCGCGAAGCAAGAATAAACCGTCTTGAAATCCAGGACCCCTATTGCTGTGCAGATGAACAGGCTCGCGGAAGGCTACTGAACTTCGTCAATCGGTTCTGTGAGCTCGCAGCGAAGCTTGATGAAGTTCAGATTGTGACCTTCGATGCAGACTCGGTCGATAAACGGATGCCGGAAACCAACGGCGATCAACGTGCCGATCTCGAAAACCGCTGGAGAAACACGATCGGATCGACTGCGCTGCACCTTGCGCAGCGTTCACGCCGCTCGCGAGGCGATTTGCACGACCGCTTTGTAAGAGCGCAACTGGAGGATGGGGACGCCGTCATATGGGATTTGGGGCGGGGGATCGACGGCGTTATGAGCGCCAAATGGTCATGTGTCGTCAATGCCTTTCACGACAAGCGCTCGGCTGGCATCGGCGCACGGGGCCATCGCGTACAGTAAAGGCGGGTTTCATCGCTTGTTTATAAGCTACTGATAAGAGATAGTTATTGAATTAGCATGCATGAGTGCATTCTGATTACGACAGGGGCCAGGGGGTAGAGCGACAGAATGGACGGTCGCGACTTTAAGTCAGAAATTGACGCGGCGCGCGGCGATCCAGCAGCGCTTCGGAGAATTGCGCAGGACATCCAGGATGCCGGAGCGTCTCGCCTGCTCATGATTAAGGCTATTCAGCTAGCGCGGGCGGCAGATAGTGGTCCGCATCCGCTTGGAAAGATCTGCGGCGAGCTTGGTTTACCACGGCCCGAAGGCGTACCCCTTTACCGTTACAAACTGGCTCCAGGCGTTTTCGACAGGATCGAGAAAAAGCTCGTTTCAAACCTGCATTCAGATCTGATCCGACCCACTCTGGCTGCTGCATTTGTCGTCTGGGCGGCCGACTGGTTTCGTCGATCCTATCAGGGCGGCACGCAGCGCTGGAGGGATATCGAAGGCGCGCTTGGGCTTTCTTTACCGCAATCGGAATGGCGTGATCTTGCGGACCGCGGTTTTCGCGCGTGGAAGATAGATCCGCTGGTTACTGCGCATGGCAATCAGCGCCTGGCCAATCTTGCGCGCCATGGCGGATTTCCTGCTGCCGCGATTTCCAGCGGAGCAAATTGGCCCCGCCGCTTCCTTGAACGAGCTGTCGGCGAGCTTCTCGGGTCGGACATCCAGGATATCACAACCGCGGTGGGGATCTGCGAACGCAACGAGTATCTGCTCCCGTCAATCTGGCGTAGCCAGGAAATGCACGCGATTTGCGGAGAACTCTCTCTAAAGATCGTGGAGTTGCGCGCATTCGTTGATAAGGCGCTGCCGTCGGACGGGCGGCCTTATTCGGCCCGCCTCGACCTAGCTTATGAAGACTGGCGCGATGAGCTTCCGATGACGCTTGATGGAGCAGCAGCCGGCCTTATCGACACACTTTTGGAGGCCCGAACGCTTACCGGCACAGGGAGCATTCGTGTAGACCGGTTGATGCGTCTTTCCGGCGGCGAGTGGCGTGAGTGCCTCGACTTCCATCTCAACGGTCGTTGGGAAGACAAGGATGGCAGTCTTGCGGTCGATGATAGTGTTCGAGTCTTTCTCCAGCCCTCAGGTGGCCTTGCAGACCGCGTTTCGGGTCGTCTCGCGTATCTGGAGTTCGAATCCGGGAACTGCTGGATTGCCCGCGCCATGCGAAGCGAGACAGCAATCGAGTATCCGCTTGACCTTGCCGTAGCAGCTGAGTTTCACTCGCGCGGTGAGCGCCTGTCCCGCGAATTTATTCTGCCTGGCGGAAAACCGGTTTCGAATGGATTACGCGTCTTTGAACGCCGCCGCGGAGAAAATGACGACGGCGTATTCGCACTCATCGGGCAAGGATCCGGTAGCTACCGCTCAGAAGTGGTCTTCATCGATGTGCCGCATGACTGGGCCCTTCGCGGCAAAGACAGCAATGCCGAAATTGAGCCTGAAGACTTCGTGTTTGCAGCCGGTCGTTCGCTTTACCGCTGTGCCGGCCAGATTATCGCCGAAAAGCCGAATGGCGATACATACCTGGTCCGGACAGGGCAGAGCGTGGACAGGAAGGATCGCCTGACAATCGTGGCCGATACCGCTTCCGGCGTACAGGCGCCAAGTGGTGAGCGGCTGTTGAAGCATCCGTTGCACGCACAGGTGGAAGATGGCGTTTCGCGGCGGTCCGGATCCCGCGGGGAAGTGTGCTGGCGTTTCGTTGGAGAGAAATCCTGGCGTGAAGATCTGGCAAGCGCAGGTCCTGGCGCTTGCGAATTCGCCTGGCTCGACGGTTCGACGAGACATGTGCGCGACCGTGTCACCGCCGTTGTGCTCCCCAGCGAATTCGCGCTGTCCCAAAGGATAAATGCATTTCATGCCCAAATCACTCTGGAGGGATGGACCGGGAAGGCCACACTCGGGGATGACGCGCATGATGTTGAGCACCAGTGGACAGTCCGGATCGATCCGCCTCGCCGCGCTTTGCTTCCACTGCATCTCGTTACACCACAGGGTTCGGCTCTCCAGCTCAGCGTTCCGCTACGATCAAAAGAATGGCTTACGACTTGGGGTGGAGAGCTGCTGAAGCGCGATGCGGTACTTGGTCTGGCCGATCTGCGCGATACTGTCGCCCGAGCGCCAGCGAGTGCTGTCCTGATGGGCGAGGTTGCCCATCACACCGGAGCATCGCTTGAAGTGAGCTGGAAACTCGATGGCGAACTGGGCCTCTCGGCTCTGCGGAACGACATAGCGGCACTTATGCGACCGCTCGGTATTGATGCACAGGTCAGGCTCGACTTTCATAATGGCAGCAACGACAACTGGTATGTGACGGAGTTCGGGAATGTCCTGGAGTGGGAGCCCTCGGGAGGGTGGCGACCGAGGACTGGCATTGTCGGCGAAGCTGTGCGGATCTGCGGCCGTTTCTTGGGGGCCCCCGAGAAGGAAATCGACTACGGCGGCTTTGACGGATTGAATGTGGGTTTGGGCGGGCAGCTCATTCAGCTCCCACGCCTGCGTGGCCCATGGCTCATATACCTGCGCGAAGGCTCGCGTGTCCTGACCAGGCCCAAGTTCATTGACGGCGATCCTGTCCACGACCTTCCCCAGCACAGGCTCGGGCGTGCAATGGCACAGCCAATTTTACTGGCGCGCGAAGAGCTCACCCTGATAACAAATGATATCATTGCCGACCCTGCCTCGCCCGAAGCCATAAAGACTATCAGGGCTGTCATGGATTTGGCCCTTTCACTGAACGGCCTGCCTCCACAAACCTTCGAGATATTCAGCAAGTTCGATGCCGCTGGCCCTCTTGCGCCCCTGCTTCTCTATCGCTGCGAGGAGCAGCATCTTTCAACGATTCTCGAGCTGTTCGACGGGCTTTGTTCAAGCTGGACACTTCTCCCCATCGAAGTCTGGGACGCGGCCTTCCAGGCGCAGGGCGCCTTTTTGGTAAGCAGGCTTGACGACCCTCAATGGGCATTGGCCAACATCTCAGAGCGCCAGAACGAAATTGCCGCTCGGGCCCCGCAATTGGCGCCGCTGATTTGCCGCGATTATTCGCCGCTCGCGTATGAAGCGGTTCGCAAGCATTTCACGAGCCATACGAGCGAGAGCATCAATATCGGTGCCGCCGGGTTCAATCCCTTCCGCGTTGATTTTGGCCACATGCTACCCAAGGAAAACTTCGTCGAAGGCCTGATGCGGGTCTTCGATGCACCTTTTGCCGCCGCCCTTTCGACTTTTGGTTCTGTCGTTCTCGACAAGAAACAGATCCTGACCGTCAAGGACGTCGAGCGACGCCACCCTGATTATTTCGCAAAAGCCTATGGCTATGCCCTCTTGGAGCTTAAAAATGGCCGCTAGTGACGCCTCCCAGTTTTCACGCTTGTCTCCAATGGAGGTCCACCAGCGGTTGCGGACCGGTCTTGCCGAAGCGGTCGTTTCCCGGGCCGGCATCCGGCATGAAGGCCTCAATGCTTTTCTCCGACGAAACCTGGCCGGAACAGAACCGCAGCAGGGTGGTCTTCTGTCCGAGCAACTTTTTCAGGCGGCCCCGGGCTACGTGTCGTCTGGCAAACGCCCTGACCAATTGCAGACGCTCCTGCACCCGCGAACAATCGATGCGATCAGCCAAACGCCAGTCACCGACCTGCGCTTCGATTATGAGGCCTATGCACACCAGCTGAGCACCTGGGAGCTCTTAAGCTCTAAAGACCCGCAATCCGTTTTGGTTTCCAGCGGCACGGGCTCGGGGAAGACCGAATGCTTTCTTGTTCCGATGCTGGATGATCTGGTTCGTGAAGCGGCAACAGAAGGTCCGCTTACCGGGGTACGAGCCCTGATGCTGTATCCGCTCAATGCGTTGATCGCGAGCCAGGAAAAGCGCCTGACGGCCTGGACAAAGCCGCTTCGCGGCGATGTTCGGTTTGCGCTCTACAACGGTTTGATGGGAACGGCACGAAAATCCAATCGCGACAAGGCCGAACACGAGATCCCGCACCAGGTCCTCTACCGCGAAACCCTCCGAGCCAACCCTCCGCCGATCCTCGTCACCAATCAGACCATGCTCGAATATATGACGATCCGTCGTGAGGATCGCCAAATCCTCGAGAAGTCCCAAGGCAAGCTTCGCTGGATCGTCATTGACGAAGCGCACAGCTATATCGGCTCGGCAGCTGCAGAGCTTTCACTCCTGCTCCGGCGTGTGATGAACGCCTTCGAGGTCACTCCGGATCAGGTCCGGTTTGTCGCAACGTCAGCCACGATCGGATCGGCCGATGATGAGAAGGCGCGAGAAGATCTCCAGAGATTTCTTGCTGACATTGCCGGAGTTCCGCTCGACCGAGCGCATGTCGTGGTGGGTAAGCCTCAGCCGGTCGACCTATCAAAGGTTCTGACTGCGTCCGATGATCCCGCCGCCCAGTCTATCGCCGAAAAGCTCGAGCGAGAACCGCAAACTCTTGCTTCACTCAGAACCCTCGCCCCAAACGCCGGGCAGGTCCTGCTCGACTTGTCCGCGCACAATGCAGCAGAGGCAAAGCCCGTCCTGCCGATGCGTGCGCATAGTTTTACGCGGGCAATTTCTGGCCTCTGGACTTGCATCAATCCCGATTGCTCTGGTGAAGCGCGGCCAAAGGGCTGGCCGTTTGGCACTGTCCTGTTCGAGCAGCGGGATCAATGCCCGCACTGCCAGTCATTGGTGTTCGAAATCCAGAATTGTCTCGATTGCGGCGAACCTTATTTGCCGGCCGACGACATGGGTGACCGAATCCTTCCTCGTGGAAGCGACCACGATGCCGACGAATTTCGTGAGGACAGCTACCGGGAGCACGATCATGATGATGCTGATGACGATGATGCCGCAAGGCACGAGGGAGTTGGACATCCGCGGTTGATAGCCATCAATCCAAAAGCCGATGCGAAGGCCACCGGCTTCGATGTTAGCAGTGGCGAATTCACCGGGGAGGCTGGCAACTTCCACCTGACGCAGCTGGATGAAGGGCGCTGTCCTTCCTGCCTTGGCAACAAGCGGCGCGGTCGCCCAGCGGTTTTCCCCTTCCGCTTCGGCACCCCTTTTTTGACGCAGAACGCCGCGCCGATCCTCCTGGAAGGTGTCTCACCGCATGAGGCGGAGCATGCGCTGCCGTTCGATGGCCGTCAGCTCATCAGTTTTTCCGACAGCAGACAAGGTACTGCACGCTTCGCCGCGAATGTCGAAACGAATGGCGAGCGTGGTTTTGTCCGCGGCTTCATCTACCACGCTGTTCAGAAGGCTGCTCATGGCGGTGATCTGACCGAAGAGCGCAGAGCCGAGCTACTCGAAAAGCGGGAGGCGCTGGCTCGTCTTGTGAACGACATGCCGGCCTTTAAGGATGATATCGCGAAAATTGACGACGAGCTCTGTGGCACGGGTGCCGCAGGAGTCCGGTGGCAGGACCTCGTGCCTGCGCTCGCCGCCGAGCCGGCCATTGGCATGATGGCCAAAGTCTGGGATCTCGATCGCAGCGAACGCTTTCATGATAACCGCGAGGCGCTCGCCCGCTTCATGCTTTTGCGCGAACTCGCCCGCCGTCCCCGCAATGCCAACGCAATGGAAACGCTCGGACTTGCGCGGTTGCGGTTCCCGGACATCGAAAGAATTGGTCAGGACAAGCTACCGCCAATCGTGCGCGAGAAGGGCTACTCGATCGAGCACTGGCGCGATTTCCTGTACTACATGGTCGACTATCTTCGTGGCCAGTTCGCCCTTGAGGTTGATGACGGCGACGCACGCTGGATGCCCGGACGGGCTCGGCCGCGAAATGTTATCGGACCCGATCAGCCTCCAGGCGAAAAGCGCGACGCTTCCTGGCCGACCGTCAATTCTAAGGGACGGCAGCCCGATAGCATTCTCATTGTTGCAGCCGCTCTGAGCCTTGACCTCTCTTCGGATCGCGGCCGTCATGAGATTAATCAGCTTTTGCGTGCGGCCTGGGATCAGTTGGCGCCCCTTCTATCCGGGGTTGGCGGGACTTACAGCCTGCGCCTGGAAAAGACGGCCGAGATCGAGGCTGTCAGCAAGGCCTGGCAATGCCCGCTCACCCGCCGGATTTTACCGCGACTGGTCTTTGGTAAATCGCCCAATCTCATCAGCGCGGGGAAGATCTTCGCGAGCCAGCCCGCTATCGAAGTGCGGCTCCCGCGCCTTCCGCAAACAAGACCACTTTCGACTGAACAGCGAGAGGAAATAACGGCCTGGCTTGGTGCCAACGAACAAGTAGCGACCCTTCGCGAGCGCGGCATCTGGATGAACTGGCACGATCAGGCAGCGCTAGCGACGCCATATCTGCGAGCCGAAGAGCACAGCGCACAGCAGCCTCCTCAACGGCTGCGCGAATTCGAGGAGCAGTTTAAAGTAGGCGACATCAACCTTCTGGCCTGCTCGACCACAATGGAAATGGGCGTCGATATCGGTTCGATTGAAGCTGTGCTCATGACCAACGTTCCTCCCTCGATCGCCAACTATAACCAGCGGGCCGGCCGTGCGGGCCGCCGCGGACAGGGCTTCTCTACCAGCCTCACGATCGCTCGGAATACACCGCTCGATCTCGAAACCTTCGCCGATCCGGCAGGCTATCTGCGGCGCAAACTGGCCTCTCCGCGCGTATCGCTCGATTCTGACCGGATCGCACAGCGTCACGCCAACGCTTACCTGCTCGCGGAGTGGTTTCGCGAAGTCGACGGTGAATTCGCCAAGACAAAAACTGGCGATTTTTTTGGCTGCCGCTCGGACCTCCGTCCATTTGAAGGCCGCGCTCCGGTCGACGCCTTCTGCGAGTGGCTTGAGCTTCCGGCGACAACTCCGGCCACCAAAAACGGGCTCAAGCGGCTCCTCAAGGGAACTGGCCTAGAGTACGACACTGAGATCAGAAAACACACGGCGGACATGTTCGCCGATGAAACTGGGAACTTCCGGCGCACGTGGCAGCGCCTCAAGGAGGATGGGGACGCGCTCGAGGGTCCGGCCAAGAAGGCGATAGAATTCCAGGCCCGGCGCCTCTGCAAAGAGTTCCTTTTGAAGGAACTTGCCAATCGTTCGCTTATCCCTGGCAGCGGCTTCCCGACATCAGTTGTTCCGTTCGACACCCTTTGTGCAGAAACCCAAAAGGCGCAGGAGCGCAATCGATCAGACGATGAAGGCGCCCGCGACCGGCGCTATGAATGCCCGACACGAAATGCCGACATAGCTATTCGCGAGTATGCCCCAGGGGCCGAGGTTGTCGTCGACGGCTTGGTCTGGAAATCAGCCGGGGTCACTCTTAACTGGCTGAGCCCGATCGATAGCGGTCATCGCGAGCCCCAGAACCTTCGTTGGGCCTGGTGGTGTGATCATTGTGGCGGCGCAGGAAGTGATCACCAGATGCCGGATCACTGTGATCATTGCGGTGAACAGGCAATCAACATCGAGCAGTTTCTCGATCCTGCCGGATTCCGCGTGGACTGGAATGCGCAGCCTCACGCCGATACTGATCAGGCGGTTTATATCGAACCAAAGTCTCCCAAGGTCAGCGTGGGTGATGCTCTCTGGCAGCCTTTGTTGCAGCCCGAAAGTGGCCGGATCCGCGCTTCACACGAAGGGTATATCTATCACCATTCGCGCGGGCCTAAAGACAAGGGCTACGAGATTTGCCTCGAATGCGGACGGGCCGGGGATGCGGGGACTGATGCTCTTAAAGACCACAGGCCGCTTACCCCGAGAAACAAGAAAGCGATGGATCGCTGCCCCGGCAACGACGAGGGCTATGCGATAACAGGGGCCCTCGCTTTGGGTCACGAAGTCCTCACAGACGTTATCGAGGTCCAGTTGCCAGGCCTGGAAAGCGATGGCGCGGCCTGGGCGTTTGGCGCAGCGCTGCGCGAGGGTCTTGTGCGCTGGCTAGGGATCGAGCCTAGGGAACTGGGAATCGCGGTGGCAGCCAGAGATGGTAAGCTTGGCCGCAGAGTCCCATCGGTTTACCTGTTCGATGAAGCGTCCGGCGGTGCAGGATATGCTCCGAGGCTTCTTGATGATATCTATCACGTCTTCGAGCGAGCGGCTAAAGTCCTCGATTGCCCGAATGAGTGTGAGATGGGCTGTTCTGCCTGCGTGCTTTCTGCCGATCTCTACAAGCAACAGGGTAAACTCGACAGGCGTGCTGCACTCGTTGCAGTCCAGGCCTTCCTTGAGACGAATGCCGAACTGCCAGAGGAAGATCGGGCTGTTGCAGATGCAAGGCCCATCAATGATGCGGCAAACACGCTTCTGCTGAAAGCAGGCGGCGGAGACATCATCTCGATCTTCTTGCCGTCGTCGTTCGATCTGGCTGAGCTGACATCAACCAAGATGCGGTCTTTCTTCTCGGCAGCCTCGGCACGGGGATTGCCTGTCACGCTGGTGCTCGATGCGAAGTCGTTTGAAAACTTGGAAGAAGTTGAGCGGCGATTCCTGCGCGATGCTTCGGTGCGCTTCGAGTTCGCTCTTGGTCTTGCAAAAGCAGAGGGCGGACCCTTCGATAGCGTTCGCCTCGCTGAACTGAAATCGGGCGACCGCGTGACAGGGTTCTTCTCGCGCGATGCGAACGCTGCTCAGCCCGGTGAACTCTGGGGCGTAGGCGAAACGCACGCAGTGGTTGCCGGTAGTCAGGATAGCCATACTATTTTTGAGCCAATCAACCCAGAGGATCTGGAGCGTCAGGTTGCAGCGGGAGATCAGGTGGAGCTGATGCAAGGGTTTGGCCAATGCCCTGTGGGCCAGTTTGGGAAACGCTTCGGATCGAAGTTGAAACTGCAAATGGAGGCGGCTGGCGTCTGGAAGCCTGGCAGTCTTGTGCGGATCACCTACACCGACCGCTATCTTAATGCGCCTCTGCCCATGCTTCTCTTCCTGCGGACATGCGAAGCTCTATCTGCGGACCTTAAGGCGAGTAGTCCGGTCGAAGTCGACATTGTCGTCCAGCCACTGAAAAAGGATCGGCCACCTCATCGGATCTTCCATGACTGGGAGTATGAAGACGACCGGGCGGAAGTCGCCGAGATGTTGGGCGAAAAGTTTGGCCTCGATGTCGATCTTCAGGTCACGGCAAATTCGGGCCACGGCCGCAAGCTCGAACTTGAATACGCCGACGGTCAGAAGGTCATTGTGCTGCTCGACCAGGGTTTTGGATACTGGCGCATAGCAGGTAGCCCACCTCGCCACGATTTCCGCGCGGCACCGGCCGTTCAGGCCAGCGCACTGTTGCGCTCAACTTCTGCGGTTTCCGGGGTAGGCGAGAGCTATTTTGCTGTGAAGAGAGATCCGAAGTGAACCTTGATCGTCTCATCGCATCTTTCGCATCATCCAAGTTTTTTGGCGACGGCATTCGGAGCTTTCGGCCCGATCGAATGCTACAAGCGGCACACCTTCATTTCAGACGCTAAACAGGGCAGTGAGGCCGATCATGCGGACAAAAGCGAAGATGAGCTAGATATGTTCGGTCAATCCGAGAGCGCCTACGTGTAGCATCCTATCAGAAAGAAGCCTGAGCATTGAACACTCCGACATCAGCAACACCAAAATCCAACAACACCCACACGTCTCTCGCCGATTTCATTTGGAAGAATGCGGATGATCTTTGGGGTAATTTCAAGCATGTCGATTTTGGCAAGATCATCCTACCTTTTACTCTTCTCCGCCGTTTGGAATGTGTTCTGCAGCCGACGCGAGAAGAGGCTGCCAAGATGCACAAAATGGCTGTCGAAAACGGGCTCGATATCGACGTCATCCTTCGTCAGGCAACCGGCTACCCCTTCTACAACACCTCAAGCTATAGTCTGGAAACGCTAGGGTCAGGCCGCACCCGCCAGAACCTTGAAGACTACATCGCGAAGTTCTCCGGAAATGCCCGCGTGATCTTCGAGCAGTTCGATTTCATCAACACGGTCAGCCAGATGGACAAGAAGGGCGTTCTCTATAAGATCTGCCAGAACTTCGCCGCCATCGACCTTCACCCCAATGTGGTCCCCGAGAGGACCATGTCAAATGTCTACGAGCACCTAATCCGTCGCTTTGGTGCAGAGGTAAATGAGGCAGCCGAGGACTTCATGACTCCTCGTGACGTTGTACATCTAGGCATCGAACTCCTGCTTGAGCCGGATGACCAAATGTTCATCGACAACCCCGGGATCATTCGCACCCTTTATGACCCGACGATCGGAACTGGCGGCTTTATTTCCGATGGCATGGAGCACGTGCAGTCATTGCAAGATCGCTATGGCACCGCGCCGACGCTGGTTCCCTACGGCCAAGAGCTGGAATCCGAAACCCACGCGGTCTGTCTGGCGAGCATGCTTCTGAAGACGCTCAAGTCCGATCCTGGACGGGATCTGTCGCAGAACATCAAGCTTGGCAGCACGCTCTCCGCCGACCAATTCCGTTACGACAAATTCCACTACTGCGTTTCCAATCCGCCATTCGGCAAGAAGTGGGAGTTGGATCAGGCCGAGGTCGTGCGCGAACATCGCGACCAGAAGTTCGAGGGGCGTTTTGGCCCTAAACTCCCTCGTGTCAGCGATGGCTCGATGCTGTTCCTCCTGCACCTTCTCAGCAAGCTTGAAGACCCTGAGAAGGGCGGCGGGCGCGCGGCGATCGTGCTGTCGGGTTCTCCTCTCTTCAACGGAAACGCCGGTCAGGGTGAGTCTGAAATCCGCCGCCACCTGCTTGAGCAGGACGTAGTCGAGGCCATCATCGCCCTGCCGACCGAGATCTTCTTCCGGACCGGCATCGGTACCTACATTTGGGTCCTGTCCAACCGCAAACCCGAAGCGCGGCGCGGCAAGGTTCAATTGATTGATGCTACCGAGATGTTCGAACCGCTCCGCAAGAGCGAGGGCAATAAGCGACGCAAGATCGGTGACGACCAAATTCGCGATATCGTGCAGCTCTACGCCGATTTCGAGCTGACCAAGAAAAGCCTCATCCTCGACGCACAGGACTTTGGCTATCGTCGCATCAAGGTGCTGCGCCCGCTGCGCCACAAGATCGTTGTGTCGGACGCGGGGTTTGAGACGCTGGACGAACACAAGGCGTGGGAAAAGCGCAGCGATCATCAGCGGCAAGGCTGGCGTGACCTGTTGGTAGAGCATGCAGGCACCGATCATGACTGGCACTGGATCGATAGCTTTGCCAAAGCCGCCGCGAAGAAGGACGCGAGCCTCGGCAAAGCCGATGCCGCGCTGATCAAGGCGTTTCAAAAGGCCTTTGGTGTGCGGAACGAAGAACTGGACCCGGTCAAGGACAAGAAGGGCAACCTCATCCCCGACGATGATCTGACGGATTTTGAGAACGTGCCGATGGGCACCGACATCTATGATTACCTCGCCGCCGAGGTAACGCCCCACGCCCATGACGCCTATATCGACGAGACCTACGTCGACGAGACTGATGGTGACATCGGGATCGTTGGCTATGAGATCAACTTCAACCGATATTTCTATGAATACGTGCCGCCGCGCGATCTGGACGAGATAGATGCAGAACTGAAGGCCGTTGAGGCGTCGATTGCTGAGGCTCTGGCGGAGGTGACAGAATGAGCCCGTTTGCTCCGCCTACAGAGCGCAAGCGAACAGGGCTTTCTTGGGCTCCTGAAATACCATCTGGATGGAAGATTAAGCGAGGAAAATTCCTCTTTGACCTGCAAAAACGTTCGGTTCAACCCGATGATGACATCGTCACAGCCTTTCGCGATGGTCATGTGACCCTGAGAAAGAACCGCCGAACTGATGGTTTTACAAATGCCCTAAAGGAAGCCGGATACCAGCGCGTAGAAAAAGGCGATTTAGTCATCCATGCAATGGACGCTTTCGCAGGGGCGGTCGGTGTGAGTGACTCAAATGGAAAATGCACACCCGTTTATTCGTGTTGTACTCCCAAAGACGGCGTTTCAGCTGAATTCTACGCAAGAATGATTAGAGCCATGGCGTTGTCCGGTTTTATCGAGAGCCTCGCAAAGGGAATCCGCGAACGCTCCACCGATTTCCGTTGGCGCGAATTCGCGGAGCAGCCACTGCCCATGCCGCCGTTTGATCAACAGTTGAAGATCAACGCCTTTCTTGATCAGGAAACCCAACAGATCGATGGGTTGATCGACAAAAAGACGCGTTTTATCTCGGCGCTGAATGACAAAGAAAAAGCCATGATCGCACATTTCGTTCGGCGGGGTATCGATGCCACTGCACCGACGAAGGACAGCGGCGTCGAATGGCGGGGTGTCGTGCCTGCCCATTGGCAACGTGCGCGAATGAAAAACCATTTCAAACAGGTCAAACGCCAAGGGTTTGACGACCTGAACGTTCTGTCAGTCTATCGGGAGTTTGGCGTCATCGAGAAAGCTTCGCGGAGCGACAACATCAACAAGACGCCAGACGACCTGTCCAAATATCAGCTGGTCGAACCAAACGACCTAGCGATCAACAAGATGAAGGCATGGCAGGGCTCAATGGGGATTTCTCCCTTCTTGGGCATTACCTCTCCCGACTATGTGGTGATGAAGCCTGTTGGCGAGCACAACCCACGATACATGCACCACTACCTTCGCGCGAGGCCGATGCCGTGGGTTTATCGTTTGATTTCCAACGGTATTCGGACCGATCAATGGCGTATGGAACCAGAGAAATTTTTGGAATTGCCGATCTTCTTGCCATCAATGGATGAACAGGAAGCTATTGCGAACCGAATTGACTGCGAATTGGATCGGATTCGGGATTTGATTGAAAAGACTGAGCGCTCCATCGCGCTTCTGAAAGAAAAGCGCGCAGCACTCATTACGGCAGCCGTGACCGGTAAGATTGATGTGAGAGCCGCAGCATGAGCGATTTGCACCATGAGAAGCACCTTGAGGCCTATGTCGTCAAAAAGCTGACGGAACAGGGCTGGCTGCTCGGCGATACCAAAGGGTTTGACCAGGATACCGCTGTCTACACCGAGGATCTGGAGGCCTGGATCAAAAAGACCCAAGGTCCTAAGTGGGACAAGCTCGCTGCCCTCAACGGTGATCGCGCCCGCGAAACACTGCTCTCCCGCCTCGATGTCGCTTTGGCGAAACACGGCACCATCCAGGTACTACGACGCGGCTTTTCTATAGCGGGCTGCGGGCAGATCGACATGTCCGAGGCCGCGCCCGAAGATCAGCGCAACGAAACGATCCTTGAACGCTACGCCGCCAACCGGCTGCGCGTGGTGCCACAGCTGAAGTATCACCCGGGCCGCGAGCTTGCGATCGATCTCGGTCTCTTCATCAACGGGCTGCCTGTCGCGACAGTCGAACTCAAAACCGACTTCACCCAGTCTGCCGAAAGCGCGCGCGAGCAATACAAGCGCGACCGTCTTCCAGAGGACCCCGCCACTGGGCGGAAACACCCGCTGCTGACGTTCAAACGCGGCGCGATCGTGCATTTCGCGATGTCCGACAGTGAAATTTGGATGGCTACGAAGCTGGCGGGTGAGAACACCTACTTCCTACCATTCAACCGTGGCTACGACGGCAAAGGCGGCAACCCGCCCCGCGACGACGGCGAATACCCCGTCGCATATTTCTGGGAGGAGATTTGCCAGCCGGATGCGTTCCTGCGCATCTTCCACAGCTTCGTCTATGTCGAGCAGAAGGATGTGGTGGACCTGAAGGGCAATTGGTCGGTCAAGGAAACCCTGATCTTCCCGCGCTTTCACCAGCACGACGCTGTCAACAGAATGATCACGGATGCCAAGGAGAAGGGTCCTGGGCATGCTTACCTCTGCGAACATAGTGCAGGATCGGGCAAGACATCGACGATTGCCTGGACAGCCCACGACCTGACCAAGCTACGCCATGATGACGGTAAGGCGGTCTTTGACACAGTGATCATCGTGACGGACCGGACGGTTCTGGATGGGCAGCTCCAAGATGCTGTTCAACAGATCGATCACCGCAAGGGCATGATCGCCGCGATCGACCGTGAGACAAGTTCCAAGACGAAAACGGCGCAGTTGGCGGAGGCCATACTGAAGGGCGTCCCGATTATCGTGGTAACACTTCAGACCTTCCCGCATGCCATGGAAGCAATTCTGACGGAAACGTCATTGAAAGACCGTAGCTTTGCCGTGATCATCGACGAGGCGCACACCTCCCAAACAGGCAGTACGGCTTCGAAGCTGCAAGCGACGCTCGCCCTTTCGTCGGCCAAGGACACTGCCAACATGACGGTCGAAGAGCTCTTAACCGAGATCCAGAAGAGCCGGGCCCGGCCGAAGAACCTGTCTCATTTCGCATTCACTGCAACACCAAAACACTCGACCTTGATGTTGTTTGGAAGGCCGCAAGACCCGTCCAGTCCGGCCGGCCCAGACAATCTGCCGCGTGCTTTTCATAAATACGAGATGCGTCAGGCTATCGACGAAGGTTTCATCCTCGACGTGCTCAAAGGCTATGTGTCGTACAAGACGGCCTTCAATCTCGGAAAAGAATTGGAAGACAAAAAGCGCGTGGACGGCAAGGCAGCCAAGCGCGCATTGGCCAAATGGATGAGCTTGCATCCCACGAACGTCACCCAAAAGGTGCAGTTTATAATGGAGCACTTTCGGCACAACGTGTCGTCGCTCCTCGATGGGAAGGCGAAGGCAATGGTTGTGACGAGCTCTCGTACGGCAGCTGTTCGCTACAAAAAAGCCTTCGATGCGTTTGTTATTGCCAATCCTCAGTACAAAGACGTTCGCGCGTTGGTTGCATTTTCAGGAAAGCTCAGTGGCAAGGATGTCATGCACTCGGATGACGCGCAGATTTCTGGCGAACTGTTCGTTTGTGACGACGACGCGGAATTTACCGAGAGCAACATGAACGCCGGCGTCGAGGTCAAAGACCTTCGGATCGCATTTGATCGGCCGGAATTCAGAGTGATGCTCGTTGCCAACAAGTTCCAGACGGGATTCGACCAGCCGAAGCTCGTCGCCATGTATGTCGACAAGAAGATCGCGAACGAAGTCGAGATCGTTCAAACGCTGTCGCGCTTAAATCGTACCTTCCCGGGCAAGGAAGAAACCTTCATTGTCGATTTTGTAAACGACCCGGAAGCGATCCGCGCAGCCTTCAAGAAATACGATTCCGGGGCGCAAATCACGGAAGTTCAAGACCCGAACGTTGTCTACGACATGAAAGACGGCCTTGACCAACAAGGTATCTACTCGGACGAAGACATCGAGGCGTTCAAGGTCGCGCGTTTCGAAACCGCCAAGACTTTCGACGTTGCCAAAGACGATCACCACAAGGCGATGTTCGCAGCCACCCAAAGGCCGACAGACCTTTTTAACGCTCGCCTCAAGGACCTCCGCGGCGAAGCCGCGCGGTGTGAAGTTGAATTTTTGAAGGCAACTGAGACAGGAGACGATGCCGCTGCGAAGAAGGCCGAGCATGAAAGGATGCAGGTAGAAGAAAGCATCGGTCGGATGCTGGAGTTTAAGTCAGGGCTGTCCAGGTTTTCCAGGACATACACTTACATCGCGCAATTGCTGGATCTGGGAGATCCCAGCATTGAGAATTTTGCAGCTTTCACCAAACTTCTGGCAAACCGCCTCAATGGTATCCCTCCCGAGCATGTCGATCTTAGAGGCATTTCTCTGACAGGATACGATATCAAAAAGAACGATGATCAGGGCAACAACGCCGATGACCCTGACCCAAACTTGAAGCCCGCGGGGCCCGGCGGTTCCAATGCGCCAGGGAAGCTTCCTGTGTACCTGCAGGAGCTTATCGAACGATTGAACGGCATCTTTGGCGAAGCTGCTCCGATCAAGGATCAAGCGAGCTTCGTAAACCAAATCGTTTCGATTACCCGCGAGAACAGTATCGTCAGGGCCCAGGTTGAGGAAAACTCAAAAGACCAAGCGTTGAAAGGAAGCCTTCCGGGGGCGGTTCAAAGCGCGGTGGTGCGCGCAATGGGTTCGAACAATGCATTGGCCACGCATCTTCTCAAAGAGGACAAGCAAGGCCTCGGCATCCTTACGAACCTTATTTACGACCTGATCAAAGCAGGGAAAGATATCGACCTTGGAGATCTCGATGGCGCATGAACCGCATAAATACAGAGCAAAGGCTATCGGCGGCATCACGCCTGTTGAATTACGGGAGATATTCAGCGTGATTTGGAAATTTAGGGGCACCAGATGAAAATTTCAGTTGCCCTCGATAAGATCGACGAAAGACAGCTTTTCGTACCTGCATTCCAGCGAGAATACGTTTGGAAGCGCGATGACGCAAAGCAACTGATCGACTCCCTGATCAAAGAATATCCAACTGGCACAATGCTCACGTGGGAGACGAATACCCCGCCTGAGCTCAAGGGGCCGCACAAGTATGATGAGAAGCAAGGCGCGGTGCGCATCTTGCTCGACGGTCAGCAACGCCTGACCACGCTTTACATGCTGATCAGAGGTGACTTACCACCTTACTACACGGCTCCGGAAATTTTGAACGATACGCGCGGTCTTTACGTCAACCTCGAGAACCTTGAGCTGGAATATTACAAGAAGCTCAAGATGGAGAATGATCCTCGCTGGCAGAATTTGACGGCCATCTTCAAGGATGAAGTGTGGGATCAGGACGTATTCAAGAAACTCGAAGAGCGCGGGGTAGAGGTCGACAAAGAGTCCGCTCGGCATATCTCCGGTAACATCAGGAAAGTTGAGCGGATCCTTGATCGGGAATTCCCCGAACAAACGATCCCGATCAAAGCGTCCATCCGCGAAGCGATCGACATTTTCTACAAGGTCAATGCTAGCGGCGTTTCGCTGACCGAAGCTGAACTCGCGCTCGCCCAGATTTCGGGTTACTGGCCGCAGGCACGAGACACTTTTAAGGCCAAGCTGGCCGAATTGGAAAAGCGCGGGTTTGTCTTCAAGCTCGATTTCGTAATCTACGCTTTGCTGGCTTGCCTGTACGCGTCGGGCTCGAACATGCGGCTGCTGCATGATCAAGGCAATGATGCACCAATCAGGAAGGCCTGGGAAAAGCTGGAAAGCCAGACCTTGGATTATGTGGCCAATCTTATGCAATCGCATGCGTATGTGGACCACACAGACGAGATCAACTCGATCTACGCTTTGATCCCGATAATCGCGTATTGCTATCAGCAGGATGAGCACCTTAGCGATCTACAAATCAAGAAGGTCGTGAAGTGGTTCTATTACTCCCAAATTCGGACGCGTTATGTCAGCCAGCTTCCTCAGAAGTTGGATCGTGACCTTCGCATTGTAAGGGATGCTGACCATCCGTTCGATGAACTGCTGCAAGTCATCAAAGATGAGAGATCTCTGGAAATAATTCCGGACGAATTTGTGGGGAGGACAATAACGCACCCACTGTTCCCGATGATGCGATGGTACTTCAAGAGCAAGGAAGCGACCTGCTTTACAACCGGGGTCAAGCTTCGCCAATCAATGGGAAAGAAGTACGCGCTTGAAAAGGATCATATTTTCCCCTTTTCGAAGCTTAAGGCTGCCGGTTATGGGATGGGAAATCGGATCAAATATTCCTTGGCTCAGGAGATCACCAACAGAGCAATTCTAACTGCAATTGCCAACAGATCGAAGAGCGCGACAAATGCGGAGGATTACCTCAGCGAAGTCAATGCTAAGAACCCTGATGCGCTGGCAAAACAGTGTATTCCAGACGATCCCGAGCTCTGGAAGATCGAAAACTATGAGTTGTTCCTAGAGGCTCGACGCAAACAGCTCGCAGATGGACTGAATGCGTTTCTCACTTCGATAACCGAAACAGAAAAAAGCGAGGCGCCGATCACCCTCGCCGAAATGATCGCCGAAGGCGAAAGCGAAGAACTTGAATTCAAGCAAACTCTTCGTTGGGATGTGAAAGAGTCAAAGGTCAATAAAGGCTTGGAAGCGGTGACGTGACCCCCAGCTTTCCCCCAGCTGGGATTAGAGCCGGGCGGTTGTTTTGCGCATCAGCGCGGTTGAAGCAATGGGCTGCGTAGCGGAGCCCGTAGGGCGTAGCGAAGCAGGCCATTGCTTATCCAGTTCAGCGGCGAACGCCGCCGGTGTTGCGTAACCGAGAGACGAGTGTGGTCGCTCCCGATTGTAGTCTTCGACCCAGGCCGCGATCTCGACACGGGCATGGGCCATACTCAAGAACAGCGTCTCGTTGAGCAGTTCGTCCCGCATCCGGCCATTGAAGCTCTCGACATAGCCATTCTGCATCGGCCTTCCGGGCGCGATGTAATGCCACTCCACGCCGACCTCGCCGCACCATGCCAGCACAGCGTTGCTGGTGAGCTCGGTGCCATTGTCGCTGACGATCATGCCTGGCTTGCCGCGCTGTTCGATCAGTGCGGTCAGCTCGCGAACGACACGGCGACCAGAGATCGAGGTGTCCGGCACCGCTGCCAGGCACTCCCGGGTCACGTCATCGACCACGTTGAGCACCCGGAACCGTCTTCCCGAAGCCATCTGGTCGTGAACAAAGTCCAGGCTCCAGCGCTGGTTCGGCAGCGCCAGAACCGGAGCAGGTGCCCTTGTGCCAACAGCACGCCTGCGGCTACGTCGTCGCCTGACCGCCAAGCCTTCCTCACGGTAGAGCCTCTGGGTCTTCTTGCGGTTGATCATGATCCCCTCCCGGCGCAGCAGGATATGCAGACGGCGATAGCCGAACCGGCGACGCTGGTTGGCCAGCTCGCGCAGCTTCTCACGCAGATCGACGTCATCGTCCCGGGTGGAACGGTAACGCACGCTCTTGCGATCAGCATCGATGACACGGCACGCCCGCCGCTCGCTCATCCCATGGCACGCCTGGAGATGAGCAACAGCTTCCCGCTGCGCGGCGGGCGTCAAAACTAATGGGATGACCCGCCCTGTCCTTCCATGCACATTCGGCGGACTGAGAAGGAGGTAATTATGAGCATACGCAACCAACCAAGAGATGCAGCCGTCTTCGGCATCGACATTGGCAAAACAGTCTTTCACGTTGTCGGCCTCGATGCGGCCCATGCACCGATCCAGAAGGCGACATTCAGGCGGGAGACGTTGCTGCAGTTTTTCGAACGCGCGTCGCCGGTTCTGGTCGGGATGGAAGCATGCCCCGGTTCGCAGTGGCTGGCGCGCAAGCTGCTAGGGATGGGGCACACAGTTAGGATCGTGCCGGCACAATTCGTGAAGCCCTTCGTAAAGTCGAACAAGAACGACATCATCGACGCGGAAGCCATTGCGGAAGCCGTCACTAGGCCGACGATGCGCTTCGTAGAGATAAGGACACCGGAGCAGATCGACCTGCAAGCACTCCACCGGGTGCGAGACCGGATGATCGCCCATCGAACGAGGCTGATCAGCCAGATGCGCGCCTTCTGTCTCGAGTATGGTATCGCGATCCATCAGGGCGCAGGCAAGTTCAAGGCCGAGATACCGCGCGTGCTTGCGGATGAGACCAACGAGCTCACCCCTTCGATGCGCCGGATCCTGACGGAGGTTCACGGCGAGATGATGGAACTCGAACAGCGCATCACAGCCATGAACCACGAGATCGAAGCCATCGCCGCGCGCAGCGATACCGCACGGCGCCTGATGACTGTGCCGGGCATCGGACCGCTGGCCTCGACCGCTCTGCTGGCGGCGGCAGGGTCGGGACGTCAGTTCCGCAGGGCACGTGATCTCGCTGCCTGGCTCGGTCTAGTGCCGCGCGAACACTCGACCGGCGGGAAGACTAAGCTGCTTGGCATCAGCAAGCGCGGCAATAAATACCTGCGAAGGATGATCGTCCATGGTGCTCGATCCTGTGTTACACATCTCGATAGAAGCAGGGACCGCTTGGGCCCATGGCTCGACGGGCTTGAGAGCAGGATGCACAAGAACAAGGTCACGGTCGCCCTGGCTGCCAAGATCGCTCGCGTTGTCTGGGTGATTCTGACCAAGCCGGGCGCCACCTACGAGCGGCGCGTTCCAGCGTTCGGCTGAACGGCGCCGCCACCAACTGCGAGGTTCGTAAGAGTGATGACGAGACAGTGGACCAGCGCATCGTAAGCCCCGTCAAAAAAGCGGGCAGAAAGCCCGAAGCATTTATCTGGGAACGAGGCGCGCGGATCTCATCAAGGCCTGGCCGCAACAGCGGCCCACTCGCGAGAGGCCGGATACATTTGTGCAGACTGGCACCGTCAACACCAATCGACCCTTGCATGGACAGGGCGGGTCATACATTTTTTGCCAGAAGATCCTTCAACGCCGCCTTGTCCAGCATCGCATCGGCCAGCAAACGCTTCAGCTTCGCGTTCTCGCTCTCCAGCTCCTTCAGCCGCCGGGCATCGGACACTTCCATCCCGCCATACTTCGACTTCCAGTTGTAGATCGTCGCTTCAGATACACCGTGCCGACGGGCAAGGTCAGCGGTCTTGGCTCCCGCCTCCGCTTCCTTCAGCACGCCAATGATCTGCTCTTCTGAAAACCTCGTTCTCTTCATCTCGTCCGTCCTTCTGTCAGGGCCGGACTCTAATCCAACTTGGAGGAAAATCAGGGGGTCACGTCAGCGGTTGTTACCAAAACGGTAGCGGCTTTTGCCAACAGCTATGAAGGCGGCACCCTTTTGATTGGGGTTTCCGATGACGGAGAGGCGCTCGGGTTAGAGCAGGACTATGTGGCCTTGGGGGATGCGGATAAGGACAGGTTTGAGCTTCATTTGAGAAACCTGTTTTCGGAGGCGCTTGGGCAAAATGTCACAGCATCGAAATTGAAGATCAGCTTCCCAGAAATCGAAGGCGTTGAAATCTGCAAGATCGATGTGCGGCCAGCCGATGCTGCTGTTGTCCTCACGGTCGCTGATAAGAACGGGCTCAAGTCCGAGAAACTCTATGTCAGAAGTGGCAACTCATCTCCGGAAATGCCCATGAGCGAGGTCCAGGCGTTTTTGAACAAGCGATTTGCGGCCAAGTCTGTTGGTTAATTGAACGATTGAAACTCAGTGCCCGGTCGTGCCTTCAAGCTCAATTTGCCTATAATTTCTCGAATGTAATTACCAATAGGGCAAGCCTAAAGGGACCTGAATCCGTTAAGAGCCTGCTCTGCCATACTCTTGGACACGCCCGCTTCACGGGTCACGTTAGTCCAGCCAAGGATTGCAGATTGTATGTCTGAGATGATGGCTTTGGTTTCGACAGGTTTGAGATCTGCGAACGTACCAAAGGCGATTAGGTCTTCCAAATCGAATTCGTCGGTCTTGCCGGCCAGAGACATCTGATGTTCGTTTGTCCAGTCTCCGCTGGGATTGTAGGCATACACAATATCATAGGCCGGTGAGAGGCTCCAGCGGCCAGAACGATCCATAAGGAAAGCGATGTTCTTGGTGTGGTCGTCCTGGTTGCGGATGAAGACATTGAAGAGCGCTCGCCGCACCTGTTCTTTGATTGCATCACGGCCAAGTCCGAGCATCCGGATGGTCTCGATCGCCTGTTCGTAGCTATAGGCCCGGGCCTGATTGAAATCGAAGTGACGCATCGCGCAAAGTGACTGCATATGCAGCTTTTTGCCGTCTGCCGTGCGGTCGAACCGTTGGGTCATGAAGTGCGCCCGCCCGCCTTCTTCATGCAGGCGAGAGCGGGCCATGGTGACACCGGCTTCTAGGGCTAGCAGATAACAGGCGTATTCGAGGCGACCGAAGCCCATCGGGTCGGCAAGTTCCTTGTCGGCATTGCCCGACACGCCATCGAACTTGACCAACCATTGGGTATAGCCCGGACCCGCCGTCAGCTGGCCGGAGTGGAATTCTCCTGTCTCTTCGTTCCAAGCGAGAACCGCTTTGGCGCGCGCGCCACCGGCGGATGTCCCGACGCGGAGGATTTCCTGAAGCGCGTGATGATCATCGTCGCCCTTCAGGACGCCGGTGAGTTCTTCTCGCGCGGCAAGCACACGGTTGGCCAGTTCAACAAGCGGCGCGATGTCAACGGGACCGCCCTGTTCGCGGCGCTCGCCTGTCGATGGCTCAAACTCGAGCGCGCCCATGCCCCTGCGACCGGTGTAGCAAAGGCGCTCGACCGGATCGAAGCTGTCGGTGGTACGGCCCTGTTCTGCTAGCCAGCGATTGATGAGAGCGTTGCCGAACTTATCGGGCAGGCTGTCGGCAAGCATTCCTGGCAGACCCTTGAAGGTGTCATGGTTCAGTGCAGGGAAATCGTAGACGCCGCTGCGCACCGGCATGGTGAGCGGGGCGACCTCGATACCGCTGCGACTAAATTCCGGAGTGTATTCGAAGACCCCGACATCGCGGTCCTCATCCCACAGCACGGCACCGATCTGCCGGCCCCAAAGATTGACGACTGCGCGGCTCATGGGGCCTCGTCACCCCAACTCCATTCCTCATTGGGCGCACTTTCGGAAGACTTCCGCACTCGTTGCCGTGCCTTGCCCGTGACTGACCGTGGGTCGAGCGGACTCAGCTTAGCATCGGGCACGATATCCAGCAGACGATCCTCGATGTCGAGCGCACGCATAATTCTGGCAAGACTGTCGATCGTCCCGCCATTGCCGGCTTCCAGCCGAGTGAGCGTTGAACGGGAGATGCCTGCCATCTCCGCAAGCTCGGCCTGTTTGAGATTGCGTGATATACGGTAGGCTTCGATCTGCTGGCCGAGGTCGGACAGCAGCACCGAGAGCGGACGTAAGTCAGGCGAGTCATAATGCGTCATCATCGAGACATTATCTCCAATATGGAGGTTTGTGTAGCAATTTTGCGTCTTTGCATTCCTATCTATAATGTGTCAATATCGAAGCATAAAAGATCATATAGCGGTTAATGCGTCATAATCGATACATTATCAATGGGGTTAGGAGTGGTAGATATGGATGACCATAACGATCAGAAGGAAAAGGACTGGGAGGGCCTACGAGAGATAGATCGTGCCATCTCCGAAAACCGTCTCACGGCCTATTCGTGGAAGAAGGCTTGGGCTGATCCATGGGGACGTGCGAAGATCATCACAGCACTAGCATTACTTGCGGCCTTTGTGATCTTTGTCATCGTCTACGATCTCGTGCTTTGACGAGCTACCACTCCTTCACATCATCAGCAGCTTCCTCGCTTGCGCCAGTCGCGTCCTGCGTTTGGCGATCCACATATCCTCTTACAGTTCCAATCCGTGCCTGACCCCGTCGGCGAGCCCGCTCGACTTCATCCGCGATCCCTGACCGATCGGGCGCGTCGGGCATGGCGGGGCCACCCGCAGACCCCACAGCTCCTCTTGCGCGCACTTGCCCTGCACTTCCGATACCAGGTCGGCTAACAGGCGAGAATGCCGGCAGAGAGAGATCGCCTTCGATGTCCTCCTGCAACTGATCAGCGTAGCTTTCGACAAACCGTGACTGCAGCTGCTGGCCGCGTGAGCTCATCTGGAACTCGATGTCATCGAAGCGAACCGGTCCGTAGTAGTCGCGATTGGCTTCGATCTCGGCCATGCCCCAGTCGCGATAGGCCTGGCTCAGGTTAAGCGTGCCTGCAGAGCTGTTGGCCTCATACCAGCCAGCCTGGGTTTCGAGACGGCTGGCCATCTCTTCGGCGCGGCGCGCTTCGCGCGTGTAGCTCTCGGCCTCGGTCAATGATCGGCTAAGACCGGACGAACTGGTCGAGACCTGAGATACCGAGCTTGTGCTCGTCTCACGCAGGAAGCCCTCGCGTGTGTTCGACCAGTTGCGACTGTCGGAAAGCTGGCGCAGCGATCCAGTAATCCTGCTACGATCTTCCGAGGCGATCCCAATGTCGCTGTCGGTCCATGACTGGTTGCGACCGCCTCTTGCTTTACCTCCGAGAGTTACTGGCCCCAAATCGCCTCCTACACCAGCAGACGCTTCTCCATTCAAGAACCATGACACGGTGATGTCGTCGGAAGCCCGCCGGGACAGGCCAAACTGTTGCTGGAGCGCTCTCGAAGCGTTGTCGACTTCGTTGAATGCTGTGCCGACGCTGTCGTTCGTACCGACCCCGCTGATCGTCTCGGAACTGCGGCCCTGGCTGTAGGCGTTGCGGATCTCGCTGAACCGGGTGACCGCCGAGCTCGTCGATTGCTGGGCGAGGTTGGCATAGGTCTCACTTTGCGTGCGGCTCTGGCTCGCCATCGTTCCAAGACGCCCTGTGAAATCCTGCCCCAGCGTCGGGGTGAACGGGTAACTGGAGTTCGGGACCGCAGCGAACTCGCCATCAGGGAAGCTCGTGGTCTGGGTACCGCTGTCACTGAAACCGCGCGTTTGCGCTGCGCCGTAGGCGATGTTGGGTGCAAGATTGCCTTGGGCGAACTGCCGCGAGAACACTGTCGAATTGTCGATGTTCGAATTGCCGAGAGAGACATTGCCAGTGCTGGCTTCGCGTGCAGCCTCCTCGGCAGCGTTCTGGCTCGGATTGAGGTAGCTGGTCGCCTGTCCCGAGATCGCCAGCGCACCGCGCGCCACTCCGCCCGCTAGGAAGGGAATCGAGGCGACGAGATAGCCGGCGAGGATACCGATATCGCTGTTGACGTCGCTCATACCGGCAAAGGTCGCAAGACTAAGGCCCGAACTGCCACCGGCAGCGGCGACATCGCCCGCGCCCTTGAACATAAGGATCATGTGCAGGATCACGAACAGCGGACCCCAAGCGGCAAGGTAGAAGAAGCCGGTGACGTAGCCCCTGAGCGCAATCGGACCAGTCTTCGGCATCAGGAACAGTGGAAAGAGAACCGGGAATAGCGCGTAGAATACCACTGTCAGAACGACATTGAGGATAGGCACCCATTTCATCGCGTTGTGCGCAATCGAGGAATAGGTGCGCTCGGTCTGGATGTCGGCGCGGGTCTGCGCGAAAACATCGACACTGCTCGTACCGCTTGCGCCTGCAAAGCCGTGCATCGCCTGATTCATGGCGTTGATGGTCAACACCTGGCGGAAGATATCGCTCGCGCTACGCGAGATACCAGTGAGATACTGGTAGGCAACGGGCAGGTCGGCCATCAGTTTGGCCCTCGCGAGCGCTTCGGTCTGGCGCGGATAAAGCTGGCGTCCTGCGACAAGCGTCATCTCGTCAATCATGCTCGTCCATTGACCCGAAAGCTCTGTGTAGGCTTCGCGGCAGGTGATGATGGAAGCAATGACACTGTCGTCGGCTTGCCGGGTCAGGAATTTCTGCGCTCGTGCCGCGCTGCCCGGTGCGATGCTCGCCCAGATGTCGTCGCTCTCGGAAAGCTCCTTCATCGAGTAGCGACCAAGCAACAGATCATAGAACACGCATTGTTGTACGTGTTCGTCGAAATTGGTGGCGAACTCGGGATCGGCAATGTGCAGCGATTTCGTCGCCTCGAGCAGGCGTGCGCCGTAGATCATACCGTTCTTCGAGTAGTTGAGGTCGTCGGGCAGGCCGAAAACGAGTTCAGCTGAGCGGGTCAGATAATCACCCGCCTGGCTCGTGAAACTTGCCATCAGGGCAAGCCCGAGCGGAACATTGTCGACCGTCGCCGGTGCAAGGCTGGGATTGACCCGGTCAGTGACCTGCACATCCATCCGCGGCACCATCAGGCACATGTAGATCAGCGTCGCGCCGAGGAACCAGTTGAGCCACGCGCGCCAGTCCTGGTTGAAAGCCACAACGATGACCGCCAGCGCCATGCCCATCACCAGCGCAACCTGGATCAGGCTCTTGTAGCCGCCAGCGCCGGTCCATGCGGCAACCGCATTCAGTACGTTGACGATGTATTCGCCGCCGCCGACCGTGAAGATCTCAACCATTCTCGCTGATCCTTATGGAATGATCGAGCGGGACTGCATCCCGCGCGACCAGTCGAGTGCGGCGGCCATCGACGGGGACATCGAGGCTGCGAGCATGTTTTCAATCATCGCCGTCTTCTCGATGATCTGCATGATCGCCGAGACCCGCGCCTGGCCGGTCGCCTGCCGCTGGGCGAGGCTGGACCGGACTTCCGCGACCTGCGCGCGCCAGATTGCGAGTTTGGCTTCATCAGCTGCGATGAAACTCGCCATCGACCGTCCTGCCTCGGCGGTAATGCGTTCGAGAATGGCATAGAGGAGATCGATGCTGGCTATCTCTGCGAGCGTGTCGCGATCGTCAGTCGGCATGCCGCGCCCGTAGGCCGCCTGAACGGTCAGGATCTTGTAGAGCGGCACCGATGCCACCTGGAGCAGTTCCTTTTCCTCGTCTCCGATCGCGGTGTCGCTGCGAATGGCCTCGACCATGCTACCGATCATCCGGGCGACGCGTGGACGAATGGCCTGTGCGTCGGACAGGTTCAACTGCTGGAAGGCGGGGTCAAGGCACTGGTCCGGTTCGTCGCACTGGAACACCCGCACCGACTGGCCCTGCGTCCCGTCGAGCAATGCCGTCACCAGCGTCGATGAGGCATCGCCTGCAAAGGGTACGAACTTGCCCGGCTCGTCGTCTCGCGGCGGCACGTAGATCACCGTGCCGATGAGCGTCATCGCGTATTCGGCGAGGTCACGGTCGAAGGTGCCGCCGGGGTTGAAGAAGGCGCTCTGCTTGAGAACATGCCAGGTGTAATTGCGTGGGATTCCCGGATTAACGTCGGCGTAGTCGGCTCCCGCGCCTTCGTTGGTTGAGCTGCGCTGTCCGCGCGTGCCGCAGCCATGCTTGGCGGCGGCGTAGTCGGTGAAGATACCTTCGGAATTGCCGATTGCTTCGCAGATTGCCTTGTCGGCCAGATCGCCCTTGGGCCAGACGCCGCCGACCAGCCCCTGCGCCATCTCGCAGGAGTTGATCGAGAGATTGTTCATCAGCTGCGCTTTCTGGCTGAACTCCTGCATGATCTTATTGCACTCAGGGCAAACGGTATCGATCGCCAGGCTGAAGGCGAACCCAACCGCGTTGTTGGCCACCGCCTTCAGAAGCGCGACCATCTCGCTTGCATTGATGAACGAAAAGGACCCGGCGAAGATGTCGATCCCGCCGCAGCCCGCCCTTGCTCTCGGAAGTTGCAGATTGGCGATGTTGGTCGTCTTCTGCGGGAAGCGCGTCCAGACATTGCCGAGACTGTAATAGCCCGCCGACTGGCCTTCAAACGCGGTCGGGCCGGTGACATTCGCCGCTGCGCCCATGTCGTCCATGAAGCGGTCCATGCTGTCGCCAACATTGGCTGAGGCTGGAGCGGTGAGCGGACTTGCGACCATGCTTGCTGCGGCAAGGGCCAACGCCGTGTTTCGAATTCTAGTAATCATGGCCAGCTTCCTTTGCCGTGAGGAGGTAGATGCGGTCCTGGAGCTCATCGGCCGAGAGCACGCCATAACCGATCGGGATCGGGCGCTTCGCGATGCTGTCCCACAGCACCAGCGCCGGGGTGATCCCGGGCTCGAGGCCCATGCGGGGGCGCTGGCCGCTTTCGACCTTGTAGTCGGGGAAATGCCGCGACGGCCCGCCGTCGGTGGAGATCGCCCGCACAGTTAGGTGCCAGCGGTCCGCCACCGATCTGACGATCGGGCTCATGACCTCGCAGGCGCCGCAGGTCTGGGCGAAGAAATAGAACAGGCCGTAGCGCTCGGAGAGCCTTGCCATCACCGCGTCGCGGTCGGCAGCGCGGGCGTCCTGCCATTGCTTCTTGGCAAGCGCGCCGACCGGGCGTTCGAGCGTGTAGTCGAGTTCGGGATCCTGCCAGATCGCGCGCTGCCAGACATCGGAGAACAGGGAGGCCCGGTCGAGCTGAGCCCGTTGGAAACGGATATAAGCGGTGACGTTTTCCGGTGTCGGATAGAGAATGGCGCGGGCTTTCAGCTCCCGCAGTTCTCCGGTGATCGCGTCGAGCTGCTGCGTTGCCGCAACCTCTTCTGCAGTCTCAGCCGCGTCCGGCTCGGCTGCCGGCACCGGCTTTACGCAATAGAACCAGTAGCCGAGCCGGCGCTGCTCGCAGTAGAGACTGTCAGCCGAAGCAGCCTCATCTGCCGTTTGGGTTTGCTGTGCGAATGCCGGGCTGGGAGCCAGAGCAGCAAGCCATAGTGTCAGGACGGCTATCAATTGGCGGCAAGTCATTGGCCACTCCTTGCATAGTAGTCTTCGATCTTTTGCTGGATGAGAATGCTGGTCTCGAGCTCGTCGGGCAGCCGCGCCGCCTCGGTGAACTCGGCATAGACCTCGCTGAAATCCATCTGGCTGAGATCAAGCTGTGCGAACTCATCGAGCGTGAAGCCCTCGCATTGTTCTTCCTTGGGCTTGTCCCACGGCTTGGGCAGCTGGCGGCGGCCCTGCTCCTGGAGGATGCGCGCCAGCTTGGATTCAAAGCAGCAATAGGCTTTGCGCTTGGTCAGGCAGACGCCGAGGAACTTGTCCGAGCAATAGGTTCCGACGTAGGCGCACAGGCCTTGCGCATCGCGTTCGTGGAGCAGAACTTCCTCGCGGTCACAGCCGAGCGCGACCAGCAGGCTGATCCCGGGGATCAGCGGGAAGCCCTTGCCCTTGCAGCAATTGAGCACGCCAAAGACCTTGGACGAGCAGGTGTTGCGCGTACCCCGAAACAGCGTCAGCGTATCAGGATCAAATGCCCCGCGCGCCTCGTCCATGGCATGGAGCGCGGTGACCGCGTCCTTGAACTCGTCATTCGCAGTGCGCTCGATCGTCTCGCAGGATCCATCAATGCAATAGACATCGCCGTCGCAGACATATTGGGTTGTCTCGGTAGCACCTGCCGGTAGTGGGCATTCGTAGATCCGCTCCCAGGTCTCGCAGGGCGTTTCGTCGGTGAGGCATTCTTCGCGCAGGAAGCGGCAGGTGCCCTGGCTCTCGATGTCCGAGCAGTCGGACGCCGCTTCGCGCGATGTACAGGTGTAGCTGCGCTGCCATTCCCAGCAGGACCGAGTTACCGATACGCCGTTGATGATCCGGGTCTCCGGAGAGCTGTCGGTGCAGATCTCGGTATCGAGCGTGCAGTCGCTGTTATCCGACAAGCCAAGACACTGGCTTTCGTCGGACGCGGTATCGACTGTCCGATCTGTCGTGACTGCATAGGGCGTATGCCGAGGATCGGGCGCATCGCAGGAAATCTCGGCGATGGGATCGCCGGGTTCCGAGCAAAAGTGGCCGGATCCGCTGCCGTACCACTGGAGACACGGGCCGGGTCGGTACCCGGTGATCCGGCAAGAACCACCGTCAAACGACGAACACCATGGCAAGCCGAAGCTCGCTCCAGTGTCGTTGCACAGATAGTGCCATTGCTGGCGCTGGGTCACGCTTGCAATGAGCGGAACCGTGCACTGCGCTGCCGACTGCTTAATGCGGGTCCCTGAGTTGCAGGTGGCGGTGTAGGTCCCCGCGCTTGCCGATCCTGGCGGCAGCGGAACGCAGGCGCCCTGGCTGCCGGTGACCGTCATGCCGCTGGTGTAATCGAGCGGGGTCTCGTTGATCGCGAGACTTCGCGCGATAACGTCCTCGATTTCAGCGCTGTCAAAACGGGCACGGTTGGCAATGCTGTCGCGCATGGCCTGATATCCCTGGTGGCTGGTTGCAGCAGTCGCCGCATTGCTTTCGATTCGGTCGGGATCATCGTTGAGCGCCTCGAGGCCGCGCACCGCGTTGCGGTCATAATTGGGAAGGTCTGCCGCGTCGGGCTGGGTTTGCGCCGCTCGCTGCGCGTCATCGCGCAGGCTTTCCCCGAACGTCTTGCCGTCCGCCCTCGCGTCTTGCTGCTGCGCTGCCACGGGCGCGGCGAGGAGGCTGGCGGCGAATGCTGCTGCCCTAAGCAATGGAAAGCGCCTCATCGCTGGTCTCCTTGCATGCGGTTCATGTGAAGGCGGGCGAGCTCCGCTCCTGGCCCCTGGCCCGAGGCGAAAGTCTCGAGGACCTCTCCCACGCTGATATTGCCCGCGATGCGGTCGTGCGGCGGCACGTTGCTGGTGCAGTCGAACCCGTCGCACGGCGCGAAGTCGGTGCTGAGCATGACGAAGCTCGGCGCGGCTTCGATCTGGAAGGCGCGAAACAGTCGGGGATCGATGCCGAGCGATCCAGCCTCATTACTGTCGCTCCAGATCGCAGCGAGTCGCTTCTTGAAGGCTGCGCTGTTTCCTTGCGGAAAGCCGCGCAGCACGGTGACGCCGCCTGCCCGCGTCATGTCATGGACGAGCGCCTTCAAGGCCGCTGGCGGCATCGACAGGCTGGCAAAGGCGATAAAGCGCGGGCTTGCCCCGAGCGATGCTTTTTCGGTCACCGCCTGGCCCGCGATCATCGCGTCGAAGTCGAGGGCGGCGTCCGTCTTGGTGACTGCGATGCTATCCGCATAGGACGCGCGGTTGGCCTGCGCCTGGACCTGGACGCCTTGCGCATCCTCGGTCAGGGCTTCGGCACGTTCGCGGACATTGGTCGCGAGCGCTTGAGCCTCTTCGGTATGCTGGGCTGCGCGCTCGCGAATTGACTCGAGGTCGATGCCGTCGGGATCGCTCTGGGCCAGCGCCAGGCCGCCCAGCGAGAGTGTGAGGCCAACGGGTAAAAAGATGAGAAGCTTGTTCATAGCGCGCAGCAATTCCGTTTGCGCCAGACGAGGTATCCCATGTCCTCGCCGATGGCGGGAATGACCTGTCCGGGTTCCTGAAGCGTGGTGGATGTACCGATCGGCGGGCAGGCGTAGCGTCCGCTCGTCGCCGGATTGGGGTTGGTGGCCTGGAAGCGGTATTGCTGCTTGCGCATGACCGGCATCAGATATTTTCCGCACAGGCCCTTGGAGCCCATCGTTCCCCAGGAGACGAGCTCGCGGTGAAGCTTGTAGGCGAAACGCGAAAGCACGAGCCGCGAGGCCTGAACATGCCCGATCGAGGCCGAGACATTGCCGTTCATTGGGTACATCGAACCCTGGCAGCCCGCGCACCAGAACATCTCGTCGATCGGCAGATTCGCGGTCGAGGCTGCGCAATCGGCGGCACAGGCGGCGAGCGCCAACGGGTTGGCGAACAGCACGGCCTCAGGATTGATGATCGCGGTGAGTTCGCTGTCCTGCCACAGCGGATCGATCTCGGAGATGTAGAGAATGTCGATCGAGCCCGGTTCAAGACACAAGAAATCGGCGACGATCTCCATCCAGTAAATCAGCGGATAGGCGTACCAGTGGACGTGCCAGCTTGAATAATACTGGCTGGCGCCGCCGACCGCCGAAGGCCCCGAGATCGAGCGGAAGCCAATATCGAAGCCAGGATCGAGTTTCGTGCCGCCAAGGTTGACGAAGCACCACGGCTTCATGCTGACATCGGCAAGCCGGACCGGCTCCCAGAACCCCATGGCGATGCCGGGCCTGATACCGCAGAGGCACACGGGCAGGTCAGGATTGTCGGGATCGGGACGGTTCGAGGGCCAGATATCCAGCCCGCCGATCGAGATAGGGAACAGGCACGACCAGCAGATGTCGGTGATCGGGTTGACGAAGCTGCCGGTGCATTTGCCGGGGCCTGCATCGGCCATGGCGGGCGTCGCGGTCGCAAGGCCGAGTACGGCAACGAGCATAAGAGCGAGTTTGCGAAAGAGTTTCACAGGGCTGGCCTCCTTTTGGGCGGCAACGCGATTTCGCTGATCTCGAGCAGACGACCTTGCTGACGCACGCGCGCCGGCACTGACCTGATCCCGAACTTTGCCGTAAGCTTGCCGCCCTGGTCGAAATAGAAGCGGCGCTGGCGCGCCTTCATCAGCTCGAGCGGAGCACCTCTCACCAGGATCAGCTTGGCATTGGCATCCTGCTTCAGCGCCCAGGCAAGCTGGTCGGGATCGTCGCCGTCGAGGAACAGGAGATCGCCGCGCAATTGGACGCTGTCGAGCGGATTGACCCTTGTGCCGGCGGCATGGATCAACTCGCCTTTCGCACCCCTGATATCGGCAGCCAGCGTGATCGTCGGATCGAATTGCCAGCGCCGCGCTTCGGTAGCCCGGGCAATTCCGGTGACCGGATCGGGTCGGTTCACGCGGGCGATCGTGCGGCGCTTCAGCTCTCCGTTGAGGCGCGCAGTCTCGCCCGATTGTTCCATCTGCATAAGGCGGGACTGAATCTGTTCGAGCAGGTCGCGTTCGATCACCGGAAAGACCGTGCCGCGCTGGCCATAGTCTCGGGCGAGTGCCTGCGCCGGGCAAAGCAGGGCTGCAAGCAGGATCGATGGGGCCAGGAGCTTTCTCACAGGATTGCCCTCCCGCTGCCAAGGATCTGGCCGCGGCAGATGAAACCGATCTCGGCGTAGCGGCTGTCGAGCCCGCGCGGATGGTCGGTCCCGGTGTAGAAACAGCCTTCGGGGATCGGACCCTCAGGTCCCTGGTGGAGCGTGATTCCAAGCCGTGTTTCATCAAGGCGCGCGGCGATCTTGCGGCCGTTGATGAAGACCTCGTGGCCGTGGTGGCTCACGACATCGCCCGGTACACCAAGCACCCGCTTGCCGAAGAGCTGGGCGCCTTTCCCGAAATGGGCTTCGACGAGGTCGCTCGCCGGAGGCTCAAAGAAGATCAGACTGCCGCGCGTGATAGGTGCAGCACGATCGAGCCAGAAGGCCCAGTTGGGCAGGCTCGGGCTGGCATTGATCAGGAAGGCGTGATCTTTTGCGAACGCATCGACGGCGCTCCATCCCAGGGGAAGCAGGACGAGCGCGGTGAGTACGAGCGGGCGTTTGAGGGTTTGCGCAAGACGCTTGGACAGGCTTTTCATTGCCCGTCTCCTTGTCCGAGCTGGCCGGCGATCCGCATGCGGAGTTCTTCGGTCGCGTCGGGCGCGCCGCCTGCAAGCACCGCTTCACCGACCAGCACCACGCGGCCACCTGTTCCCATATCTGTCACTGCGCGTTCGGAGGCCTTGAGGAAGGCGAGCACGCGCGCCTGGCTGGTCTCGGGATCACGGGTTTCGCGCGCTTCGGCATCGACAAAAGCGGCAATGGTCTCGGCAAGCCTGACCGTGACGATTTCCTGGCGGGGCTCGGTTAGCTCGCGGCTGACCCAGGCTGCCCAGAGCAGCGCGGCAGCGATGGCCAGTACGGCGGCAATCTTCAGCAGCAGAGGTTGATTAAATGATTGTAATCGGTTGGTGTCAGCCACGGCTCGGCTCCTTGTTGGGATCGCTATCGAGATCGGCCGCGAGCCGCTGGAGGAAGTGCGGCATGCGAAACAGCGTCACCGCGCCAGCTGTGATCAGAAAGCAGACCTTGAGGTCCTGGCTGAACAGGCTGCGGCGCAGTCCTTCGGCCTCGAGATAGCGGTCCGACAAATTGCCGAGCTGGCTGAAAAGCGCGTGCAAATCCCAGCCTGCGACAAACAGGAACAGCGCGAGCGGCAGGCCAAGCGCGATGAGAAGCGAAGTCGCGGCGAAGCGCGTCGTCTCGATCAGGATGAAACACGTTCCCTGCAAGAAGGGCAGGAATGCTTTGAGATTTGCCGGTTCGATCCTGTCGGCAAGATGCGAGCTCATCATTGCGCGTCTCCCGCAACGATCCGGATCGCATCGGCGAGGCTGTGCCCGCGCCGCTCGCATTCCTGGATCGCGGCATAGGTGTCGGGATCGGAGGAATAGATCGTCGCCGAAAACGGATCGAGCACGAGGCGTCCGACCGCTTCGGTCTCGGGTCCCTTGATAAAGATCTCGCTGTACTCGGTGCCCGAGCGCTTGAGGCTGCGGATCAGCGTCTCGGTGCGGTCGTCCATGTCGAGCCGCGCTTGGCTGCGGAAATCGGCGATGGTCTCGGCCTTCTGCTGTAGCACCAGCATCCAGTCGCTGTTCTCGAGTGCAGCGCGCGCGCCATCGGACTTGTAGTAGTCGTTGAGCGATTGGGTCGCAGTCGCGAGCGCGCCGCCATATTTGCGCGCGGTGCGGGCATAGGTCTCAACGAACTCGCCCATCGAGCCGCCCTTGAGCATCGCCCAGGCCTCGTCGATCAGCAGCAGCTTCTTGGTGCTACGCGAACTGCGCGTCATGGCCTGTCCGGTCATGAACATGATTGCTGAGAGGACCACGCTTCGCAGTTCCTCACGGCTTGCAAGATCGCTCATCTCGAAGACGGTGAAATCATCATCGAGCGCAAAGCTGGCCTTGCCCGAGAAGAACCCGCCGTAGCTTCCGCCCCGGCAGAACGGCGCGATCGCGGTAGCAAGATCGCGCCCGGCTTCACTTTCCGAGCCTTGCAGCGCATGCGCGACATCATCGACCGACGCGCCGCTGCCAAGCGCTTCCCAGGTTGCGGTCACGGCCTGGTCGATAAGGCCGCGCTCGGTATCGCTTGGCGCGGAGCTGGGCCGGGCCATCTGGCCGACCATGGCCTTGATCATCGCGATACAGTCGAGCCGGTAATCCTCATCCTCGTGAGCGCGGACATCGTCGACCATCGAGAAGGGATTGAGCGAAAAACCCGAAGCAAGCGTGAACTCGACAAAACGCCCGCCCTGGAGCTTCACCGAATGCTCGAAGCTGCGCCCGTCATCGATCACAACGACTTTGGCGCCCGCACCGCGAAGGGCAGCGCAAAGCTCCTGCAGCAGCACGGATTTACCCGAGCCTGATTTGCCGCAGATCGCGATATTGTGGTTGCCCGCATCGTTCTCGAACGGCGACCACCAGAAAGGCTGGCCGCGCCTGCCAACGAGCAGCAAGTGCGGGATGGCCCCGCCCAGATACTCGCCCTGCATCGGGGCGATATGCGCCGCCGTGGTCGAGAGCATGGTCTTCAAGCGTTTGAGGCGCGTCATGTCGTCGGCAAGCCCGTCGGCAAGGCTCATGGGAAATGCTGCGACAAGGCCCTGGAGCTGGAGAAAACGCTCGTCGGCGAGATCCCAGCCTGCCGCCTTGTAGATCGCCTTGATCACCCGCTCATGCGCATCACCCTGGCCGAGCGGCGAAATGCTGGTGAGGCCATAGAACAGTTTCACGAGCTTCTTGCCCGCCTGGAGCTCGGCCTGGACATGGCGCCACTCGGCCGACTGTTCGGCAAGCTTGGGCAGGAAGCTCGCGCTTTTGGTCTGGCTGAGGCTGGTCGTGCGCATGAACTTGAAGCCCGCCCGCGCCGACGCCGCTTCCTGGTCGGGATAGACGAGGCACAGCATGGTCGCTGTGGGGCAGGGAAAGCGCAGCTTGTCGGCAAACATGTCGCCGATCAGCCGCGCGCATTCCCAGGGCGCCCAGCGTTCAGGGGTCGAGCGCACGGCATAATGGCGCATATCGAAATGATCGGGGTAGCATTCGCCCACTTCGGGGTGGCCGTGCGCGTCGCGCCCGGTCTCGCGGAACCGTTCGGTTCGCAGGATCATGCGATCATCCTCGATTTCGAGCTCGATATCACGCCGGATCGCCTGGGCCTGGAGCGTGTCATGCGGATTCCACGCATGGATGTCCGGCTCATGCGCGGTGGTCGGCGAGGTCAGCTCGTCGATCAGCGCCAGCAGCCCGTTCGGGCGCAGTTCCTGTGCCTGCAGCCCGAGCGAATGGAGCATGCCCATCAGGCCTTCGCGGCATTCGGTGAGCTCGGCGTCGGTCACGCTGCCGGGAACCGGCACGCCGAGCGAGACGATCACCCGGACATTGCGGGCATGGAAGGGCGCATGCGCCGAGCCCGAATTCCAGACGAGGTCATAGAGGCGCTTTGTCCGGGCCCTGGCGATAGCCTCGTAGATCCCGCCCTGCTCGTAGCGCGGGGCGAACCAGGGGGCGACGACATTGCCGATCCGCGGGGAAGCAAAGTTCAGAACCTGAAGGCAGGCACCCTGCGGCAGCCCTTCGGAGAAGAACTGCCCGAGGATCTCGCCGGTCTGTTCGTCAGCTCCGATCAGCGGGGTGACTTCGAGGACGAAGCCTTTCGAGCGCGCATTGCGGTAGAGCTTCGCGCCCTCGTCATAGACCCGGTAAGGGAGCCAGTCCGAGAGCATATCGAGCCCGAAATGCGCGCGATCTCTTTCGGGTCGCGCCGTATCGGCAAAAAGCCTGCGCGATAGCGCGTCGCGCGCTGCGGCTAAGGATAGCGTCACTGGCTTTCTCCCTTGTCCATATCAGGGTGGGGGACCGGCTCGCGGGGAGGGGAAAACGAGCCAGGTCCCCCGGGTTCCGGCGCGTCTGCGCCGGGCATCGCCGGAACGGGCTGCGAGGGGATAAACAGCTGTTCCGGCAATATTTGGTTCGTGTGGTGCTCTGTCGGGCGTGAATCAGGTGCGGGGTTGCCCTCGCGGGTTGCGGCGATGCTTGCGCCCAGCGAGCGAAGAACGTCCCGGCGTCCTTGCGGTGCGCGCCAGCCTGTTCCCGCAGGCTCAGGCAAAGTGAGGTGCACGACCCGCGCTTCGTGCTCGCGGCCCGCTTCGTCGCGGTAGCCGGCCAATACGACCTGCAGGCGCCGCACCCCTTCGCCAGTCGTCGGCAGGGGTCGATGTGCTTGCCCGATTTCGGTCCGGTCGATGCCGGTTGCCCCGGCATCGATGGCGGAGGTGGGCGCGCAGGTTCCATCGGGAGCGCGGCAGGCAAAACTGCCTTTCACATTGCTCCCGAGGCTGGTGCATCCGCTCGCCAAGACGAGCGGCGCAGCCAGCAGGAGGGCGCGCTGGATCGCGAGCCGGCTCATTGCGCGCTTCCTTTCGCGCGTGAGACGAAGCTGCGGATGGTCGCGGCATCGCGGTAGCCATGGAGCACTGCCCCATCGCGGGCGCGCACGATCACCGGCGTCCCGGTAAAACCGTTGGACTTGGCAAAGGCCTCGTTGGCATCGAGCGCCTTGGCTTGCTTACAGGTCTTGCCGGTTGCTGGCGCCTGCCCGGCATAGGCAGCATGGAGAGCCTTTACCGGATCCTTCGCGCACAGCACGGCTTTGGAAACCTGACGGCTTGCTGCGCCGAAGATCGAAATCGGTCGCTCTTCGACATGGACCTTGGCCTTGGCGAGTTCGCCTGCCAGGCGCTGGCAGTAGCCGCATTGAAAGTCCGAGAAGACCACGAGCTTTTCGCCCTTGGGATTGCCCCAGTGGATCGCGCCGGCTACCGGAAGGGTGGAGAGATCGACACGGGTTGCGGCCATCTGGGCTGGAGGTTTGTTGCCGCCCGGTTGCGTCTCGCCCCCGGCGCGCGGTGCAACGGCGGCAAGCAGGTCGGGATTAAGTTCGAGCAGGCGAGCAGCGGTCACGTCGCGCCGCTCTTCCATGTCGTAGAGCCGGCCGACGAACAGGTAGCGCGCGGTCTCATCGATGTAGAACAGCGTGTCGCCCGAAACGACTTCGCACCATGGTCCGAGCTTATCGCAGCTGATCGCATCGATCGGGGTCTTGGGCAGCCGCAACTTCAGCGCCTGCGCGACATCGCTTGCCAGCGCGGAAGCCGATGCGGGCATGGCCGTTACAGCCGAAACACCGAGTGTGAGCACGGCAGCGGCACCTGAGCAGGCAAGGGCGAAGTGGGCGGCACGGGTCTTCAGGCCCGGCCGGTGGTCATTGTAGTTCATTTGGAGGAGCTCCTGACATGGACGCCGTCGAGAAAGACGATCTCGACGTCGATGCCGGTCGGCATCTCGACGACTGGTTGATATTGTTCTGCGCGTTCAATGAGGTAGCGGCTGACCGTATCAGCAGCTTCGCCAGCACCCTGGCCGAAGCCGCCGGCAAGAATGTCGGTTGGCGAGAGCGCTTCGCGCTGGCCGTCGCTGCCCACTTGTCCGGTGAAGATGCCGTTGGCGTTGGCGGAAAATCCGCGTCCGAAGCCGCCGACAATCCCGGCGAGCAGAGCCTGGCTGACAAGGCTTCCTTCACGGCTGACAACGCGGCCGCGCACCCCGGACTTGCCGGCAAAGGAGATGAACCCTTTGACCTCGCTTACCGCGAACCGCCCGCCAGGCTGCGCGCAGGTCATGCGCACCAGCTTGACGTAGACCTTCTCGGCCGAGAGATCGCCGCGCGCTGCGCCGTTGACGAGGCAGCCGGTGATGTCGGTGGTAAGCAGTTTGTTGCCGCGCATGACCGAACGGGCCGGGCCGGTGATCCTGAGGACCACGGGCAGCGGATCACTCTGGCTGGCAACGCCGGTCGAGGCATCGACCCCGACAATGACCGTTGCCGGTGCATAGCTGTTGGGCGGCAAATATTCGCGGCTCGCTTCGAGCAGCAATGCAGGCGCTGTCTCGGCCGGTCGCGGCTTGCCGTCCTTGCCCGCATCGGCGCCGAAACTCATCAGGCTGAGTCCGCCGCCTTGTGCCTGCACTCCGGACTGCGGCGGCTGGATTGCTGCACCCGGGCCAACACCGGGCCCATAGGCAGGTGGCGGCGGTACGGGCATGGGCTCTGAAGAAGCTCTTGCCGGGTCGCTTAGCTGCGAGCGCAGTGCGGCGTTTTCGGAAGAAATCGCGTCGATCGCTGCTTGGCCGTCTGAGCGCATCTGCGCATTCTCGCTGCGCAGCGCTTCGAGTTCCTCTTCGACTTGTGCGGTCGGCAGCTGGGCTTGTTCCAGGTCCTTGATCGCGCGGCCTTGCGCGTCGAGGCGGTTGCCGTAGCTCGCCACGAACTCGCGCTGCGAGAGGTTGCGATTGACGAGGCCGCCGGTGTCGATCGTTGCCGCACCGTTTGCATCCACTCCGGCGTCGTCGCTATCGCCGCTGAAGATGAACATGCCGCCGCCGGTGAGCGCGATGGCCCCGATCCCGGCGAGCAGCAGCTTCTGGCGCTGCGCGATCTGGGAATTGAGGTTACGCCGGCCGCTCTCGCGGGCTTGCGGAGACCCCGGCATGGGCTTTGTTTCGGTCTTCTGCGGTTGTGTTGGTGCCTGGGCCATCAGTCGAGCCCTCCCTTTGCAAAGATAAGGAAAGCGCTGGTCGCTTCGCCGGGGGCGAGCGCGTCGCGGCCATAGGCAAAGGCGAGCGCGCCTGCGGGCGCTTCGCGCTCGGCGGCGAGCGCAAGGTTTTCCTGGCCGAGGTTGCGGATAAGGAAACGCTGTCCGGTAAGCGCGTCGCCCTGGTATTCAGCAACAAGCTGGACTTCGATCCCGCCGGTACGGCGCGGAGGAGACAGCTCGGAGCGCGCGGTGAAGCCAGGCAGGACGGCATCGCTCGCCATCGCTTCGATCAACCGGATCGCGGTGTCTTCCGGGCCAGTTTCGGTCTCCCATTCTGCCGCTTCGCTTTTGGCCAGTGCGGGGTTGGTGATGAACAGCTGGGTCGCTTCCTCGCCGCCGAGGCGGCAGGCGAACCTGTAAACGTAGCCCGCTTTGCTGGTGGCAAAGAAGCTGACGCGCGCCGCCGCGAATTGCGGAGGCACGGAGATATAGATGTCCCCGCGCACCGGCTCGTGCGTCACCTGGAAGTCGTTGTAGGGAAAGCCGCTCGCGATCTTCGAGACATTGGCAAAGCCGTCATCGATAAGCGCGATCCGGGTGAGTTCGCCGCGCGCCAGCTCGCAATCGATCGTCGCGTTGTCGGCGGCCTCGACGAACTGGTCGGCGTGCGCTGGGACCGGCGCGAGCCCAAAGGCAAGCACGGCAAGGCCGGTGAGCTTCAATCCGGGATCGGGGCGCCTTGTTGCGCCAATCGCGAAACAGGCAAGGCCGGTTCCTGCAAGCGCGGCAGCAAGTGGGGATGAGAAAAGGCTCATTGGCCGATGTCCTCTTTGTCAGTGGGAAGTTGCTCGAAGCCGGCCAGCGCGAGGCTGAGGCCTCGCTTCGACCAGCGGAAACGGAAAGCGCGGCGCTGGCTCGCGATCACCTGCGCGCCGACGAAGGTCTTGAGCGTGCCGGTGACACTCGATGTCAGCGCCTTGGGATCGACGTTTATTTCGGCGATCACGAAGGCTTGGCTGATGTCCGAGCCGCGCTGTTCCTCGACGATCTGCACCAGCTCGGCCTTAAGCGCGCCGTGCGCGGCGGGATCAGCAAGCTTCAGGATGTTGGCCATCCAATAATCGAGGCTCTCTGGTGCCCGGTTAAGGAGCATCAGCGCCGTGTCGCGAGTGACGAGCTCGAGATAGGGCGCGTCGATCCCGCCGCTCGAGACGGTGATCCGCTCGGCAGTGATCGGCACCAGCACGACCTGTTCATCGCGGGTCGCAGCAGCACCGAAGCTGACCAGCGTGGTCAGACCCAGAACGCCTGCCAGCACGGCGAAGCGGTTGCGCTGCCGCAGGAAACCCTGCGCCTGTTCATGTGCAAATTGTGCTTGCATGGTTCCTGCTCCCTCAGCCCGCCAACAGGCGGCAGTGGGAGGGCGGCGTGGCTTTCAGCCCCAGGAAACTCCCGGGCAGGTACCAGTACGCAGCATGCACCAGTGCCGAACCGGCACCGCGAGCCTTTGCCTTCCGCAAGGCAAACCAGGTTCCGGCGGCCAAGCCGATACCGATGAAAATATGCTGCGCAAGAATGCCCCAGGCGAAGGGAATGAGAATCCCTGCAAACTCGTCGATGGTCCAGAAGCCGATGAGCTCCGGATCGTCGAGCCGCCGTGGAACAAGGTACCTGTCGGCCATGATGCCGCCCTCCTTTTGTGACCGGGCCCGGGGTCAGATGACCGCGGTCACGACCGAGGTGACGATCGGCACGCCGGTGCCGACGCCGATCCCGACGCCCACCGGCACGGCGATCTGGCCGAGCGAAAACCGCCCCGAGGCAAGCCCGATCAGGCCAGCAGCAAGGCTGAGCACAGTGATGATTTTGCCGCCCGAACCTTCGAGGAAGTCGGTGAACTGGTTCAAAGCAGGATCGAAGGTGGTGTCCGCGCCGGCAAAAGCGGCGCCGGCACAGGCCAGCGCAACGCAGGTCGGGAGGATATAATCGCGGCCCGGTATGCGGCTTTGCGTGCGGCTCGTGGCCGGAAAAGCAGTCTTGGTGGTCATGGGTGGAAACTCCGAAAAGATTGAACATCAGCCAGCGATGTGTTCGCTGTATGTTCTTTCCTCTCCCCGGAGCTGGCCTGTAGGAAATCGGGAAATGCGTTTCGGTCCGATCAACCAAGCAAAAACCGACATTGGGAAGGCTTTGGGCCGGTGTTTGCGCAGACGGACTGCCTGGTAGCGCCGACTGTGCCGGGATCTGCGCCAAGCCTGCCGGAATACGCGCCGAAGCGATCAATATCTGCGCGAATCACCGAAGGAAGCTGATTCGCGCCTTCCTTTATGTTCCCTTATTGTTCTTTTCGTTTTCCTACAGCTTTCCTTTCGGGATAGCCGGTGAGTCGATGACTACTATGCGAAAGGAATCGTCGATGACTGAGATGGCGCTCTTTGCCGAACAACAGGTTCGCGCCGATCTTGCCCGGCTGCTATTCGCCGCTGTCGAAGCCAGCGGCCGCGCACGCTGCGACATCGCACGCGATGCGCAGATCCATAGAGATGCCCTTCGAAGGGTTCTTCTTGGCGAGCGTTCGGCAAGTCTTGGAGAAGCCCTACGGATTCTGGCTGCGAGCGGCGTCGCACCGCATGCTCACTTGCTGCTGTTCCTAGTCAGTGGCGGCGATCACACGATTGACTGGCTGCAATCGGACCTCGCGCTGTTCTTTGAGGATTTCTCTGGTGAGCTTCCATTTGCGCTCGAACGTGTTCTCGGCAACCAGGTGCACGACGTGAAGCCCCGCTGGGCTAAGGGCACCGCACACCGTGTCGCTCGCCTTCTTTCCGACCATATCGATGAACTCGAACGCAAGGACGCCTTGCTCGGCGATGTCTTCGCTGATGCCGAAGGAGGTCATCGTGGGTGAAGAGATTGAAAAGGAAGCGACCGATACACGCCGGGTCACCCGGCTTATTCGCCTTCCGGAGGTGCAGCACCGCGTCGGGCTAGGCCGTTCGACGATCTATCGCTGGATGGCCGAAGGGAAGTTTCCGAAGCCGATACAACTTGGGGGCTACTCCGTAGCCTGGGCTGAGAATGATATCGATGAATGGATTGCAGGTATAATGGAGTGACTAAAAGAGGGCCGGTTGCGGACCGTCGGCTTTAAAGTAATCTGCTCAGGAAGTAGGCCTATAAAGAGGCGGACAGCTTTTTTGGTCAACAACCTTCCCACCGAACAAGCAATTCGCCATTCATGATGAGCGTTTCAGAACCACCACCGTGAAACAATACTTTTCAATCGCTGTCCTCACGTTTCTGCTGATCAGCTCACCGGCTCAGGCGACCGGGGGTTTGGCGTGTAGGACTGCGGGAGATGAGCCCATTATAGTATCCCTTGGCTTCGGACATGTGCCGAGCGCCGGATTGTTCCTGGCGCGGCTTGTCGAGGGGCGCAAAGAGATCGCTGTAACTGCAACGCAGTGGTGGTTGAGCGCGTCTGAGCTGCGGCTTGCGCTGGTATCGCCAGATGCAATCACTGAAGAATTGATCCTGATCGCCAGCTGGAACGAAGCGAGCCACACCTATGACGGCTCCGTGTGGCGCGCTGGTCGCCAACGCTGGGTTCGTTGCCGCGAAGCGTGAGTGCGCAGCCGTCGCTACGCCAATTAGATCACGCTCAGCCTTTATTTATCCAAGGTTCATAGAACCTTATTTATGTTACCTTGTAACATGGAGGGTGGTTATGATCCGGTTTAGTATCTTAGCATCTATGCTCCTCGCAGCATGTTCCGCACCCGGCGATGCCTCGCCTACAAAAACCTCGAACTCTTATGAGACCGTTCTTGAGGCTCCGCCTTACACGCCCATTACTCGGCTGGGGCCTGAACCCTACACGCCCACGGTCCATGATCGACGCTGGCAGTTTGCCGACAGGCTGGAGCATCAGCACCTGCCAATGCTGCGCCGTCTCAAGGCGGGTGAAATCGGCAATTTCGGCGGGATCGAATGGCGCTGGGCGGATGGTCCACAGAGTGGCGGATTAGGGACTGTCACCGGCATCGTATACTTCGTAAACAAGCCGACATCGTCGCTCCGGCGCTACACGGATAACACGCTGTTCCAACCGGCTAGGGGCGATTTCGCGCGCACCGATCAGGACCGCGTCGCGCGGGATTGGGCAGAGCGCATTGGCCAAGATATTGCCTCTCCCGGCTTCGGTAACATGGACGCTCCTTGGCTCGATATCAGGATCTCGCGCAACGAGTTCGAAGCAATGCGGGACGAGCGCGGCTGGGATGTTCCGACCAATCTTATACTGAAGGTCAGTCATTGGGCAGAGCCTGATTTGCCTGCTGTGCCAGATAATTTGAAGGCGTCGATCAGATACCTGCCTGCAGAAACGGTGCTGGCAGGACCAACACCCGACATCGCGACCTATGATGCGATCGTGCTGCGTGATGGTTGCTTCTTTATTGATGAGGACGGGGAAGACGATCCGCTCGCCATGTTCCCGCTCGGTATCGGCATTTATCGCGACGATGAAGGACATCTGGCGTTCCGCTCACGCCATTCCGGCCAGACGACCCGCCTTGCCCGGGTCGGCTCGCGAATGCAGCTCGGGTCTCGCAGCGAAGTATCCGATCCGCCGGACGCACTGATTGCTGCATGCGGGCAGCACCGCGTTGTCACGGTCAATTCGCTCAATCAGGCTGCGGGCTATGGCGGGGTGTGGCACGCTGTGAAGGAAAATGCCGCGCGCGACGGTTTGAATGAAGCCGAGGCGATGGCTCAGGCAAATGCTTGCCTGCTGGAGCAAGAGAAGCTGCTGGCAGATAATCGGTTGCGCGGCGGCAACGCGGAGCTGACGTGGTGCGAAATGATCATGCATATTCCGCCAACGCCGCCCACACTTCCGGGCACAGGATGATGCGCCACAGGCTTGCAGTTTCTTTTGTGCTGATGCTCTCTGGCTGTGTCGCTCATGGTGGAGGCGGCAATCCCATAACTATCGCGCGACCCGCATTTGGAGGGGAGGCCGGCTTCTACGGTTCCATCGAACTTCAGCGAGGTTGCATTGTCACGGGCGGCGACCGGCCAGCGACTGTGCTGTTCGACCCCGGCGTGAAGCTGAGCGAGGACCGAACCCGTATCATCGACCCTCGCGCGCAAGGGAGTGTCCGGCTGGATGTCCCAATACAAGGCGGTGCAGCGCTTTTGCGTGAGAACGGCAAAGGGTGGCCGATTGCCGACATCGAGAGTTTCTTTGGAGTTACCATCCCGGCTGGATGTCCGACAAAAGATGTGATGCGGCTGCATGGCATGAAGGAACAGTAAATATGTCCATGACTGGGGCAAAGAGAAGAAGCATGTTGACTATGGCCGCTGCAATGCTCGCCGGATGTTCGGCTAGTAGCGGCGGCGTATCATCACAAGGCGATAGCCCGCCGTTCCACGCGGGTTTTAGCGCGGCAGGCTATGCCACTATTCGCAGCGCGCCGCCTGCGCCATTCACTCCTGCTGAGCCAGTTGAACCGCAACCGCCGACTGCTGAGGAGATCGCCGCGGGCAAGCAGTTCCAGCGCGTTGCCGACTTCCAGAACAGTGTAATGGACGAAGTCTCTGCTTTGCAGGACCGATTGCGCCGGGCCGAACGCGGCAATTTTGTGTCGGTCTATTACGAAAACGAAGGCGATCCGTCGGTCGTATTTCAGTTCCTGCGCGCTGGTCCAGCAACTTTGCGCAAATACACGCAACATCCACGGTTTTTCGGCAAAACTGTACGCTGGTCGATGGAACAGATGATGGCCGACGCTGACTGGATGTGGGCGACGTTCGGGGATGACCGGGTCATGCAGTCGAGCGGAATTGGAGCCAGTCAGGTCGATGCCTACATCAGTGTTTCCGAAGCGGATTTCCGCGCGCTGGTTAAGCGCAAGGGTGTGACCATTCCGGAATCGGTCACGTTGCATTTCAACACTGCGCCGGTGGTTCCCATCAACAATCCTCCGCGACCGGCGATTGAAGATGACGCCGTGCCAAGCATCGCTGCACCGCATATCCGCATATTTCCGCGCGCAGATCGTCCGCAGGGCTCTGTAAATCTTATTGAGAGCCGGGTGTTGATTACACTAGAGGATGGCTGCTTTCGCGCGCCGGACCGTGACAATGCATTGGTGCTATTCCCACTTGGCGCACAGCTGTTTGTTGACTCTGACAACTATTTGGCTTTCGCCAGCGATGGCTGGCCCGGATATGCGCGGGTGGGTGAGGCAGTGACGTTTACCGGATCTGTCAATGAGGTCAGCACACCGGAGTTGGTCGGGCCGATCCACGCTGCTTGCGGCAGCAGCACCGTGATTGCCGTTGGCGGAACGGCTAGCGCAGCTGCAAGCAGCGCGCAGGACGCCGTATCATCTCGGGCCAGCACCGTGCGTTCGCTGCGCAGTTCCTATGGGATCGATGCAGATCAGGCCGAACGTGCTGTTGTCTGGCTGGAAAGGCGACAGGCAGCACAGCCCGTCCAGCGAGACGAAAATGGGATCGCCCTGCCGCCACTGCCTGTAGGAGCATATCTTAATAGCCCGCCGCGTCCTGTGATGGACGCAGCCGAATGTCCGCCCGGCAGCAGCCCGCAGCAGTTTATCTGCCGCACGCCCGAAGGCTGGATGCGACCGCTACCGGATTGGCTCAAAGAATTTTTGGAGCAGGATCGATGAAAGTCCGCTTTCCGTATGCGGCGGTTGCGGTCGCCCTTGGTTGTTTTGTCAGCTGCTCGCCGGAAAGTGAGAGTTCCGCCGTCGCACCACCTTTCGAGTTCGACACCTACCCAGCAATAACAGGCGAAGTTCCGGTCTTGGAAGGTGCGGGCGGGATTCTTGACTATGCAGACGGATGTTTGTTTGTCCGCGATTATGAGGGCGGCGCCACCGGGGTCATCATGCCGGACAGCTTTGGGTTCGACGGTCAAATACTTACCGACGGAGAGACAACTTTTTACGTAGGACGACATGCCGGATTTTCCGGGCAACTGAATGCGAGAAGCGAAGTCAGCGACACTTCGTGCAAAACGCTGCATTTGGTTAAGGCGCAGAATGTTTTCGCCCCTCTTCCGCCTCCAGATAACTCTGCCGAGCTTGATAACAAGGATTTTTCACGATGATGCGCAAGGTAGCTTTGATCTGCGTTTTCGCAGCTTCCACACCGCTTGCAAGCTGCGCGACTCTGCCGACCGATGGTGCCACATCGACCGGCGAAGCCAGCGCAATCCCGTATGTGATCACCGCCGGGCAGGCCAGGATTGCCGCGCGGCTATATCCAAAGCTGGCGGCAAGCGCTGAGCCCAACGACAATCTGTTCATCTCGCCCTTGTCTTTGAGTGAGGGGATCGGCCTAGCTCTGCCGGGTGCGCGCGGAGAAACCGAGACAGAGCTGCGCGGCTTGCTTGGCTGGGATGCAGCGACCCGCCTCGGAACCTCGGTGCGCGATTACAATCGCTTCCTTACCGACACTGGCGACAAGAAGGTCGCACTTTCGGTTGCGAACGCGATGTGGCTGTCCGACGAACTGGACTTTCAGCCTGAATATCTGCGCGCGGCAAGTGAAGGGTTTGGGGCAACCGCTCAGGCTGTCGATTTCGGGGGCGATCCGCATGGTTCGGCGGACACCATCAATGGCTGGGTGAGCGAGCAGACGCGCGAGCGGATCACGAAAATTGTCGAAGCAAGCGGCTTCAACGACTTGACCGCCGCCGTGTTGACCAATGCGGTATGGTTCAAGGCCGACTGGACCGTGCCATTCGAAGATGGGACGACCGGCGAGTTCACCCGCGGAGACGGCTCTAAGGTGCCCATCTACATGATGGAACGTCTCGGATCGATGCAATATCGCGAGACCGGCGACGGGCAGTCGGTCGCACTGCCCTATGGGGACGGGCGCTTCGTTATGGAAGTGTTTCTCCCCAAGGATATAAGCACGCTTCGCCGCTGGGAGAGCGATATTGATCGCCTCGCGTTTTGCAGCGGCTTTCAGGGCTGCGAAGCCGATTTCGATCTCCAGTCAGGTGAGCGTCAGAACATTCTCCTGCGATTGCCCCGGTTCGAGGCGCGTTTTGATGCCAGCGTAAGGGATGCCTTGATCGCGGCAGGAATTCCGTGCGCGTTCATGGAATCCTGCGCCGACTTTAGCGGCATGGCGGACGCGCCGCTTGCGATTGACGATGTGGCGCACGCAACGTTCCTGCGCGTTGACGAGAAGGGCACCGAGGCGGCGGCTGTGACAGCAGTGAAGATCGTTGTGACGGGATCACGCATGATACCCGACGTGCCACAAATGATCGTGGATCGGCCGTTTCTTCTGACAATTCGCGACCGATTCAGCGGCGCTCTGATTTTCTTTGGCCGGATTGCCGATCCGACCCCCGTGGAGCAATCGCAATGAAATCCAAATACCTCACCGCCAGCCTGTTGTCCCTCGCCTTTGCGCAGCCCGCGCTGGCACAGGACGAGAAGCCGCTGTCGCAAACCTGCCCCAATCTAACCGCCGAGGAAATCGACGGGATCGAGAACTTCACAGGTGAGTTTGGTGAGACTGCCATATATGCCCGCTCCTATTGTGTCAGCGTGGAAGAAGCGCACAGGCGTATCGAAATCCAGCTGCGCGGCTCGACGGGCCCGCGCACCGAACCCGGCCCTCCTCCTCCGCCCGGCGCGCCTGATGACTCTATTGGTAATTTGCAAATGGTGCTCCGCGAACAGGAAGCGGATACCTTTGCCGGGCTCTGGATCCAGCACGAGCCTGCTTACGGGGTGGCGGTTGCCTTCACTCGAGACGCGGCGGTAACGCTTGCGAAATACACCAGCGATCCGTTGTTTTTTCCTGTCGAGAGGGCAGGGCCATCGCTGATCGAACTGCGCGCGACGCAGGACCGCGTCGTGAATGACCTCAACCGGCTTGGAATTAACTGGTATGGAGCGGGCGGAAACGTGACGACCGGAAAGGTCGAAATTGACCTTGGCCAAAGCGCCGACCCTATTCGCGAAGCGGCTGCTCGCGGCGAGATCGACTTGCCCGACTATGTGATCTTCAACGAGCCAAACCCTTTTCCAATTGCTGCGCCGCCAATTCCCGCAGGCGATGCGAGGGTGAGCAGCTTCCCGCAATTTGCCAATCGCACTGATGGCGGGATCAGCACATTGGTGGGCGTTCCTGATGTGCCCGCACGGCTCGAATTGCGCGATGGTTGCCTCTGGCTCGAACCCGAGGGCGAGGAACCCAAGATCGCGATTTGGGAACAGAGCGAGGCGCTCGACCTGACCGATCCCGACCGTGTGGCTGTGATGAACCGTTTTTCCGGCGCGAAGGTCTATGCGGATAGCGATGTTGTCTTGATGGGATTGCAACCGGGGGAGGTAACGCCGCCTTCCAATACAATCGGGACCGCAGGCTGCCCCGGGCCCTACCGCGTGGTGCGCGGGATCGTGCCGCGCGACATTTGGGATGCGCAGCGCAAGGAGGCTGCATTGTCCGATCGCGAGCGCGAATTGGGCAGCCGGGCGGCGGCGGAAACCGATTATGCCGCCGACATGGCGCGTTTTGCGGAACTCCAAGCCTGGCGCGACGGAATGATGATGGAACGCGGCGATGTAGTGGCGCAAATCTATATCGACGAGGGGCAGGCGACCGCTCACGTTTTCCATACCGAGGCTGTGACACTCGATAGCCTTGTGCGGCATGAATTCCGTTCATTTGTGACAGGGCAGGAGGTGCCTCAGGGCGCAAATGCGCTCAATGCCGCCCGCGATGACATCTCCGCACAGCTGGCTGAGGCGGGGATCGAGGCAGATGTCAGGATCAGTGAAATCGAGGGCTTTGTCAGGGTTAGCCCGAGCGACATCGCGGCACTTTCTCAAGCAGGAGTAGACGGTCGGTTGAAGTTCCCGCCGCTGGTCCGGCTGGAGATTGCAAACCAGTCCGCCGTTTATCAGCAGGACATACCAATCCGCCGCGATCCGGAGGCGATCTGGTATCCGCTGGAGGCGCATCCCGATTTCGCCGCAATACGTGCGCTGGTCGAAGACACACCGATTATGCGGCCCGAACCGCCACGCCCCGGCGAAACCGAAGGCCGGTGGGTCGCCAGTAAACCGTCGAGAGCCGCTTCGCTCGAGCAGACACATTTCCTGATCGCTTACGGCCAGACGCTGGAACGGATCGAGGATCTGCGCCGCGCGGGCTTCGATCCGATCGAGGCGATGGAGGCTATAAACGGGCGGGCGACAGTGGAGAAGCGGGCAATGCTTGCCACGGATATCGTGATTGCCGAGCCGGTCGGGATCGACATCTTCGACAACGGGCCGGACGGCTTTGCCTCGTCCGTGCGCTGGCGCGTGATCGAGACACTTTCTGGCAGTGCCGCACCCGGCAGTGAACTGCGCCAGCGCCTTGCGTCGGGCGAACGGGACAATGACGAAGGCGAGCGCGTCTATGGGCAGGGTGGTGACGAGCCAGTGCTGCTGCCCGGTCTGCCAAACTCGCTTGAACCTGGATCGCGCTGGGTGCTGCATCTCAACGATGCGCTTTATCGCCATATGTCCCATGTGCAGGGGGGCGAGGGCGCGGCGCGAACCGAAGGCCGCTGGTTTGTCTCAATCCCCTGGATGCCGCCATCGCTGATTGACGAAAGCGAAATGGTTCGTCCGGTCAGCCTCTATCCCGAACCGATTGAACTTTCCGAGCTACGCGAGCGATTGGTGCCCATCGCTCGTTCCTTCCGTGTCATTGGAAAGGAAGCGAAATGAAGAGATCGCTGATCGCGCTCACACTGTGCGCAACCGCGCTTGCTCCTCAGGCTGCCAGTGCCTGTCTCTACACTCAGCCGCCAGAACCGGTGGGCGCAGCATCGCAAAGCTTCTTCACCGGAAAAATGGCAGCGGCGGCATTCACGGTCGATATTGCGGTGGCGGGCGAGACCCGGACCGCCTTTGGCAGCGATCCCGACTGGCGCAGCCCGGTGACCACATTTCATGTGATCGAGCGGGTGAAAGGCAATTCGCCTGATCGTTTCTCGCTGTTTGTGGGTGCATCGGGTCCGGATCACCGCGATATCGAGGCGCAGCATTGGGTCGATGAGCAGGGGCGGGTGACGCCATACCCCTTTCCCTTGGAGCAAGTGCCGCAGGCGGATGGCAATTACTCCATGACCTCCTGCCACCCAGGCTGGCTCGCAGTTCGCGAGGGCGAAACCTATGTTGTTTTCCGCAATGCCGATGGACGGTTGCTTGGCCGCTTTGCTCTGTACGAAGATCTGTTCACAGCAGCTTTTCCGCTCGTGCAGGCTGGACTGGGCACGCGTGAAGGCTGGCTCGCATGGTCTGGCCCGCTCCAAGCAGAGCCGCCAGCGGCACCCTCATTGTCTGAACTTGCAGCAAACCGCATGGTTGTGCGTTTCCACAATCCCTTGAGTGAACGGGATGCTCGGCGCTGGCTTCGGGATACCGGGCTTGCTCCCTTCGCGGTTCGGCTTGTTAATGGCGAGTTGATTGATGAAACACGGGTTCCTGTCGGGTTTGCGGACTCTGGTCTTATCGAGCGGGCCCTGTCTGACGCGCACGACGCCGCTGCCTCTGACGCGCTTGCCATTCTGGCCGCTAAGATACAAGCCGACATCACTACCGAGACGCTGGACAACGATGCGCTGATCCGTCGGCATGTGTGGCTGGTGGCGCAAGCAGCATCGCGGTTTCGCAACAACACCTCAGAACCACTGATTACGGAGTTGGAGGTAACCGGCACGTCGGCGTCCATGGCGCAGCTACGTAACAATCCGCGCGGGGTGGATGTGATTGACGGTCCATTGGTGAACGGTACGCTCTACACAAGCCAGACCGTCCTGCCCGGCGATCCCGCCCAGAGCGATGCCTATTGGTATGAAACTTCGGCCAGCCTGATCGCGAGGCTCGCTGCGGTGGCCGAAGGCACCGCCATTCCGGCTCCGGTCAAGAAGCCAACTGAGCCGGAACCAGACCCTTTTGCTTACGGCGACTGTATCCGCTTTGGACGCGAAGAAGCGGCCCGGCTTGCCGATCTGCCCGAGCAAGGACGGCTCGGCGCAATGAGACTGTTCGCCAAGGAGGGCGCGGCGATCTGTGCGGTAAAAGATGGCGTCCTGGGTTGTAATCTTGCGCCCGACAGTTCTGCCAGGGTTTCTTGGGCGGGATGGGAAGGCGGCTTCAAAATCAGCCCGAGAGGCGCGCGGCTGACATTCGACGGACAGGGTCTGCAATGTCCCGGCGGTTGACCCTCGCAGCGCTGGTAGCTGTGGCAGGGTGCGGCGAGCCGACCGATATCACGGTGCCGGAGCCGGAGATCAGATCTTCGTCGGGTATATCGCTGGACGGCATGTCGTTCGTCTTCCCTGTCGGGCTCGAATTAGAAGGAGCCATCGAACCGTGCGATGCGCGGGCGAGCGAATGCCCCTTGGCCGATGACAGCGTCCATCTGGCATGGCGCGCGGGCGATCTGCGCTTTGATTATGTGGTCGATCACTTTGGTGCGGCGCTGCCCGACAGGGATTGGGGCCAACCGATCACGATCAACGGGAAGCCTGCCTTTCGCAAACAACTGGATGACGGCGCCAAACGGTATTTGATCACCAATCATTACGGTGGAGAGGATAGCGCGGCGGCGGCGATCTGGCAGCAGGAGGAACAGCCGCTGTTCTGGGGCACGTGCCGCAATGACGAAGATTGCGAGGCGGTTCTCCAGACACTCGCCAGCGTCTCTATGCGCAGCGCCGAAAGTGAATGCGCGCTGATGTTCCCAAAACCTCCGCCAGAATTTGTGCCGCCGCCCGGCTACAGGCCCGGACCTGCACCCTTCCCGACCCCGCAAGCGCCGCGGCCCGATCCGGAAACCTTGGCGTCACGGCCACCACCCCCTCCTCCACCTCCGCTTCCGCACGATGCTCAGGCGCTCTGCAAGGAGTACATTGATGCAAGCTAAAAATCTGGGTTTCTCCATTCTTCTGGCCGCTTCACTTGCGGGATGCAGCACGGCCGCCGTTTCGCCTCCCGAACAGCTGCCTCCACCGCCCCCGCCGCCGGGCCAGCTTGCGCCTATGACCGACGCAGTGAAGGAGCTTTATGGCGAGTGGCGTCCCGTTACAGGCTCGCACAGTGCGGGCACTGACCGCCTCACCATCTGGAGTCCGATGTTTTCATGGGGTTCGGGTTGCGATCTGACACAGGGCCAACTGCTCGATCTGGGCGATGGGCGATACGCCGTTGAAGACTATACCCGCCCCTCTGCGGATTGCCGGTCCCGGCAGCGGCTTTCCCCGTTCGACGGCCAGGAGGTGTCGATCACGATGCCAGACAGCACGAGCCTGCGCATCGCACGCGGCGAGGAAACTTGGCTGTTTACCAAAGTCGATGTCGTTGGAACCTATCCAAGCGAAGATTTCGTCCGAGGCGATTGGCTGCTGGCGGACACGCGCGGCAGGCCGTTCCGAGGTGACGAATTGACGCGCGTCACCTTTGGCAACGACTATGAGGTCGAATCTGCAAATTGCACCTTTGCTACAAACGGCTGGGGGCCTGAGCGAGACTGGCAGGTTCGCGTCGGCGGCTCTTACCTGCGCGTAAACGAAAATTGTCGCGTCCGAACCTTGGGCGACCGATTGGCGAAGCTGGGCATGGGCGCAGAATTTGTTGCCGAGCCGGTCGAAACCCGCATGACCGTCAGGATTGGCGGGACGCGCGCCACACTTGTTCCCGCAGCGCGTTTCCCGGAACTGGCGCGCGATGCAGAAACGGTGGCGCCGTATCCTTGGGCGCAGGAAATGGCTGCGGCATCGGCAAAGCTGGACCTTAACGAGCGTTTCGAACTGGCTTTGCGCGCGGTCGGGTTGGGCGGCGAGGGCTTCCCTGGCGTCGAAAATCCCGCCGATCCGCGCAAACTTGTCTTTTCGGGCCTGAATGCCTGGCAGCATGACCAAGCCGTCACGGCTGGGCTGTTGTCTGCTGCGGATCAGTCACATGAAAATCTGGAGCAGCATCTTGCCGGTGCGCCCATTGTCGCACTGGCGGTACTGGAGGGGATCAGGCCGGTTGATTGGGGCGACGGCCTGTCGCTGGATTATCTTTACCGCGTGCGCGAAAGCTGGCGCGGCGGACGAAAAGCCGGCGATCTTTTGATCGTCAGGATGCCGCCACTTCTGGACCAGAGCCGGTCGCCCGCCATCACGCCCGAAATCGGTGCCGAAGTGCTGTTGCTGGCAAGCAGAACCGGCTACATAGCTGGCCGGCTCATCGAAGGCATAGCACCTGCGAATGATACGCGCATCGTGCAAATGACATTGCCTTTGATGCGGATTGTCGATGGCAATCTGGTCGAGGCTATTGAAGGCGCCAATGTGCTGGGTGCAGCCGGCTTTGCAGGAACCAGCGTAAGTGAGGCGCGCGAACTGGCGCGGACGGCCGATCGCCGAATGATGGCAATTGCGCCGCCGCGCCCCGCTGATGCATTCGGCAACTGGACTGTCCGCCGTTATTTCATCACGCGCATCGGGGACCGGGTGTTGCCCGACCCGACTCGGCTGTGGATCGAATATGATGGCAACACGAACATGGGCAATCCTAACGGTTATGGCGGCGTGAGAGTATATTTCGACGGTTGCACACCTGTTTCCATGCAATTCACGGAAGGGAGACGCATGGCAAGCGCATCAGCGGTTGCCTGCCCGGGCGATCAACCGAATGGCGATCCGGTGACAGAGATCGCAGTCCAGAAAGCGGCGCAATGGATTGACCAAAATTACTTCCCCGACATCATTTGTGTCAGCACTTGTCCTACAGATCCGGAATATATTTTGCCATTGCCTGATGGTGATGTCGTCATGCGAGCGATGATGCGATGAGGGTCTCACCTGTCCTTCTCGCGGCATGTCTGTGTGCGTGCAATCCCGCCATCGACCAGACCGAAAGGGCCGATGCTGGCAATGCTAGCGAACCAGCGGCCCTTGCCTTGGAAGACATCGAGGGTCGTTGGCGGGTCGTAAGCGTCGATGGAATAAGTTTGCCGGAACTGGCCGGCAGCGGCCAAGCTCCCTATCTTTCGATTGGACCCCGAAGTGTGGGCGGATCGCTCGGTTGCAACAGTTTCGGAGCACTCGCACTCTATACAGATGGGCGTTTTGCAATCCACAGCTGGAGCGGCACAGCGATGTATTGCGAAGGTATTGCTGAGCAGGAAAGGGCTATTTCCGAATTGTTTTTCGCGCAACCGGCGGTGGAGCAGAAGGGAAGCCAAGTGGTAGTCCGATCCGCAGAACATCAGGTGGTATTGTCAGACAGACAGGCTGACACTCTTGAGACTGCCGTCCCGGCGTCGCAGGCGCTCATCGGGACGAGATGGCGCATCTCATTCATCGACCAGAGCGAGAAAAGCACCAGTCCCGAAGACAGGTATCTGACCTTCACAGACGTGAGCTGGCAGGGACTAGCATCCTGTGCCACCCTGTTCGGCGCATATCTAACCAACCAAGGCCGTCTTATTGTTGAAGACGAGATCGCCAGCACCGAGCAGCTTTGCCCTGAAGAATATGCCGCACTGGATGATGCATTTGCTGACCTCATGCGATCTAACCCGCGCTATCTGGTGGGCCCCAATGGCGAACTCATCATTGCTGGGCACGGGCATGTGCTGACCGGAGGCGCGGCGCAATGATCCGCCCGGCGCTCATATCGCTGGCCGTCATGCTCTTGGCCGCTTGCACGCAGCAGGCCGAGCAGCAACCGCTTTGGACGTTCGATGAAAATGGCCGCATCGTTACTGCGGCTGGCAACGCGCCCTCAGCTTGCGTGGAACCCGCAGCTATTCCCGCCGGTGCCACGCAGGAGACCAGCGGCCGGTTGACCATTCTCGAAGCGCCCCTGCCGGCGCCCTTCATCAGTTTGCAAGAGGATTGGCCACCGGAGCCGGAAAACTACGAGCCCAAGCTGGCCCGCCCTGCGGTTCCGGCAGAACTTGCCTACTATGTCCGCGCGTTTCCGCAGGAAGAGCAGCCCGCAGGCGATGTTCTTTCAATCGCCTCCGAGCATGTAATTTTCCTGCGTGACGGATGTTTTTTTGCGGATATCGAAGGCGATGATGACCCATTGGTCATGTTTCCCTTCGGCGCCGCGCTTATCGTGGATGAGGACGGGTTTCTAGCGTTCGGTTCCCGCTATAAACCTAATGCAGCGGGTAACGTGCGGGTCGGCCTGCCAGCACAAACCGGCATGGTTAGTCCGCTTTTCGACGCCCCAGAAGAGGTGTCCAAAGCATGCGGTCATCGCAAGATGATCGCCGTAACGTCTGTGAGCAATCCCTTTGACTATCCGGAGCGTTTCAATCCTGCCCTCAGGCGGTACGGCGAACGCAGTGGAGCCATCGACAAGCAGATCCTGGAACGCGCCAATCGCTGCGCGATCGACGCCGCAAAAAGGCAAGCTGATCGGCGGCTACGTACTTCCGCGCTGGAGCCGATCAACTGCAATCGCTTCTGGGGATTTTGACGCCTTTTTTGTGCGAGGCGTCGCTTGGTAAAATTGTGACATTGTGCGAAATGCTCACCGGCTAGCGATGTCTGCTTTCGAACAATCGGCGCAAGTCACCGAACGTATCGAAAATGGAGCGCAAGGGTGCAGCGATTTGATGCCCGAAAAAGCTATCCCGTCGGCGCTACAAAGATTTGATCTGGAGAGAAAAAATCGATGATCGAATGATCGTAGCCCGCATTCAAGCCCGCAAGATAAATCATCAGCTTAGGCCGTGTTGACAAAAGGGATTCCCAATCACTCCGACTTCTGATTCAAGACTGCTTTTTGAGGAGCAGTCATGGGTCGCGGAGACTTGTCGGATGCGGAGTGGGAACTGATCGGGCCGCTGCTGCCGCCTGAGCGGGGACGCTGGGCGCGACCGGCGGGCGATAACCGACGCTTCCTCAACGGCATGCTCCACGTATTGAGGGTAGGCTGCCCCTGGCGCGACATGCACGAGCGCTACGGCAAGTGGAACTCGGTCTATGTCCGGTTCCGGCGCTGGGCCGAACAAGGCGTGTGGGATGCCCTGCTTCAAACGCTGGTCGATCTGGGGCTGACCAGATCCGTCCAGGAACGGCTTTGTCGGGGTCGTCTCCGCGCAGTGACCACAGAACGCTGTCGCCAGCAGTGACCAGCGCAGCCATCGTTGTTCGACCTGCCGCCAGCGCCTCAAAGGATTGTCCGTCCCAGGCCTCTTTCGGCAATTCGCCCGCCGCGCGTTTGCGCGCCCAGCGAAACACTTCATCCCTTGCCGCGTCCAAGAGGTCCTGCTCATCGTGCGCTGGGATCGTCGCCACAATGCGGAGAATCTCACGCTCTCTTGCTATACCCGGGAGGTTTTGGCGGATTGGGGCCAAAGCTGCCGCCATTGGACCAAGCTGGACACCCACAATAACCCCCGTCCGGTTCCAGCACTGTGATGAATGATGCGAACATCGGTGAATCAGGGCGTGAACAACACGGAGTGGAGCGGCGTCATTACCGTTGGCGCTGGAAGTTATTGCGGGTGTCCATCTCACATCAATCAGACTCTCTTTCAAATACATGGAACTTAACCCGTCCTATTCATGAGGCTACCGCTTCGTGTTGTTCGGACGGCGATGTGGCGGTGCCTGATTGATCAAGGCGCACGCCTCCACCGGCGTTTTTCACCGCGGCAGGAGCAATGGGCTTTTCGAGGTTGATGGACTGGGGCTCAGGGGTTCGGCGGCACCGCCGCTCTTGCTATGTGGGCGCTGGTCGCAGACTGGTGGTGATGGCCTTGAACACACCGGCATCCGGGCAAGCCGAAGCGAAGGCGACGCGGATACGCGTGGCGGTTTCGATGACGCGGGCAGCGACCTTGAGCAGGCGCAGGCGCAGCGTGGCGAACTCGGCGGTGGCGAGTGCGGTGGCTCTTGGGATTTCCTGCTGGATTCGCCACAGGAGCCAGTATGCGGCGGTGTGCAGGATGAGGCGCATCTGGTTGGCGCCCGCCGAGCGGCACGAGGTGCGATCGCTGGCGAGCTGGCTCTTGTGGCGCTTGATCAGGTTCTCGGCCTGACCGCGGGCGCAGTACAGCGTGTCGTAGATGTGCTCGGCCGAGCCTTCGGTCAGCGAGGTGACGACATAGCGGATGTCCATGCCCAGCGTGCTGGCCTCAATCCGGGCGACGACGCGGCGCTGGCATTTCCAGCTTTTGGCGCCGTAGCGGGTCTCGGCATAGTTGCGCAGGACCGGGCATTGGCGTTGAGCCCGCCTGACGGCACAAGCATCGGCGACGGTGACGATTTCGGGATCGGCACGCAGCACGGCGTTGGTCGGCAGACCAAATACGTAATCGACGCCGGTCGCCTCGCACAACGTCATGACCTCGGGCCGCCCATAGTGCCCGTCGCCGCGGATGGTGATGTGGGTATCGGGCCAGTGCCGCCGAAGATGGCGCACCAGGCGCCGAATGTGTCCGGCAGCCTCGGCGCCCGACGGTGTCTTGCCGGCGCGCAGCAGCATTGCCACCGGCCGACCGGTGGCGGTGTCGTAGACATGAATCGGCAGGAAGCAGCGCTCCCCGTGATGACCGTTCCAGAACGAGAGTTGCTGATAGCCGTGCACGACATCACAGGTGTCATCGATATCCAGCGTCACCGCCGCCGGCGCGGCGGGATAGCTGGCGCAGTAGATGTCGATCATCGCGGCCATCATCCTGGCCAACTCGCGCGTAGTCGGCGCATTTTCCCACCGGCTCATGGTCGGTTGGCTCGCAAGCCCCACGCCCGATCCCGGCAGCTTGCCCAGCGCCAGGCGGAAGCCCGGATCGTCGCGCAGAACGTCGAGATCATCGGCGTCCTCATAGCCACAGCTGATCGCAAAGATGCGGGCGCGCAGGATATCGTCGAGGTGATGCACCACTCTGCCCGGGTCACGCGGATCGGAAATGCAGGCTGCAAGCTGCTGGCAGATCCCCATCGCTCGTTCGGCCTGTGCCAGCAGCAACACGCCGCCATCCGAGGTAAGCCGGCCGCCGTCGAAAGCGGCTGTGACTTTCTTGCGGCCGACTGCTGGGAATCCAAATGCGCTTGCGATATCGTTGTTCATGCGGGGGTGACCTGTGGCATTTTCTGCCCTGCGGCAGGTTCGGCTTAGACACCCAGTTCCTAATTCAGATCAGAGGCTTAGGCCACTCCCGCTAACCCTTTAGGACCGGTTTGGTGAATACGACGGGTTAATGCGCTCGATAGGCGTATAGATAAATGTATGGGAACAGGGAGTTGCTATTGTGAATAAGATAATTCTGATAAGCTCGTCCGCGCTGCTCGCCACTAGTCCAGCTCTTGCGCAAGAGCTGGAACGGACAATAGATCCGCAAATGGCGACACCAGAAAGCCCAGGTGAAAGCTATCTTGCCAAAAAATTTAAACTCAGCAAAACTGAAGCTCGAAAGCGAATGAAACTTCAAGCAGAAGCTGAAACACTCGCAACAGATCTTGCGGTAAAGTATCCTGATATATTCCTTGGCGTGGATATTCAGCATGAGCCTGTATACCAAGTTACAGCTAGTTTCTCATCCGATGCCAAAGCTAATGAAGTCAGAGCTATGGTTCCCGCTGGTCTGCGATCTGTTTTCAAAACCCGCGTCTCGAAATTCGATCCCGCTTCATCGCAAGCGATGACTGATGAATTAACGAAACTGCTGTCGGGTAGGGACGCTTCAATCTACTTTTCATATGATAAAGACCGTTTTGTCGTTCAAGCAGATGAAGAAGCCGTGAATGAGGTTAAGGCGCTAATTCCTCCCAGCATGCGCAGTGATGTAACAGTTCAAAAAGGGAACCCTAGCCGAAAGCTACAAACCAATGCCACAACAGCAGAGTGGATATACGGGGGCTGGAATCATTATCGCGTAGAAAATGGAAATCAACTTCATTGCACTTTCGCCTTTTCGGCAAGGGATAGCTCCGGGCAACCCGTAATGGTTACGGCAGGGCATTGCCCAGGAACGCGGTACAACGCCCAGCAAAATTCAGGAAAGACTCTTACGTTTGCAAGCCCAACCAGTGCAAATTATGATAAGAATGGATATGATTCGACACGTGGTCGCTCCTATGACTTCAAGCTAATTCCTATTCCAGATGTGAGCACCGCCCCAGAAGTTTACTTTTTTAACAACGTCACCGGATCGTATAATTACTACGACTATGACAATACGAAATCACCTCCTTGGGTATTTAAAACGCGGAACTGGGCCAATGTTCAATCAGGTCTTCCGGCTTCAGGCGGTCGCATTCATATCACCAACACGTTGGTGAATACTGCGACATCTGGAACCTCAAACCCTAGCCACCCTAAGGGCGCTGCTCGTTGCAAATCGGGCAACACAACAGGGGTGACGTGTGGTATAATAGTCGCCTCATCGGTGAACGAAAACAATACAGAGGGCCAAACGTTCTACGGTTTGGTTAAAGTCGGAGATGCGACCGAAGACGTTATTGCTTGGGGTGGCGATAGTGGCGGTGCAGTCTTTTCGCAGCCCGTGTGGAACTCCACAAATAGCCGATATGAAGCGACCGCTGCCGGTGTTGTCACATCAGCGACATGGAAGCCCGTACACCCAATGTTTAATACACCCACCAACCAATATGGCATTCGGCCCTGCCATACTTATTATGATGGTGGTTGTGAAATGAATTACATGCCCATTGATCGCATTAATGACTTCATGCCTGCTGTTATTCTGATCCGAAGCGGCGCAAGTGGCGCCACTGGTAAAACGCCGTGACCAGACAGAGATTTGGGATTTCAGCCGCCCTTTTCGCTGTTGCGACTGTAGCCGCAAGCTGTTCACCATCGTCAGAGCAAGGCGATGGGATTGAGGTTTATTCCTACAATCCCGATGTGCTTGAAAGCGGATATGTAATCGGGCGCTTGGCCGAGTTAGATGGTTGCCTTGTTATTCTGTCCGGTCGGTCGGATTTTGAAAGCGAGGTGATGCCAAGTTCTTTCTCGCGGTCGGATGCAGATATGCCGCTGTTCAGAAACTTACCCCAAACGGGGCGAGATCAAGATGGGTTCTTTATTCAAATTGCACCTGGCTCCGAAAAATTGCGTCTTGGCGATCGCGTCGAAGGTACTGGTGGAGTGATATGGGAAAAGAAAGCCGGTCCGGATTCAGCGAACACCATATTGAAAGAGGCTCATGCGGACTTGGATATGGCATGTGGCGAACGAATTATCCAAGTGCGGAACTTGAAACGCTTTGGAGAACCTTCAAAGTAAGGTCGTAAGCCATCGGCTGTTGCCTAGGCCGTGTTGACAAAAGACTTCAGCCATAGGCGAGTGGCGGCGAGGTTTAGGAAGCTCTCGAAGGACAGGACGGTCTTGTCGTAGCGGGTGGCGATACGGCGCTGTTGCTTGAGCTTACCGAACATGCGCTCGACGCGGTTGCGGTCCCGGTAGCGACGATAGTCGGGATGCTCGGGCACCTTGCGGTTCGAGCGGGGCGGGATGATCGGCAGTATGCCCCGGATCAGCAGGCTCTCGCGGAAGCGGTCGCCATCATATCCCTTGTCTGCCAGCAGCGCCTTGGGTGCGGCGACCGGGATCTCCATCAGCGGCTCAGCAGCGGTGTAATCGGAGGCCTCACCACCAGTCAGGATGAAGCCGAGAGGCAGTCCCTGATTGTCGCAGCGGGCATGGATTTTGCTCGTAAAGCCGCCGCGTGATCGACCAAGAGCGTTCGCACAAGCCCCCCTTTTCCGCCCGCTGCCGAGACGTGGCCGCGAACGCTGGTGCTGTCGATCATGTGCTGCCAGTCGTCGGTCAGCCCCAGATCGACCAGCGTTTGAAGCAGGGCATCCCACACGCCTTGTTCGGCCCAGCGCCGGGAACCGGACATAGACCGAGTTCCACTTGCCGTAGCGCTCGTGCATGTCGCGCCAGGGGCAGCCTACCCTCAATACGTGGAGCATGCCGTTGAGGAAGAGTCGGTTATCGCCCGTCGGTCGCGCCCAGCGTCCCCGCTCAGGCGGCAGCAGCGGCCCGATCAGTTCCCACTCCGCATCCGACAAGTCTCCGCGACCCATGACTGCTCCTCAAAAAGCAGTCTTGAATCAGAAGTCGGAGTGATTGGGAATCCCTTTTGTCAACACGGCCTAGGCCGCTAGCGGTGCAAAATACGTTGCGTATCTCCCCGTCGATAAGCACTACGGAACATCCCACTGGGCTTTCGATCACTTGGCCGTTAGAAAATCGGAAAGTCGCTGACCCCTCATAGGTTTTGCCAGAAAGACGGTCTGGGCTTTGATTGAAATCGACGGAGGATAAGCTGGCGGCCTGGGGTATCGCAACAACGTTCCTCGCACCGCCCATTTCCCTAGGTTCTGTAATTGAGACGTCGTAATCTAGGCCACGAGTGTCAGTCAGCGGCACTCCTATCCGAACGTTAGGGAGCCGAAGAGGGGATGCTTGGGTACCCTTGCCCTCTGCGAGAGCAGCGTTGATCTCTTTATCTTTCATGCCATCCAGGCTGTAGACCCGCCCGGGCGACAATTCGAACACCACTTCGCCCACCTGGACATAGACTGTTTCATTGCGCCAGTCCCGATCTGCTATTGGGTCTCCAAGGCTGCACGATGGCGACAAAAGAAACAGCACTATCGATGCGACGACGGCCCGGGCACGCGCTGCACTGCCTGCTTGCAGTGAGCGATTGTAAACGCAGCTCTTGTGCACTTGCAGCATTCGAGACTGATGCCCCGCAGACCTCCGGTTCTCATTGAGCAACGTCTTCGGCATAGTTGCGACCTCGCCTTTCAATTTGTAAGGCAATCTGCGTGCTACTCGTGCAAATGCAAGCAGTTAATCGTATGCTTTGCAAAGACCACAAAGGGAGGTGCCTAGGCTCTGTTGACAAACTGATTGGTCTAGAGGCGAGCGGCGGCGATATGTATGAAGCCGAGGTAGCTTGCTGATGTTTTGTCGTATCGGGTTGCGAGACGGCGTGAGCATTTGAGCTTCGCGAAGCACCGTTCGATGCGGTTTCGCAACGCGTAGGTGACGGTGTCGTGGGGTATTGGCTCTTTGCGGTTGGCCTTGGCCGGGATCACCGGCGTTCCGCCACGTAGCGCAATGGTGCTTCGGATATGGTCGCTGCCATAGCGCACGAAGGCAGCTACCCTCCGACCAATAACAACTCATAGTCGCAATCGGCTGGGACAGCATTCCGCAAGGTGACCGCATTTGTCGGCACAACGCCTCCACCAATTGATAGCGGAGTGCCGAATGCAATCTCTTTGGATCCGTCTATTGTTATTCCTGTCTGAGTTATGGCAACATCTGTGGCTTCCGAAAAGACAGCAAGATAGACCGCCTCCCCTCCGCCTGCGAATACCAGACAACCACTTCGGATCGCATATTCTCCGGTGAATAAAGCAGCGTAAGGGGTTTCTCGGTCTTCAACCCGGCGTCCGATAAAAACCGATTCTGCCTGCGCTACTTTTTGATTTTCTTGAAGCACTGGGGAAGTGTCCGGTGTCACTTCGGTAGAGCATCCGGCAACCAGGATGAAGATCGGAATGAGCCCAGCAATTCTCATTGTGTGACAATCGTAATGAGCTGTTGATCATCGACATAATCGATGGGCATATGGATCATTTTGCAATCCGGACCGACATCGGGATATGAAGAATTCCCTTCCATAAACGGCAGGCACGGACGCTCATCGCCGCTAAAATTCACCTCACCTTTAGCGTTCCGGGTCGGATCGTGGATTGTTGCAGCAGTGACGATACCTGCAGCTTTGATGCCTCCGGCAGTGGTCGGCTCGGTGAATACGGCGCCTCCGCTATCACCTGATACTGCGTAGATGAATGCACTCGACAAGCCGGTTTCGATCCAACCTTTTATGCCGTTGAACGTGTAGTAGCCGTGCGTAATCTGGCCGCATGTTAGACCAGTCGAGCGCCCGGATTTGCACAAGACCTGTCCAACTTTCTGGTCATAATATCCCCACGTCCCTTTCACTGCGTAATAACCTTCAGCAGATTGAGATGCGATAATGTTCTTGCTAGAGTCGAGAGTATGATCGTCGCTCGGCCTAAAGCCTTTAAAATCAATTTTGCCAGGACCATTATCAAACCACACCCAAGCGCCGTTATTTAAACCATCGGTCCGATGAAATTGGTAATCGTATTTCGTGCCTGGCCCTATCCATTCTTTTTCGAACGTGAGAGACACCCAATGCGGGACGCCAGAGCGCTGATAATATATCCTCGGATTGTTAGCGCAGTGTGCGGCTGTGAGTATGATTGGACGATTTAGGTTGTCTTTTGCGTTGAAAGCGAACGAGCAGACGTATCGCGAAGCATCCGCAGTCGAGTCTGAGAATGACCAACCACCGTATACTCCGTCTCCAGATTGCATACCTGTTGCCTGCATCTGGCTCGGAACAGAGCCCTTCTTGATTTGGACAAAGCTCATCAAATCTTGCGGCAAGTGACGTGACCCCCTGATTTTCCTCCAAGTTGGATTAGAGTCCGGCCCTGACAGAAGGACGGACGAGATGAAGAGAACGAGGTTTTCAGAAGAGCAGATCATTGGCGTGCTGAAGGAAGCGGAGGCGGGAGCCAAGACCGCTGACCTTGCCCGTCGGCACGGTGTATCTGAAGCGACGATCTACAACTGGAAGTCGAAGTATGGCGGGATGGAAGTGTCCGATGCCCGGCGGCTGAAGGAGCTGGAGAGCGAGAACGCGAAGCTGAAGCGTTTGCTGGCCGATGCGATGCTGGACAAGGCGGCGTTGAAGGATCTTCTGGCAAAAAAGTTTTGACGCCCGCCGCGCAGCGGGAAGCTGTTGCTCATCTCCAGGCGTGCCATGGGATGAGCGAGCGGCGGGCGTGCCGTGTCATCGATGCTGATCGCAAGAGCGTGCGTTACCGTTCCACCCGGGACGATGACGTCGATCTGCGTGAGAAGCTGCGCGAGCTGGCCAACCAGCGTCGCCGGTTCGGCTATCGCCGTCTGCATATCCTGCTGCGCCGGGAGGGGATCATGATCAACCGCAAGAAGACCCAGAGGCTCTACCGTGAGGAAGGCTTGGCGGTCAGGCGACGACGTAGCCGCAGGCGTGCTGTTGGCACAAGGGCACCTGCTCCGGTTCTGGCGCTGCCGAACCAGCGCTGGAGCCTGGACTTTGTTCACGACCAGATGGCTTCGGGAAGACGGTTCCGGGTGCTCAACGTGGTCGATGACGTGACCCGGGAGTGCCTGGCAGCGGTGCCGGACACCTCGATCTCTGGTCGCCGTGTCGTTCGCGAGCTGACCGCACTGATCGAACAGCGCGGCAAGCCAGGCATGATCGTCAGCGACAATGGCACCGAGCTCACCAGCAACGCTGTGCTGGCATGGTGCGGCGAGGTCGGCGTGGAGTGGCATTACATCGCGCCCGGAAGGCCGATGCAGAATGGCTATGTCGAGAGCTTCAATGGCCGGATGCGGGACGAACTGCTCAACGAGACGCTGTTCTTGAGTATGGCCCATGCCCGTGTCGAGATCGCGGCCTGGGTCGAAGACTACAATCGGGAGCGACCACACTCGTCTCTCGGTTACGCAACACCGGCGGCGTTCGCCGCTGAACTGGATAAGCAATGGCCTGCTTCGCTACGCCCTACGGGCTCCGCTACGCAGCCCATTGCTTCAACCGCGCTGATGCGCAAAACAACCGCCCGGCTCTAATCCCAGCTGGGGGAAAGCTGGGGGTCACGTCACTCCCGGGAGCGCTGACCTGATGTCGAAACTGCGATGGATGTAACTGTAGTTCAGCCCCGCCTGAAGCGTCGGCGAGAACTGCGCATCGACACCCAGTTCCGCGCCGCAATAGTCAGCCGAACCGATATTCTCCCGTCGATTGAGATCTTGGGCTGTGCGGATCGTGACGAGCGCATCGTCGAGCTTGCTGTAGAAGACCGAACCGAACAGCCGGGTCCGCCCGAGCCGAGTGCCGCCGCCGATTTCGAAACTGGTCGCCCGTTCGGGATCGAGGCCCGGATTGCAATCCGCTCGTCGTAGCCTTCGGTATATGTGTTCGCGGCGAAGGCGTAAGCTCGCCTATTCGATGAGGTCGCCAATATCGTTGTTCCGCCATGGCTCGGGCAGGCTCGGTTGAGGGCAATAGCGCGCGCTGCTTTCCCATCCACTGTCGGATTTCGAGGTAAAGCTGGTTTCATTGAGGATTTCGTAAGTCGAGACGCTGGTAGAAATATGCTCCTCGGTGCCCCATGCAGCACCACCTTCCGTGCAGCTTTCGGTCACGCGGTAGCTGTTCGTGCCGGTCTTCTCGATCGACTTGAAATCGCAGGGTACGCGCGACGTGTTGATCCCGCTCTTGCGCACGAGCATGAGCGTCGCGTTGGACGCCTGGTCGCAAGTCGTATCGTTCACCACATAAAAGCCGGGCTTCAAGGGAAGCGTGGTCACGCTCTCGGCTTTTCGGCTAGCATTTTCCGAAGTTATTGTTTCACCTGGAGCCTGGGCGGTTCCGCTGCCGAGAGGAGAAGACATGTTAATGGTACTTGGCTCGGTAGCATTGGCGGTCTCGGCAAGAGCAATCGCATCGCCTTCGTTGTCTGCGCCATCCTCGATATTGCCGCTCGCTGTGGAGGATGAGTTGCCACAGGCTGCGAGCAGGCCGACGGTAAGAAGAAGTGCTACGCGATGCATGTGTGGGCCTCCAATTGGGATGCTATGAGTCTACACTTATCGGCGTAATTGTTTCTGCGTAAAGCCGAAAGGAGAGTGTTTTCAAGTCCGGGAACTGCGATTGCGTCAACTTCCCTGAAAGACCTGACAGATAAGATGTTCCGAATGAGCATTTGTCGTCTCACTCAAGGCGGTCTTTGGATGTACCGATCACTCAGACAGGCGTCTATGATGAAGCGAGAAGCCGACATTGTCCGACCCAGATTTCGGAGCCATGCAATCAATTATAAGACCCGAAAAAGCTCTCGCGATGCTTGTCTAACCGATTGGGATTAGTCGGCTTTGAAAGAATTGGACTTGCAGAAGGCCTGCTTTCAGACCCGCTGCGATCACCTTGGCTCATTAGCGCATATGTCCATTCCCAAGCTGACCCGTTGGCTGATATTATCGGATGCGGACATCGTATTCTCCTGGCGTGGGACGAGGGCCCCTAGATGTTGCTCTGTTCTGGCGGCACACCAGCGGGCAGGCGCGCCGCGCAGGTGGGATCCTTGCGCAGCTCGATCTCGGCACCGAGACCGTAACAGCTCATTGAGATCGACCCCATCGAGTAGCCACGCACCAGAGCTTCGAGCGAAGCCCCTTCTGCCGACGCCAGGCCGGCAGTGTAGAGCAGCGGGAGGAAATGGTCCGGCGTCGGGACGGCGGCCGTGAAGTCCGGATGCTCGGCGAGCTTGAGGATGTCGGCGGGGTCGCGGAGAAGTTGCTCGGCCGCCGCGTCGTCGAACCGCTGGGCCCAGTCGAAGCCAAGGTCGGGCTGGTCCCAGCGCAGCGCGCGCAGATTGTGCACCACATTGCCGCTGGCGAGGATCATCACGCCGCGATCCCGCAAGGCATCGAGACGCCGCGCGAGATCGAGGTGGTAGTCGAGGGGCCGCGTCGCGTTAAGCGACAGCTGGACGACCGGAATGTCCGCGTCGGGATAGAGATGCGCAAGCACCGACCAGGTGCCATGGTCGAGGCCCCACTGGTCCTGATCGAGACCGACCCACTGGGGTTTGACCGCTTCAACGATTTCGCCGGCGAGATCGGGATCGCCCTTCGCGGGATAATCGAACGCGAAGAGCTCCTGCGGAAAGCCGTAGAAGTCGTGGATCGTCCTTGGCCTCGCCATCGCGGTCACCGCAGTCGCGCCGAAGTACCAGTGCGCTGAGACTGCGAGGATCGCTTTGGGCCGGGGCAAGGCGCGCCCGAACGCCCGCCACGCCTCGGTATAGCCGTTGGCTTCGAGCGTGTTCATCGGGCTGCCGTGGCCAATGAATAGAGCGGGCATCCGGGGCATTGGGAGTCTCCAGCAGGGTAATGAGACAGAGGATCAACGAAAGTGACGCAGGAATGTGCCGTCAGTTGCCGTTCGCCGTCTCGTTGAGCTTGAACTCGGCTTCCAGGTTCAGAGTGACCTCGTCACCCAGCATTGGCAGTCCATAGTTGATGCCGAAGTCGGACCGCTTGATCGTGGTCTCGCCGTCGAAGCCGAGGGTATATTTCTGATCGACCGGGTTAATGCCAGCCTGGTTGAAATCGGCTTCGATGGTCACCGGCCTGGTCACGCCGCGTAATGTGAGGTTGCCAGTGATCGCCGCGCTGTCCCGGTCGATCAGCCGTATCGAAGTGGCGGCGAACTGCGCCTGCGGGAAGTTTGCCGTGTCGAGGAAATCGGCCGTCCTAAGGTGGCTGTCGAGCTGATCGTTGAGCGTCCCGACGCTGTCGGTATCGATAGTGGCCGAAAGCGTGCTCGCGGCAGGATTGCGGACGTCGAGATCGAGCGTGGCCGCGACATCGGTGAACTGACCGACATAGGTCGAAAAGCCCATGTGATCGATGGACCAGGTGATCTTGCCGTGCGCAGGGTCGAGGACATAGCTGCCCGAACGGACCTCCACCGGAATTTGCATCAGAGCGTCGCTCTGCGCGATGGCGCCTCCCGAAAGGACGGCAACGCCTAACGCAGCGATGATGGCATACTTGTGGTTCATGGCGGTTTCCTTGGACGATGGAGAGCCGAACCCCGCAATCGGGGCAGGCCTAAACTGATTGATGGAGAACGTTGGTCAGGCGGCGGTGCGCTCGATCCACGAAGCGAAGGCATCGGCGAAGCTTTTGAAGAACTTCCGGGTGTCGTCGCTCTTGAACTCGCCCGCATCGTCGAACAACTCCCAGCCGCCGCCAATGTAGGCTTCGGGTTGCTGCAGGACCGGCATATCAAGGAAGACGAGCGACTGGCGTAGGTGATGGTTGGCGCCGAACCCGCCGATTCCGCCCGGGGACACGGACATCACCGCCGTGGGCTTCTTCGCGAATGCGCTCTGGCCGTAAGGCCTTGAGCCCACGTCGATCGCGTTCTTGAGCGCACCAGGGACCGAACGGTTGTACTCGGGGGTCACGAACAGGACCGCATCGGCGGCAGAAATCTGCTCGCGGAAACGCGTCCATGGGGCCGGTGCGCCGGCGGCCTCGACATCCTCGTCATAGAGGGGAAGATCGCCGATCTCGACGAACTCGAACGCGAGATTGTCAGGCGCCAACCGGGCGACGGCCTCGGCCGCCTTGCGGTTGACCGACGCCTTGCGCAGGCTGCCGACGACAACGGCGACTTTGTAGGACTTGTACATGAGGATCTCCTGAGAATAGTTCTGAATGAATGAAACGGTGGATCAGGCGGCGTCGACCAAGACGAGCTCGCTGTCGTCGAGTGCCGTGATCGTGAACCGGTCGAGGCCGGTGATCGCGACGCCGTCGCGTGCCTCGGCAGTCTGGTCCTCGATCCGGATACTGCCGGCTGCGGGAACCAGATAGAGGTGCCGGTCGGGCGTGGCTTCGTAGGTTACGCTCTCCCCGGCGAGGATCGTCGCGCCGAGAACCCGCGCCCCGGTGCGGATCGGGAGTGCATCATCGTCTCCGGGCAGCCCCGAAGCGAGCGTCACGAACCTGCCGGTACGGTCATCCTTGGGAAACGGGCGCGCACCCCAAGCGGGCGCGCCGCCGCGCTGGTCGGGAATGATCCAGATCTGGAAGATGCGGGTCGTCTTGTCCTCGAGGTTGTATTCCGAGTGCGTTACGCCCTTGCCGGCCGACATGACCTGGACATCGCCTGCCTCGGTCCGGCCCTCGTTGCCCATGCTGTCGCGGTGCGTGATGGCGCCCTCGCGGACATAAGTGATGATCTCCATATCGTTGTGGGGGTGCGGCGGAAAACCGGACTTCGCGGCGATGGTATCGTCGTTCCAGACACGCAGGTTGCCCCAACTTGTCCGTGCAGGGTCGTGGTAACCGGCAAAGGAAAAGTGATGGTGCGCATCGAGCCAGCCGTGATTGGCGGACCCCAGCGTGTGGAATTTCCTGACCTCGATCATGTGATTTACTCCGTATCAGCGTCTTGAACCCGATATGGACCTTGAATTGCAATCGGAAAACCCGGATAAACTTGGCCTAAATGTTCTATGGAGTTGAACAGTGCAGATCGGCCAGCCTACCCTCGACCAGTTGCGTCTCTTCCTTGCGGTGCACGACGAAGGCAGCTTCAACGCCGCGGCGCGCAAGCTTGGCAGGGCGGTCTCGGTGGTCAGCTACGGGATCGTCACGCTCGAGGGGCAGCTTGGCTTCAACCTGTTCGACCGCGAAGGATCGCGGCGCCCGCGGCTGACCGCTGCAGGCCGGTCGCTGCTGGCGTCGGCGCGGGCTGTGATCGACGATGCCGACGATCTTGTCGCCAGGGCGCGCAGCATCCATGCAGGCGTCGAAACCGAAGTGTCGCTGGCGCTCGATGTCATGGTGCCTTTCGGTGCGGTGTCGGCGATCCTTCAGGACTTTCAGCAGGCGTTCCCGCTGGTCGATTTGCGGCTGCACGTCGAGGCGCTGGGCGCCGTGGCCGCACTTCTCCTCCATTCGCGCGCCGACCTGGCGGTGGCCGGCCCAGTGCTGCTCGATCTGCCCGAACTCGAGCGCAAGGAAATCGGCAGCGTCGAACTGGTGCCGGTCGCCGCGCCAGGACACCCACTCTCGCAGCTGGCCGAAATCCGTCCGGGCCAGGCCCGCAATTACCTGCAGCTCGTCCTGACCGACCGTTCCACCTATACCGAAGGGCAGGACTTTTCGGTGGTGAGCTCGCGCAGCTGGCGACTGGCGGACCTTGGGGCGAAGCGCGCGCTTCTTATCGGGGGCAGCGGTTGGGGCAATATGCCTCGCCATTTGGTCGCGGATGACATCGCCGAAGATCGTCTGAGGATCCTCGATCTCCCCGAAGGCACGAGCGTGGATTACCGGCTCTCGGCCTTGTGGCGCAAGGACCGGCTGCCGGGTCCTGCGACGGCATGGTTGCTGAAGGCGCTCGAGAGAGCGTTATAACCCGGTTTTCAAGTGTCGGGAGCGCGCGGCTTGTAACGGGGTAGCGACCATCCGAACGCGAGCGCCCCTGCGCGCAACCCAAACCCTGCGGCTAGCGCCAAGCCGACTGCGAGTTCTCGGGATAACCCCAAGGCGCTGAAGCTGATATAGCTTGCTGCCGAAACCACGGCTGCGGTCACATAAATCTCGTGGGAGAAGATGATCGAATCCTCCTTCCCAAGCACGTCGCGGATGATTCCACCGAAACAGGCGGTGATCACGCCCATGGTAATTGCAACGATCGGTGCTTCGCCGAGACTTGCGGCTTTCTCTGCGCCCGCCGTCGCGAAAAGCGCGAGGCCGAGCGCATCAAGCCAGAGGATCAGCCGGTAGCGCGAAGTCACGAGATGTGCAGTGAAGAAGACGCCGATCGACACGGCGACGCAGACTACGAGATATTGCGGGCGATCCAACCACAGGACCGGGTGCGCATCGAGAATGAGATCGCGAATGGTTCCGCCACCGATGCCGGTAACAGTGCCAAGAAGAATGAAGCCAATCACATCCATCTGGTTGCGCGAGGCAACCAAGGCGCCTGTGATCGTGAACACCACGATCCCGATCCAGTCGAGCAGAATTATGCTGTTTTCAAACATGATGGTCCCGATGACGCGTGAATGCCTCAGCCCGATGTAGCGCTATTCTGCGATCGTCTCAGGCAAAAATGCAGCATTGTTCATAGATGACGAAATTCACCCCCGCGCCTCTGGTCGTTTGCCGCTTGCTCAGAGGTAAGCGCAGCTTGACGAAAGGCATATTGGTGGTGAAACTTCTTGGTGGTGAAACTTCGCCTTTGGCATTTAAGGCGTGAATGGGTTCCGAGTCTGAAAAAGCTGTCGCGATTACTGGCCAAGTAATTGGCATGTGATCGGAAATCCGCACGCGTTCGGTGTCCCGGCCCACATTTCAGCTCGCATCAATTTTTAAGGTCGTTCCTTACGACTGGAATTGGGCCGGTTGCGGACTGGCGGCTCCCGGGTGACGGAGCGCCCCAAGCTGCCATTCCGCTTGCGACCCAATTGCAGCCTAAGAGGAAGGGTGAGATAAGTAGGTTATGGGAAACGCGAGAAAGTATGACCCGAAGCCTTCGAGCGGTGGTGTTTACGTAATCGTTGTTGTCGGCTTTCTGTTGCTGTTTGAACTAGACCTCGACTGGGGCGATGGCGGTAACCAATTATTTGCCGCGTTCGTCATTATTGGCACGACCGCGGTCGCGTGGCTGGCAAAAAGATTTATCGATCGCCATGGTCAGAACATTGGCGAAGCTCAATTCACGGATGTCTCCCACTCAAATACCGACAGACCCGACTGACCGCTTCCCACCCCATCTCGGCCAATCCGGCTTAGTCTCAATTTGCCTGAGAGCCGACGGAGCGGTGGAAGGACCGACGTCATAAATTGGGCCGGTTACGGACCGTCCGCTTTCATCTGAAATCCGGTGAAAGCAGACGAACCAGCTAGCCCAGCCGGGCAATCGTCACCATGCGCACGAGATCGGAGAGGGTCTTCGCCTGCATCTTCATCATCGCATTCGCGCGGTAGACTTCAACAGTTCGGGGGCTGATGTCGAGATCGAAGGCGATCACCTTGTTGGCTTTCCCGTCCACAAGGCCATCGACCACCTGGCGCTCCCGCGTGGAGAGCAGAGCGAGACGGTCGAGCACTTCGCGGCGTTCGTTCTGTTTCTGCTCATCGTCGGTGCTCTCGTTCAGCGCCTTGCGGATTGCCGCTAGTATGGCCTCGTCGTCGAACGGCTTCTCGATAAAGTCCGCAGCGCCTGCCTTCATCGCCTGGATCGCCAACGGCACGTCGGCGTGACCGGTAATGACGATCACCGGCACAGTATCATCGCGCTCCTTCAACTTACCGGCCAGTTCGACACCGTTCGTGCCGGGCATGCGCACGTCGGTCACTACGCAGGCGCCGGAAAGCGGAGGTGCGGATTTCAGGAAAGCATCGGCCGAGGCGAACGAGCGAACTCGGATTTCGGCGACGTCGAGAAGAAACTCCAGCGAGTGCCGTGCGCTCTCGTCGTCGTCGATAACATAGACGATCGGATCACTCGCACCTCTACTCGCCATCTTATAGTTCCTCGCTTGCGACACGCTGGACCGTAAAGCCGAACTCCGCCCCGCTGCCGGGAGCTGGCCGGACCCAAATACGCCCGCCATGCGCCTCGACGATCGTGCGCGAAATCGACAGTCCGACGCCCATACCTGTGCGCTTGGTGGAGATGAAGGGCTGAAAAAGCCTGTCCGCGACTTCGGGATCGATGCCGGGACCGGTGTCAGTCACCGATACCTGTGCCATGTCCTCGTCGTCGGCTTGTTCGATCACAATCGTCAGATTACGTTTCGAAAACTCTGATTCCGCCATCGCATCGACAGCATTTCGCACGAGGTTGAGCACGACCTGCTGGATCTGAACCTTGTCGACCAGCACCAGATCGATTGCAGGGCTGAACTCATACTGCACCCGGATGCCATGCTCCTTGGCACCCACGAGCGCGAGAGCGCTGGCCTCCTCGACGAGCTTCGGCAGGCTCTCGATCGTGCGTTCGGTTTCGCCGCGGGCTACGAAATCCCGCAGCCGGCGGATGATGTCGCCCGCCCTGAGCGCTTCCGCGGCGGCCCTCTCAACGGCTTCCGCTACGCGCTCGTGCTGGACCTCCTCTCGCATGAGCAGCAACCGGCTACCCTTGAGGTAATTAGCGATCGCCGAGAGCGGCTGGTTGATCTCGTGCGCGAGCGCAGACGCCATTTCACCCAAAGCGGTAAGCCGCGAGACGTGCACCAGCTCGCTTTGTAATTCCTGCAATCTTGCCTCGGCCTGCTGGCGCTCGGTCAGGTCCCGGATGAACCCGGTGAAAAAGCGCTGCCCTTCCGCCTGCATCTCGCCCACTGCGAGTTCGAGCGGGAAGGTCGAACCGTCCTTGCGCTCGCCGACGACCACGCGACCCTTGCCAATGATCCTCCTCTCGCCGGTGCGATAGTAGCGCTCGAGATAGCCGTCATGCGCGCTGCGGTAGGGATCGGGCATCAACACCTTGACGTTCTCTCCGGCCACCTCTGCCGCATGCCATCCGAACATCCGTTCGGCCGCAGGACTGAAATCGCGGATCAATCCGGATTCGTCGATGACGATCATCGCATCTGGCACGGTGTCGAGGATCGATTGCAGATGGGCTTCACGCCGCGCGAGAGCGACGGCGGCGGTTTCAGTTTCGATCCGCGCGCGTTGAAACCATTCGCCGCCGATGGCCACGGCCAGGCCGATAAGCATGAAGGCTGCGGCGGCAATCAGGCTTCCGCCCTCGATCGGTCCGCTCAGCGCGTCGCACCATAGACCCGCGGCAGCGCCGACCACAGCCGCAAGACTTCCGGCTCTAATCCCGGAAAGTGCGCTCGCGACAACCACGCCGGGAACGAAGAAAATGAACGTCGCGCGCTGACCGAGTTCGTCGGCTGCCAGCAGGCGGACCGCCACGCCCGCCGCTATAGCGAGCAGTGCCAGTAACAGCGCGGTCGAAAACGACAGGCGCGGCAGGAAGCGGCTGACAAAGCTGGTGCGCCCTACCTCCGGTAAGGCCCTTAGGGTGCTTGGCGTAGGGTGATCATCCAAATTTCGTGGTCCCGTGCATCGGCGTAGAAGGAGGGCATCAGCGGCGCTCCAACAACATTTGCCGCAAGCGGAGAAGTTTCAATGACTGCACCCTTCATCGATCTCGGTGTCCACTACAACCCCCGCGGCGTGTCGGATCGGATTGCCTTCGGCTTCACCAAGGCGCTGCGCTGGTGTGCCGATACTTTCTTTGCCGAGCGTTACGGCCACCGTGCCGTCGTGCTCGAAACGGTTGCGGCCGTGCCGGGCATGGTCGGGGCGACGATCAACCATCTCGCCTGCCTGCGCCGCATGTGCGACGACAAGGGCTGGATCAAGACGCTCATGGACGAAGCCGAAAACGAGCGCATGCACCTCATGACCTTCATCGAGGTCTCGCAGCCTACCTGGTTCGAACGCGCGGTGATCATCGGCGTGCAATGGGTGTTCTACCTGTTCTTCTTCGCGCTCTATCTGATCAGCTCGAAGACCGCGCACCGTGTCGTGGGCTACTTCGAGGAAGAGGCGGTGATCAGCTACACGCACTATCTCGCCGAGATCGACGAGGGTCGCAGCCCGAACGTGCCTGCGCCCGAAATCGCCAAGCGCTACTGGGGTCTCCCTGAGGATGCCGCGCTGCGCGACGTCGTGCTGGTGGTGCGCGCCGACGAGGCCCACCATCGCGACGTCAACCACGGTTTCGCCAACGAGCTTGCGGGTCTGCCGGTCGGCCAGGTCGCCGAATGCCCGCCGCACGTGACGCTTGAACCCAACTGGAAGAAGGCCGCCTGATCCAGGCTGTTGGCGAGGAGGACGGAAGATGGTCGATCAAGCCAAGATCCTGTTGCTGGTCGAAGATATCTCCGTCCTTTCCGCGCTGCGTTTCTCGCTCTCGGTCGAAGGGTTCGAAATCGCCGAGGGGATTGCGAAGGAGGGCGACCTTTCCACGGCGGCCGCACTGGTCATCGACGAATGCTACGCCGGAGACGGTCTTGTCGCTCTCGATGGGTTGAAGAGACAGGGCTGCTGCGCGCCGGCAATAATCCTTGCGACCAATCCTACTGTCAAGCTGCGAGCCCGTGTCGCCGCCGCAAACGCCGAGCTGATCGAAAAGCCGCTTCTGGGCGACGAGCTGAGCAGTGCGATCCGCGCCATCTTCGAAACACGAAAGGCGGCCTGACGTGACCACCGATCTTCCCGACGGCATCAAGCCATACAAGCGCACGGCAACTTTCAGCGAAGACACCGTGCCGGCAGGTCTGCTGGCTGAGCATTCCACCAAGGACGGCGTCTGGGGTCTCATCCGAATCGAGGAAGGCAAGTTGCGATACGTCGTCACCGATCCGCGCCGCGCCTCGACCGAAGTGCTGCTCACGCCCGAATGCGAACCCGGCGTAGTCGAACCGACAATCCTTCACCGTGTCGAGCCGGTCGGAGCGGTGCGGTTTCATGTGCAGTTCCTGCGCGTTGCAGACGCAACACCTTTCGCCGACAAAGACGAGGGAGGCGCTCATGACCAGCGCTAACATCCGTTCGCATCCGGCCGATCCCGACACCCGTTCCTTCGCGCAGCAAAAACGCGCTGAAAAGCGCGCAGCGGCCGAGGAAATCGGGATTGACGCGGCGTTTATCGATCGCCTGGTCGAAGCATTCTACGCTAAAATCCGTGAGGATGACCTTCTCGGCCCGATCTTCGCCGAACGCATTGCGGATTGGTCGCCGCACCTAGGCAGAATGAAGGGTTTCTGGCGCTCGGTGCTCCACAATAGCGGCGAGTTCTCGGGGAATCCCATGCTCAAGCACCTTGCTATTCCGGGCCTCGAACTCCGGCATTTCTCGCGTTGGCTCGACCTCTTCTACGAAACGCTTCGGGAAGCAGAAGGGAATCCTGCCGCGACCGATCTCGTCGGCGCACGGGCGAGGATGATCGCCGACAGCTTGCTGACTGCCACAGAAATGCGCCGAAATGGACTTGCCGGAGGGCGCGCAGGAAAGGACCTACCCCATGCCTGATACCGTTCTTCGCACGCAATCCGTGGCGCCACTGCCGGAGTCTCTCGATGCACTGCCCGATGTGCTGGTTCCGATTCCCGCGCTCGAGGCCAACGACAACGAAGCGCCGAGGCAAGCACAGCAGCCCGAATCCCGAATGTTCGAACTGCCCGCATCGGTATGGCGGGCGATGATTGCCTGCTACGCGATCTTCCTGATTGCCCTGCTTGGTGCGACCGGCGGCGCTCACGCCGCGTTCGCGATCGCAATCTCGGCGATCTACGTCACCATGTTCTTCGGAACCGCCCGTGTGATGCTACGGCAAGCATCGTCGCAACCGCGCAGCGTTCTCGATCGTCCGGGCACTGTCCTGCAAACTGCCTACGGACCGCTGGCGCGCAAGGAAGTTTATGGCCAGGTGCTCATAGTTCCGGCAGCCGTCGCCTTTTTCGGGATAGGTATCAGCGTCATCAGTGCGGTCGTAATGTAGGAATATCAGCCGACGCATCACAAAAAACCACTGCCTGCTGTTACTTCTCCTTGCGAACTTCGTCGCTGCCATCCTCCTGTTCAAGATGCCCGAAATGCTTCAGCGGCGCCATGATCCACAGCGTCGCGACGGTTATGACAGAAAGCATGATCGCAACATCAAGGCTGCCAAGACCAACCGCCGCGCCGATAGCACCGGTAATCCAGAGGCTGGCGGCCGTGGCGGTGCCCTTGACCGAATCCTTGAGGCGCAGAATGGCCCCCCCACCGATAAACCCCATGCCGGTTATCAGACCTTCGACAATGCGGGCCATCGCCTCCGGAGTATCTGCAGTCATGGATTCCGCTGCCTGGATAAACCCGCAACTGGCAACAGCGACGAGCGGGAAGGTCCGAAGCCCCGCACTCCTTTCCGATTTTTCCCTGTTCCAGCCGATCGGGAACGCCAGAAGATAGGCCAGGCCAATCGCGACCAGGTGAGGCATGATGTCGAAATGGTCAGGCCCCAGAAACTGTTCAAACATCCCAAACTCCGCAGCATTTTAGGAACTTAATCAAAATCAGCGAAGAGGTTCCGCGCCACGATCATACGCAAGGAAATATGTTCTAAGCCCCAGGGCGTGCCTCTCGGGCTCCGGGGCCAACGGAACATGGTTGAACTGGCGGTGCCATTCATTTCGGAGCCTGCACTTGTCTCAGACGCGAGGGTCATGTCGCTCCGAGAGGAACCCCCACCCATCCTTTTATCCGGCGCATTACGGCCACGGTTCTTACGGTCTCGATCTTGAGTTCTCCATCGGCCAACTCGTCTGCCAGATTGGTCCAGAACTCCATGTCCGGAACCAGGAAACGAACCAGAAAATCGTAGCTCCCGCTCACCTGATGAGCCTCGATTGCTTCGGGGATGTCGGCAAGCGCCTGTTCGATCCTTCGCGTGCTTGCAGGATCGTGTGCCGTAGCAACAATCTCTGCGAACACGGTAAGATTAGGACCCAGCTTGGCTGCATCGACCTGGGCCTTGTAGCCCGTGATGACTTCTTCTTTCTCCAGCCTGCGAAGACGCGCGAGACAAGCACTCGGTGAAAGAGCCACCGCCTCGGAAAGACGCTGATTGGAAATCCGGCCATCGCGCTGAAGGATATCGAGGATTTTGCGGTCGATTCGGTCAAGCGAGGGTTTCTGCGGCACGCTCGTCTCCTTTCCGCAGATTCTATTGTGCAGGGGAAAAACTTCGAAGGGAAATACGGCTTTCCAGCCTCTATATTTGCAGTCGAAGCGCCGCAAGATCTGCGGCGCTCGTTTTTTTGGCTAGCGAGACAGGAAGTCGGCATGCAGCGACTGCACATCCCCCGTCGTATCGTTCCCGAGCTCGCTCTGCTTGCTGCATCGGTGCTTTGGGGCGCGAGCTTTCTCGCGACCAAGATCGGCATGGAATTTACAGGGCCGCTCGGCTTTGTCGCCCTACGCTATCTGATGGCAACCGTTGCCTTTGCGCTGGTCCTGCCGCGTGCGACCCGCGGAATTGGTGCCACCGAAATGGTTGCCGGTATCGTCGTCGCTGCCACTGCGTGCATCGCATATGGCGCACAGGCCTATGCGCTGCAAACCACGGACACTGGGCGCGTAGCATTTCTTTCCGCACTCTACGTGCCACTTGTTCCTGTGCTTCAGCTGCTGTTTTTTCGCCAACGCGCAGCTGCCGGGATCTGGATCGGAGTTGTCCTTGCCTGTCTCGGTGTAGCCATCATGTCGGGCCTGTCGCCAGCCGACATCACCCTTAGCTACGGCGATACACTTTCGATCGTTGGCGCCGTTGCAATCGCGGTAGAGGTCGTCATCCTTGGATATTACGTGCGCCGGGCCGATCCTCTGCGGATCGCGTTCGTGATGATGGTCACCACCACGCTGCTGTGTGCTGCCTTCGCGCTCGCCACAGGGGAGCCAATGCCGGTTGCTTCGCCGACATTGTTCTGGGTGGTCGTGGGCTATGGTATCGCTACCGCCTACATCCAGTTCGCGATGAGCTGGGCTCAGGCACGGGTCGATTCCTCGCGTGCCGCAATCATTTACGCGCTCGAACCAGTCTTCGGTGGGTTGTTCGGATATGCGGCGGGCGAAATCTTCGGCCTGTCCGACGTGATCGGCGCGCTCGTTATCTTAGCCGGCGTAATCATCGCTTCACTGCCGCGGCTGGTCGACAGGCTTCTCATGCGCAGACCGGTCAGGACGCCCGTTCGATCGACCGATCGGTCCATGACGGAAACGTCGCCATGATCTCGCCTGTGAGAACGGTCGGCATCGCAGCCATGTTTTGTATCCCCGCGTGCACGGGCGTCCCGAAGTCAACGGAGCCGCTCGTCGGAGCCTGGGTCGTGGAAGACATCGCCGGGCGCGGGATCATCGATTATTCGCGTGTGGAACTGCTCCTGGAACTTGACGGGCAGCTTTCTGGCTCGACTGGATGCAATCTCCTCATCGGTAGATACCGCGTCGAAGGCTCGGCCATGACGATCAATGTCGTAACGACGACGCGTAAAGTCTGTCCTGAAGCGCTGATGTATCAGGAACGGGTCTTTCTAGGAGCCATTGAGTCGATCGATAGCTACCGCTTCGACCCGACCGGCGCCCTCGTGTTGCAGGACGACAACCAGCCATGGATTTTGGCGCAACCCTACGAAAGACGACCATGAAACCCAACCCTATCAGTTCGATCTTGCGGCGTTTATTTGTTCACGCAGTCGCGGTCATGGCACTTCTTACCGGGGCGACAGTTGCGCACGCCCAACTTCCGACGCCAGAGCCTTCCGAAACAGCGCCAACCGAAGCTCTGGTAGATACATTCGAAAGGCAAACACCGCGCTCCAGCGTAACAGCGTTGCTGAACGCGCTTGCCGCCGAGGACTACGAACGGGCCGCGCGCTATTTCGCCGGCACCCCCGATCCGGCCACGCTGCCCCTAGGCGATGAAGGCTCGCCAGCGACCGACGCGTCGGAAGGACTGGTTCAAGGTGCAGATCTCGCTCGAAAATTGAAACTCGCGCTCGACAGCGGGGGGATGCTTCGACCCTTTGCCGTGCTTTCCAACGCTCCCGATGGCGACTTGGAAGACGGACTAGATCCCCTCCTGGAGCAAGTCGGCACGTTCCAGCTCGAAGGTTCCGAGCAGCCCATTATCCTGCAGCGCGTTGCCGCTGGGGAGGGAAAATTGCTGCAATGGAGAATCTCGCTGGAAACAGTATCGGCCCTCGAAGACTGGTCGCCTTCGCCTGAAGTTGCTGAACAGAGCGAGGAAAAGGCGATCGAAGTCGCCGGCGCGCCAGTCCTCGACTGGCTTTTGTTGATCGGCGTAGCGGTCGCGCTTTTCGCAGCGCTACGCCTGCTCGCGGCTGCAATTATCTCGGTCCTGCGGCGAGTCATTCCCGAACACAGCAGCAGCACCGTCTTTCGTCTCATCCACGCCGCTCTCCCACCGCTCGCCCTCTACGTGGCGACAATCGCCTTCTTCTATGTTGCAGGCACCATGGAGGTCTCGATCATCGCTCGCCAGCAGCTGCTGCGCGGCGCAGGTATCGCGGCCTGGCTTTCCCTTGGCTGGTTTTTGTTCAGGCTGATCGATGCTGTCGCGCGGATGGCGAGCGAACGAATGAACAGGGCGGAGCGGCGCCAGGCCGCATCGGTCATCACGCTGTTGCGGCGGATCGCCAAGCTCACATTGCTGGTCATGATCTTCATCGCTGTGCTCGATACATTCGGTGTCGACGTAACCACCGGTATCGCTGCTCTCGGCATCGGCGGGCTCGCCTTGGCGCTCGGCGCGCAGAAAACGATCGAGAACCTGGTTGGGTCTGTAACGATCATCGGAGATCATCCGGTGCAGGTAGGCGACGCTGCCCAGATCGGCGATACGTTCGGCACGGTCGAGGATGTCGGCATGCGCTCGACCCGTGTGCGCACGATCAACCGGACGCTGGTAACGATCCCCAACGGATTTCTTGCCGGCGAGAAGATCGAGAATTTTTCCGCTCGCGACCAGTTCCTCTTCAAGCACGTGATCGGAGTCAGCTACGACACGGATGCCGAGAAGATGAGCGAGGTTCTGGCCGCGTTCCGGACAATCCTGGCGGAAAACGATCATGTCCTCGAAGAAGATGCTCGCGCACGCTTCATAGGTTTCGGCGAAAGCGCACTCAACATCGAGATCTTCGCATATTTTCGGACTGCATCGTTCGCGGAGTCACTCGAGATGCAGGAGGATCTGCTCCTCGCGCTGATGCGGAAACTGAAGGAACTCGACGTGGAAATCGCCTTCCCCACTCGCACGCTTCACATCGACGCTTGCGGCTCGGCCAACGGCCGCTCGGCGGCGATCCCAATGGTCCGTCCAAGCCAGGAAGGTAACAAGGAGAATGACGGTGAAATGTAACTTGCTGTTAGCATCGGTTGCCCTCGCCATGAGCTTGAGTGCCTTTGCCACCATTCAGCCCGCTGCAGAAAGCGGTGAGGTCGCCATGGTAGAAAGAATTACCGGCACACTGTCCTATCGCGAGCGCATCGCGCTGCCCCCCGAAGCGCAGGTGGAAATCGTTGTTTCTGACATCACCCTCGGTCGCAACCAGGAGCTCATCCTCTCGCGCACGATGAACACGATCGGACAGGCATCGCCGCCGATCCCGTTCTCGATCGACGTATCGAAGCTGAATCTGAGCGACGGGCCGCTCTACGGCCTGCGGGCCTTCATCCGCGAGCCCGATGGCACAATCCTGTTCCGCACCAGTGAACCTTTCCTGCTCGATCTTCGCAGCGACACCGTCGATATCGGCGACATAAGGGTATCGATGACATCGCCAGACGATCCCGGCCTTGCCGGTATTTCTGACCTGCAGGACGGCGAATGGCATGTAACCCAGATCGGCGGCGATGTCGTGGCGCAGATCTCCGCTCCAACGATGACCTTCACGGCCGATGGTCGCTTGTATGGTTCCACCAGCTGCAACCGCTTCAGCAGTTCATATGGCCTCGATGGCAACTCGCTCGAGGTTGGCAATGTCGCTGCGACCAAACGCGCCTGTGAAGCTGGATTGATGCAGCAAGAGCGCCGTTTCCTCGATGCCCTTTCTCTGATCGAGAACGCATCGCTCGAAGCTGGGGGTTTTCTCGTCCTCTCCGGCAATGGCCAGCGCCTCGTCGCAGTCCGCAATTAAGGATAATCCGATGTTGAAGAAACTTCTCGCATCCGCAGCGATCGCTTCCATTCTCACAGTCGCACCGGCCCACGCCGCAGAGATATCGACCCATGTCCTGAATATCTCGCAAGGTAAAGGCGGTGCCGACGTGCCTGTCACCCTTTCTAAGCAAGCGAGCGATGGTTTCTGGCAGACGGTGACCTCGACCAAGACACAATCGAATGGCCGAGCCGAAGACTTCGGCAATCCGGAAAACCTTACGCCAGGGGTCTATCTCCTCAGCTTCGATGTTGCCCAATACTATGCAGGAAAATCTGATACGTTTTTTCCCGTCATCACCGTGGTGTTCAACGTGACGGAGCAAGATGGGCACTATCACGTGCCCGTCCTGCTCAGTGCATACGGATATTCGACTTACCGGGGCAACTGATTGCAGTTCGTCAATAATCCGCAGCGATTATCCACCTCCGGTGTCTTCCCTCCAGTTCAGATGAAGTTTCAACATGTTCGACAGTCACTCCTTCAGACTCGATGGCCACGTAGCACTCGTTACCGGCAGTGCTGCGGGCATCGGTTTTGCAATCGCTGATACATTCGCCTCTGCTGGTGCAGCCGTCATGGTCAGCGATGTCGATTTGACAGCGGCTGAAAAAGCAGCAGCGAGGATTGCCAAAGCCGGTGGGAACACCGCGGCCATCGCATGTGATGTCACCAGTGAGGAGGACCTTGAGCGCGTAGTCGACGCGACGCAGGCCGAATTTGGCGGCATGACCTTGCTTGTGAGCAATGCGGGTGGCGGCGGACCGAAACCGTTCGAAATGCCGATGAGCGATTTCCGGCGCGCCTTCGACCTCAACATCTTCTCGCTCTTCCGCCTCGCTCAGCTCGCGGCACCGGTGATCGAGGAATCTGGTGGCGGAGCCATGCTAGCAATCACCTCAATGGCAGGCGAGAACAAGAACGAGCGCATGGCTTCCTACGCATCATCGAAAGCTGCCACCAATCACCTGATACGGAATATCGCATTCGATCTCGGTCCCCGGAATATCCGGATCAACGGCATTGCTCCCGGTGCCATCCGCACGCACGCATTGGAAACGGTGCTGACCGACGAGATCGAGGAGGCCATGCTGGCGCACACTCCGATCCACCGGTTGGGAAAACCGCAAGACATTGCGAACGCCGCTCTATTTCTGTGCAGCGATGCAGCAAGCTGGATCAGTGGTGAGATACTGACGGTTTCGGGTGGTGGCATTCAAGAATTAGGATGACCCGATAACATAGTGCCAATCGGAATGGTCGAAGGCAGCATGTTAGAAAAGCTCAGAACTGGCAGAGCATCTAGCTGCGTTCCAGTCGAAAGCAGCCGTGAATTCCAGAAGAGATATTCGACATGAAGCTCCGGAAAAACACTGATTATGCCGTCAATCTACCTCATATGCTCCGTAGAACCCTTACGATCGCAGAAGATCGTCTACCGTGGCGCTATATACTGGCTATTCTGGGCGTCTCTCTCATGGGGTTCTTCGTTCTCGAGCTCTGGTCGGAAATCAACGAGGGAGACGCCCGTGCAATAGATCGTGCTGTCCTGCTTGGATTTCGTGATCCGGCGAATGCCGACAACTTGCTGGGGCCCGATTGGCTCACCCAGATTATGAAGGACGTTACCACTTTAGGTAGCCCGACAGTGTTAATTCTTGCTGTCGTGGCGTCGGCAGGCTTCATGGCGGCGAGAATCCTACCGGATGGCGGCGGTTGTTTTGGGCGCTTCATTAAGCGGAAGTATGCTTGTCGTGCTTTTCAAGGATCTTTTCAGCCGCGCGCGACCCGATGTGGTTACACGTCTTGTCGAGGAGACAAGTATGAGTTTCCCGAGCGGCCACGCATCAAACTCGGCGATTATCTACCTCACGATAACCGTATTATTTATTCGGGTGGAAAAGTCGCTGCGCACACGCGTTTTCGCGGCAGTGCTAGGCGTATTGACTGTAATATCCATCGGAATTTCTCGGCTGGCCCTCGGCGTCCACTGGCCAACAGATGTTTTGGCAGGCTGGCTCTTCGGAACCGTATGGGCCGCGACTTGGGCCTTGGTCGTCAAACTGCCAGTTGTCGACGAAGTGATTGATCAGCCGTGATATGCCCACTGCATAGCTGAGGCCGCAGACAAAGATTTTCAAAACACGATGAACTGCAAGCCGTGCGACTTGAAATTACGATGTCGAAATCGCACTACCTTTTTATGACACGGGTCGATCATGGTCTCGGAGTGATGGTTCCGGCAGGCAGCAGCACCGCGCGCCTGTAGCCCTAGAGCGCTTCGGGCGTTCTAGGGATGTGCGCCGCGCTGCAACTTCCAGCATCGATGTTTTCCAAGCCCAAGGCGATAACGAGCCCGAGGCATGCTCGCATCATTTGCGAGACCGGAGCCAACCGTGTTCTTCTCCCGTTTTACCGTGTTCGGCCTCTGCCTGGCTGGCCTCCTGTTTGCACTCACGAGGCTTAGCGACGCATGGGCATTGCCAGTTCTCGCAATTTTCTCGTGTCTATGTCTCTTGGGTGTCATCGACCTTATCCAAGCGCGGCATGCGGTGCGCCGGAACTATCCCATCATCGGACGCCTGCGATGGGCTTTCGAGAAGATAAGACCGGAAATCCGCCAATACTTGATCGAGGGGGATGACGATCAGACGCCCTTCTCGAGGGCACAGCGCTCCCTGGTCTATGCTCGCGCAAAGGACGAGGTTAGCGACCGTCCGTTCGGAACGCTCTCTGACGTCTACAAGAACGGCTACGAATTCATTTCGCATTCCACCAAGCCCAGGCCGTTGGCAGATCCCGACAGCTTCAGAGTGCCCATCGGAGGAAGCGACGCGCGCGACCCCTACATGGCCTCGATCTTCAACATCTCCGCGATGAGCTTCGGCTCCTTGAGCGCCAATGCTATTCGAGCGCTAAACAAGGGGGCCAAACTCGGCGATTTTGCGCATGACACTGGCGAGGGCGGGATCAGCCCCTACCACCGTGTGAATGGCGGCGACCTTATCTGGGAAATTGGTAGTGGTTACTTCGGCTGCCGAATCGAAGAGGGACGCTTTGACCCGGTCCGCTTCGCTGACAACGCTGCCGACCCGCAGGTCAAGATGATCGAACTGAAGCTGAGCCAGGGTGCCAAGCCCGGTCACGGCGGCATCCTTCCAGGCGAGAAAGTCAGCCCTGAGATCGCTGCTACACGCGGTATTCCGGTAGGCGTCGATTGCATTTCCCCTGCCGAGCACTCGGCATTCTCGACACCGCTTGAGATGATGCAGTTTCTCGCTCAGCTCCGAACCTTATCGAAAGGCAAGCCAGTCGGTTTCAAGCTGTGCGTCGGACACCCATGGGAGTTCATGGGAATGGTCAAGGCGATGCGCGAAACCGGGATCTTTCCCGACTTCATCGTCGTCGATGGCGCAGAAGGCGGAACCGGGGCGGCCCCGGTTGAGTTCGCCGACAACCTCGGCATGCCGATGCGCGAGAGCCTCCTGTTTGTTCATAATACACTCGTGGGTGCCGGGGTTCGTGACCGGATAAAAATTGGTGCGGCCGGCAAGATCGTCAGTGCGTTCGACATCGCCGCGGTTCTCGGGCTGGGTGCCGACTGGACCAATGCGGGGCGCGGCTTCATGTTCGCGCTCGGATGCATCCAGTCTCTTTCCTGTCATACCAACCGCTGTCCGGTCGGCGTTGCCACGCAGGACCCCTTGCGCCAGCGGGCCCTGGTCGTGCCTGACAAGGCAGAGCGGGTCCGGCGCTTTCATCGCAATACGTTGCGAGCGCTCGCGGAAATGACTGCTGCTGCCGGTCTCTCGCACCCATCCGAGCTTGGACCGCACCATCTGGTAAGACGTGTCTCTCTGACCGAAATCCGGCTCTTCTCGCAGCTTCATATTTTTCTCGAGGACGGCGAGCTGCTGTCAGGAACGCATGAACGGGATTTCTACAGCGCCGCCTGGAAACTCGCACGCGCCGACCGGTTCGAGCTGGCAGCGTGAAACTGATCTTCCATATCCTGACGGCTGTTCTTGCAGCCCTTCTGCACTCGCAGAGTGCCCCAGCGGATCGAGGTGGCACCGCGCGGGATTTGACCGCATGGACCATATCGCAAACCACCGGCTGTTACGATACCGGTCCCAGGCGTGGCGCCGAACTCTCAGCAGATACCGAGCTGGGCGCTTCGGCCGATGGACCCGACGGACCGTGCGGACTGCCGGCCCTGGTTCGTCAGGCGCACGCATAGGAACGCAGCGAGGAGGTCCGGCAATCCTACCACCGGATGGCCGACGCACCTGCGAAATGGTCGCGTCCCCCTCCGACCGGCCCTCCATTCTCCTGACACTCTGGAACTTTCGGCGGACTTTCATCCGCATCCAACAGTCAGGACATTCAATGGAAACCGAAATGCAACGCGGTGCGATCCGCGACGAACGGCGCGCATACGCCAAGGCCTTAATGGCCCGATACCCCGACCTGCCGATTGATCAGCTCGACGATCTTGTGCGGCGGTTCCGCAAGGAGGCAAGCGCGCTCTATGTCGGATTGATTTCGATGGATGACGAGGTGTCGCAGCAATATGCCTTGTTGAAGCGCGACGAACTCGATCGGTTCGCGATGCCCGACATCGTCTTCATGCTGCTGTTCTGGTCGGCGATGTGCGCCATCATCGCCGGTATTGGTTATCTGGGTAGTTGATATGTAGAAGGGCCCGGAGCGAGGATCCCTTCGTTCCGGGCTCATACCCCGTCGCCAGATCCTGCCAGCCAACAAGCCATTTCAGTCCACTGCGAAACGTTCCTGTCTATGTCCCGTTTGATAGGAAGAACGACATCGGCCCAACGCAGGAGCGCATCATGGCGAAATACGCAGTCGGAGATCATGTCAGCTGGAATTCCGAGGCAGGAAGAGTCAGCGGGACAATCTCCAAGATTCACGATTCGGATTTCGACTATAAGGGCCATACGCGGCGTGCCTCGAAGGACGAACCTCAATACGAGAGCGAAAGCGACAAGAACGATCATGTGGCAGCCCACAAGGAAGGTGCGCTGACAAAGCTGAAAAGCTGATGCCAACCGTTTTCACGATCGGCCATTCCAATCGGGATGCGGACACTGTCATTGCCATGCTGAGAGCAGCTGATGTGGACATGCTGGCCGATGTCCGGGCTTTCCCCCGCTCCCGCGCCAATCCCGCATTCAACATCGATTCCTTCCCCGATCTGCTCGATGAGCACGACATCGCCTACGGACACTTCGATAAACTCGGCGGCAGAAGGAAACGACAAGATGATGTGGATCCGGCGCTGAACGGATACTGGCGCGTCCAGAGCTTCCATAACTACGCCGACTATGCGTTGAGCGGCGACTTCCAGTCGGCGATCGAGGACCTCGTTAACCTAGCGGATGATTGTCGAGTGGCGTTGATGTGTTCCGAGGCGGTCTGGTGGCGATGCCATAGGCGTATCATCGCCGATCATCTCATGGCTCGCGGTCATGAAGTTATCCATTTGATGGCTCCCGATCGTCAGGAACGGGCAAAGTTGACGGATCGAGCCGTTGTCAGCGGATCAACCGGGGTCGTCTATCCAAGCTCGGAATGCCGTGAGGAGCCGAACGAGCATATCCCATTATGCCGATACGCAAGGCTCGCGACCCGCGAGAACGAACTTCGTGCCCGTCACGCGGATCAGTCTACCCGCTCGAGCAGCTCTTCCGACGAGATGACCTGGTAAAGATCTCTGTCGATCTGCCGGACAGGCTCATCATCGGAAGTTCGCCAACCGATGGCGCCTACACTGCGACGCTCGCCGCGCTGAGATTCGGAAATGGCGATGTGGCGATACTGGATGACTTCGACCGGTCTGTTCGCATTACCGCGGCAGGACATACTGGCCACTGTTTCTTCGATTACATTGGCTTCGGCGGGCATTGAAGCAGGCGGAAGCTGACTTGCCGGCTTGCTTCGCTCGATCATCACTGAATCTGCGCATCCGGAAGCGAGCCGATATCTTCCATCGTCATCTCCGACGAAAGATCGGTGTCATTGCCACGGGTCGTCACGGTCAGACCGTCAATCGGTATCGTGACGTATCGATCCGGATCGCTGTCCTCGACTTCTATGAGAAGTTCGGTCGCATTGCCGTCGGCATCTTTTGTCACGGCTTCCACATCACCCAATTCGGTTCCGTCGGCGGCCAGGATTTCAGCATCGAGCAACTGGCGTTCGGTCAGACCGAGTGCCACCGGGGTGTCGCCGGACTCCTGCGCGCTCTGCTCGGCCTGTTCTTCGATACGGTCTTCGACCTGCTCTTCCTGATCATTGCAGGCGGAGAGGAGCAGAGCGGATCCGAAAAGGAACGGGGCGAACTTGTTCATGTTGATCTCCGTTTTTATCTAGCCGTCACGCTAACGGATGCGGCTGCTCCTGTGTTCCGTTAAGGGCTCCCGATGAGCGCCAGCATCGAGGCTTCGTCTGGCCGTGCGGCGACACGAATATCCATTCCTTGTTTCCCCTCGAAAGGAGCCGCGGCTGCATCGGAGATGCAATAGATGATGCCTCCGAATGGCCGGGATGTCCGTTCCAGGCAGCGGTTCACCACATTACCAGCGCGCGGCGAGTGGATCAGAATTCCGTTTATCTCGTGCGGTGCTGGAAGGGATGCCAATAGCTTCGCGACAGCGACATCGCGGGTCTCATACACCGGTTTTCTCGTGGCGAGATAACCCTTGCGGCGAAGGTTGCCGGTCAGGTCTCCAGCCGGCCGGTGGGCGGAGAAGTGCAGAAGCCGGTTCCCTCGCGGGAGGGACTGAACGATCAGGCGCTCCAGATCGAGAACGTCCCCAGCCGCCGAGACGACATGGGTATATCCAGCGTGGGCGGCACTCTCCGCTGTCCTGTCGCCCACTGCGAACGCTGGAATATCGAGAAGTGCCGGGCAGATAGAATGATGGCGCACGCCATTTACGGACGTGAACACGATCGCATCGGGCTGCTCGTCCAAAGCTTTCTCAGGGAGACCTTCCACTCGCAGAACTGGCACAGCCAGCGCATCGAACCCTAACCGCCGCAAGGCGCCCGCAGTCTTTTCGTTATCCGGCGACGTGCGTGTGACCCAGATCGTCGGCCCGAATGCGGGATCCTTCGCGTGTGTCGGGAAACGGTCACTCACTTTCATTTCGTCGTTCGATATTGTCTGTCTTCGAAGAAACGACAGCCCCCGCCAGAGGCTTGCTACCCCGGCCAGCGAGAAGAACGCCGCCAACTATCAGCGCCATTCCGATCGCATGGAAGCCTCGCAGATGTTCGCCCAGGAAGACGATCGCAAGACCCGCCCCCATGATCGGCATGATGTTCATATACATCCCGGTTCCTGCAGACCCGATGAGTTCTACGCCCCTGTTGAAGAAGAGGTAGGCAAGGACGGACGGAAAAATCGAAACATATCCGATCGCCAGCAGGCTTTCCTCCTGCAAAACCACGTATCGTTCCGAATTGAGCTCCATCCCATAGAACGGCGAGATTCCGATTATGCCGACGATTAAGGTCACTGCAAACAGGCTGAGGGGATGGATCGCAGGGCGGCGCCTGAGCATTACCGCATAGACCGCCCACAGACACACGGCGAGCCCGATGATGAGGTCGCCTTCGTTGATATTCAGAGTGCCGAGAATACCAAGGTTCCCGCGAGCGATGATCCAGAGCACACCAGCCAGCGCAATGGCGGCACCTACGATCTGGCACACCGTCGTGCTGTCACCCATGAAAATCGCGCCGAGAAACAGAATGAGGGCAGGTTGGCCCGACTGCAGCAACATGGCGTTGAGCGCTGTGGTCTGTTGCAATCCGCTGTAGAGCAGGGTGTTGAAGGCCCCGATGCCAAGTGCGCCAAGCACCAGCAGCATCCTCCAGTTCCCTCTGATGACGGGTGCATCCCGACGCAAGTGACGCCATGCGAATGGCAGAATGATGGCCAGAGCAATCGTCCATCTCCAGAACGCCAAGGCGACGGGAGGGATCAGCTCGCGCGCCGCGCGCGCAACGATTGCGTTACCGGCCCAGAACAGGGCGGTGAACGTGAGGAGCACGTAAGCGCGCGACCACAAGCTTGCAAAGAAGCGGGACCCGTTTTGCATGATCGACCCGGACGAAACGCTGCCGGCGTAAGTTAGGCAGTGCGCTCCTCCATCAACCGCATCAGGCCGCGCGAAACGCAACCGGAGGGATCGTTGGCGATGGTCACGGGAACACCGCATTCCGCGGTGATCGCCTCAGCCAGGAATCTGGCGCAGATTCCACCGCCCGTGGCGACAACGCGCTCGCTCAACAGGTCGGCGGCAAGATCGGGAGATATTTCGCCGACCACAAGCCTGGCGGCATCTGCAAAACGACCGAAGTGTCGCTGCAGCACGGGGTGAAACTCGGAAACCGGCAAGGTCAACGTTCCTGGAAGACCATTGTGCAGTGATCGACCTCTGATTTCCACTTCCGCGTCCTCGGCACCTTCTGCCGCGAGATGCTTCTTCAGCGTCTCGGCGGTGATTCTGCCTATGAGGAAGTGATGTCGGAGATGAAGATGTTCGGTAATCGCTTCGTCAAGGCCGAGACCGCCCAAACGCACGGAGCGCGAACGACATTGTCCGTCTATCGAGAAGACCGCAACCTCGGTCGTTCCGGCGCCGCATTCAACGATCATGGACGCGCGCGCTTCGCGGACGGGCAGGTCTGCCCCGATAGCCGCTGCAAAAGGCTCGCGCACCAGTTCGATCCGTCCGAAGCCGGCATCGTCCGCAGCAGCGAGCAATGCATTCGCTTCCGCCTTCGTGGCGTCCGCTGGAATACCGATCATGGCTGGGGGGCGTCCTCTACGCTTCCTGCCAACCACCGACGAGAGGCCATGAGCAAGCAGTGCGGCAGCGGCGTCAATATCCTGCAGCACACCGCGAGCAAGAGGACGGCGGACCACATGGGTTCCAGGAACCCGATCAACCATCGCCAGGACGTTCCGGCCCGCTGCAATCAGTTTCATCTGACCAGCCGTCTTCTCGTAATAGCACAGGGATGGTTCGTCGAAGACCACGCCTTCGCCTCGCACCATGATACGCATGTTGGCAGTGCCGAGATCGATGGCGAGATCTGGGCCACGCCTGAATCCGAAAGAAGGAAAGTTCATCATTCCGTTCAGATAGGCGCTCCGAACCCGAAAGTCTCGGAATAGTCGATAAGGCGATTGGTCTTATGCCATTTGACTAAACCGAAGATCGCGCCCACATGTGGCTCATGGTCTTTTCGCAACACATCGACCGACATTTCGCGCACGCAGGTCAGCTGCCCGCACGGGCGCACGCCTCGTCTCGACGGCCGTGATCCGGTCCGGGACGAGGCTCCCGGACGATCTACAGCCCAGCCGCGATCCTCTTGCGGCTCTCTAGCGAGTTACGAAAAATGACCACTTCCCAAAACGGTGAAAAGCCGATCATTCATGTTATCGATACCGAAGCGGACGCGCTCTACGAACTGGCGATGTCCATCGAGGAGCGCAGTCCGGATGTAGCTGGAAAACTGTGCGAGGAACTGGATCGCGCCAATGTCGTGGCAGCCGAAGACCTGCCTCATGACGTTGTGACCATGCAATCCGAGGTCGAATTCGTCGACGAGCGATCGGGTGACCGGCGCAAGGTTCAACTGGTATGGCCGCGCGATGCGAACCTGGACCAGAACCGTCTCTCCGTGCTGACCCTCGTGGGCGCCGGTCTCATTGGAATGCAAGCCGGTTCTGCGATTAACTGGCCCGATCGTTCTGGCAAGGAACGCTGCCTGCGGATCGTCGAAGTGCGACAGCCGGAAAGGACGGACCGGGCAGCCTAGCTTATTGCAGCTCGGCCATTGCACGCTCTTGAGGCCATCCGAGAAACAATGCCGAGATTTTTGAACCTGTAGTTCGGACGATAGGTGGGCTCGCAAAGCTAAATGAGTAAAGCAAATCAGTGTCCGCCGAAGCGTAGCCTTATGCCGCCGTTCAGGATAAATCCTTCGAGAGGTGCCCAGGCATCGACGGTCCACTGCCCGCTTGCGGCGCGTTGGGACAACAGCAGCGGATCGTATTTCGTCTGACGCACATCTAGAAGGTTCTCCGCGTTGACGAACAGGCTTACACTCCCGAGGGTGATCTCTCCAAGAATTCCGAGATGCAAATAGGGCCGCGATCGGGTTCGGTAGGGGTTGTCGTCGAGAGCCTGGGTGCCGGTGTAGTAGGCTTCCACCCCGATACGCCCCTTACCGTGCTCCTCCCACATGCCGACCAGGCCCGCGGTGTGCTTAGGCGTGAGTGGGACCTCGCGCCTTCCGATGCCGGACGGATCGGGTTCGCTTGAATCGACGAAGACGTAGCTTCCGGTCACGGTAAAACCATTCTGCTTGAAGCGGAGCAGCAGCTCGCTCCCGCGCACCCGCGTCATCCCTTCGATATTTACGAGTGCGACCCTGTCGGGCGCGATTTCCGTCAGCCGCGTGGCGTTCTCGATATTCGCGCCGAACAGGGTGACATTGGCTTCCCACGCGCCGCCGGAATATCCCACATCGAACGAAGCGGTGCGCGCGGTTTCGGCTTCCAGATTGCCCAACGGCTCCAGCCGCGAAAGTCCCGCCGCCTCGATCTCGTCCACGAACGGCGTGGGAGCGAAGAAGCCGCCGCCGAAGGAGGCGCGAATGGTCCAGTTGCCGGGGCGATAGAGCGCGGTCAGGCGGGGACTGAATTGCGTGCCGAACTCGCTATGGAAATCGACCCGCGCGCTCGCGGCCAGGGTCAGGTCGAGCGAAGCTTCCTGCTCGATCTGGGCGAAGATGCCGGGCACATCGTAGGTATAGTCGAATGCCGGGAAGGTGTCCGAACGGAAGCTGTCCTGGTGGAAAGCAATCCCGCCGACCCATGCAGTGGCGCCGCTGCTGCTCGCGATCGAAGCCTCGCCGAACAGGCTGGTGTGCCGGTCATCCTCGATCACATCTTCGTAGCGGTGTAGATGGTCCTGCCGCATCGCGGAGGCGCGCAGGTTGAGCTCGGCGGCGTCTGAAACCGGCGTCTGGGCGACAAGGCCCGCATCGAGCCGCTGCGTTTCCTGTCCCTGCACGTAGGAGGTTCCGTCCGGAACGGTTCGCCCTGGCATGGTGCCGCCGACCCGGTCCTCGGTCATCGCGCCGAGCGTGAGGTAGATCGACGATCCGTCGTCCCCGTCCCACTGGAAACGCGGACGGGCGGTCAGACGCTCGTAGGACGCCATGTCGAGCCAGCCGTCGTCATCGAGATCCTGCCCGGTCTGCCGGTGTGCTCCCGCGGTAAGCGAGAGACCAGCGTTCGAGGTGATAGGACAGGCGACATATGCGGTCAGGTCTTGCCCGTTGCGGGTGGTCGCGTTGGCGAGCATTTCAGCTTCGAATTCGTCGCCGGGGCGTTTGGATATGAGATTGATCACGCCGCCCAATGCCGACGCGCCGTAGAGCGCCGAGGCCGATCCCTTGATGACTTCGACCTGCGCAAGATCGGTCGGCGGGATTTGCAATAGCCCAAGAGATGCGGCCTGCCCGCCGTAAAGCGGAAGGTTGTCGGCCAGCAGCTGCGTGTAGCGGCCTTCCAGTCCCTGTATACGGATGTTCGCAGCACCTAGGGCCGGCGAGGTGACCTGCACGCGCACGCCGCCGGTTTCGTTGACCAGCATGGCGATGTTGCCGGGGCGCATAATTGCCTTTTCCTCTATTTCCTCGCCCGCGATCACCTCGACGCGGATCGGCTCGTCCTGCAGGCGCCGCCCGAGCCTGGTGCCCTGGACAATGATGGCGTTCTTGCCCTCCTCGTCATCTTCGCGGGCCTCTTCCTCTGGGGCGGTTGCCTGCTGATCCGCATTCTGGGCGAACGCAGGGGTAGTCAAAGCGAGCGACGAGGTCGCGCCAAGAAGCAGGCTCGCATACAAACGATTTTTCACAGTCAATCGGTCTTTCTGAGATAGGAGGTCGAATAAGGTCGCCGCTCAATCCGCGTGCGGATCGAGAATGGCATGAAGGTCGGGCGGCAGTTCCATCGGTGCAAAAGCACTGACATTTGACCGGCCGGTATTTCCCAGCGGAAGCCGACCAGTGAGGTTGCCGAGCGGTGCGAGGGCAAACCGGATCAGTTGGCCGATCACCTCTCGACGGTCGCGATTGCGCAACGCCAGGTGAAGCATCTCGCGATGCGACTGAAGATGCGGCCAGAACCGCGTCTGGGCGAGGATGTGCCCGCGTTCCAGATGGTGCCATGCCATGGCGATCCGTCCCGCACGTTCTGCCTCGTCGGCTGCGTGATATTCCTCTGCGAGAAGGACCGCGAGGCGGTGCGGACTCACGTCAGCCATGGGCCAGCTCCCGGCGTGCCTCTCCGAAGACTTCGACGCTGCCCCAGATCGCCAGCCCCGCCATGATCGCTGCCACCAGCAGATCGGGCCATGCCTGGCCAGTGCCGAACACCCCTAATGCTGCGCCCAGCACCGCGATGTTGCCGATCGCGTCGTTACGCGAGCAGATCCACACGGATCGCATGTTGGCATCACCCTCGCGGTAACGGAAAAGCATCAGCGCGACGATCACATTGACCACCAGCGCCAGTGTGCCGATCACGCCCATGGTCTGGGGCTCCGGGTTCGATCCGGCGACGAGGCCGTAGACAGCGTAGCCGATCACCCACAGGCCGAAAACGAGCATGGTCGCGGCCTTCACGAGCGCTGCCTTGGCCCGCCAGGAAAGCGCGAGTCCTGCTACGCCAAGACTGATCGCGTAGTTGGCCGCATCGCCGAAGAAATCCAGCGCGTCGGCCTGAAGCGCGCGGGAGTCGGCGGCAAGACCCGCAACGATCTCGACCACAAACATGGCCGCATTCGCGATCAGCGCGATCCAGAGGATAAGGCGCCAGCGCGGATTATTGTGCGCATGGCCGTCGGGTTCGGGTGTCTGGCAGCACGACTTGCCCATGCCGCTCTCCTTGCAACGTTCGAGTCGCAGAGACATATGCACCTTGCAGCAACTACAAGGTCAAGCGATGCGTATAGGCGAACTGGCAAGGTCCACCGGCACCAAGGCGGAGACGATCCGCTATTACGAGCGCGAGGGCATCCTGCCAGCGGCCGACCGGACCGATAGCAATTATCGCGACTATTCTGACGAACATTTGGCGACGCTCACCTTCGTGCGTCGGGCGCGCGACCTCGGGTTTAGCATGGCGCAGGTTCGCGAATTGCTAGCCTTGTCCGATCACGACGACAAGCCCTGTCAAGATGTCGATCAGCTGGTTCAGCAGCAACTGGCCGAGATCGAGCGCAAGATTGCCGATCTCACGGCACTCCGCAACGAACTCGGACAGATGTTACGATCCTGCCAGGCGGACAAGATCGGCGAATGCCACATCATCGGGAGCCTGGGGCGCCATGCCGTAGCGTGAAGACCAAATGGACGTCCGCTTTGGCGCGTTTAAGGTGAGGAGTGGAACGGCCGAAATGAGGGCGCAAAGCAGACTTTGATTGACTTGGTCATGCAGAGCCGCAGATTAATCTCGAGTCCTAAAAAAGGCATCGAACCAATGCATTAGACGTTTTTTGAGGGCCTTTTGAGGGCTTTTCACTGAAGATCAAATTCCTAACTATCTGACAAGACGACGAAAAATATCTCGAATGTGATGCCTCTTCTGGGCACCATTTACATATCCCTCAACATCCCAGTTTGCTTGCAGAAGCCCAGAAAACAGGGCATCTGCGATCCATGGATGGTTCACGGCAATTCTGGCGATGCCCCCAAAGCCCTTCTCAAATGGGGGCATGGCAGGGGGCATTTGTTGTTCGATGCCCCATGACGTGACCCCCTAAACTTCCTCCAGTCTCGATTAGAGTCCGGCCCTGACAGAAAGACGGACGAGATGAAGAGAACGAGGTTTACAGAAGAGCAGATCATTGGCGTGCTGAAGGAAGCGGAGGCGGGAGCCAAGACCGCTGACCTTGCCCGTCGGCACGGTGTATCTGAAGCGACGATCTACAACTGGAAGTCGAAGTATGGCGGGATGGAAGTGTCCGATGCCCGGCGGCTGAAGGAGCTGGAGAGCGAGAACGCGAAGCTGAAGCGTTTGCTGGCCGATGCGATGCTGGACAAGGCGGCGTTGAAGGATCTTCTGGCAAAAAAGTTTTGACGCCCGCCGCGCAGCGGGAAGCTGTTGCTCATCTCCAGGCGTGCCATGGGATGAGCGAGCGGCGGGCGTGCCGTGTCATCGATGCTGATCGCAAGAGCGTGCGTTACCGTTCCACCCGGGACGATGACGTCGATCTGCGTGAGAAGCTGCGCGAGCTGGCCAACCAGCGTCGCCGGTTCGGCTATCGCCGTCTGCATATCCTGCTGCGCCGGGAGGGGATCATGATCAACCGCAAGAAGACCCAGAGGCTCTACCGTGAGGAAGGCTTGGCGGTCAGGCGACGACGTAGCCGCAGGCGTGCTGTTGGCACAAGGGCACCTGCTCCGGTTCTGGCGCTGCCGAACCAGCGCTGGAGCCTGGACTTTGTTCACGACCAGATGGCTTCGGGAAGACGGTTCCGGGTGCTCAACGTGGTCGATGACGTGACCCGGGAGTGCCTGGCAGCGGTGCCGGACACCTCGATCTCTGGTCGCCGTGTCGTTCGCGAGCTGACCGCACTGATCGAACAGCGCGGCAAGCCAGGCATGATCGTCAGCGACAATGGCACCGAGCTCACCAGCAACGCTGTGCTGGCATGGTGCGGCGAGGTCGGCGTGGAGTGGCATTACATCGCGCCCGGAAGGCCGATGCAGAATGGCTATGTCGAGAGCTTCAATGGCCGGATGCGGGACGAACTGCTCAACGAGACGCTGTTCTTGAGTATGGCCCATGCCCGTGTCGAGATCGCGGCCTGGGTCGAAGACTACAATCGGGAGCGACCACACTCGTCTCTCGGTTACGCAACACCGGCGGCGTTCGCCGCTGAACTGGATAAGCAATGGCCTGCTTCGCTACGCCCTACGGGCTCCGCTACGCAGCCCATTGCTTCAACCGCGCTGATGCGCAAAACAACCGCCCGGCTCTAATCCCAGCTGGGGGAAAGCTGGGGGTCACGTCACCCATTTGTCACAATGGCGATGCCCCCAAATGACGCTCACAGCCGCAGAGATTAAGGGCTTCAAGCCTGCTGCCAAGGCATACAAAAGAGCTGACGGGAAGGGGCTTTACGTTGAGATCGCCCCGAGTGGCTCGAAGCTATGGCGATGGAAGTATCGATTCGGAGGGAAAGAGAAGCGGCTGGCTCTAGGTGCATGGCCTGAAACCAGTTTGGCAAAGGCTCGCGAGCTTCGCGATCAGGCCCGGAGGCAATTGAACGAGGGTGAAGACCCCGCGCTTCGCCGCAAAAAAGCGAAAGCGACCGCTCAGTTCGAGGCGGCTAATACGTTCGCCGCGATTGGGGCGGAATACATTGAGAAAAAGATGGTCGGCGAAGGCCTTGCCAAGCGGACTATCGAAAAGGCGAGATGGCATCTGGACCTGCTTTCGCCCGCGATCGGCAAAATGCCAATTTCTGATGTCGATCCTCAGATGCTGCTTGCCGCATTGCGGAAGCTTGAAGCCAGAGGCACCTACGAGACCGCAAAAAAGTGTCGCGGTTTCGCGAGTAGGTTGTTTCGCTTCGCTATCTGGAAGGGGCGTGCCGAGCACGATCCCGCCGCCTCCCTCAAAGGTGCGCTAACCACCCCTAAGGCTAAGCACTACGCTGCTATTCTTGATCCCGGAAAGCTGGGTGAACTTCTAAGGGTCGTTGATGACTATGACGGGCATCCGATTACAAAAATCGCGCTCCAAATCACACCTCATGTGTTTGTGAGGCCGGGTGAGTTGCGTCACGCTGAGTGGGAAGAGTTTGATCTGGAGGCAGCTATTTGGCGTATCCCAGAGGGAAAGATGAAAGCGAGACGCGCCCACGCTGTGCCGCTTTCGCGCCAAGTGCTGTCGATTCTTGAGGAACTGCAACCGCATTCAGGCGGTGGTGGATACGTTTTCCCGTCGTTCTACACGCCCAAGCGGCCAATGAGCGAAAACACGGTCAACGGAGCGCTGAGACGAATGGGCTTCTCAAAAGGTGAAGCCACGGCTCACGGATTCCGTGCAACAGCGTCCACGCTACTAAATGAAAGCGGGAAGTGGAATCCCGATGCCATCGAACGTGCGCTGTCACATGGTCATAGCGACGCTGTCCGAGGTGCCTACAGTCGTGGGAATTATTGGGAAGAGCGTGTCCAGATGGCGCAATGGTGGAGTGACTACCTCGACCAACTGAGATCGGGCGGCGTAGTCATAAGGCTCGACACGGCACAGAATGACTAAGCATCGCATCGCTTATGAGAATGCGGTAGCGAACCGTGAAGATTTGGAACGCATCTATAGTGCAAGTGTCTCTTCAGGCAGCCTCCCCGCGTCGGAGAAGGACGCGGTTATATTCGCGCAGAAGTTTGCTCAGCTTCACGGTGAAGGCGCTCCTAAGTCCGGCTGGGAGGCATTGGCGAAAGAGCTGCGCTTGGTCCAGCTTGCTTGCGGTTCGATTGGAACGGGTGTGCTTCCAGCGTCTAAGGTAAGAGCCAAAGTCGCACGAGCGCAAAAGCGGCTGGCCGAAGCGCAGGCTCTGTTGAATGAGCTTGAATTTGAATTGGACTACGTCACTGCGATCCTCTCACTTCCGGACCACTATGCATTCAGGGCGCGTGAAAAAGATCTGGCCGATCTAGTTGCAGACCTCAGCTCGGTGGCCGAGTGGCTTGAAGCCAACAAACCGCCAGCAAAATGGACAGCGACTTCACGACGACAGCACCGAGTTCGCTTGGCCGTGCTCTTGAAGCCTTTGTTTGAGGAGCAATTCGGCGAACAAGCACGGCCTGTTGGGGGAAGTGCTGCAGTCGCCGATGCCGACAGCAACGATTGGACGCGGTTCTTTCAAATGGCCGCCAGCATCTTTTTCGGCGAAAACGCAACGCCAGACCGGCAGGCCTTGCTCTGGGAAGTCAATTGTCATCGGCAATGGCATTCATCGTCATCGCGCTGCTTCGAGCGGCAACGATTGGAACCAGATGATGCAAAATCTGGCATCAAAATATGGGGTGGATGCTCGAACTTTTGTGCGCAGGTTGCGAGGAGCTACACCCAGCATCTCTTGCAAGCGATGCAGTAAGAGAGTGACAAGCTGGCTGACCTTGGTCGAAAGATGGTGGCGATTAGGATAGATTGTCGATATCGACTCATTCTCCGCGCTATTATCGACCAGGACAGATTGAGGGCATCCGGCCGCGAAGTTAACACGGATATCGAAGGCCGGGATCTGACATACGCCTATCCCCGCGATGCAGGCCACTGGGCTGGCTTAGCGCCTCTCCACGATCAGCCATGTGGGCCTATAAACAGGGCGTGCTGGCAATGATCAAATCTGGGGACCAGTTGGTATCAACGCCTTTTCTCCTCAGCTCTATTCCGGGGAAGTCAACCCACGGTCGGCCCGGGCACCTGCTTGGTACTCATAATGTTTTTTATGATAACCTGATCAATCCAGATACCGCCGAGTTCCTGCCACCCAACCCGCTCAAACGCTTGTTTGCAGACAGCCGTGCGCTTGAAGAAGGTCAGGTCATTATCTATTGTGGCGGTGGTGTGTCAGTCACCCTGGCGAGCCTTGCGTTTGAGCTTTGCGGCCAGCACCAGATCGCCGTTTACGACGGTTCCATGTCGGAATGGGTCCGTGACGAAACGCTGTCAATCAAGCTTGGCGCCCAACCATAAATGAAAGCTACTGGTCAGACCTTCGAACAAATCAAGTCCAGAAAGACATAGTTGGCGAAACGCTACCTGCTCCGGCGAATGAAGCAATATTAATCGCAGAGCCGGACTGGTTCGCCACCATGAAGGACAGTAGTGCCCTGTTGCAAAGAAGCAGACCGCGCAGGTTAACCTCAATCAGCCGGCCTAGTCATCCACCACCTTATTGGTAGATCCGGTACTTGCCGGTGATGATACGGGCTTTATTCACCACGTCGCAGCGACTCCCGGCTGCTTTGATGGCGACGGCCAAGTTGGCGATGTTTATTCGTGCGCTGCATCAACCTGATGCCTAATCGCGCTGTCGCAACCTGATTGATGGTTTTAGCGGTCTGCTCAGCCCCGGCCAGGTCAATATCGGTTCAGAACGCTTTAGCTCCATTCACGGCCAAACGCCTTGGCAAACATCCGACCCAGCCCACTACCCGCGGCGGCAACCACGGCGGTTCGACCATCAAGATTTGCCAGGTCGGTTAAACGGATTGCTCATACTGCCACCTTAAAGCCGGTCGACAAAATCCCTAACCACGTCAATAAACGCCTGCGGCTGTTCCAGAAAAAGCTGGTGACCCGCTGCATCGATACAGTGGCCTTCGCCCTGTGGCATGACCTGCGCCAGACGCCGAGATTTTTCGTCAGTTACAAGAAAACTATCGCTGCCCCATATGACCGCCGCAGGCACTGCTACCGCTTTCATCTGTTCAAACCCGGGGGTGCCGGGGTAATAACCGGGCTCAGCCCCCCCCATGCCGTGGCGAGGATCGTGCTTGGGCATCAACTTACCATCGAGTCGTTGCAGCAGTTCATGGCGGGCGGCATAGGTTAGTTCTGAAAGCTTTCGATCACCGTATTTTGAGGCACGCTCCGCGTAGTGTTCGACGCTATCGAACAGCCGCACCACATCAATCGGTAAACCTGGGTAATTAGGCTCTGGGGTGAAATCCACTATCGCGATGGCTCGGGTTAGTTCCGGATGGGCCAACGCTAGTCGCTCCACCAGCGCACCGCCCAATGAGTGACCAATGATAATACTCGGTGGCAGATCCATCTCTCGCATAATTGCCGCCAAGTCTTCCATCATTTCATGATGATCATAATCACCATCACGCGCCCATTCACTGTCGCCATGGCTACGAATATCCGGCGTGACGACCCGATAACGGCGGGCAAGCTGCAATGCAACTAGGTCCCAAGTGTGCGCAGTAACCGCCCCCCCGTGGACCATGAACAGAGTGGGCTTGCCGGGACAATCGGTCGCACCCTGCCAGTCAAGCACGTTAAAACGCAGGCCGCGCACGACCAAATTACGCGACACGCAGGTTGGCGGGTTATTCACCTCTAAACCAAATTCTGCAGAGACGGCCAGCAACTCTACAAACTCCGGGGTGTTATTAAGCAGAACCAGTTCATCGTTATCCGGGACAACATTAAGGTAGCTCACGCGATTGCTCCGGTAATGGTTTCGAGGCTGTTCACATAACTATCGATTACAGTCGCCAGCCCGACCGTGTTCTCGATATAGACCATGTGTTCACAATTCGGCACAGTGGTGAGTTCGCCTCGCGGAAGTGTCTCAGCAAACTCCACTGCATCATCGGCGGCCAGAAACCAGCTATTGCCGCCACGCACGACAAGACAACGCCCCTGATAGGCAGCCATCTGTTCAAGGGTGGGCAGGCCAGGCATGGTCTTTTCATCCGGCCCGCCCATTGGGTGACGAGGGTCGTATTTGAGTTGATATTGGCCATCCATCCGCTGCATAAATTCATGCCGAGCATTGCGACGCATATGTTCTTCACTGCGCTTTAATCGTGGTGCATTACGCTGCACATACTCCTCCAACTCATTGTATAAACGACTTGGCTCGGTCACCTCTTTACGGGCTTTCCAGCCGTTATAGGCCGTCTTAGGCCCTACATCGACCAGCACCGCACTGCCCAATAGCTCGGGGGATTTCAGCATGACCCGCATCAACAGCATCCCGCCTACGGAATGGCCCACAACGATGGGTTTATCCAGTTCCATCGCGGTGAGCAGCTTCGCCAGGTCATTGGCCATGAGGTTGTGGTCAGCGTCGCCGTCGCGGGGCCATTCACTATCGCCGTGGCCGCGCATGTCCACCGCTATTAACCGGTATCTATCTGCCAGCATGGCGCAAAATGGTCCCCAGGTACGGCAAGTGACCGCGCCACCGTGCAGCAATACCAGTGTCGGGTTGGAAGGCTCACCCCAGTCGAGCACGTGCAGCCGCAAGCCGTTGATGAGCAGGTTCCGCGACTGACACCTTATCGACGGAGAAACCTCACCGCCCAGATCGCGGGCCGTTTGGATAGCATCTTCAACGAAGTGGTCGTGAGTAATATCTAGCGGCTCAAGTCCCTGAGCAAATTGGGCGATATACAAGCGCGCATCCTCTTTTTCAGTTTCTTACTAATTATTCGGTTTTTCATCAGCTATTGAATGGCGGCGCCAAGGTCCAGTAAAGTATGTGTTCCAGGTTCGCGTAAAGTGAAGCGTTTTAAGTTCGACGTCCACGGGATACTGCCCGTTATCACCGAGTCCGGATGATAGTTGCCTGCAAGAATGAATACCGGGGTGCTTGACTTGTTGAGGTGCAATGGCTCTCACGAATGGAACTCTGAGCCGGCGCTGTCGGTCTAACCGCAGTTAGGCTCAGGATTCATTAATTGATCCAGAATGCGCAAATGGCTGCGATGTGATGGCGGCCATGAAGATGTCGGCCCTACGATCATAGCGCGTGTGGATGCGCCTCCAGTCTTTGAGGCGAGCGAACAGGTTTTCGATCTTGTGGCGCTGAGGGTAGAGCTGTTTGTCGAAGTGAGCGGGCATCGTTCCTCCCTTTCGTGGCGGGATCCACGGGGGTAAAACCCTTTGGGTTTGGACACTGGCAGCGCCATCAGCGGTTCTGCGGCGGTGTAATCGGAAGCTTCTTGGCCGGTCAGGATGAAGCCGACAGGCAGTTCTTGTTTGTCACATGGGACGTGGATTTTGCTCGTAAAGCCGCCGCGACCAAGAGCGCTCGCACAATCCCCCTTTTCCCGCCCGACGCCAAGACGGCCAATTTTGCAGCGCATGCGGTTAAGAGCGACATTCCTTTGTCGGTTGATTTTCGGGCTCAATGGTGCGGCCCTTGCTACCAAATGGCTCTGGCGTTCGAGGCTGCTGCAGCTCAGCTTGAACCATACGTCCGCCTAGGTAAGCTAAATATGGAGGCCGTACAGGCGATTGCGGGTCGTTATCAAATACGCTCAATTCCTACCTTGGTGATTTTGCTAAAGGGCCAAGAGACCTCTCGCAAATCAGGCGCATTGCCAGTCAGCACGATTGTTGTGTGGGCGAAACAAGCAATCGGCGTTTAGTACCGAGAAGCGTCGGCTGATGCTACTAGGAAGGGTAAGTCATATGCGAATTTACCGGAGCCGACTACACAACCCGTGAATCAGTGGCTCGAAGCCGCATGGGCCTCCTCACCAGTTTCTTCAACGGTGACCTCATTGCGGATATTATAGAGGTGTTTAGGATAATTTTCTCGTAATGGGTGTTTTGCGGCTATGACAATCTGGTCAAAGGAGAAAGGTGACGTCATGACTGACGACAAGGAGAATGCGGCAGCCTCGATCGTGGGAGAAGATTGGGCAAGGGAAATGGGGTAAATACCTCACTAGCCCCCATAAGTTTGAAGGATTGATTGCACCTATCGGTGCAGTTCTTCTCGAAAAGGCAAACCACCAAACCCGGAGAGCGCGTACTTGACGTTGGCTGTGGCGGAGGCACTAGTACTATTGTGATTGCCGACACTGTTGCACCGGAGGGCAAGGTGGGAGGTATTGATATTTTACCTGACCTGACGATCGCATAGACGAATCTTGCCAAGGCAGCTTTGGTCAACAATAACCATTTTGCCCGCGCAGACTCGGCAACTGCCCAGTTACCCAATGCGCCGTTTGAGCGCACCTTCTCCCGCTTTGGCAGCCTGTTCTTTGCCAAGCCAGTTGAGGCATTCGTAAACCGGCGAAACCTAGGATCGGTCATTAAAAGTGAGTGATAATTGCATGCTGAATTCGCCTGCCACTAAAAAGAAGAGGAGGTCGCCAGTCCGGCGAGAAGACATCGTTGATGCAGCAGCCAAGCTTTTTTCGGAAGGCGGCTACGACGGAACCTCGGTCCGAACAATAGCTGGGGAAGTCGGGTTGAGCGTCGCCAGTATTTTTCATCACGTAGCGAGTAAAGAGGAATTGTTGGAGGCAGTTATCCAGCGAGGAATCGAGCTAGGGATGGCCGATATCGACGCTGCGCTTGAAGGAAAGACCACTCCCCTAGGTCGGCTGCGTGCGTTGGTGCATGCTCATATACACCTCGTGAATGGTGACAGGCGCCATATTCATCGCGTATGGACGGTTGAATGGCTGAAGCTGAGTGAAAGTGCGCGCGCTAGGCTGGAAATGCGTAGTGCGGAATATCGTGATATCATTCAGGATACGATGCGCTTGTTGTTCGACAACGAGTATATATTCGCGGAACCTGATCTGTCAGGTCACTTGCTTATGCCCGCGTTGAATTGGACCCGGACCTGGATACATAGTCCGCCAGACAAATGTGATAGAGAACTTGTCGACAGCATATGCGCAGCCTTTCTGAACTTACCTGTCGACGAATTTCGTAAGCGTCTGAATTCGGTTGAAGGATGCGCTAGTGACGTGACCCCCTGATTTTCCTCCAAGTTGGATT